>NZ_JBZCNG010000001.1:0-952018 GCF_058269195.1 Arthrobacter sp. TJ-240
AACAAACTTGGCACACTATTGAGTTCTCAAACAACAGGAGCTACCGGCACCAAACACAACCAAACCGTCATGTCCTCGCTCCGAAGCAACTTCACAAGCCTACCCTTGCTGCTTCCGTTCTCCAAATCGGCCGGTTCCCGCTTCCCCGATCCCCTGTTCCTACCCGAACGGGTAGGAAGGACTTCTCGGTTCTGTGGTTGTCGGCCGACCAGATAACTTCATCAGCGCGGATATAAACAGTAGCATCGCCCGCCCGTGGATGCAAAGCAGCGGCGGACCCCGCTTCCGGGGTCCGCCGCTGTCGTGCCGGCCGATGTTCGGGCCGAGGGACCTGCCTGACGGGTCAGGAAGTGGCGGGCTTCAGGTAGAGCACCCCGAGAGGCGGTACTCGGACGTCGCCGTATGCGGGCTGCCCGTTGTGGGCGCCTTCCTTCGCGGTGATGGGGCTGGCGTTGCCCACACCCGATCCGCCGAACTCGGCGGAGTCGGTGTTGAGGACCTCGGTCCACTCCCCCGCCCAGGGCAGGCCCACGCGGAAACCTTCGTGCGGTCCACCCGCGAAATTGGCGATGCATACCAGCGGGTTGCCCTGGTGGTCCCAGCGGATGAAGGACAGCGTGTTGTGCTCGCCGTCGTTCTCGTCGATCCACTGGAAGCCGGCGGGCTCGTTGTCCCGTGCGTAGAGCGCGGGGGTGTTCCGGTAGATCGAGTTGAGGGAACGGACGAGGTGCTGGACGCCCTGGTGCGAGGGCGTCTCGGTCAGCCACCAGTCGAGGCTGTGGTGCTCGGCCCACTCCGCTTCCTGGGCGAACTCCGACCCCATGAAGATGAGTTGCTTGCCGGGGTGCGCCCACTGGAAGGCGAGATAGGCCCGGACGTTGGCGAGCTGCTGCCACCGGTCGCCCGGCATCTTGCGCAGGAGCGATCCCTTGCCGTGGACCACCTCGTCATGGCTGATCGGCAGCATGAAGTTCTCGGTGTAGGCGTAGACCATCGAGAAGGTGGCCTTCCCGTGGTGGTGCACCCGGTTGATCGGGTCCTCGGAGATGTACTGGAGGGTGTCGTGCATCCAGCCCATGTTCCATTTGATACCGAACCCGAGGCCGCCGCTGCTCGTGGGCCGGGTGACGCCGTCGAACGCCGTCGACTCCTCGGCCACCATGACGATGCCCGGAGCCCGCTTGTAGGCGGTGGCGTTGACCTCCTGCAGGAAGGAGATCGCCTCGAGGTTCTCGCGGCCGCCGAACTTGTTCGGACGCCACTGCCCTTCCTGCCGGGAGTAGTCCAGATAGAGCATCGACGCGACGGCGTCGACACGGAGACCGTCGATGTGGAACTCCTCGAGCCAGTACAGCGCGTTCGCGACGAGGAAGTTGCGCACCTCGCGGCGCCCGAAGTCGAAGATCAGGGTGCCCCAGTCCTGGTGCTCGCCGAGGAACGGGTCCCCGTGCTCGTACAGCGTGCCGCCGTCGAACTTGGCCAGGGCCCAGGCGTCCTTCGGGAAGTGGGCCGGGACCCAGTCCATGATCACGCCGATCCCGGCCTGGTGCAGCCGGTCGATCAGGTACTTGAAGTCGTCCGGCGAGCCGAACCGCGACGTCGGCGCGAAGTAGGACGTCACCTGGTAACCCCACGAGCCACCGAACGGGTGCTCGGCGACGGGCATGAGTTCGATGTGCGTGAAGCCCTGCCAGGAGACGTACTCCACGAGCTGCTCGGCGAGTTCCCGGTAGCTCAGTCCCTGCCGCCACGAACCGAGGTGCACCTCGTAGACGCTCATGGGGCCGTTGTGGGGGTCGCCGGCCGCGCGGGCCTGCATCCACTCGTCGTCCCCGAACACGTAGGTGCTCTCGACGACCTTCGAGCCGGTGAGTGGCGGGATCTCGGTGCCGCGCGCCATGGGATCGGCCTTCTCGCGCCACTGGCCGTCGCTGCCGAGGATGTGGAACTTGTAGCACGTGCCCACACCGGCGTCGGGGATGAAGATCTCCCAGATGCCCGAGCTGCCGAGGGCGCGCATGGCGTTGACGCTGCCGTCCCAGCCGTTGAAGTCACCCATGACCTGGACGGCCCGGGCGTTCGGGGCCCACACCGCGAAGGACACACCCTCGATGTCGCCGACGACGGACGAGTAGTGGCGGACGTGTGCGCCGAGCGCGGTCCACAGGGTCTCGTGCCGGCCCTCGCCGATGAGGTGCATGTCGATCTCGCCGAGTGTCGGCAGGAACCGGTAGGGGTCGTCGACGGTGATCGGATCACCCTCGTACGTCACCTCGAGCCGGTAGTCGGGGACGTGCCCGGGGTTCTCCGCCCTGACGGCACCGGCCCAGATGCCGTTGTGCTCGTGCCGGAGTTCCGTGCGGCCGGATCCGGTGACGACGACGACGGACCGCGCGAGGCGGCGCAGCGTGCGGATGGTGACGACGTCGTCGTCACCGAGGTGCGCACCCAGCACGGCGTGGGGCTGGTGGTACACGCCCTCCGACACCTGGTGGAGGACGGACTGGTCGACGGCCACGGGCGTGAGGTCGGCGGCTCCGGTGGCGGCCGGCGCCGTCCCGGTCTGGCCGGAACCGGCGTCGCGGGCCTTGTCCGCGACCTCGGCGACGGCGCTCCTCGCCTTGTCCGTGGCGGCCTTCGCCGTCTCGGCAACGGTCTTGGCGGCCTTGGCGACGATGTTCGTCTGCCCGGCGCCCTGGTCGCGGTCGGCGTTCTTGGGAGGATTCATGTCAGCTGCTTTCGTTGCGTCCGCACCGGACGTCGCGCCCAACGCGCGGCGCACGTCCCGTGCAGGCATCTCGACCCAGTCGGGCCTGTTGCGGATCTCGTAGACGACTTCGTACAGGGCCTTGTCCAGCCAGAGGGCACGGAAGAGCGGGCCGGAGGTGTCCACGGGCGCGCCGATCTCCTCCGCGTACCCCTCGAGGAAGGCCTCGCGGGCGGCATCGGACCACTGTTCGGTCGCTGTGGCGTCGGGCGAACCGAGCGGGGCGGCCCCGCGGGACGCGGCCGCGTACTCGAGCGAGCGGACCATCCCGACGACGTCGCGCACCGTCACGTCGGGGACGCTGCGCTCGGCGGTGGGCCTGAGCGGCTCCCCCTCGAAGTCGATGACGAGCCACGTGCCGTCGGGGGCCTGCAGCACCTGTCCGAGGTGGAGGTCGGCGTGGATCCGCTGCAGGGGCGGGATCTCATCGAGGTCCTCGATCTCGTGGATGATGCGGTCGACCTCGGCGCCGAGGTCGCCTACGACGTCGCCCGCCTCCTCCCACGCCCAGCGGATGCGCTGCGCGAGGGCCTCCTTGAACTCCCGCTCCTCGGCCTCGGTGGCCGTGCGGCTGCCGAAGGCGCCGTCGAGCTGCCGGTGGATGCGTGCCACCGCACGGCCGAGGCCCTGGGCCTCCGCCGTGAAGCCGGTGGCGGTGGACGCGGCGGACGAAGCCGTGCGCCAGGCGTCGGTGCTCCCCTCGACGAAGTCCCGCAGGACACTGACGTGGCCCGTGACGTGGTGGCCGGGCTCGGCGTCCGTTGCCTGCCAGGTCCCCGTCACCCAGCCGAAGGTGTCGGGGGTGTCCGTGGATCCGCCGGCCGTGAGCTCGGCGCTGATCTGCACGTCGGGGCTCTCACCGGCGGCGAGCACCCGGAAGAACTTCACGATCATCGAGCCCGGACCGGATCCATGGACGACGGAGGTATTGGACTGCTCGCCCTGCAGCACCCTGACGGGTGGCACCGTGCCGGGCTCCTGACGTGCCGGCGCCTTGACGAGTTCGCCGACGAGGCGGCCGTCGGCCGTGGTCCCGCGGGTCAGGATGAAGTCGACCCAGAGGCGCACGAAGTCGGCGTCGTGGGTGGCATCGTACGCCCACCGCGCGCCGAGCTCCGGGTGGTCCACCTGGCCGATGAGTCCGGACGCGGCGCTGTCGAGCGGTGCCGCGCGATAGCTGATCGGCACGCTGACGACGTCGGTGCGCGTACCGGAGGTGACAGCCAGGAAGTGCACCTCGAAGCCCGCCTCGCCGGCCGGGTCCTCGAGGACCGTCCCGCCGACGACCGTCAGGTCCACCGACTCCCCCTTCACGGGGAACCACCGCTGCGACGGCAACCACCCGGTGAGGATCTCCGGGACGTAGGGCGTATGGGTCGCCATTACCTGACCGCCTCCGGGATGGAGATGACGGGCATCGCCTCGGTGTGCGGCGACGCCGTGTTGGAGCTGGCCGAGCGGACACGCAGCCAGAAGAAGTCGTGGCTGCCGAGGGTCAGCGTGATCTCGCCGTCCTCCTCGAACGCCGGGAAGATGGCGCCGCCGAACAGATCGCGCAGGCCACGGCCGGCGAACTCGGGAAGGCGCATCTTCGCCGCGACGGGGTGCTGCGACAGGTTGAAGATGCAGAGCACCGATTCCGCGGGCTCGCCCTCGTTGTTGCCGTGCTCGACCTCGCGGAGGAAGGCCAGGACGTGCTCCGACTCCACCGGGACGTTCCGGTAGACGCCCAGCCCGAAGGCCGGATGCGCCTTACGGACCGCGAGCATCTGCCGGACCCAGTGCAGCAGCGAGCTGGAGGTCGCCATCTGCGCCTCGACGTTGACGTGGTTGTAGTGGTACACCAGCGACTGCACGACCGGCAGGTACAGCTTGCCGGGATCTACGGGCGAGAAGCCGGCGTTGCGGTCCGGGTTCCACTGCATCGGGGTCCGCGACGCGTCACGGTCCTCGAGCCAGATGTTGTCTCCCATGCCGATCTCGTCCCCGTAGTAGAGGAACGGGCTGCCGGGCAGCGACAGCAGGAGCGCGTGGATCAGCTCCACCTCGGCGCGGGAGTTGTCGAGCAGCGGGGACAGTCGACGGCGGATACCGACGTTCGCGCGCATGCGCGGATCGGGGGCGTACCACCCGAGCATCGCCTCCCGCTCCTCGTTGGTGACCATCTCCAGCGTCAGCTCGTCGTGGTTGCGCAGGAACGTGCCCCACTGGGCGCCCGCGGGGATGTCAGGGGTCTCGGCCATCGTCTCGATGATGGGCGCGGCCTTCTGGTCACGCAGCGCGTAGAAGAGCCGCGGCATGATCGGGAAGTGGAAGCACATGTGGCACTCGGGCTCGTCCTCGCTGCCGAAGTACTCCACCACTTCGTCGGGCATCTGGTTCGCCTCGGCGATGATGACGCGGCCGGGGTAGTTCTCGTCCACCATCGCGCGGAGGCGCTTGAGGAACCCGTGCGTCTCCGGCAGATTCTCGCAGTTGGTGCCCTCCTCCTCGAAGAGGTAGGGGATGGCGTCCGCCCGGAACCCGTCGATGCCCTGGTCCAGCCAGAACCGCACGACATCGAAGATGGCCTCCTGCACCTTGGGGTTCTCGAAGTTGAGATCCGGCTGGTGGCTGAAGAAGCGGTGCCAGAAGAACTGGCGACGGACCGGGTCGAACGTCCAGTTCGACTCCTCCGTGTCCACGAAGATGATGCGCGCGTCCTCGTACTTCTCGTCCGTGTCGCTCCAGACGTAGAAGTCGCCGTAGGGACCCTCGGGGTCCCGCCGTGACTCCTGGAACCAGTGGTGCTGGTCCGAGGTGTGGTTCATGGGCAGGTCGATGATGACCCGGACGCCGCGCGCGTGGGCCTCGGCGACGAGCCGCTTGAAGTCGCCCAGGGAGCCGAACTCGTCGAGGACGTCGTAGTAGTCGGAGATGTCGTACCCGCCGTCGCGCAGCGGCGACTTGAAGAACGGAGGAAGCCACAGGCAGTCCACGCCGAGCCACTGGAGGTAGTCCATCTTCTCGATGAGCCCCGAGAGGTCACCGGAGCCGTCCCCGTTCGCATCGGCGAAACCCCGGACCAGCGCCTCGTAGAAGACCGCCTTGCGGAACCAGTGGGGGTCGTGGGCCAGTCCAGGTGCGTTGAGCTGGAAGGGGTTGGGCACTAGTGCTGCCTCCTGATTGAGAGAATGTGGGCGGGTTCCACGTAGGGGTCGAGCCGCACGTAGTTGTGCTCGCCCCACGCGAAGGTCTGGCCCGTGACGAGGTCGTCCACGAGGAATGTACCGTTCCCGTCGAGGTCCGCGGCGTCGATCCCGAGCTTCGCGAGATCCAGCGACACGGTGCTCTCGCGCGTACTATGCGGGTCGACGTTGACGACGACGATGATGGTGTCCTTGCCCTCGGCCGTCTGCTTGTGCTTGGCGAAGACCACCGTCGAGGGATCGGTGCTGCTGTGGACGGTGAGGTTCTCGAGGTCGCCGAGCGCGGGATGCGCGCGGCGGATCGCGTTGAGCCGTGTGATGAAGGGGGCCAGCGAGCGGCCCTCCGCCTCGGCTGCGGCGTAGTCCCGGGGACGGTACTGGAACTTCTCGTTGTCGATGTACTCCTCGGCGCCAGGGCGGGCGACGTGCTCGAACAGCTCGTACCCGGAGTAGACGCCCCACAGGGGGCTGGCCATGGACGCGAGCACGGCACGGATCTTGAACGCCGCCGGCCCGCCGTACTGGAGGTACTCGGTGAGGATGTCGGGCGTGTTCACGAAGAAGTTGGGGCGGAAGTAGGCCGGCGACACCGAGCTGATCTCGGTGAAATACTCCTCCAGCTCCGTCTTGGTGTTCCGCCACGTGAAGTACGAGTAGGACTGCTGGAACCCGGCGCGGCCGAGCGCATGCATCATCGGCGGGCGGGTGAACGCCTCCGCGAGGAAGATGACGTCGGGATGCTTCTTGTTCACGCGGGCGATCAGCCACTCCCAGAACTGCACCGGCTTGGTGTGCGGGTTGTCCACCCGGAAGATCTTCACGCCGTGCTGGATCCACAGGAGGACGATCCGCAGGATCTCCTTCGACAGCCCCTTCGGGTCGTTGTCGAAGTTGATGGGGTAGATGTCCTGGTACTTCTTCGGCGGGTTCTCCGCGTACGCGATCGATCCGTCCACGCGCGTGGTGAACCACTCGGGGTGCGTCTGGACCCAGGGGTGGTCCGGTGCGGCCTGCAGGGCGAGGTCCAGGGCCACCTCGAGGTCCAGCTCGCGGGCCCGGGCGACGAATGCGTCGAAGTCCTCGAAGGTGCCGAGGTCCGGGTGGATGGCGTCATGGCCGCCGTCGGCGGAGCCGATGGCCCAGGGCGAGCCGGGGTCGGCGGGGCCGGCCGTCAGCGTGTTGTTCGGTCCCTTGCGGTGCGTGCGGCCGATCGGGTGGATGGGCGGCAGGTACACGACGTCGAAGTTCATGGCCGCGACGGCATCGAGCCGCTTGGCGGCCTCGCGGAAGGTCCCCGAGGTCCACTCCGCCGTCTCGGGGTTGTAGGTGGCGCCCTCGGAGCGGGGGAAGAACTCGTACCAGGCGGCGCGCCCGGCCAGTTCGCGCTCCACGTTGATGGGGTAGGCCTGCGAGGCGGTCACGAGCGAGCGGATGGGCCGGCGTGCGATGGCCTCGTGGATCTCGGGGGACAGACCCGCGGCGAGGCGCGTCTCGACGCTCTGTGCCGTGTCAGCAAGGACGTCGGCGGCACGGCGGAAGAGCGCGGCGTCGCGGGCGGTCCGCTCCCCTGCGGCCCGCGTGAAGAGTGCGGCCCCTTCGGCGAGCATGAGCTCGACGTCGACCCCCGCGGCGATCTTGATGGTGGCGTCGTGTTCCCACGTGCCGTAGACATCGGACCAGCCCTCGATCGTGAACGTGTGCAGTCCCTTGGCCCGCGGTGTCAGCGTCCCGGCCCAGCGGTCGAGGCCGGATCCGACCGGCGTCATGCGGACGCGCTGCACCTCCTTGCCGCGGGGATCGTAGAGCACGGCCGAGACGCCGAGCTGGTCGTGGCCCTCCCGGAAGACGGTCGCCCCTACGGCGATGTCCGAGCCCGGGATCCCCTTGGCAGGGAAGCGTCCGTCCTCGACGACGGGACTGACCGCCGTGATCGGGATGCGGCCGAAGCGCAGTCCCTCGGGATACGGGGCATTTCGGTTCTGCTCGGTAGGAGTGCTCACCTGCACGACGTTAGCGAGTAATGGGCCGAAATGCTAAGGGGGCTTGGCGTAACGTCAAGCCCGCTCCTGTATTACGCAAGCGTTTGCGCACCCGTCTCCCCTGCGCAGGGCAAGTGCGCTAGCGTAACCGGGGTGAAGGCCATCCGCAGATTTACCGTCAGAACCGTCCTCCCCGAGAGCATCGCCCCCCTGGGCAAGCTCGCAAGCAATCTGCGTTGGTCCTGGCATCTGCCGACCTCGCGCCTGTTCGAGGACATCGACCGCGCCGCCTGGGAGGAGAGCGGCCACGATCCGGTGTCCTTCCTGGGCTCCGTGACACGCGAGAAGCTGCAGCAGCTCGCCGCCGACGAGAAACTGGTGCAGCGCATCCACGAACTCGGCGCCGACCTCGACAGCTACCTGACGGAACCGCGCTGGTACCAGGGCCTCGGCGAGGATGCGCCCCGAAGCATCGCCTACTTCTCCCCCGAGTACGGCATCAGCGCCGTCCTCCCGCAGTACTCCGGCGGCCTCGGCATCCTCGCCGGCGACCACCTGAAGTCCGCATCCGATCTCGGTGTCCCCCTGATCGGCGTGGGCCTGCTCTACCAGGCCGGCTACTTCAAGCAGTCCCTGTCCCGGGACGCCTGGCAGCAGGAGACCTACCCGGTCCTCGACCCCGACGGCCTGCCGCTGACCCTGCTCCGCGAGGAGGACGGCTCCGCCGCGATGGTGGTGCTGCCCCTGCCCAACGGCCGGCAACTGTCGGCGCACATCTGGCGTGCCGACGTCGGCCGTGTGCCCCTCCTGCTCCTCGACTCGAACGTCGCCGAGAACGACGACGCGGCGCGCAACGTCACCGACCGCCTCTACGGCGGCGGCGGGGACCAGCGCCTCCAGCAGGAACTGCTCCTCGGGATGGGCGGGGTGAAGGCCCTGCGCATCTTCCAGCGCCTCACCGGGACGCCGGCCCCCGAGGTCTTCCACACCAACGAGGGCCACGCCGGCTTCCTCGGGATCGAGCGCATCCGCGAACTCATGGACCCGTCCAACGAGTCGCCGATGAGCTGGGAGGAGGCGCTCACTGCGGGACGCGCGTCCACCGTGTTCACCACCCACACTCCGGTGCCCGCCGGTATCGACCGCTTCGAGCGCTCCCAGATCGAGCACTTCTTCCACGCCGGCCTCGCGCCCGCCGTGCCCACCGACCGCGTCCTGGCCCTCGGCGCGGAGAACTACGCGGACGGCGACCCGACGAAGTTCAACATGGCCGTCATGGGCCTGCGCCTCGCGCAGCGTGCCAACGGCGTGGCGAAGCTGCACGGCGAGGTCTCGCGCGGCATGTTCTCCGGACTCTGGCCGGGGTTCGACGCGCGCGAGGTGCCCATCACGTCCGTGACCAACGGCGTGCACGTGCCGAGCTGGGTGGACCCGCAGATCGCGGACTTCGCCCTCGAGCACTTCGGCGCCGAATCCGTCCTCGACCCCCAGTGGGCCAAGGTCTACGACGTCCCGGACACGGACATCTGGGCCCTGCGCCGCAGCCTCCGCTCGAACCTCGTGGACGACGTGCGCCAGCGCCTGCGCTCCTCGTGGAAGAAGCGCGGCGCGGCCGACGCCGAACTGGCGTGGACCGACTCCGTACTGGATCCCGACGTCCTGACGATCGGCTTCGCGCGCCGCGTCCCGACGTACAAGCGCCTCACGCTCATGCTGCGCGACCCCGCCCGCCTCAAGGCGCTGCTGCTGCACCCGGAGCACCCCATCCAGCTGGTCATCGCCGGCAAGTCACACCCCGCCGACGAGCAGGGCAAGCGCATGATCCAGGACCTGGTGCGGTTCACGGACGACCCCGAGGTCCGCCACCGCATCGTCTTCCTGCCCAACTACGACATCGCCATGGCCCTCACGCTGTTCCCGGGCTGCGACGTGTGGCTGAACAACCCGCTGCGTCCGCTCGAGGCCTGCGGGACGTCCGGCATGAAGGCCGCGATCAACGGCGGTCTCAACCTCTCCGTCCTCGACGGCTGGTGGGACGAGATGTACGACGGCGACAACGGCTGGGCGATCCCGACCGCCAACAACGGCGCCTCCGCCGACGAGCGCGACGACATCGAGGCCGCGGCCCTGTACGACCTCCTCGAGACCCAGGTGAGCCCGCGCTTCTACTCGCTGGTCCCCGCCGAGGGTGCCGGTGCGGCCGGGCCGTCCGAGCCCTCGCGCGACGGCGTCCCGCACCAGTGGATCGCGATGATCAAGCACACCATGGCGACGCTCGGTCCGGCCGTGTCCGCCGAGCGCATGCTGCAGGACTATGTGGAGAAGCTGTACCGCCCGGCCTGGCGCTCCGGCCAGGAGGCCGCCGCCGACTCCTTCGCGCTCGCGAGGAGGACCGCCGCCTGGCGCTCCCGCGTGCAGGGCAGCTGGCCTGCGGTGCAGGTGGAACACGTCGATTCGACCGGCGTGTCCGAGAACCCGCAGATCGGCGATTCCCTGACCGTCAACGCGTACGTCTCCCTCGGGGGCCTCGACCCCGACGACGTCGCCGTGGAGGTCGCCTACGGGCGTGCCCTCGAGAGCGATGAGCTGAGCGATGTCACGGTCGACGACCTCGTCGTCGCCGAGAACCTGGGCAGCGGACGCTACCTCTTCACGGGCGGCGTCCGGATCGACCACTCCGGGTCCTTCGGCTACACAGTGCGGGTGCTGCCGAAGCACGCGACGCTGGCGACGAAGGCCGAACTGGGACTCATCGTCAACGCCTGATCTGCTGCGCCATCGTCGACGAAGCCCGGGACCTGATCGGTCCCGGGCTTCGTCGTTCCAGGGCTTCGTCGTCCCCGGCGGGTGTCCCTGATCCGCCGTCACCGCCTCAGCAGCGGTAGATGCGTACCGAGTCCGCTGCCACCGTGTCGCCGTCGCCCGAGCGCAGGCGCAGCGTCCCGTCGACCGGACCGCGCGCCGCGGAGTCGAAGGTGGGGGTGAACCAGCGCGGCTGCTCCCCCTCGACGCCCTGGCCCTGCAGGATCCACGCCGAGGGCAGATGGATGCGGGTGTCCTCGAGCGAGCCGTTGATCACCACGAGTCCGTTGATGGTGCCGCCGGTCGAGCCGAGGAGGAGCTGCACGGTCCGCGTCCGCGGGTCGTCCCATTCCTGCGCGGTCATGGGCAGCCCGGCCGCGCTGAACCACACCAGCGTCGACTGGTCGCCGCGTGAGGGGAAGGTGGGGGGCTGCCGCGCCAGGAAGTCCTTCCGGATGGACAGCAGCGTGCGCGTGGCCCCGAGCATGCGGCGTGACGCGGCGTCGTCGGGCCAGTGCACCCAGGCGAGTTCATTGTCCTGGCAGTAGGCGTTGTTGTTGCCGTGCTGCGTACGCCCGAGCTCGTCGCCGGCCATCAGCATCGGTACGCCCAGCGAGATGAGCAGCGACGCCATGATGTTGCGCGCGCTCCGCTCGCGGCGGGCCAGGATGCCCCCGTCCTCCGTGCGTCCCTCGGCGCCGTGGTTGTAGCTGCGGTTGTCGTTGTGGCCGTCGCGGTTCTCCTCGCCGTTGGCCTCGTTGTGCTTGCGCTCGTACGCGGTGAGGTCCGCGAGTGTGAAGCCGTCGTGGGCGGTCACCAGATTGATCGAGGCCAGCGCGCTGCGGCCCGATGCCGCGAACAGCTCCACCGATCCGGCCAGGGATCCGGCCAGGCGTCCCGGCGAGGAGCCCGTCCCTCCGCGCGCGATCGCGGCGATGTCGTGCAGCCAGAAGTCCCGCACCGTGTCGCGGAAGCCATCGTTCCAGTCCGCCCAGCCGATGGGGAACTGCCCGGTCCGCCAGCCGTCCGGCCCGAGGTCCCAGGGCTCGGCGATGAGCTTGGTCCCGCGCAGGGCTTCGGACGCCCTGACGGCCACGAGGAAGGGGTGTCGCTGCGTGAACACGTTGCGCTCGTCGCGGGCGAGGCTCACGGCGAGGTCGAACCGGAAGCCGTCGATCTTGAACTCCTCCACCCAGTAGCGCAGCGAATCGAGCGCGAACTCGACGACGCGGGGCTGGGAGAAATCGAGCGTGTTCCCGCACCCGGTGGTGTCGACGTACCGCCCGGTGGCGTCGTGCCGGTAGTAGTCGGCGTCCCCGAGTCCGCGCCAGCACAGTGCCGGGCGGTGCTGATCGCCTTCGGCGGTGTGGTTGTAGACGACGTCGAGGATCACCTCGAGGCCCGCCTCGTGGAGCGCGCGGACCATGCCCTTGAACTCGTCGAGGACGGCGGACGGCCCCGCGGCCCGGGCCTCCGCGGTGGCGTAGTCCGTGTGGGCCGCGAAGAAGCCGAGCGTGTTGTAGCCCCAGTAGTTGCCGAGGCCCAGGGGCTCGAGATGCGGTTCGTCGATGTGGAAGTGCACGGGGAGGAGCTGCACGGCGGTCACCCCGAGGTCGCGGAGGTGGGCGATCATGACCGGGTGGGCGAGGCCCGCGTAGGTCCCCCGGACGCGCTCCGGCACGTCGGGGTGGAGCTTCGTGAGGCCCTTCACGTGCGCCTCGTAGATGACGGTGTCACGCCAGGGGGTCAGGGGCCGTTCGCTCGTGCCCCAGTCGAAGGTGTGCTCGAGGAACACCGAGTAGTAGGAGCGCGACGGTGTCTCCGCCGCCCCGGGGTCGGGAGGGATCGTCTCGATGGCCCGGGCGTACGGGTCGAGGAGCAACTGAGCCTCGCCCACGGCGCCCGGCAGGTCCTTGCCCGTGGGCCAGAACGCGTAGAGGGCACCGGGTGGGACCGGGCCCACCAGGCCGTGGTGGACGCCCCCGTCGAGCCCCACCAGGGTCTCCGACGTCCACGTGCCGTCCGCCCGGCGCCAGTGCACGTCCATCGAGGCGATGCCCGGCGCCCAGACCGCGGCATTGGCGTGCGCGTCCGCGCCCCACGCCCCCCGGGCGGGGTGGAGTCCGAGCGGGAACTCGCGGGAGGCACGCGTCAGGGGTGCGGGGTTCGTCATGCGCGGTATCAGGCGGAACGCTGGCGGGACACCTCGTAGAGCGTGATTCCCACCGCCATCGACGCGTTCAGCGACTCCATGGCGGAATCGATCGGGATGGACACGATCTGGTCGCAGTTCTCGCGGACGAGCCGGGAGAGGCCCTTGCCCTCGGAACCGACGACGATGCAGATGGGGTCGCGGCCGAGGGACAGTTCCGGCAGCGAGACGTCGCCGTCGCCGTCGAGCCCGAGGACGAAGATGCCCTTCTGCTTGAAGGCCTTGAGCGCCGCGTTGAGGTTGCCGACGCGGGCCACGGGCACGCGCACGGCGGCTCCGGCGCTGGTCTTCCACGCCGACGCCGTCACGCCCACCGAGCGGCGCTCGGGCACGATGACGCCGTGGCTGCTGAACGCCGAGGCGGAGCGGATGATCGCTCCCAGGTTGCGGGGGTCGGTGATGCCGTCCAGTGCCACGAAGAGCGGGGCGTTACCGATGTGTCCGCGCCGGAACCGCTCGATGGTCTCGTCCGCGAGGTCCAGTGCGTCCGCGTACTCGTACGGCGGGATCTGCAGCATGAGCCCCTGGTGCACGGCGCCGTCCGTCATGCGGTCCAGTTCGGGCTTGCCGGTCTCCATCACGGGGATGCCGCGTTCGGCGGCCATCTTCAGGGACTCCCGCACGCGGTCGTCCATCTCGATGCGGATGGCGACGTGGAGGGCTTTCGCCGGGATGCCGGCCCGGAGCGCCTCCACCACGGAGTTGCGGCCGGTGACGACCTCCTCGGCGGCCTTCCCGCGGGTGCGGCCGGTGCCGGCGCCCTTGCCGCCATCCCGCTTCGCTGCCGCACGCTCAGCGAGCTCCTTGCTCTTGTACGCCTTGTGGTACGGGCGGTCCTCCGCCTTCGGTGTGGGGCCCTTGCCCTCGAGCGACTTGCGCCCATGTCCGCCGGTGCCGATGGTGGGGCCCTTTTTCGTTTTGCGAACCGCGCCTGGACGTCCGTGACTGGCCATGGAAGAACACCTTTATATAGAGGAAGAATCGCCTCCAGTTTACGCGGAGCCGGGCGGGTGGGCCCGCACGTGTTCCAGTCGGGCCGCGCGTGCGGACCGGGAGGGGACGCGCACCGGGTCGGTCAGCCCTCGGCGAGGGACCAGCGGACGCCGTCCGCCGCGTCCTCGAGGACGATCCCGGCGGCGGCCAGCGCATCGCGGATGGCGTCCGCCCGGGCCCAGTCGCGGTCGGACCGGGCAGCGGTGCGCTCGGCGATCCTCGCACCGACCAGCGCCTCGAGGGCCCTCGAGGCCGCGGCGTCGGCGGCGGTGCCGGACGTGGCGGTCCCCGCGTCGTCCAGTCCGAGGACGGCGGTCATCGCGGCGACGGCGTCGAGGTCGGCGCGGACGGCGTCGTCGTCGCCCGCCGCCAGCGCCGTGTTGCCGCTGCGCACCGTGGTGTGGAGGACCGCGAGGGCCTGGGGGACGTTGAGGTCGTCGTCCATGGCGGCCCCGAAGCCGTCGGGGAGGTCGACGGCACGGACGGGGCCGGGGGCCGGGGCGCCGACACGCGCGGAGGCCTTGGCGATGAATCCGTCGATGCGCGCCACCGCCGATGCCGCCTCCTGCAGGGACGTCTCGCGGTAGTCGAGCACCGACCGGTAGTGGGCCTGGCCGAGGTAGTAGCGCACCACGCGGGGCCCGGCGGCGTCGATCATCTCCTGCGGGCTGACGGTGTTGCCGATCGACTTCGACATCTTCTCGCCGCCGTACGTGACCATGCCGTTGTGCATCCAGAAGCGGGCGAACGCGTGGCCCGCGGCCTGCGACTGGGCCATCTCGTTCTCGTGGTGCGGGAAGCGCAGGTCGAGGCCCCCGCCGTGGATGTCGAACTCCGTGCCGAGGTACTTCGTGACCATGCTCGAGCACTCGAGGTGCCAGCCGGGTCGACCCGTCCCCCAGGGGCTCGGCCAGGACGCGCTCGCGGGGTCGGTGTCCTTCGAGCCCTTCCACAGTGCGAAGTCACGCGGGTCGCGCTTGCCGCGCGGGTCGGCATCGGGCGCGGCCTGCATGTCGTCGATGTCCTGGCGGGTGAGGCTGCCATAGGCGGGCCAGGACCGCACGTCGAAGTAGACGTCGCCCGAACCGTCCGGCGCAGGGTAGGCATGGCCGCGGTCGATGAGCCGCTGGATGAGGGCGTGCATCTCGGGGATGTGGCCGGTGGCGCGCGGCTCGTAGGTGGGAGGGCGCACACCGAGCGCCGTGTAGGCGTCGTCGAAAGCGCGCTCGAACCGGTACGCAAGGGCCCACCACTGCTCCTGGGGTACCACGGACGGGTCCTCGGCGGCGGCGCCGTCGCGGAAGGAGTCCTGCGACTTGGCGAGGATCTTGTCGTCGATGTCGGTGACGTTCCGTACCACCGTGACGCGGAGGTCCCGCGCCTCGAGCCACCGCGTCAGCTGGTCGAACGCGATCGCCGAGCGGACGTGGCCCACGTGGGGCATCCCCTGGACGGTGGCACCGCAGTAGTAGAGACTCGCCCGGCCCGGTTCGAGGGGTTCGAAGGGGCGCACCTCGGCGCGGGCGGTGTCATAGAATCGCAGGCTCACCGGTCCAGATTACCCGTCGGCAGCGCACGTCCCTGCGGCGTCGCGGGCGTAGCGCCTCAGCGGGAGCGTACGAGGACGGCGGTCGCGATGGCCGCGACGCCCTCTCCCCTGCCGGTCAGGCCCAGCCCGTCCGTGGTGGTGGCCGAGATGCTGACGGGTGCCTGCGCGGCGTCGGACAGGACCGCCTCCGCCTCCGCCCGGCGCGGCGCGAACTTCGGCCGGTTCCCGATGAGCTGCACGGCGATGTTGCCGATGTCGAATCCGGCCTCGCGGACGATCGCGGCGGCCGCGGTGAGCAGGGCGTGCCCGGACGCGCCGGCGTATTCGGGCCGGTCCGTGCCGAAGTGGGTGCCCAGGTCGCCCACACCGGCGGCGGAGAAGAGGGCGTCGGCCGCGGCGTGGGCGACGGCGTCGCCGTCGGAGTGACCGGACAGGCCCTGCTCCCCCTCCCACAGCAGACCCGCGAGCCACAGCGGGGCGGGCGCATCGGCGGGCGCATAGGCGTGGACGTCGACGCCGATGCCCGTGCGGGGAAGGTGGGTGTGCTTGCTCAGGTACACGGCTGCTCCTGCTACTGGTAGTGGTCGGTCAACCCGCGACGTGCGGGAGGGACGGGACGTCGACGGGCACCCCGGCCAGGACCGCCTCGGCGATGACGAGGTCCAGCGGCGTGGTGACCTTGAAGGCGAGGGCGTCGCCGTCGACCACGCGCACGGTGGCACCGCGCGCCTCCATCAGCATGGCGTCGTCCGTGACCGTCGGATCGGCCGCACCGACGGCGGCGTGCGCGGCGCGGAGAGCCACGGCGTCGAAGCCCTGGGGGGTCTGCACGGCACGCAGCGCGCCGCGCTCCGGGGTCGCGGTGACGACGTCGCCGTCCACCACCTTGACCGTGTCCACGACCGGCAGCACGGGGATGACCGCGGCGGCGCCGGCGGCGACGGCGGTGGCGACGCGCCGGAACACGTCCGGTGGGGTGAGGGCCCGCGCGGCGTCGTGGACGAGGACGACGGCGATCGCCGCCGGCAGCGCATCGAGGCCGGCTCGGACCGAGGCCGTCCGGGTCGCGTCACCGGTCACCCCGGTGACGGCCGGGCCGCCGGGACGGCCTGCGGCGGCGACCACGGCGGAGAGGACCGCGTCGTCCCGCGGGAGGACCACGACGACATGGCTCGCGACACCCGCCGTGATGACGGCGTCGAGCGAGTGTTCGAGGAGGGTACGCCCCGCGCACAGGACACGGGCCTTGGGAATGCCCCGGCCCAGCCGCTGCCCGGATCCTGCGGCGACCACCACGACACCGACCGCGGGGACGGCATGCTGCTTCTCGGACATCCCGCCACCCTATGCCAGGACCACGCAAAAGAGGGACCCGAAGGTCCCTCTTCCGCGCCGCCGTCGTCTCCTAGGAGGCGAGGACGTCGTCGAGAACGCTTGCAGCCTTCTCTTCGTCGGTCTTCTCCGCGAGTGCCAGCTCGGAGATGAGGATCTGGCGCGCTTTCGCGAGCATCCTCTTCTCGCCGGCCGACAGGCCGCGGTCGTGGTCGCGGCGCCACAGGTCCCGGACTACCTCGGCGACCTTGATGACATCGCCGGAGGCGAGCTTCTCGAGGTTCGCCTTGTAGCGGCGCGACCAGTTGGTGGGCTCCTCCGTGAATTCGGCCCGCAGGACGTCGAACACGTGCTCGAGGCCCTCCTTGCCCACCACGTCGCGAACCCCTACGAGGTCAACGTTCTCTGCTGGTACTTCTATCGTCAGATCACCCTGTGCCACCTTGAGCTTGAGATACATCTTCTCTTCGCCCTTGATGACGCGCATCTTGATCTCCTCGATCTTCGCTGCGCCGTGATGCGGGTAAACAACTGTTTCGCCGACCTCAAAAACCATGTGGACTTTCCCCTTTCCCGGGAACCAGTTTATCACGGTAACGACACGCCGATGCCGCGTTTTCGCAGGTCAGGCGGCCGAAACAAGCACAAAGAACTATGATTCGCCCCTTGACTACAGAGGAATTCAGTGATCCGGACCACTGCGCGTCCGGTAAACCGACACCACGATTCGGCGGCGTTGCCGATAGTCTGTTGAGTACGTCCGCTCCGGATCACCCCCGGTCCCACCTGTTGAACCCCAGGAGTTTGTGCTGTGAATAGTGCACCGAAGAACCGAGTGCAGCAGGCCGTTGCTGCAGGCGCCGTGCTGCTGACGCTGGGCGTCTCCGGCTGCAGCTTCACCACGGAGCAGTCGACGACGACGCAGTACGCGGCGTCCGACGGCATCGTGAAGGACCTCGGGCCGGTGCTCCTGCGCAACATCCTGATCGTCGGCCGCGACGACGAGACGGCCGGACGGCTCATCGGCACCGTGTTCAACACGAGCGACGACCCCGTGACGCTCTCCATCCAGGCCGGCGGCGCCGCCACCGAGGTGACCATCGACGGTCAGGGCCAGTTCAGGTTCGAGGAGGAGTCCTCGGACGACGCCACGCTCGAAGGGCTCGAGGACATCCCGGGCTCCCTCATCGATGTCGAGTTCGACGTCGAGGGCGAGCAGGCCGTCTTCGAGGTGCCGGTCCTCGACGGGACCCTCGAGGAGTACCGCGAGTACGTACCCGGCGGCTACACGCCGCGACCGAGCGAGCCCGCCGCGACCGAGGAAGCCGCCGAGGGCGAGTAGCCTCGTCTCCCCACGAACGCGAACTGCCCGCCCCGGGACCGGAGGCGGGCAGTTCCATGTCCGGGCCGGGCGCGGCTAGGGCTCGTACTTGTAGCCGAGGCCGCGCACGGTGATGAGGTAGCGCGGGTTCGAGGGGTCGGGCTCCACCTTGCCGCGAAGCCGCTTCACGTGGACGTCGAGGGTCTTGGTGTCCCCCACGTAGTCCGACCCCCACACGCGGTCGATCAGCTGGCCGCGCGTCAGGACCCTCCCGGAATTCCGGAGCAGCATCTCGAGCAGCTCGAACTCCTTGAGCGGCAGGGCCACCTGCTCGCCGTCGACGCTCACCACGTGGCGTTCGATGTCCATCCGGACCGGACCGGCCTGGATGGTGTTGGCGATCAGCTCCTCGGGTTCGCCCTGGCGTCGGAGCACCGCACGCACGCGTGCCACGAGTTCACGGGACGAGTACGGCTTGGTCACGTAGTCGTCCGCGCCGAGTTCGAGGCCCACCACCTTGTCGATCTCCGCGTCCTTCGCCGTCAGCATGATGACCGGCACGCTGGAGCGCTGGCGCAGCTGGCGGCACACCTCGGTGCCGGAGAGCCCGGGCAGCTGGAGGTCCAGCAGCACGAGGTCCGCCCCCGAGCGGTCGAACTCGGTGATGGCGTCGAGGCCGTTGTCCACGACGGACACCTCGAAGCCTTCCTTGCCGAGGAGGTAGGACAGCGGGTCGCTGAACGATTCCTCGTCCTCGACGATCATGATTCGGCTCAAGCCTTGACTCCCTGCTCATGGACAGCGGTGCTGCCCTTCTTCGCCGACTTCCTGTCGGCGCCCTGCGTCGTCGCTCCGTCCGCACCGGACGGGGCGTCGTCCTCCGACGTCCCCTCCATCTCCGGCAGGCGGACCGTGAACGTGCTGCCCTGCCCGGCCTGCGACCAGACCGTCACCTCGCCGCCGTGGTTCGAGACCACGTGCTTGACGATGCTGAGGCCGAGACCCGTGCCGCCGGTCTGGCGGGAGCGGGCGGCGTCGATGCGGTAGAACCGCTCGAAGATGCGCTCCTGCTCCTCGGGCGTGATGCCCGTGCCCTGGTCGGTGACCGACACCTGCACGAGGCCGTCCCGCGACCGCACACCCACTCCCACCCGCGTGCCCTCGGGCGAGTAGCGGATGGCGTTGTCGATGAGGTTGCGGAAGGCCGTCATGAGGAGGTCGCGGTCACCGTAGACCGGCGTGGGAGCGGACCCGCCGACGACGATGTCGATCTGCTTGCTCTCCGCGGGGAGCTTGTTGCGGTCCACGGCCTCCGCGATGACCGAGTTCACGTCCACGGCCTTGCCGCGGCGCACGACGTCGGCACCCTGCAGGCGGGAGAGCTCGATGATGTCCTGCACGAGGGCGGAGAGGCGCCCGGACTCCTTGTGCATGCGCTGGGCGAAGCGGCGGACCGCCACCTCGTCCTCGGCGGCGTCGTCGATGGCCTCGGCGAGGAGGGAGATGGCGCCCACCGGTGTCTTCAGCTCGTGCGAGACGTTCGCCACGAAGTCGTTGCGGATCTCCTCGCTGCGGGTGATCTCCGTGCGGTCGTCCGCGAGGATCAGGATGTACTCGGCACCCAGGGCCGCCACGCGGACCTGCACCACGATCGTGCCCTGGCCGAACGGCCCCCGGGGGAGCTCGAGCTGCTGCTGCTCGATCACGCCGTCACGCCGGACACGGGCGGTGAGATCGAGGAGTTCGGAGTGCACCACGGTGTGGCCGCGCACCAGCCCGAAGGCGTAGGCCGCAGGGCTGGCCCGGACCACGCCGTCGATCGCGTCCACGATCACGTACGCACGGCCGATGATGGAGAGGACCTCGGCGGCGCCGTCGGGCAGCGTCGGCTCGTCCTCGTAGAGGAGCCGGACCCGCTGGGCCTCGCTGGCGCGGAACGCCACCATGCCGCCCACGCCGAGGGCCAGGCCGACCAGCCCGGCCACGAGCGTCAGGAGAAGGGGGTCCACGGTCATAGCTTATGCGCTGCGGTTTCCCGGTCCCCTGCCATCCGGTGGCAATGGACCGGTGGTTCAACTAACGTTCACACAAAGCGGAGCATCAGTTCACCGTGGGCTGGAAGGCTCGACCGGAAGTGCACCGTTGGACCAGACGAATTGGGAAGGACGCCTACGTGCGTAAGGTATTCCAGGCCGAGCTCCATCAGATCGGGGAGGAGCTCATCGAGATCTCGCAGCTCGTCTCCGAGGCGATCCAGAAGGCCAACAGCGCCTTCCAGGGAGCCGACACCGAGCTCGCGCAGGAGGTCATCGCCGCCGATGCGCGGATCGACTTCCTCCAGAACTCCCTCGATGAGCGCGCGATCGACATCCTCGCCCTGCAGGGTCCCGTGGCATCCGACCTCCGCATGATCGTCGGCGCGCTGCGGATGAGCGCGTCGCTGGAGCGCATGGGAGACCTCGCCCGGCACGTGGCGCAGCTCGCGCGGCTGCGGTTCCCCGCGAACGTCATCCCCGAGAGCATCCGGTCCACCTTCGACGAACTCGCCGCACTCGACGTGCAGATTGCCGCGAAGGTCACCGAGCTGCTGGAGACGCGCAACCTGGACCTGAGCAACGAGATCAACGCGGCCAACGCACGCGTCAACGAACTGCACGCGGGCGTCTTCAGGGCCGTCGCCTCCGAGGACTGGAACGAGACCGCGCCGACGACCGTCGACGTGACCCTCGCGAGCCGCTACTACGAGCGTTTCGCCGATCACGGGGTCTCCGTGTCCAGGAAGGTCACCTACCTCGTCACCGGCGAATGGCAGCCCAGCGCACCGCTGAACTGACCCGCACCCCGATCAACAGGAACGACGGCGACCCGCTGGGGGTCGCCGTCGTTCCTGTTGATGCCGTCGGAGCTAGTGCTTGCCCTGGTTCGCGACCGCCTCGATGGCCGCCGCCGCAGCATCTGCGTCGAGGTAGGTGCCGCCTGCCTTCACGGGCTTGAGGTCCTCGTCCAGCTCGTAGACGAGCGGGATGCCCGTCGGGATGTTCAGCGAGGCGATGTCCCTGTCGCTGATGCCGTCGAGGTGCTTCACGAGGGCGCGCAGCGAGTTGCCGTGGGCGGCGATCAGGACGGTCCTGCCGGCTTTGATGTCCACCGTGATGTCGGACTCCCAGTACGGCAGGAAGCGGTCGAGGACGTCCTTCAGGCATTCGGTGCGGGGGACGTCGTCGCCGAGGTCCGCGTAGCGCGGGTCGCCGACCTGCGAGTACTCGCTGTCGTCGTCGAGCGGCGGCGGCGGGGTGTCATAGGACCGGCGCCATTCCATGAACTGCTCCTCGCCGAACTCCGCGAGGGTCTGGGCCTTGTCCTTGCCCTGCAACGCTCCGTAGTGGCGCTCGTTCAGCCGCCAGTGGCGCTTGACGTCGATCCAGCTGCGGTCGGCGGCCTCGAGTGCGAGATTCGCGGTGATGATGGCGCGCTTCTGCCGGGACGTGTAGACGATGTCGGGAAGGATGCCGGCCTCGGTCAGCAGGTGCCCGCCGCGGGTGGCCTCCTCGCGGCCCTTCTCCGTGAGGGCGACGTCCACCCAGCCGGTGAAGAGGTTCTTCTCGTTCCATTCGCTCTGCCCGTGGCGCAGCAGGATCAGTGTGTAGGTCATGGTTCCAGTCTGCCGTATGGCACTGCCGGAGGTCATGCGTGGGCGACGTATGACGGTGCCCTGCGGGACGGGCGCCGGCACGGCGGTACGCCCGGGGTGCCCTACCCTTGATGGGTGCCTCCGCGTCCCCGTCCCCCGAAACCTCTCGGGACCATCACCCGCGGTACCACCGCCCCGAACCGCCTCCGCCGGATGGACCGCTGGCTCGCGGGGCCCCAGGGACACCGCCTCCGCCGCGCCGCGGACCCGCTCGTCGTCGACCTCGGTTACGGGGCCGCCCCGGTCACCGCCGTCGAGCTGTTCACACGCCTGCGGTCCGTGCGCGACGACGTCGAGGTGGTCGGCATCGAGATCGACCCCGTCCGGGTGGCCGCCGCAGCACCGCTCGCCCGCCCCGGCCTCGGCTTCCGGCAGGGCGGCTTCGAGCTGCCGCTGGACGGCCGGCGCCCCGTCGTCGTGCGCGCCTTCAACGTGCTGCGGCAGTACGACGAGGACGAGTACGCCGCCTACTGGGACGAGGTGCGCCTCCGCCTGGCCCCCGGCGGCGTGTTCATCGACGGCACCTGCGACGAGATCGGGCGCCGCGCCACCTGGGCCACCCTCGACAGCGAGGGACCGGTGTCACTGAGCGTGTCGCTGCGCTTCGGTGCGTTCGCGCTGCCCTCCGACGTGGCGGAGCGGCTGCCCAAGGCGCTGATCCACCGGAACGTGCCCGGTGAGCGCGTCCACGCGTATCTCCGTGCCCTGGACAAGGCCTGGCTCGACGCCGCGGCGCTCGCCTCGTTCGGGAACCGGCAGCGCTGGACGGCGACGTGCGCTGCACTGAAAGCGGACGGCTGGCCGTTGCTGGACGGCCCGTCCCGGTGGCGGCTCGGCGAGGTCACCGTCGCCTGGGAGGCCGTGCGGCCGGGCTCGACGAGCGGCGGCTACCAGGGGCCGTAGGGACCGCTGCTGCCGCCGCGACCCGAGGTCTGGCTGACGGCCGGCTTCACGTCGGCGAGATACACGCACGCCGCGATGATGGCCACGAGCTGGAAGAGGTTGAAGCCGCCCCGGCTGCTCAGGGTGGACAGCAGGCCGACGACGACGGCACCGCCCGTGAGGGCCAGCCAGAACCCCTTGGTCCGCTTGAAGGCGGCCTCGAAGGCCGTCCCGGGGCGCCGCACGCAGTCGGTGAGGGCCCACACCTCGATCCCCAGGGCCACGAAGCCGAGCGCGAGGTACAGGTATTGCTGGATCAGGAGGACGAGGTACACGCGTTCAGCTTAGCTGGCCCGCCTCCCGGGATGCACGGGACGCAGCGGGCACCGGCGAGGACTCACCGCCGGTCGCCCGGTGGAGCGCCCGGTCGGTCGCCTGGTGGAACGCCTGGTGGAGCGCCTGGTCGAGGTCCGCCCAGAGGTCCTCGGGGTTCTCGATGCCGACGGACAGGCGCACGAGTGCCTCGGGCACGGTCAGCGGTTCGGCGGGCTGGCGCCGGCGCCGTTCCACGAGCGACTCCACGCCCCCGAGGGAGGTGGCGGGGAGCCACAGCCGGACGGCGGCGACGAGCGCGTCCGCCGTGGCGACGTCGTCGAGTTCGATGCTGACGATCCCGCCGAAGCCGCTGAACTGCGCGGCCGCGCGCTCGTGGCCCGGGTCCGAGGGCAGGCCCGGGTACCGCACGCGGCGCACGGCGGGATGCTCCGCGAGGCGGTGCGCGAGCGTCAGCGCCGTGCCCTGGCTCCGTTCCATGCGCAGGGCGAGGGTGCGCAGCCCCCGCAGGGCGAGCCACACCTCGAACGGTCCGGCGATCGCGCCGTGCAGCGTCCGGTGCGCCAGGAGGCGCTCGCGCCGCACGGCGTCGGACGTGACGAGCGCCCCGAGGACCACGTCGGAGTGGCCGGCCAGCCACTTCGTGACGGAGTGCAGGACGACGTCGACGCCGGCCTCCAGCGGGCGGTGCACGATGGGCGTGTTGAAGGTGTTGTCGGCGACGACGACGGCGCCCGCCGCGTGGGCGGCGTCGGTCAGGACGGCCAGCTCTGCGACCTCGAGCATGGGGTTGGTGGGGCTCTCGAGCCACAGCATGAGGTGCCCGGCGTCGAACCGTGCGGCGAGGTCGGCGAGCTGGGCGAGGACGGCGTCGGTGTCCGCGACGTCGACGACGTGCAGTTCGAAGCGGCCCTGGGCGGCGAGGTCTGCGGCGAGGCCGAGCGAGCCGGCGTAGGCGTGGCGCGGCATGAGTACCGCTCCGCCCGAGGGCACGAGCGAGAGCGCGGCGGCGGCGGCGCCGAGGCCCGAGGCGAAGACGAGCGCCGGGAGGTCCGCCCCCTCGAGGGCGCCGAGCGCCTCCTCGAAGGGGTCCCACGTGGGGTTGGAACCACGGGCGTAGATGCGGTCGCCCGGCTGGGGCGCCCGCGTCTCGTGGTAGGTCGTGGTGAGGACGATCGGCGCGTTGACGGGTGCGTCGTGCTCGCGGGGAGGACGCCCCGCCGCGACGGTGAGGGTGTCGGGGGCGAGGTCGGACCGCTCGGATGCCATCCTCCGAGCCTAGCCCGGTGGCCGATCCCGACCGCAAGTGTTACCCGGGCACAAGGTCGCCGCCACTCGGTAGGCTGAGTCCGTGACCTTTCCCCTCCCGCACGGACTCCCCGGGCTCTTCGTCGCCCTCGAGGGCGGCGACGGCGCCGGCAAGTCAACCCAGGCGGCAATGCTCTGCCGGGCCCTCGAGGCCGGTGGCCGTCGAGCGGTCCGCACACGGGAACCGGGCGGCACCCCGATCGGGGAGACGCTCCGCTCCCTCGTCCTCGAGTACGGCCACGGCGAGATCGATGCTCGCACCGAGGCCCTCCTGTTCGCCGCCTCGCGGGCGGCCCACGTGCAGCAGGTGATCCTGCCCGCCCTGCGGCGCGGCGACGTCGTGGTGTGCGACCGCTACATCGACTCCTCCGTCGCCTACCAGGGGGCCGGCCGCGGCCTGGGTGCGCAGGCGGTCCTCGATGTGAACCTCTGGGCCACCGAGAGCCTCCGCCCCGACCTCACCGTCCTGCTCGACGTGGAGCCCTCGGAGGGCCGGAGCCGGCGCACCGCGGGCTCCGCGCCCGAGGACCGCCTGGAGTCCGAACCCGACGGCTTCCACGCGGACATCCGGGCCGCCTTCCTGGATCTCGCACGCCAGGCGCCGGAACGTTATCTGGTGCTGGGCGCGTCCGGCACGCCGGAGGAGCTGCACGAGGCCATCCTGGACGCCCTCGCGCGGGTGCCCGCATGAGCGCCGCCACGCACAACCTGCCCGTCACCGGCGTGTGGGCCGAGCTGCGCGGCCAGGAGCAGGTGGTGGAGCAGTTGCGCCGCGCGGCGGAGTCCGGCGCCCCCACGCACGCCTGGCTCTTCACCGGTCCGCCCGGCTCCGGGCGCTCCAATGCCGCCCGGGCGTTCGCCGCGGCGCTGCTCTGCGAGCGGGAGGCCCTGACCGAGCGCGGCTGCGGTACGTGCAAGGCGTGCCGCACCGTCCTCTCCGGGACCCACGCCGATCTCACCAACGTCACCACCGAGAAGGTGACCATCAGCATCGACGAGGCCCGCGAACTCGTCCGCAAGGCGCAGGACAAGCCGTCCACGGGCCGGTGGCGCATCATCATCGTCGAGGACGCCGACCGCATGCAGGAACGCAGCACCAACGTGCTGCTCAAGGCCATCGAGGAGCCGCCGCCGCGCACCATCTGGCTGCTCTGCGCGCCCAGCCCGGGGGACGTCCTCGTGACCATCCGTTCGCGCTGCCGGTCCGTGGGCCTCCGGCTGCCGCCCGTCCAGGACGTCGCCGACCTGCTCGTGGCGCGGGACGGCATCGACCCGGCGACGGCGGAGGCGGCCGCGCGCGCCGCGCAGAGCCACATCGGCGTGGCGAAGCGCCTCGCCACCGACGACGGCGCCCGGGAGCGGCGCAACCAGATCGTCCGGCTCCCGCTGACCCTGCGCTCCGTGGCCGGGGCCATGCGCGCCGCCGCGGACCTCGTGAAGCTCGCGGAGGCGGAGGCGCAGAGCTCCTTCGAGCAGCGCGACGCCGAGGAGCGTGCCGCCCTGCTGGCCACCCTCGGGGCCCCCGAGACGGGCACCCTGCCGCCGTCCCTGCGGGCGCAGATCAAGCGCCTCGAGGAGGACCAGACCCGCCGTGCGAAACGTTCCAAGAACGACTACTTCGACCGCGCGCTGACGGACCTCATCTCCTTCTACCGCGACGTCCTCATGCTGCAGGTCTCCACGGGGCAGCCGCTCGTGAACGAGCCGCTGCGCCCCGAGCTCGAGGAGTTCGCCCGCCGTGAGAGCGCCGAGGACACCCTGCTGCGCCTCGAGGCGATCAACGAGGTCCGTACGCGGCTCGTCAGCACCAATGTGTCCCCTCTCCTCGCGATCGAAGCGATGACCGTCAGCCTGCTGTCCCGGAAGGACCTCGACCGATGACCCCTGGACCGCTCTCCCCCGGCGCTGCCCCGCGCCGCCGCCCCCTGGGCGTCCTCGCCGCGGCCGCCGCCGTGATGCTCGGCCTGTCCGGGTGCACCCTGTTCTCCCCCGACGGGGCGGACACCCCGGTGACCGGTGTGGAGACCGCCGACCCCGCGGCCATCGGCGAGGTGGCCGGTGACCTCCGCGGCTTCTACACGCAGGAGGTGCGGTGGGAGGACTGCGAGGGCTCGTTCTCGTGCGCCACGATCGAGGTGCCGCTGGACTACAGCGACCCCGGCCGCAGCAGCATCGAGCTCTCGGCCATCCGGTCCGAGGCCACGGGTGAGGCGCAAGGCACCATCCTCGTGAACCCGGGCGGCCCCGGAGGGTCCGGCGTGAACATCGTGCAGGAGTCCCTCGATTACGTCACGAGCGAGCGGCTGCGCCAGGACTACGACATCGTCGGGTTCGACCCCCGCGGGGTCAACCGGTCCAGTGCGGTCGAGTGCTTCACCGACGCCGAGCAGGACGAGGCCCGGCAGGAGAGCTACCCGCCCGACGCGCCCGAGGACGAGATCCTGGCGCTGATGACCGCTGACGCCCAGGAGTACGCGGACCTCTGCGCCGAGCGCACGGGCGAACTGCTCGGGTTCGTGGACACCGAGTCGGCGGCACGGGACATGGACATCCTGCGCGCGATCGTCAGCGACCCGAAGCTCAACTTCCTCGGCTTCTCCTACGGGACCCAGCTGGGGGCGACGTACGCGGACCTGTTCCCCGAGCGGGCGGGCCGCCTGGTGCTCGACGGCGCGATCGACCCCTCGCTCAGCAACGAGAACATCACCCTCGGGCAGGCGGGCGGCTTCGAACGGGCGGTCCGCGCGTACGTCGCCGCCTGCCAGCAGGGGGCGGACTGCCCGTACACCGGGAGCGTGGACGACGGCGTCCGCCAGATCCAGGACCTGTTCGCCGCCGTGGAGCGTGAACCGCTCACCGCGGAGGACGGCCGCCTCGTGCCGATCTCGACCTTCGTGCAGGGCTTCATCCTGCCGCTCTACGACAACGGCAACTGGCCCACGCTCACGCAGGCGGTCACCGCGGCCCTCGCCGGCGACCCGACCAGCATGCTCTACCTCGCGGACCTCGGCGCCGAACGCCAGCCGGACGGCACCTACGCGTCCAACTCGACGGCGGCGTTCCTCGCCGTGACGTGCCTCGACTACCCCATGACGAGCGATCCCGCGCAGATGCGCGCCGACGAGCAGGAACTCGTCGCCGCGTCCCCGACATTCGGACGGTTCCTCGCCTACGGCGGCATCACGTGCGCGCCGTGGAAGTACCCGCCCGTCCTCGGGCCGGCTCCCCTGCAGGCCGCCGGGGCGGATCCGATCGTCGTGATCGGCACCACGGGCGATCCCGCCACGCCCTACGAGTGGTCCACGGCCCTGGCCGGGCAGCTGGAGTCCGGCGTGCATGTCACCTGGCAGGGCGAGGGGCACACCGCCTACGGACGGTCCAACGACTGCATCCTGGACCTCGTCGACTCCTACTTCATCGACGGCACGGTCCCGGCGGACGGCGCGCGCTGCTGATCGCCGTCGATCGCTGCCGGGAGCCACTGCGGCAGGTGGCACATGGACGGCAGGACGACGTCGGCCCCGGCGAGCCGCAGTTCGGCCTCCGAGTGCGCGCCCGTCAGGACCCCGATGACCGCGCCCGCGCCGGCCCGCTGCCCTGCGATGACGTCCGACGTCGTGTCCCCCGCCACCAGGACCGAGCGGACGTCCTCGATGTCGAGGGCGAGGACCGCGGTGAGGATGATGTCCGGGTAGGGGCGGCCGCGGCCCGCGTCCGAGGGGCAGAGGCTGAGGTCGGCCAGGCCCATCCAGCCGAGGGATTCCAGGATCATGTTCTGCGTGTGGCGCCCGAAGCCGGTGGCGAGGCAGATCTTCAGGCCCAAACCGCGCAGGGCCAGGATGGCGTCCTCGGCGCCCGGGATGGGCCGGACGCCGTGCCGGGCGAGCAGGGTGTCGTACGCCGTCTCGAAGGTCCGGTTCACGTCGACGGCGGTGGCGATGTCGTCGAAGAGATGCCGGAAGACGAGTTCCTTGGAGGTGCCCATCGTCCGGCGCGCGTACGCGGTCATGTCGTCGAAGGCACCCGTGCCCTCGTGCACGCCGTGCGAGGCGAGGGCCCGCGAGAAGGCCTCCTCCTGCAGGGCACCCTCGTCGACGGTGGTCCCCGCCATGTCGATCACGGCGAGCGAGAATGTGCGGTCGTGCGCCACGCGGCGTCCCCCTTGTGCTGCCGGATCCGCCCCGATGCGGGTCACGGGTGTCCTCAGCGTTCCGGAGGCGGCTGACGGGCGCACGTACGGAAGGCGGCGTCGGGGTGAACCGGAGCCGAATTCGCGCCGGGATCCGCCATTTTGACCGCGGGGCGGACCCTCCTATAAAGTTGTGGCTTGTGGATCGGCCCCGGGTACAGCCCGGAACCGGGAAGCATTGCCTCCTTAGCTCAGTCGGTAGAGCGTCTCACTCGTAATGAGAAGGTCGCCAGTTCGACTCTGGCAGGAGGCTCCATCGGAACCCCGGACGGTACGCCGCCGGGGTTTTCTCATATCCGGATCCGCCCAGGGCCGTCGGCGTGCGGCTGTGGCGGGTCCGCGGGCCGCGCACCCGCCACAGCTCCGCGCTCGGGGAGCGTGCCGGGTCAGCCCATCGCCGGGCCGGACTCCGAGGACCCGGTCAGTTCACCCAGGAACGCGTGGCATCTCGCGGCCCGCTCGGAATCCTGGGCCATGACCTGCTCGAAGAAGTCGGCGATGTCGTCCCGGCCCGCATTGCGGGCGTCGCGCACGTACTGGCCGTAATCGTGCCCGGCCTTCAGCGAGTGGTACTGCAGGGAGATGAGGTCGAACGAGACGTCGTCGAATCCGGTTTCTCCAGTAGCCATGACGTACCTCCGTGTCGGTGTGAACAGGTGGTGTCAGGCTAGATCGGTGGATTTCCGGGGGCAACGGCGAGATGGGCCCAGCGCGGTCCTCGCCACTCCCCGGTGAGTCTGTTAGACGCCGGGCGGGCCCTCCGGGCCGCCGTCGGTGGTGACCACGGCGCCCGACTGCAGCAGGGCCTTCAGGGCGTCGGCGCCCGCGGAATCGGCGGCCGCAGCGGAGAGGTTCGCCTCCGTGACGGCGCGCAGAACCTCCTCGCGCTGGATCTTCACGCCCCGGGGCGCATCGATGCCGATGCGGATGCCCTCGCCGCGGGAATCGAGCACCGTGATGACGATGTCGTCGCCGATCAGGATCTGCTCCCCGACCTTTCGCGTTAGAACAAGCATCGTGTCACTCTATCCCGGCCGGCCGGGCTCGACGGCGACCGCCGCCCGGACTGGTGCGTCCCGGCGGCCCGTCCTGCCAGCCCACGGGCAGTCCCAGTGCGAGGACGGTGTCGGGCGTCGACGTCGCCCCCTGCCCGACGACGGCGAGGCCCGCCGGCTCGAGTCCGGCGCGCTCCATGCTCCTGCGCAGCGCCCCGACCCAGGCGGCGGTGTCCGCCTCCTTGCGCCCGGCATCGACCGCGAGCCACACCTGGTCCGGGCGCAGGGCGAGCAGCAGGCGGGCATCCTCCACAGGATCCCCGGACCGGAGCGCGAGGAACACCGGATGTCCGCCGTCCACGCCTGCGGCACGGGCGGCGTTCGCGTCGAGGTGGTCCCCGATCCTGCGGGCATCCGGCCGCAGCCAGCCCGTCGCCTCCCCCGCGAGCGCGACCGCGGCGGGGGCTCCCCCGCCGAATGCCGTCGCCATCGCCTGGACGACCTCCCAGCTCGCGGCAGGCGACCCGATGACGGTCACGAGGTCGCCGGAGGCCTGGAGGACGGCGGGGACGGGTATCCGCGCGGCGGACCGGCTGACAGCGTGTCCACCCAGGTCGGGCAGCTGTGCGGGGTCGCCCGGTGACGCGTCGAGGTGCGGCACGACAGCGGGCGTGTCGTCGGCCTCGGCGCCGCCCGGCCCGCCGATCACGCCAGCGGACGCGTCGTCGGTCTCGGCGAGCTCCGCCGCCGGCCGGGGAGGGCGCCCCGCGGGACGGGCGTGACGATCGTCCGTCGTGACGGCCGGTGCCGGCACCGGGCCGGTGGGGGACGGCGCCGGGTCGGTCGCGAAGGTCAGGTTGTCCATGAGCGCGGCGAAGAGGCCCGAGTCGGTGGAGACGGCGGCCGCCGGTTCCTCCTGCCGTCCGGGACGGCTGCCGGTGCCCGGACGGCCGGTCCCGGTGAGGCGCGCCTCGTCGAGTTCGGCCTGTTCCAGGAGTGCGTTGATACCGGAGGGCTGCGCTGCTGCGCTGCGCCGTCCACGTGGACGCTCGGCGGCCGGGGCGTTGTCGTGCTGCGGTACTTCCACGACGATCTCGTAGTGCTTGCGCGCGAAGGCGCCGCGGATCCCGCCGACCGTCACGAGCTCCGCGGAGACGATGAGCGCGTGCGGGCCGTACAGGGTGGCGGCCCGCGCCTTCAGCTCCTCGAGGGAGGAACCCTCAAGATGAAACAGCTGCGGTACCACGCACCACCCCTACGGTCTCGATGGCCACGTTCGCGCTGGTGACCTCCTGGTAGGAGAGCACGGGCAGTGCTGCCGCCTGCGGCCCGACGAGCCGCTTCAGCGCGGGCCGCAGCGCCGGTGCGCAGACGAGGACCGCAGCCTGCCCGGAGGCCTCGAGGTCGGCCGCCGTGGAGCGGATGGAGGCGAGGACGGCCTCGGTCCGGGCAGGGTCGAGGAGGATCTGCGTGCCCTGGTCGGACGGGCGGAGGCCCTCGAGCATGGACTGTTCGAGCAGCGGGTCGATCATGATGACGCGCAGCAGGGAGCCGTCGAGGTACTGCTGCGTCACGGCGGGCCCGAGCGCCAGCCGGGCGGCCTCGACGAGGCCCTCCGGGTCCGACGACGACTTCGCCTTCAGCGTCAGTGCCTCATAGATGCGCGCGAGGTCGTTGATGGGCACCTGCTCCGACAGCAGTCCCTGCAGCACGCGCTGCACCTCGGCCAGGGACAGCAGACCGGGCACGAGTTCCTCGACGGCGGACGGGTTGACCTGCCGGACGCCGTCGGTCAGGACGCGGACGTCCTCGCGGGTCAGGAGGCGGGCGGCGTTCGCGGTGATGACCGCGGAGAGGTGGGTCACCAGCACCGACACCCGGTCGATGACCGTGGCGCCGGAGAGCTCGGCGTTGTGGCGGAGCTCGGACGGCACCCACTTGCCCGCGAGCCCGAACACGGGTTCCACGACCGCGGTGCCCGGCAGGTGGGCGAGGTGGTCCCCGAGGGCGAGGACCTTGCCGCGCGGTGCCTCGCCCCGCCCGGCCTCGACGCCGGCGATCCTGATGACGTAGGTGGCCGGCGGCAGGTCGATGCTGTCCCGTGTGCGGACGGGAGGGACCACGACGCCGAGTTCGAGGGCGATCTTCCGGCGGAGTGCGCGGACGCGACCGAGCAGATCGTCGGGGGCGCCCGTGACGACGTCCACGAGGTCCGGAGCGAGCAGCACCTCGAGGGCGTGGACGCGCATCTGCTCGAGCAGGTCGTCCGTGCTGTCGGCCGAGGGTGCGGCTGCTTCGGCCTCGAGCGCGGCGGCCGCCGTCCTGGCATCGGCGTCGGACTTCTTGAGCCGCTGTGCGATCACGATCAGACCCGCCCCCACCACCACGAACGGCAGCTTCGGCATGCCGGGGATGAGGGCCATGACGATCGCCGCCGCTCCGGCGATGCGCAGGGCGTTCTGCGACTGGCCGAGCTGCTGTGCCGCCATCGAGCCCATGTCCGCGTCGGCGTTGGAGCGGGTCACGATCATGCCCGTGGACACCGCCATGAGCAGTGCCGGGATCTGGGTGACGAGGCCGTCGCCGATGGTGAGCAGCCCGTACGTGGTGAGGGCCTCGGAGATCGGCAGACCGTCCTGCAGCATGCCGATCGCGAGGCCGCCGACCATGTTGATGATGATGATGATGATGCCGGCGATGGCGTCGCCCTTCACGAACTTCGACGCGCCGTCCATGGCGCCGTAGAAGTCGGCCTCCGCAGAGACCTCCGCCCGGCGCTCGCGGGCCTGGGTGTCGGTGATCAGCCCGGCGTTGAGGTCGGCGTCGATGGCCATCTGCTTGCCCGGCATGGCATCCAGCGTGAAGCGGGCTCCCACCTCGGCGACGCGCTCGGCACCCTTGGTGACCACGACGAACTGGATGACGATGAGGATCAGGAAGACGACGGCGCCGATGATGATCGACCCGCCGACGGCGACATGCCCGAAGGCGGCGATGACCTCTCCCGCGTAGCCGTCGCCGAGCACCAGCCGGGTGGAGGCGACGTTGAGGCCGAGGCGGAACAGCGTCGCGACGAGCAGCAGGGACGGGAACACCGAGAAGTCCAGCGGCTTGCGCACGAACATGGTGTTCAGCAGGATCACGAGCGCCAGCAGGATGTTCACGATGATCAGCACGTCCAGCAGCACCGACGGCACCGGCACCACGAGAAGCAGGATGATGCCGACGACCCCGACGGGCACCAGGAACTTGGACAGGGAAGAACGCATTATCGGAGGCCTCCGGCGGCTGCGGGTCGGGCGGGCAGGGTGTGGACGCCGCGGGCGGCTCCCCTGGTCCTCAGGGACATGACGAATGCCAGGATGCGGGCCACCTGGTCGTAGTTCTCGAACGGGATCTCCTGGCCGAGCTCGCACGCCGCATGCAGGGCCCGCGCGAGCGGGATGTCCGAGACCATCGGCACGTGCTTCTTCTCGGCCTCCTCGCGGATCTTCGCCGCGATCACGCCGGCACCCTTCGCGACGACGCGCGGCGCGGACCGGCCCGGTTCGTACTTGAGGGCGACCGCGACGTGCGTCGGATTGACGAGCACGACGTCGGCCCCGCCGACGGCGGCGATCATGCGGTTGCGGCTCATGGCGAGCTGGCGCGATCGCCGCTGCGACTTGATGAGGGGGTCGCCGTCGGAGTTCTTGTTCTCGTCCTTGACCTCCTTCTTGGTCATGCGCGTCTTCTTGCGGTTGCGGCGCATCACCACGAGGACATCGAGCGCCGCGAGGGCGAGGCCCGCGACGACGGCCGCCTGCAGCAGCGCCGCCGTCCCTTCTCCGGCGGTGGAGAGGAGCGAGGCGACGGAGAGCCCGCCGGCCGCCATGAGCGCCGGCATGAGGTTCTGCACGACGACGACGAGCACCAGGGCGACCACCCCGGTCTTCAGGAGCGCCTTCGCCCCCTGCCACAGGGCCTGGCCGCCGAGGATCCGCTTGAGGCCCGTGACCACGTTGAACTGCTCGAACCTGCCCGAGAACTTCTTGACGTGGATGCCGCCCTGCAGTGCTGCGGTACCGAGGACGGCCACGAGCAGCACGCCGAGGAACGGCCCGAGGACGGTGGCGAGGGAGGCGCCGCCGTCGGCGAGGGCGTCGAGGGCCGCCGCGGGGTCGGGGTTCGCGATGGTGTCGGCGACGCGGACGAGCTGCTCCGCGGCGACGTCCGAGGATCGGGCGATGAGGGACGGCAGCATGAGCGCTGCGGCGCCGACGCCGATCCAGGCCGTGAAGTCCTCGGACTTGGCGAGCTGGCCCTTCGAGCGGACGTCCTTCATCCGCTTGTCGGTGGCCTGCTCGGTCCGCTCGCCGGAATCCTCCGCCATGGTCAGCCCACCCCCATCAGGGCGGTGGCGGCCTCGTCGGCGAGGGTCGCGACGACGCGGGGCAGGGCCACGAACACCACGCCGCCGAGGCTGAGCGTGATGAAGATCTTGAGCGGGAAGCCGAGCGCGAAGGCGTTCAGGGCCGGGGCCACCCGCGTCAGGAGCCCGAGGCCGACGTCGGCCAGGAAGAGGACCACGATGAGCGGGCCGGCGATCTGGACGGAGGCGAGGAAGAGCCCGGTGACGGCGCCGGTGAGGGCCTCGGCGGGTTCGGCGAGGTCGAGTGCACCGCCCAGCGGCAGGGCGTCGAACGTCCGTATCAGGCCGCCGATGATGAGCTGGTAGCCGTCGGAGGTGAAGAGCAGTGTCAGGGCGGTGAGCTGGAACAGGCGCGCGAACTGGGCGCCGTTGACCATGGACTGCGGGTCGAAGCCCTGCGCCAGCGAGAAGCCGCCGAACAGGTCGATCAGGGCGCCCGCGGACTGGATGGCGGAGAAGATCACGAGCACGAGGAATCCCAGGGCCGCGCCGATCACGAGTTCGAGGACGAGCGCACCGACGTACTGCCCGGTGCCGCCCGCGGCATATCCCTCGGCGACCCGCGGGGACACCGCGAGGGCGAGCCCGACGGCGAGCATGGCCTTGATGCGGGCCGGGATGCCGCGGTAGGAGAAGGGCGGGGCGATCACGAGGAACGCGACGATCCGCACGCCGGTGAGCATCATCGACTCGATGCGGGCCTGGTCGAGCTCGATGTCCATGTCAGCCGCCCCCGAGCAGGCCCGGGATGCGCTCGAACATCTCGTGCGTGAACGAGATCATCTCGGCGATCATCCAGTGGCCGCAGACCAGCAGGGCGATGCACACGGCGGCCGCCTTCGGCACGAAGGAGAGCGTGACCTCCTGGATCTGGGTGATGGACTGCAGCAGCGAGATCGCGAATCCCACCACGAGGGCCGTCAGCAGGACGGGCGCGGAGAGTTTCGCGGCGGCCCAGATGCCTGCGAGGCCGATGTCGAGGACGGCGTTGGTGTCCACGTCAACCGCCCTGGTAGCTGTTGATGAGCGAGGTGATGATCAGGCCCCACCCGTCCACGAGGACGAACAGCAGGATCTTGAAGGGCAGCGAGATCATGACCGGCGGGAGCATCATCATGCCCATGGACATCAGCGCGGCGGACACCACGAGGTCGATCACGAGGAACGGCACGAAGATCACGAACCCGATGATGAACGCGGCGCGGAGTTCCGAGATCATGAACGCCGGGATGAGCGTGGTCAGCGGCACGCTCGCCGCGTCCTGCGGGTTCGGCTGCCCGGCCGCCCGTGTCATGAGCGCGAGGTCCTCCTCGCGGGTGTGGCCCATCATGAAGGTCTGCAGCGGCCCGGCGCCGTCGGCGAGTGCCTGTGAGAACGTCGTCGCGCCGTCGAGGTAGGGCTGCACGGCGAGGTCGTTGATCTCGGTCAGGACCGGCGCCATGATGAACAGCGACAGGAACAGGGCCAGCCCGGCGAGCACCTGGTTGGGCGGGATGGATGGCAGCGAGAGGGCATTCCGGGTCATCGCCAGGACCACGAAGATCTTGGTGAAGGACGTCATCATCAGCAGCAGCGCCGGCGCCACGGAGAGCAGGGTGATGCCGATGAGCGTCAGGACCGCTGAGCTCGGCGCTCCGTCCACGCCGTTGATCTGGACCGACAGGCCGTCGTCGCTCCCGGGCGGGGTGGGAGCCGTGGGGTCGGCGGGGGCGGACGGCGCAGTGGGTGCCGGGACGGCCGGGTCCAGCTCGCCGGCGTGCCCCGCAGCCGCCCCGAGGAGGACGACGACGACGGCCAGCACGAAGGCGGCCACCGCTGCGAGGGCGCGGGAGCGGCGGGCCGGGCGCGCCGGGACGAGTGCGGCCGAGGTCACCCCGCCCGTCCCTGGCGCAGGAAGGCCGCGGTCTGCTTCCAGGTGGCGGGAGAGAGGATCGATCCGTGCAGCGGTGCGGCGGGACGCGCCGATTCCGTGGCACGGACCGCGCGGCGGCTCGTCGGATACGCGTCGGTGGTCGGTGCCGGAGCGGCGTGGGCCGTCGGCACGGTGTCCACCGCTCCGCCGGCCAGCCGGAGCGAGGCCGCGAAGCGGGCGTCGGAGGTCTCGTCGGGCCCGGATACGGCGGGGGCCGAGCGTCCTGCGGTGTCGTCGGATCCCGGGACCGCCTGCAGTGCGCGCGGGGCGGCCGAGGAGTGGAGGACCGACACCGACTGCTCGGTGACGCCGAGGTAGAAACGGGTCCCCTCGGCGTCGAGCACGACCACCGAGGCCTTCACGCCGATCCCCTGGCGGGCCACGACGGACACGAGGCCCGCCCCGGCACGGTTGCCGTTGATCCTCGAGACCTTGCGGTGCAGCACGAAGAGCAGGGCGAGGACCACACCGAGGGACAGCAGCACGCGCAGCGCGAGGACCACCACGTCCACTAGAGGCTGCCGTCCGCGACGTCGAGGATCTGGGTGATGCGCACGGCGTAGTCCTGGTCCACGACGACGACCTCGCCGTGCGCGACGAGGCGCCCGTTGAGCAGGACGTCCGCGGGAGCGCCGGCGGACCGGTCGAGTTCGATGACGGCGCCCGGTTCGAGGTCCAGCACGTCGCGGACGGACATGCGGGTCCGGCCGATCTCGACGGTCATGGCCATCTCGACGTTGCTGATGCGGCCGAGGTTGGCGGCCCCGGCGGGTGCCGACGAACGGCGCGGAGCCGCACCGGGCCGGGCCCCGCGCAGGCGCACGGCGAACCAGCCGACCGTGCCGGACGGGCCGGCGAGACGGAAGACGGAGGTCTCGGCGTCGCGGAACAGGGGCAGCGCGTCCTGCACGGCCGGGACGCCGAGCACGCCGTCGCCGAGGGAGTTCGAGGCGGCCTCGAGGGCGGGCACGAGCACGTCGGCCGGGGAGACCAGCGGTGACGACGTGCCGGCGGCGACGGCGAGGGGCTGTGCGTCGATCAGGACGACGGCGAGGTCCGCGGAGGAGGCACCCACGAAGGAGGCGATGACGGCGGTCGAGGCACTCGCGGACGGCACCTCGGCGGCGTTGCAGGGCTCGGCCGTGAGCGGGCCGGGAAGCGGCAGTCTCGCTGCGAGGGACGCGGCGGCGGCGTGCTCGGCGGTGGTGGTGTTCATGGTGCGGTGTTCTCCTCGGTGGTCACTACTACGCAGGCCAGGCGTGAGCCGTTCTGGCCCAGGGCTGCCTCGCCGAGCCGCTGTCCGCTGACGGCGAGCTCGAAGGGTCGGTGCTGCGGGTGTGGCAGCTTCAGCACGTCCCCGACGGCGAGATCGAGGATGCGGGACGGCAGGACGGGCAGGGCGGCGAGCTGCACCGACACGTCGACGGGCACGTGCGTCACCTGCTGTTCGATCAGTTCGCGGGCGTCCTCGCTCGTGGCCGTCGGGTTCGCGTCGCCGAGCTGTGCGAGCAGGAGATGCGCGGGGATGGCGATGGTCGCCCGGCTGACGCGGTCGCTCACGCGGATCTCGAAGACGCCGACGATCATGAGCTCGGTGGTCGAGGCCGCCTGGGCGAACTGGGCGTTGTACTGGATCGAGTCGATGCTCAGCTGGTGGGACAGGACGGACCCGAGCGAGTAGTGCAGCCCTTCGAGGGCGTCGTCCATGAGACGGCGGATCAGCGCCTGCTCGATCTGGGTGAACTTCCGCTCTTCGAGGGGAACCGCGCCGTGGCCGCCGAGCATCGAGTCCACCCAGTACAGACCCGCCGATGCGGGAAACTGGATGACCGCCTTGCTCGCGTGGCCGGTGACGGCGCACAGCATCATCGCCGTCGTGGGTGGCAGGGACGCCGCGTACTCGTTGTACGTCTGCAGGAGGAGCTGTTCACTGGTCACCTGCGTGATCGCACGGATCTTCGCGGTCAGCTGCGTGCCCCACTGGCGGGCGAACGTCTCGAAGCCGAGTTCGAGCACGCGGGAGTGTTCACGCGCGAGCGTGGTGGGCCGGCGGAAGTCATAGACATCCACCGCCCGGGGCGTCACCGAGGGCACGCCAAAGGAGAGTTGTTCCTGGACCGTCACGCCATCGACTATCGGACGGCGGGCGCGGGGTGTTAGTGATCCGCGGGCGCGGTCAGCCGGCGGCGATCTTCGGGATCAGTGCGCGCACGTTCTCGGGCTGGTCGGAGTGCACCACGATGTCCACGCGCCGGTTCAGTTCGAGCTCCGCCTCCGTGGTCCCGGGAGCGAGGGGACGCGACTCGCCGTACCCGATGGCCGAGAGCCGGGGTGCCGGGACGCCGCCCGTGTCGATGAGGTTCCGCACCACGTTGACGGCCCGCTCGGTGGACAGCTCCCAGTCCAGCGGGCGCGGTACGGAGTCGGGCAGGCGCGCGGTGTGCCCTTCGACGCCCACCTCGTTGGGAATGGATGCCAGGATGGGCCCCACGCCCTCGAGCACGCGGAGCGTCTGATCGGTGAGCTGTGCGCTGTCGGGGAGGAAGAACGTCTCCGATCCGACGAGGCGGATGGTGAGGCCGCGCTCGTCGACGACGTAGCGGACGGCGTCGGCGAGGTCGCGCCCGCGCAGCTCCGCGTCGATCCGCTCCTGCAACGCACGCAGGTTCTCGACCTCCGCAGCGGCACGCTCGCGGTCCGTCGTGGGCTCGGCCGCGTCGCCGCCCGCCGACGGCGAGGGCGACGGCGTGGGTGCGGCGACGTCGGCCGCTCCCGGCTCCTGTTTCTGTGTCTCCGCGTCCGCGAGCGCAGCTCCCCCGGTGAAGGACTCGCCCTCGTCGTTGGCGTGCTCGGCGGGGACGATGGTGCCCTCGGCGGTGTCCACGGTCGCCGTCTCCACGGCACCGAAGCCCGTGGCCAGGGAGCTGCGCAGCTGCTCGAACTTCTGCTGGTCCACCGAGGACATGGCGTACAGGACGATGAACATGCACATCAGCACGGTGACCATGTCCATGTAGGACGCCATCCAGCGCTCGTCCGGGTGCTCCTCGCCGTGCTCCTCGCCATGCCGCTTCCGGTGTGGGCGTCGGCTCACGCGGCTGCCTTGCCCTGCGCGGTGATCGCCTCGCCCGAACCCTTCGCGCCCTTCGCGTCCTTCCCGCCGTCCTTGCCTGCCTTGCTCTTGCCCTGGGCGTGCTGCGGGACCATGGCCTTCAGCCGCTCACCGAGCAGGCGGGGCTGGCTGCCGGCCTGGACCGCGAGGACTCCCTCCATGAGGAGGGTCATGCGGGCGGTCTCCATCTCGCCCAGGCGCTTGATACGCGTGCCGATGGGCAGCCACAGGAAGTTGGCGGACAAAAGGCCCCACAGCGTGGCGACGAAGGCCGCGGCGATCATCGGCCCCAGCTTGTCGGGACTGGAGAGGTTCTCGAGCACGTGCGTCAGCGACACCACGGTCCCGATGATGCCGACGGTCGGGGCATAGCCGCCGAGACTCGCGAAGAACTTGGCGGCCGTGCGGTGCGTCTGCGACGCGGAATCGATCTCGTCCTCGAGGATCTCGCGCAGTTCCTCGCCGTCGGTGCCGTCGGCGATGTTCTGCAAAGCACCGCGAAGGAACGGGTCGGAGACGGTGTTGGCCTCCTCCTCGAGCGCCAGCAGCCCCTCGCTGCGCGCCTTCTCGGCGAGGACCACCACGCTGTCGATGGTGTCCTGCGGCGGGACCGTCTTGCCCTTCATCGCCGGCGGGACGGCCTTCACCGCGACCAGGAAGTCCTTCAGCGTGCCTCCGGCGATGCCGATGGCGATCGTGGCACCGAACACGAGGATCATGGGCGCCGGGAGCAGGAGCGCCTCGACGCTCGCGTGCTCCAGGGTGATCATGGCGTACAGCGCACCGAAGGCGATGAGAATGCCGACGATTGTTGCGGGATCCATTACGTGTTCCTTGGTCGGAGCGGGACGGGGGCGCCACCATCGGTCTCTTCGGAGGACCCGGGATCGTTCCCTGCATCACGGACGAGCCCCAGCGGACGCGGACCCGTCGGGTCCTCGTCGGCAGGGCCGGCCATGAACCGGGCGAGCGAGACGATCCTCGCCCGATAGGCGGCGATCAGGTCGATCACTTCGCCGAGGGATTCGGTGACGATGTACTTGGCGCCGTCGACCATCACGAGCGTGGTGTCCGGATTCTCGTGGATGCGCTCGATGAGGTCAGGGTTCACCGCGAACTGGCTCTCGTTGAGCCGGGTCACCACGATCATCGGACATCCTGGGGTCGGGACGCCCCGGCGGGGCCTCTTCCACCCACTGTCGGCACCCGCTGCGGCTTCGTAAGGCCCGCGCGCTCCGCCCCGCTCAGACGGGTCCTACCCCCTGCGCCGCGCGAGCAGGCTGAACGCATTCGGGACCTGGCCGTTCCAGGCCGCCGCAGCCACACCGCCGGGCCGCCAGAAAGGCTCCGGGTGCTCCTCGAGGTGCAGGAGTTCGAAGCCCGCACCGGTGATCCCCATGATCGTCTCCGCCAGGGTCCGCTGGAACTCGACGGCACCGCCCGCCGGGAACGAGTCGTTCACGTGGGTGCGGGCGAAGTATCCGCGATCCCCCCGGACCTCGACCGTGCCCGGGTCCCAGCTCCACAGGGGTGCGAGCGGATGCGCCTCGTAGACGAAGAGGTGTCCGCGCGGCCGCAGGAGACGGCGCATCTCGCTCAGCCACGCCCCCAGGTCCTCGACCCAGATCAGTGCGCCCTTGCCGGTGTAGACGAGGTCGGCCGAGCCGTCGTCGAGTCCGCTCGCCGGCAGCGTCGCGGTCACGTAGCGGCACGCCACGTCGAGTTCGTCCGCCCTGCGCTGCGCCGCGGACGCCGCCGTCGGGCTGTAGTCCACACCGATAACGCTGCGCGCACCGAGACGGATCAGGGCGACGTCGTCGATACCATGGCCGCTCATCGGGTGCACCACGTCGGACCCGGGGACGATGCCGCCGAGTACCGATTCCTCGACGGGGAACAGGCGCGCGGATCTCGCCTCGGCGAGCAGGTCGTCGTACTCGCGGACGTGCTTCTGGGACGCGGATTCCCACGCCTGCTGCGTCTCATCGTGGACCGTCACCACTCCACCCTGTCAGGAACCCACCGCCGGCACCACCGCCGCGACGAATACCCCCGCCCGCTCCGCGAACGCGTCCCGGTCATCGACCGCCAGACCGGGTCATGACGCCAGTCGCTGGCCCGTCCCGGACGCGGAGCCGGCCGTCCCGGCCTCGGGCCGGTTGATCTCGGCCCACACGTCATCGAGGGAGAGTCCGACGACGGCGGCGATCGCCGCGATGGTCGGGAAGGCCGGGGTGGCGACACGACCCGATTCGATCTTCCGGAGCGTCTCCGGTGAGACGCCGGCGGCCAGGGCGGTCTCGAGCATCGGGCGCTCGCCCCTGGCACGACGCAGGAGGATCCCGAGGCGCTGCCCGCGCTCGACATCCGCGGGGGTGAGGGGCAATCTGACCATGAGGCCGAGTCTAGTCCTGGGATACTATTACCGGGATAGTTATTGGTCCGTCCGAGAGTAGGCATCGCATGATCGAGATCCTGAGCCCCGCCGAAGTGGGCCGCGCCAGAGCCACGGGCACCCTGGTGGCCGACATCCTGCACACGCTCAAGGGCCGCACCACCATCGGCACCAACCTGCTGGACATCGACCGGTGGGCGAAGGACATGATCATCGAGGCCAGCGCGCAGTCCTGCTACGTCGACTATGCGCCCTCCTTCGGACGCGGTCCGTTCGGGCACTACATCTGCACCTCCGTCAACGATGCCGTGCTCCATGGGCTGCCGTTCGACTACGCCCTGGCCGACGGCGACCTGCTGTCCCTCGATCTCGCCGTCTCGCTGGGCGGAGTCGTCGCGGACTCCGCCATCAGCTTCATCGTGGGCGAGTCCGCGGACCCGGCCGGCACCGCGATGATCGCCGCGACCGAACGCGCACTCGCTGCCGGGATCGCGGCCGCCCGACCGGGCGCCCGTATCGGCGACCTCTCCCACGCCATCGGCGCGGTCCTCCGCGAGGCGGGGTACCAGGTCAACACCGACTTCGGGGGTCACGGCGTCGGGTCGACGATGCACCAGGACCCGCACATCCCGAACACCGGGCGGCCCGGCCGCGGCTACGAGCTGCGCCCCGGACTGTTGCTGGCGCTGGAGCCCTGGGTCATGGTGGACACCGCCACACTGGTCACGGACGCCGACGGATGGACGCTCCGCAGTGCCACGGGCTGCCGGACGGCGCACACCGAGCACACCATCGCCATCACCGACGACGGCGCCGAGATCCTCACACTGCCCAGCCGGTAGGGAGCCCCACCCGGGCCGGCGCCGGAGGAATCCCTCGAGCGGTGCCGGCCGGTCGGCCCTCCCGGCCGGCACCTCCGCCTAGCGCTTCAGGTTCGCGAGTTCCTGCAGCACCTCGTCGGAGGTCGTGATGATGCGTGCGTTCGCCTGGAAGCCGCGCTGCGCCACGATCAGGTTGGTGAACTCCTGCGACAGGTCCACATTGGACATCTCGAGCGTGCCCGCATCGAGCGATCCGAGGCCGTTGGCACCGGCCGCACCGACCTCCGCGGCGCCCGAGTTCGCCGTCGCGCGGTAGGACGAGGCGCCCGCCTTCTCCAGGCCCGCGGGGTTCACGAAGCCGGCGAGCGCCACCCGGCCCAACGGCTGGCGGCTGCCGTTGCTGAACGCCCCCACCAGGGTGCCGTCGGCGCCGACCGTGAAGGACTCGAGGGTGCCGGCCGAGCGGCCGTTGCCCTCGGAGATGGAGACGGTCCTGAGCTGGGCGAAGCCGGTGACGGCCGACAGGTCGACGGCGACGCCGCCCACCGTCACCGAGGAGCCTGCAGCGGCCTGGCCGTTCGGCAGCAGGAGTTCCGTGCTGCCCGCCGCGCCGTTCGCGTCCTGACCCGCGACCGCCCAGCCCGTGGCCGAGCGGGTGAAGGTGAGCGTGAGGTCGCGTGCCGTGCCGTCCGCGCCGTACACCACTCTTTCCTGCAGGATCTGCGTGCCGACGGCCGCATCGGAGGGCAGGTTGCCCGTGACGCGCGCCGTCGTCGTCGCCTGCGCCGGGGAGACCGCGCCCTTGGGCATGCGCAGGTCGCCGACCGCGCCGCCCTGCTGGACGACGCCGTTGACGGCGGGCCAGCCCTGGACGAGGGAGCCGTCCGGTGTCACGAGGCGGCCCTCGGCATCGGGCGTGAACGCGCCTGCCCTGGTGTAGAGGGTCTCGCCGCCGAGGCGCGTGATGAAGAAGCCGTCTCCGGAGATCATCATGTCCGTGGCACGTCCGGTGGCCTGGGCCGAGCCCTGGGAGAAGTTGGTGACGATGCCCGCCACCTGCACGCCGAGGCCCACCTGGGCCGGGTTGGTGCCGCCGAGGGCTTCCTGGGGTGCGCCCGCGCCCTGGGTCAGCTGGGACAGCGTGTCCTGGAACTGGGTGGCGGAAGCCTTGAAACCCGTGGTGTTGACGTTGGCGATGTTGTTGCCGGTGACGTCGAGCATGGTCTGGTGGGAGCGGAGCCCCGAGATGCCGGAGTAGAGCGAGCGAAGCATGGTGGTGCCTTTCGGGAGGGCGGAGTGGAAGGGTTCGGGATCAGGGAGCGGTGGGAACCGGCAGGACGCCGACACCGGACACGAGGTCGAGGGCGATGCTCCTGCCGCCGATGGTGACGGTGGGGACGGGTCCGCTGTAGGAGACGGCGGTCGCAAGGCCACGGGCCTCGATGCCGTCGGTGCCGGTGTAGGAGACCTCGTTGCCGATGAGCGCGGCCGCCGAGGACCTCATCTGGAGATGGAAGTTCTCCTCGCTGAGGCCGGTCATCTGGGTGATCTTCTCCATCATGGCCAGCTGCGTGGTCTGGGAGATCATCTGGTTGGTGTCCATCGGGGCACTCGGGTCCTGGTTGCGCAGCTGGCTCACGAGCAGCGACATGAAGACCTCGGAGTCCATGGCCTGCTTCCGGGTTCCGGCAGCAGGTGTCGTGGTGGGGGCGAAGGTCGCGGACGCGACCGGATCTATGGGCATGGCTGTCCTTCCGGGTTCAGGCGAAGAGGTCGAGGGTCGAGGTGCCCGGGGCCGGGCGGGCTGCCCAGGTGGGCGGGGCCGGTGCCGGGCGGGCCTCTGCCGATCGGGCGTGCCGTGGTCCGTGATCCCGCGTCCCGTCCCGAGGATCGTCGGGGGTGCCGGTGCCGAGATCGAGCGACGCGGACAGTCCCGACGACGCCGCCTCCCGGCGCAGGTCCGGCAGCGCCTGCCTGAGCGCCTCCCGTCCGCCGTCGGTGGCCGAGAAGAACTCGATCCTCGCTCCGTCCGGTGACAGGCTCGCGCGGATGGTGATGGGGCCGAGGTCCTCCGGCGCGACGGTGACGGTGATGGTGCTCGTCCCGCCCGGGGTGCCGGCCGTAGCCTGTGCGAGCGCGAAGGCAGGGCCGCCGAGCTGCTGGGGCAGGGGCACGGCTGCAGGGCGTGCGGGCGCAGGGGTGTCCGCAGGCGCGACGACGGCCGACGGTGTCTGCTGCAGGGGCAGGTCGGCGCGGGCGGCCGCAGGAGGCTGGGGGGCGCCGGCCTGCTCGGTGGTTCCTGCATGCGGCGTGCCGGCGGCCGGCGCGCCGGGCTCCGCGGGCCGTCCTGCTTCCGTCCCTGCTGCTTCGGTCGGTCCCGCCGTGCCGGCCGCGAGCGGAGTGCCCGTCGCCGGGAGGGAGCGGGCGCCGGCAGCGACCGCATCCGCGGGAGTGGCCGCGGAGGACGCAGCTCCGCCGGCGTCTCCCGCTGCCGGCACCGGAGTCGCTTGAGTTGCGGGCAGGGCTCCGGCGAGCGAGCCCGCCGCGATGCCCTGTGTCGCCGGGACCGGGGCTCCCGCAACGGCGGGTGCAGGGGCCGGCCCCATCGGCCCCGGCGGCCCCGGCGTCGGAGGGACCGCGCCCGATCCGCTCTCCGCGACGGGCGTCGCGGTCCCGGCCGAGGTGGGCGTTCGTCCACCTGCAGCGGCCGTCGACGCGCTCGGGGCGACGGCCCGCACTGCGGCAGCCGGCATCGTCATCGAGGAGGCAGGCCCCGTCATCGGGGGCGCCTGCATCGCGTCGGCAGGACCGGTCGCACCAGCAGGACCGACGGCATCAGCAGGACCGGTCGCACCTGCAGGACCGGTCTCACCAGCAGGGCCGGTAGTGCCCTCGTCCGCCGCCGCCGCGAGGGCGGCCCGTGCGACCGCGATGCCGGCAGCGAGGGGCGAGGGGACATCGTCGGAGGGCGCCTGTGGGCCCGCGGAGGCCTCGCGGTTCGGGTCTGCCGCCGGATCCGATGCCGGCGCCGTCCCCTCCGTCGCTGAGGACTGCCGGGGGCCGCCACGGCGCGGATCCGGCCCGATCGCCGGGGACGGACCGGGCGCCGCCTCGCGGCGCATCACGCCCGTCGACTCCCCGAGGCCTGCAGCCGTGCCCGCGGGTCCGCTGGCGCGGGTATCGTCGGCGGCCCGGACGATGGGCCGGTCCGGGCGGTCAGCATGCCGGCGGTACGCCTCGCCGAACGACGATGCCGAACGGGATGCCGAACGGGATGCGGACAGCGGCGACGCCTCGGAGCCGTCCCGGTTCCCGGCGGCCGGACGGACGGCACGCAGGGTGTCGCGCGGAGCGGCCGTGGCGGGAGATCCCTGGACAGGGCTCATCGGGCCATGCTCGCGAGGAAGGCCGCCTGCGCCGCGTACGCTGCATCGGCGGCTCCCGGAGTGCTCGACGACGCGGCCGACGGGATGGCGGCGGGCGCCATGGACGCCGCCCCCGCGGGGGCCGCGGGCAGGATACGGCGGATGGTGGTGATGTTCGCGTCCGTCTCCCACATGTCACGGACCGCGACGGTCTGCCCCGGCTGCGGGGCGTCAATCGCCTTGCCTCCCCCGAGGTACATGGACACGTGCCCGCCGTCGTGGCTGAACAGCAGGTCCCCGGGCTGCGCCTCGACAAGTGACGGGACGTGTGTTCCGGCGTTCATCTGGTCCCAGGTGACGCGTGGCAACTGGATGCCGATGTCCGCGTAGGCGCGCTGCACGAAGCCCGAGCAGTCCAGTCCCGTGGCCGGGTCCGTGCCACCCCACACGTACGGAATGCCCTCGTAGGAACGCGCCGCCTCGATGAGCCGCGCGGCGTCGCCCGAGGCCGGCACGGGGACGGGGACGACGCCGGGAACCGTGGCGGGGACGACGCCGGGGACCGCGGCGGAGGCGCCGGGAACCGCGGCGGAGGCGTCCGGCGTGGCGGGAGCGGTCGCACCCGCGAGCGCGTCGGCGAAGAGGTCGGCCGTCGCGGACGGTGCTGCGGTGGAGCCGGCCGCCGTCGGGGAGCCCGCCGTCTTCGGACCCACGGGCGAGGTGACGCCGGGGGCGGACCGCGCCGGCGAGGCGAGCATGGTGAGGGTGGACTGGATCTGCTGGATGCGGCCCACCGCGTCGGTCATGGTCATGCCCGGTCCTTCCCTGTGCGCTGGAGCCTTCCGGCCGCTGCGATCTCGTCGAGGACCCGCTGTTCGGCGCCGAGCAGCGCGCTCGCCTCGCCCTCGCTGTGCCGGGCCTCGAGCTTCTCGAGGCCCTTCGTGTCGGCCCGCGCACCCCGGTAGGTGACCTGGGCGCGCTCCCGCTCGGCCTGCAGCCGACCCTCGAGGGCCTGCAGGTCGGCGAGCATGCTGCGGGCCGAGGCACGGGCCGCAGCCACCGCGTACAGGGACGCCGAACCCGCCGGGTCGAGGTCGGTGCCCTGGAGGGCCTCGCTGACGCCGTGGGTCCGGGTCCTCGACGCCCTCAGCCGCTCGTTGGCCTCGGCGAGCCTGCCTGCGGCCTCGTCCTCGCGCAGCTGCTTCAGCCGGAGCAGGCCTGCGAGGGGGAACTGTCGTGCCATCAGGAGATTCCCATCGTTGCTGTGAGGTGGGCGAGGCGGTTCCAGGCGTCGTCGAACGGGGTCTGCTCGTCCATGCGCTGCTGCAGGAAGGCGTTCACGGCGGGCTCGTGGTCCACCGCGGCGTCCACGAGCGGATTGGAGCCGCGGGAGTACGCGCCGACGTCGATCAGGTCCTGTGCGGCCTTCCGCGCGGCCAGGGCACGGCGGAGGACGGCGGCGGTTCCCGCCTGGTCGCGGCTGGTGACGCGGGAGGCCACCCGGGAGATGGACGCGAGCGGGTCGATCGACGGGAAGTGCCCGGCGACCGCCAGCTTGCGGTCGAGCACCACGTGACCGTCGAGGATGGAGCGTGCGGCGTCGGCCACCGGCTCGTTGTGGTCGTCGCCGTCGACCAGCACGGTGTACATGCCGGTCACTGACCCGGTGGCTCCGGTGCCTGCCCGTTCGAGGAGCCGGGCGAGCAGTGCGAAGGTGGACGGCGGGTATCCGCGCGTTGCGGGGGGCTCGCCGACACTGAGGCCGATCTCGCGCTGCGCCATCGCCACGCGGGTCAGCGAGTCCATCATGAGCATGACGTCCGCCCCGCCGTCGCGGAACGACTCGGCGATCCGCGTAGCGACGAACGCGGCGCGCAGGCGCAGGAGCGCTGGCTCGTCGGAGGTGGAGACCACCACGATCGACCGCGCGAGGCCCTCGGGCCCGAGGTCGTCCTCGAGGAACTCACGGACCTCGCGGCCCCGCTCCCCCACGAGGGCGATCACCGAGACCGCGGCGTCCGTCCCGCGCGCGATCATCGACAGCAGCGAGGACTTGCCGACGCCCGAGCCCGCGAAGAGGCCCATGCGCTGGCCGCGTCCCACGGTGGTGAGCGTGTCCATCACCCGGACGCCGAGCTGCAGGGGTTCGGTGATGCGCGTGCGCTCGAGGGCTGCGGGCGGCGTGTTCTCGAGGGACACCCAGGAGACGTCGGTGAGGGGACCACGCCCGTCGATGGGCCGACCGACGCCGTCGAGCACGCGGCCGAGCAGCCCGGGGCCGGCCGGTACGAGCAGTGGGCGTCCCTGCGCGCGGACGGGCGCGCCGGCCTGGATGCCCACGAGGTGGGCGTAGGGCATGCAGCGCAGTCCTGTCAGTGATGCGGCGACCACCTCGGCGTCCACGGGCGAGTCGTCGCCGATGGTCACGAGGTCGCCGATGGCGCAGTCGAGCCCCACCACGTCCACGCCGAGGCCGACGACGGAGGCCACGCGGCCCACGCGCTGGGGTGCAGCTGCGGTGCTGGCGGCCCGGATCGTCTCGTCGAAGGTGAGCGTCATGCCGCACCCTCCGCCAGTGCGGCGCGGACGCGTGCCAGCGCCGCCCCGAGGCGCGCGTCGATGAAGCCGTTCGGGCAGTCCGCGACGGCGTCGCCCCGGTGCAGTGCGGGATCGGCGACGAGGGCGACGCCTGCGGGGGCCGCGTCGGGGCCCAGCACGTCGAGGTCGGCCGGATGCAGCCGGACCGCACGGACCTCTTCGCCGTCCGCTGCCGTGAGGGCCCGCACGACGGCGGCGCGCGCCGACGACGGTGCGTCCTCCAGTGCACGCCCGACCAGGACCTCCGTGATGGAGAAGGCGGCGTCGAGGATGCGGGAGCGGGCCTGGTCGAGGACCGGTGCGCTCCGTGCGTCGAGCGCGCGTGCGGCGGTCTCGAGCACCCCGAGCTGTTGCGCGAGGAGTGCGTCCGCGCGGGCTCGGGCGGCGGCGTGCTCGGCGTCGAGCCGTGCGCGGTGTTCGGCGAGTTCGGCGCGCGCGAGGACCAGTCCGTCGGCGTACCCGGCGGCGTGCCCCTGCGCGATGGCGGTGTCGTGGGCGGCCCGGCCGGGGCCGGGGCCCAGGCGCGGGAAGGAGATCGGGGTGAGGGCGTCAGTCGACAATCTCGTCCTCCTCCCCGCGCATGATGGTGATGGTGCCCTGGGCCTCGAGGTCGCGGATGGCACGCACCACCTCGGCACGGGCCTCCTCCACCTGCGACATCCGCACGGGACCCATGCCCCGGATCTCGTCGTCGAGGATCTCCCTGTTGCGCTCGGAGACGTTCGCGCGGATTACGGTGATCACGGCCTCGGCGGCACCCTTCATGGCGAGCGCGAGGACGGCGGAGTCGATACCGCGCAGCACCTGCTGGACGTCGCGGCGCTCGAAGTTGACGATGTCCGCGAATGTCAGCATGCGGGCGCGCACCTCTTCGGCGAGCGCCGGGTCGCGGCTCTCGAGCCCGTCGAGCAGTTCACGCTCGGTGCTGACATCCGCCCGGTTGATGATGTCCACGAGGGGCTGGATACCGCCGATCCGCGATGCTCCCCGGTCGGGCGCGGCGACAGCGCCCGCCCTGATCTTGATGGTGTCGGCGACGACGGACACGGCCTCCGGCGTCGCGGACCCCATGGTCGCGATGCACTGCGCGACGTCGGTCCGGGTCTCGGGGGCGAGCCCGGCGAGGATCGTGGAGGCGCGCTCGGGTTTCAGGTGGGCGAGGACGAGGGCGATGGTCTGCGGCAGCTCGTGCTCGAGGACCGTCTGGATCTGGCCGGGCTCCACGGTGTCGAGGAACTCGAAGGACTTGCCCGCCACCGTCGAGGCCAGGCGTCCGACGACGCCGGCGGCGCGTTCGGCGCCGAAGGAGGACTCGAGCAGCCCCACGGCCACTTCCATGCCGCCGCGGGTGCGGCGCCGTCCGCTCGTGGCCAGTTCGTGGAACTCCGCGAGCGCCTCCTCGGCTGCGGCCGGCTCGACGCGGCGCAGGCGCACGATCTCCGCGACGATCTCCTCGGCCTCCGCCTCGGACAGCTGGCGGAGGATCTCGGCAGCCCGGTCCTGGTCCAGCTGCATGAGGACCATCGCGGCCTTCTGCGTACCGCTGACAGCTCGTACGGCACTCATACGCTCTGCCTGTCATCCATCATGCTGCGCAGGAATTCGGCCGTCTTCGCCGGGTCCTGCGTGGCGAGGGCGTCGATGTCGGCGCGCATGCGGTCCAGATCGGATTCGGCCGATCCGGCCTGCAGGGCGTTCTGCACCGCCGCGACGTCGATCGTGGTGGTGTTCGGGGCGGGTTCCAGCGGAGTGATCAGCGCGACGGCCGGGTCGAGTGCCGGCGTGCCGGGACCGGGGAGGGCCGGGTAGACGCCCTGCAGTTCGCCGAGGTCGAGCGGTTCGCGCCGCTGGCGGCGTGACCGGCGGGCGTAGACGATGAGGGCGACGATCGCGACGAGGAGGATGGCCGCGACGATCGACAGCGTGCGGATGAGGGCCGCGCGCTGCTGCTCCGCCTGCGCCGCTTCGGCTTCGGCGAGCGCATCCGCGGCGGCGTCCGCCCCCGCCTCGTTGAAGGGCAGCTCCTCGACCGTCACCACGTCCCCGCGCGCGGTGTCGATCCCTGCGGCGCTGGAGACGAGGGCCGTCAGTGCCGCGGCGTCCATGTTGGCCGTGGCTCCCTGGTTCACCGCGACGGAGACGGTCTGGCGGTTGATGCCGCCGGCCGGCACCGTGGTGGACTCGGTGGTCTTGTTCACGGCGTTGTTGCGCGTGCTGGTCTCCGAGTTGAACGTGCCGTCACCGTTGGCACCGTCTTCGGGGACGGCGATGTTGTCCGGTCCGAGGATGCCGGCGTTCCCTCCACCGGCTCCCTCATAGGCCTCGGTGGTCGTGGATTCGTTGAGGGCGGGCGCGTTGTCGGGCGTCGTGAAGCTCTCCTCGACCCGCTCGGCGCTCTCGAGCTTCATGTCCGCGGCCACGGCGACGGTGGCGTTGCCGGCTCCGAGTACGCGGTCCAGCATCGACTGCACGGACGCCTGGATGCGCTGCTCGTAGTCGGACGCCTGCTGGTCCGCGCCCCCGGTGGCGCCGACGCCGACGGCGGAGAGCACGTGGCCCTCGGCGTCGATCACGGCGACGTCGGCGGCGTCCATGCGATCGATCGAGGCGGACGTCAGGTGGGTGATGGCCTGCACCTGGTTGCTCGAGAGCGTGGTGCCCGGGCTCGTCTCGACGAAGACCGAGGCGGTCGGCTTGCCCTGCTCGGCGACGAACACGGTGTCCTCGGGGATGGCGAGGCGCACGGTGGCGGCCTTGACGCCCTCGATCGCGGACACGGTGGCGGCGAGCTCGCCCTCCAGGGCGCGCTTGTAGGTGGTGGACTGCTGGAACTCGGAGGAGGTGACCCCCATGTCGTCGAGCAGCGAGTATCCCCCGGTGGACGACGACGGGAGGCCGGCCGAGGCCGCCTTGATCCGCTGGTCGTACACGGCGCCCTCGGGGACGAGGATGGTGCCACCGCCCTGGGTCAGCTCGTACGGCACGCCGTCGGTCTGCAGCTGATCCACGATGGTGCTGGCGTCCTCGCCGCTGAGCCCGGAGAACAGGGGCGTGTAGGAGGGCTTGGACAGCCAGGACGTGAGCGCGATCCCGCCGAGCACGAGCACGGCGACGCCGATGATGGCGATGGTGCGCTGGGCGATGGTGAAGCTCTTCACGGCGTCACCGAGGCGCGTCGCTGTGGCGGACAAGGGGGTGGGCATCAGGCCTGCATCCTCATGATCTCGTTGAAGGCGTCAACGCCCTTGTTCCGGACGGCCGCGACGAGCTCGAGCGTCACCTGGGCGCGCGTGGAGGCGAGGGTGGCGTTGTGGATGTCGGTCAGGTCGCCGGTGACGGCCTGCACGGCGAGCTCGTTCGACGTCGACTGGAGGGACCGCACGTTGTCCACGGCGGAGGTGAGCGACGTGGCGAAGCCCTGCCCGCCGGCATCGGACGCCGATTCCGTGCCGACGGACGGCAGGTAGGAGGTGGCGGCGGGCTGGACCGCGCCGATCGCGGGAACGGGCATCAGGAACGTCCAATCTGGAGGGCGGCCTCGTAGGTGGCCTTCGCACGGTCGACGACGGCGGCGTTGGCCTGGTAGCCCCGCTGCGCCATGATGAGCTGCCCCATCTGGGCGCTCATGTCGATGTCGGGGTAGCGGACGTAGCCGTCCTCGTCCGCGAGGGGGTGGTCGGGTTCGTGCACCAGGCGGCCCTCGGCGTTGCCGAACTCGGCACCGGCCACGTAGGCGCCCTGTCCGTTCTCGTCTGCGCGCGCCGTGATGTAGCGCTGCTGGAAGGCTGCGCCGTCGGTGGAGGTGACCGTGTTGGCGTTGGCCATGTTGTCCGCGACGGCGTCGAGCCACTTGCGGTGCAGGGTGAGGCCGGTGCCGGAGATGCCGATCGCATCGAAGGTCATCAGGACGTCCTGAGGGCGGTGCGGATGCTGGTGAAGGGGCCTTCGACGGCGCGGGCGGCGAACTGGAAGCGCAGCACGGTGTCGATGTTCGAGAGGGTCTCGGTATCGAGGTTGACGTTGCTGCCGTTCAGCCGGGTCGGTTCGAGGGACGTCTCCGTGGTGGCCTGCGCGCTGCCGTCGCCCATCGACACCGAGCGGGCCAGGGCGTCCTCGAAGCTGACGCGCTGGGCGTGGAAGCCGGGGGTGTTGACGTTCGCGATGTTGTTCGCGGTGGCGCGCTGGCGCAGGGCGAGCCCGTCGAGGGCGCTGCGCATTGCGAGCGAGGACACGGAATCGAGCACGACGGCAGAACCTCTTCCAACAAGGTTGAGCGGCCGATCCATGGCCTGGGAGTGAGCGATCCGTGCTCACCGGCGACTATCGGACGGCGGAGGTCCGGCTGTTAGCCGCTTCGGGGAAGAACTTTCAGCCCGTCACGTCGACGTACACCGAGGACTGCGGCCGGGCCGTCGCCGAATGCACGGAGCCGAGGGCCGAGCGGTGGCGCCGCAGTGTAGCGGCCTCGGCGGCGAGACCCGCGATGGCGCTGCGCTGGCGCTCGCTGATGCGGCGGGCGCGGGCCACGAGGGCCGTGGGGATGGGTCCGTCGACGCGCGGCGGCGTCCAGCTGCCGAGGGCGGCGGCCTGGTGCACCAGGGTCCTGGCAGGAACCATCCCGGCCTCTGCCTCATCCACAGCGGCCTCGAGGGCGTCGAGCACCGAGGACCACGCCGTGAGTGCAGCGGTTGCCGTCGCGGAGCGAGGATCGACGGAGAGGCCGACGGCGGGCTCGGGGTGGGACGTGGCCGTCGACGTCACGCCCTGGCCGGCGGGCAGGGCCGTGGTGAGGTCAGCCGACACCGAGGACTCCGAGTGAGCGCGGCGCGTCCTGGTCCTGCGAGGCGGCGGGCTGTGCCTGCCCCGTGCGGGCGGCCTCGTGCCACGCCCGGCGCAGCGGCTCGAGGATCTCCGCGCACTCGGCGGTCCTGGTGCGGTCCCGCCGGGTATTGGCCTCGACGAGCGTCTGGCGCACGTAGGTGTAGAGGGACAGGAGACCGGCGGCGCCGTCCCAGACGTCGGTGCGCAGCGAGGACATGAGTTCGCCGACGATGTCCTGGGCATGCAGCAGGTTCTCCCTTGCCACGGCCCAGTCGCCCGTCTCCTGCGCGGCACCGGCCCGGGCGAGATCGAGCAGCAGCCGGTCGTAGAGCATGGTCAGCAGCCCCGCGGGTGTCGCCGACAGGACGGCGTCCTGGACGTACTGCGAGCGCTTGGCCTGGTATCCGTTCATCTGCAGCATCTGGGCTAGCTTCCGTTGGTGGGCAGGCCGGCCAGCTGGGATGACAGCCAGTCGCCCTGGGATTGGAGTTTTGAGAGCTGGACCTCGAGCGCCGAGTAGGTGCGTTCGAGCGTCGCCCGGCGCTTCTCGAGCCGCGTGTCCCAGCCGGAGACCTGATCATTGAGGCTGCGGACGGTCGATTCCTGGCTCTTGATCCGGCGGGTGAGTTCGCCGTCGTACTTGTCCGAGGCGGCCTTGCCGGCTTCCGCGACGCGTCCCGCGAGCTGCGCGAGCGCGTCCTTCACGGCGGCCGGGTCCTTCGCGAGGGCGGCGGCGAACTTCTCGGCGTCGAATTCCACGGTCCCGGAGCGGGTGAGCGTGATACCGAACTCCGACGTCGATCTGCCATTGATCGGCGCCGTCGCGGCCGTGAGCACGGACTGGGCGATGCCCCGGACGGCGCTGTCGCCCGTGAACCTGCCGGACGTGGGGGCGGCACCGGCAGTAGCACCGGGCGTGACCTTGGTGTTCGTTTCGACGAAGGAGAAGACGCCGCGCAGTGCGTCCACGAGCTCCTTCGCCTTTGCCGACGTGGCATCGGCGTCACGTGCGACGGTGACGGACACCGGCTCGGTGGTGGTCTTGCTGACCGTGACGGAGACTCCGGGGAGGATGTCGGCGAACGTGTTCGACGACGAGGTCACGGCCTGCTCGGCCGCCGTGCCGCCCCACAGGACCACCTCGGCGTCTTGGGCGGTGCGGACGGTGGCGGCTCCGGCCTCGGCGAAGAGATCGGTCGCGGTCCCCGCGGTGATGTCGGCGGCCGTGCCACGGAACACGGAGAAGCCGTGCTCGGTGCCCGGTTCCTTCGCGGTGAACTGGAGCCGGTACTGGGCGACCCCGTCGACGGTGCCGGCGCTGACCTTCGTGGCGGTGATGCCGACGTCGGCGTCGTTCACCTGGGCGACGACGTCGTCGAGGGTGCCGGTGGTCCTCACCTCGGTGGTGGTACCGTCCGCCGCGCGCAGGGTGAGCGTAGAGGCCGCCGGCGAGAAGGCCGTCATGGTCGCCGTGACCGAGGACTGCGAGGAGGCTAGCTGTCTGACGGTGAAGTCGAGCGTGCCGGCACCTGCGGACGAGGTCGCCGTGGCGGTGACGGTGTCGCTCGTGGAGGTGGCCTTGTAGAGGTCGAGGGCTTGAGGCTTGGCGGTCTTCGTCGCGAGCTCCGTCAGGGAGCTCAAACGGGTGTTCAGCTGCTGCAGCGCAGTAACGAAGCCCTGGGTCGAGGTGGCCTTGGCCTTGAGGATCGACTGCGGGCGTGCTTCCAGCTGCATGAGCTGGTTGATCATGTTCGTGGTGTCCAGCCCGCTGGCGATGCCGTCGATGGAGAACGCCATGGGTCTACCTCTCGGGTGGGGCCGGGATGTGCTGCTTATCGGTCGGGGGTGCTTCGCGGCGAATGCACGGTGGCGGGACCTCTCGGTCCAGGATCAGTCCCGCCACCGTGCACCTTCGCCTACGAACTCACCGTCTAGCGGAGGAGCTGAAGGACACCCTGGTTCATCTGGTTGGCCTGCGCGAGCATCGCCGTACCGGCCTGCGAGAGGATGTTCGAGCGGGTGAAGCTCGCCATTTCCTTCGCCATGTCGGTATCGCGGATGCGGGACTCGGCCGCGGAGAGGTTCTCCTGCGAGACGTTGATGCTGTTGATCGCCGACTCGAAGCGGTTCTGCACGGCACCGAGGCTGGAGCGGGCCGAGGAGATGTCCTTGATCTGCGCATCGAGCTCGGTGATCGCCAGCAAGGCGTTGGCCGAAGTATCGAAGGAGAGGCCCTCGATCGCCGTAGCAACGGCGGATACATCAGTCAGTGCAACCTTGATCTGGTCATTGGCAGCGACATCGCCCGCGCCGACCTGGAAGGTCAGGTCTTCACCGCCCTTGAGGAGGTCGATACCGTTGAAGTTCGTCCCACCCGAGATGCGGGTCAGTTCGTCCTTCAGCGCCGTCACTTCGGTCTGGATTGCGGTACGAGAGTCGGCGTTGTTCGAGTCGTTGCCCGACTGCACCGCGAGGTCGCGGACACGCTGCAGGATGCTGTGGACCTCGGTCAGTGCACCTTCAGCGGTCTGGACCACGCTGATGCCGTCCTGGGCGTTGCGGGCTGCAACCCCGAGGCCGTTGACCTGTGAGCGCAGGCCCTCGGCGATGGACAGGCCGGCGGCGTCGTCGGCTGCACGGTTGATGCGCAGACCGCTGGAGAGCTTCTCGAGCGACTTCGACATGTCGTTCTGCATCCCCGAGAGGTTGCGGTATGCGGTGTTGGCCGCGGTGTTGGTGTTGATCTGGAAACCCATGATGTATTCCTCCGTGAAAGGGCTGCTATCGCCGGCCCATCCATGGGCCGGCACCAGTAGCTATCGGAGGCGGGTGAGCGATCGTTAGGACTCGACGCAACTTTTTTCCGGACGCCGTCCCTGAGATCTGGATACGCGCAAGGTAGCCCAAGGTTTCACGGCGGGTTGCAGCGCAACGGGCCGAATCCGGGATCGTGCCCGCGCCACGGCCCTAGGCTCTTTCCTCCATGGTCAGGCTCCTGATCGTCGAAGGGAAGGATGTGCAGGGTGCGTGCTGATGACCGTATGGCCGGCAGGACCGGTGCGATGAGGCTGGATGCCTCCCGCATCCTGGTCATCGTGACGGTCTCGGTGCTACCGCTGTATATCGTCGTCCTCCTGATCGGCGCCCCGGCCCGGTTCGACCCGTTCGGTGCGTGGCTCGGCATCGTCGTGGAGCTCGGCGCCGTTGCGGTGTGCGTCGGCGCACTGCGGCGGACGCGCTGGTCGCAGTGGCAGATCCTGCTCGGTGCCGCCGCCGTCGGCGTCTACACGGCGGGAGACCTCTCCTATCTCGTGGCGTTGAACGGGGAGCAGTCCCTCGCCGTCGTCACCGTCGCAGATGTGGCGTATCTCTGTTTCTATCCGTTCATGATCGGCGCCCTCGCAGTGACTGTGCGGAAACTGAAGGGCGTGGCCTGGCCGGTGCTGCTGGACGGCCTGGTGGGGGCACTGGCCGCCGCCTCCCTCATGGCCCTGATCCTCGTGCCGGTCCTGCGGTCCGGGGCAACCGGCGGCACCACGCTCGAAGTGGTCCTCGCTGTCATCTACCCACTGCTCGATCTCCTGCTCGTCACCACTGTGGGTGGCCTGCTGGCCTCCCGGGGGCTCGATCTGGGACCGCGCTGGCCGCTGCTCATCGCCGGCCTGATCTTCTTCTCAGCCGCGGACATCGCCTATGCCCTAGGCATGGCGGACTACGCCGTCGGCACGGTCACCGACGCCGGCTGGATCGTGGGGCTCGTTGGCATCGCGGTATGGGTCGACGGCATTGCGCGGTCCGATCCGTCGGCCCGTCACCGTGATCGCGGCCTGCCCGCGCTCACCACGCTGGTGGTGTCCACCGCGTCGGCGCTCGCAGTCCTGATCATCGGCTGCCAGGTCCCCATCCCGCTCGTCGCCCAGGTCCTCGCCGCCCTCACCCTGCTCCTGACCGCGGCGCCTCTCGTCTTCCGGAACCGCATGCTCGGGATCCTCGCCACCACGGATGAGCTGACAGGGCTTCCGAACCGCCGGGGGTTGGTCGCCGATCTTCCCCGACGGGTGGGCGGGAACCGCGTCGGGGCGCTGCTCTTCATGGACCTCGACCGTTTCAAGGACGTCAACGATGCGCTGGGACACGACGTCGGGGACGCCCTCCTCGTGCAGGTCAGCGAGCGCTTCGCCCGGCAGGTGAAGCCCGGCGACCTCTTCGCACGCCTGGGCGGCGACGAGTTCGCACTGTTCCTGGACGGTGCGTCCAGGGAGGAAGCCCTCACCGCGGCCCGACGGCTGGAAGCAGAGCTCGACCAGCCGATCCAGGTCGGCACGGCCTCCCTGAAGGTCAGCGTCAGTATCGGTATCGCGCTCACCCCGGACAACGGCACCGACACCACCCTCCTGATGCGCAAGGCGGACATCGCCATGTTCCGCGCCAAGTCGGACCGCAGCGGGCACCACGTCTACAGCTCCATGGACGACGACGGCGGCGCGCGGAAACTGAGGACCCTGCAGGAACTGCGAGTGGCACTCGCCGAGGCCCAGTTCGAGGTGCACTACCAGCCCAAGGTGCGCCTGACCGATGATGCCGTGAGCAGCGTCGAAGCCCTGATCCGGTGGAACCACCCCCTCCTCGGGCAGCTGCCACCGGCGTCCTTCCTGCCCCTAGCGGAAGAAGCGGGCCTCATGCCCGAGATCTCCGCGCTCGTGCTCGAGCAGGCCGTGGCGCAGGTGGACAGGTGGCGTACCGAAGGGCTGGTGATCAGCGTCGCCGTGAACCTGTCCGGATCCTGCATCCAGGAAGGACTGCCCCGGCAGATCCGCCTCCTCCTCGAAGAACGCGACATCCCGCAGGAATGCCTCGTGCTCGAGATCACCGAGGACATGCTGATGCGGAACCCGGCCGATGCTGCGAAGATCCTGGCGCGGCTCCGCGCGAAAGGCATCCAGATCTCGATCGACGACTTCGGGACCGGATACAGCTCCCTGGCGTACCTGCGCGATCTCCCCGCCGATGAACTCAAACTGGACCGGTCCTTCATCACCGCCATGCGCACGGACCGCCGAGCCCATGGTCTCGTGGGCTCCATCATCGACCTGGCGCACAGCCTGGACCTGCGGGTGGTCGCCGAGGGAGTGGACAACGAGGCGACCCGGGCGGAACTGCGGGCGCTGGGATGCGATCTCGCGCAGGGCTTCCACTTCGCGCGCCCCCTGCCCGCCGCCGACGTCGCCCCCTGGATCCACGCCCATACCCCGGCCGTGCCTCAGGACGACGCCCTGGTGGCACAGAGAATCTGACTGACAGCGAAAAGTATTCGAGGTATACATCGCCTACGCGTGGGTGAACCGCCGGTGAACAGGTAGCGTGGCAGTACCAGTTTGTTCCCATGCCCGAGGACGGGTCAGATGTCAGGGGTCTTCGGCGGACACAGGCATCCCGAGCGCGAGGTGTTGTCATGTCCGGCCGGATTCTGCACGCGACCCGATGGTTCGGCGTCGTCCTGGCGCGTCTCCTGGTCTATGTCCTCATCTGGGCAGGGCTCGCGCTGCTCATCGCCGGCATCGGCATCCGAGCCTACTGGGGTGAGATCTCCGTCGGCCAGATGCTCCTGAACCTCGTCACGGTCAACCCCGACGGCGGGGGTGGCGCCATGGTCTGGACCGGCATCCTGGGAGTCGGCGTGGTGCCCTTGCTCATCACCGTGGCCATCGCCGTGGGACGGCACGTGCGGCGCCGCCGGCGCCGTGACGACGTCGCACCTCCTCGCCGCTCGCAGTGGATCCTGCGCACCGTCTCCACCGCCCTGGTGGCTACGGTGGTCGTCGGTGGCACCACGGCCTTCGCCACCGCTGTGGGTATGGGGGACTACCTCAGGGCCGCGAACTCCGGGTACGACCTCGCCGAGTACTACGTGGAGCCGACCGTCACCGGCGACGCGGACAAGCGCAATCTGGTGCTGATCTACGTCGAGTCCGGCGAGGCCACCCTCGCGGACGCCCAGCTCTTCGAGAAGGACGCGTTCGTTCCCCTGAAGGAGGCCACCGAGGCCTCCGACGGCTGGCAGAGCGTGGACGATTTCCAGCAGTACGAGGGAGGGGGCTGGACCATGGCCGGTCTCGTCTCGACGCAGTGCGGCGTCCCGCTGAAGGGCTCGGGGTCCGGCGCCGGCAGCAGCTCCAGCGCCGAGCCCGCCGATCCTGCCGAGTCCGCGACCGACGCCGGCTCCTACCTCGGTGGGACCACGTGCCTGGGCGATGTCCTTCACGAGCACGGCTACACCAACGTGTTCCTGGGCGGGGCCAACGCGTCCTTCGCCGCCAAGGACACCTTTCTGGGCAGCCACGGCTACAGCGAGGTCAAGGATCTCTCCGACTGGCGGGCCGCCGGGGAGCCGGAGACGAATTTCCGCAGCGACTGGGGCCTGAGCGACGAACGCCTCATGGCCCACGCCCGCGACGAGATCGACCGGCTGCACGCCGAGGCGGAGACGACCGGCCGGCCGTTCAACCTCTCCCTACTGACCCTGGACACCCACGAGCCGGTGCACGTGTACGACTACTGCCCCGTGGACACCCGGAACGAGGTCACCTCCGTGTTCGCCTGCTCCCTGACGCAGGTGGCCGGTTTCGTGGACCACATGGAGGCGAAGGGCTACCTCGACGACACCGCCGTAGTGATCATGGGCGACCACCTCAAGCACATGGGCGCCGGCGACGCGTTCCACGAGCAGCTGGACGACCACGCCGGCCGCACGATCTACAACCGGATCCGGATCCCGGGTGCGGACGGGATGAGCACACTGCGCCCCGGCGTGGACCAGCTGAGCATGTTCCCCACGCTCCTGGAAGCAGCCGGCCTGACCCTGCAGGGTCGTGAGGCCGGGCTGGGCGTGTCCGCTTTCTCCCCTGACGTCCCGATCGGTTCGGCGCAGGCACTGGACCCTGCGACCTACGGCGAACTGCTGCACTCCCACTCGCCCCGGTTCTACACGGCGGCCTGGTCAGCCGGGGACGACGCCCGGTAGCGCCGCCCATGAGCAGGGGCTTCGCAGGATCGCTTACAACCGGGCACCCGCTGCCGATAGTTCTCCCGGTTCCACATGACGGTGGCGCCGGAGAGGAGGGACACCGTGAGCACACAGGATCTGTCCGCCCTGCTCTGGCAGGAGCGTGAACTGCTCGAACTCCTCGTCTTCAAGCTCGAGGAGGAGCAGCTGCTGCTCACCTCCGGCAAGACCCGCTGGCTGCACCACGCCACCCGGGAGGTGGAGCAGGTCCTCGAACGGCTGCGCGAGACCGGCCTCGCCCGCGCCGTGCATGCTTCCGGCGTGGCCGGCGCATGGGGCATCGACGACAACGCGACCCTCCGCGAACTGGCAGCGGCGGCCCCCGACGGACCCTGGCAGGAACTGCTTTCCGCGCATCTCCAGGCCATGACGGCGCTGGTCGCCCAGATCGCCGCGCTGCGCGACACCAATCAGCAGTTCCTGAGAGCGGCCAGCCGGTCGACCCAGGAGACCCTCGCAGGCATCGGCACCGGAGCGGGCACCTACGCCGCCGACGGTGCAGCCTTGCAGAGCCACGGCCAACCGACCCTCCTCAACAAGGATCTGTAGCGGAACAATGAGCACCTTCAGCGGACTCACCACGGCCTACTCCGGCCTCGCCGCCGCGCGCGCGGGCCTCGACGTGACCGGGCAGAACATCGCCAACGCGACGACGCAGGGGTACACGCGCCAGCGGCTCGAGACATCCGCGGCCGCGCCGGTCCGGCCCACGCTCTTCAGCACCGGCACCCGCGCGGGTGAGGGCGTGCTCGCGCAGGGCATCGCCCGCCTCGGTGACACCCACCTCGAGGCGCGGGTCCGCATCACGGCCGGTGCCGCCGGGTACACCGCCGTGCGTGCCCAGGCGTACTCGGCACTCGAGGAGGGGCTGAAGGAGCCCGGCACCAACGGCGTCTCCGACTCCCTCCAGAAGTTCTGGGCGGGCTGGCAGGGCCTGTCGAACCAGCCCGACAAGGACGCCCCGGCATCCGCGCTCCTCGCCGCAGCCGGGCAGCTCACCTCGCGCATCGCTGCGGGCTACCGTGAGGTCCAGACGCAGTGGGCGTCCACCCGGTCCTCGGCCGCCGGACTCGTCACGGAGGTGAACGACGCCGCCGCGCAGGTCGCCGACCTCAATCGGCAGATCCGCTCCAGTGTCGCCTCCGGCGCCCCGGCCAACGAGCTCGTCGACCGCCGCACCACACTGACGGCGACACTCGCCGGTCTGACCGGGGCCACCGTCCGCGACAATCCGGACGGTACCGCGGACGTGCTGCTGGCCGGCAACCCGCTCGTCGCGGGCACCACCGCCCGCGGCCTGCAGGTCGCCGGTCCCATCCAGCTCGACGGCGCCGGCACGGTCCGGATCGAATGGACGCACCGGCCCGGCGCCTCCGCGGGCGTGGAGAGCGGCGAGCTCGCAGCGACGCTCTCGCTCCTCGCCCCCGCCGACGCGGGCGGTGCCCTCGCGCAGGCCGCGGCCGGGTACGACGCCTTCGCCGCGGATCTCGCCGGCCAGGTGAACGCGCTGCATGCGAACGCGGGCAAGGGACCGTTCTTCGCTTACCAGCCGGAGCGGGCCGCCGCCTCGCTCGCCGTCGTGCCGGCGCGCCGCGAGGACCTCGCGGCGGGCGCTCCCGGCGCGGGCGCCTTCGACGGCTCGGTGGCGGACGCGATCTCCGGGCTGGGTATCGGCACGCGGTCCCCCGACTCCGTGTGGTCGGCCTTCGTCACGGATCTCGGCGCCGCAGCACGCGCCGAGCTGCAGGGCAACGCCCTCGCGGAGGTGTCGGCCACCACCGCGCTGCAGCAACAACTCGGTGCCACCTCGGTGAGCATGGACGAGGAACAGGTCAACCTGCTGGAGTACCAGCACGCCTACCAGGGCGCTGCGCGCGTGATGACGGCCGTCGACGAGATGCTCGACGTCCTGATCAACCGCATGGGAATCGTAGGACGGTAGGAAGGCACCATGATCACCCGCGTCACCAACCAGACCATGCTGCACGGAGCCCAGCGCTCCCTGCAGGTGAACCTCGCCCGCCTCGCCGACCTGCAGGAGAAGGCGTCCAGCCAGAAGGCCATCGGCCGCCCGTCGGACGACCCGGCCGCTGCGGCCGAAGCCCTCCGCGTCCGCGCCGAGATCGGCGCCACCCGGCAGTACGGCCGGAACATCGCCGACGGTGAAGGGTGGCTGACCCAGCTCGACAACGCGATGACGATGTCGAAGCGGGCCCTAGACACCGCGAACGACCTGACGCTGCAGGGCTCCAACTCGTCCCTGCCGCCCGCCGCCCGCGAGGCGCTGGCACTGAGCATCGAGTCACTGCGCACCGAGCTCGTGGTGCAGGCCAACGCCACCTATGGGGGCCGCTTCCTGTTCGCCGGGAACTCCGATGCCCCCGCCGCCGTCGCTCCGGATCTCACGTTCACGACCGGCGGGACCGTCGAGCGCCGCGTCGGCCCGCACGAGACGATCCGTGTCGACGCCGACGGCGCCGCCGTCTTCGGCAACGGCTCCGGCTCTGCCTTCGCCCTGCTGGACACCATCGCCGCTGACCTGCGGGCCGGCAAGGACGTGTCCGTGCACCTCGCACCGCTGCAGCAGCGCATCCAGGACCTCACCGCCCACCACAGTGAGATCGGCACGCGCCACGCACGCCTGCTCGGCGCCAAGGATGCTGTCGCCGATGCCTCGCTGGCTCTCGAAGGAGAACGCGCCGCCGTGGAAGACGTCGACCTCGCGTCCATCATCCTGGACCTCAAGCTCCAGGAGACCGCCTACCAGGGTGCCCTCGCCGTCTCGGCCCGCGTCCTGCAGCCCTCGCTGATGGACTTCCTGCGATGAGGGCCGCCTTCGTCACCCCTCCCCCGGGCCTCGCACCCCTCACACGCTTCGACCTCGAGCAGGTGCCGGGCGCGGACGGGCTGTTCACACTCACCGCAGCCGACGAGCCGAGCGTGCGCCTGTTCCTCCTCGACGCCGCCACCTATGTGCCGCACTACAGCCCGCGCTTCTCGGACGCGCAGCGCGACGTGCTCGGATCCGACGTGCCGGAGGCGCACCTGTTCGTCGTCGCCAACCCGGGGACCGGGGGCACCACCGTCAATCTCGCCGCACCGATCGTGCTGGATCCCTCGACGGGGCGCTGCGCCCAGCTGATCCTGGACGGGACCGACTATCCGCTGAAGGCGACGCTGGCCCGGGCCGCCTGAGGCCAGGAGCAGGGACGACAGGAGCCGCCCGGCATCGCCGGGCGGCTCCTGTCGTCATCGGTTGCGCTGCAGCGGGACTCCGCCGTCGGGCAACCCCCGTGACGTCGGGAGGAACTGCGGTGTACGGGCCCGCAGGGGTCAGGCGAAGTCCGAGGTTGCCGGATCGGCGCCGATGCGGCCTGCTGCACCCTTGTCGAGGCCGTTGATGGCCTCGATGTCCTCGTCCTCGAGCTTCACGTCGAGCGACTCCCAGTTCTCGATGATGCGGGACTCGGTGACGGACTTGGGGATGACCACGTTGCCGAGCGCGAGGTGCCAGGCGAGGACCACCTGGGCGGGCGTAGCGGTCCGCTTCTGTGCGATGTCCTGCAGCACGGCGTCGTCGAGCAGTCCCTTGCCGGAGCCGATGGGCGACCACGACTCGTGCAGGATGCCCTTCTCCGCCTCGAAGGCACGCAGCTCGGCCTGGTTCAGGTACGGGTGGGTCTCCACCTGGTTGATGACCGGCACCACGCCGGTCTCGTCGATGATCTCGGTGAGCGCCTCGATGGTGAAGTTCGAGACACCGATGCTCTTCACGCGGCCCTGCTTCTGCAGTTCGATGAACGCCTTCCACGTGTCCACGTACTTGCCCTGCTTGGGCTGCAACCAGTGGATGAGGTAGAGGTCGAGCGTCTCGAGGCCCAGGCGCTCCATGGACTCGTCGAAGGCCTTCAGCGTGCTCTCATAGCCCTGGTCGGCGTTCCACAGCTTGGTCGTGATGAACATTTCCTCGGGGCTCAGGCCCGACGTGGCGATCGCCCGGCCGACGCCTGCTTCGTTCCCGTAGATCTTGGCGGTGTCGATGTGGCGGTAGCCGGCCTTGAAGGCCTTGCCGACGACCTCCTCGGCGACCTTGTCCTCGACCTGCCACACGCCGTACCCGAGCTGGGGGATCGTGAGGCCGTCATTGAACGTAAGGTTTGGTGATGTAGTCATATAGGCGGGAACGAACGCGCCCGTTCATTTATTTCTGTTTCCATCGACAACTATCAGCCCGCGAGGTATTCGCTCCCGGAGCGGACCCATGCGGACCAGCCTGCGATGACGGAGGTATGGGATGAGTGCCGCCGACGATCCCGTGCGGGTCACCCTCCATGACGACGCCTACCGGTACGCCTTCCGCCGTTCCCGGTCCGCGCGGCTCGCCGCGGCGGCGGCGCTCGAGGCCGTGGAGGCCGTCGACGCACATGCAGCCGGCCATCCTGTCGAAGCCGACCAGGCCGCCGAAGGGGTCAGGGTCCTCCTGGTCACCGCGGCCCGGGCAGCCCTCGAGCGCTACCTCCCGCCGGCTCTCCCGCCCCGGGTCGAGGTCGATGATCTGCAGGCGGCCCTCGCCGCCCTCGCTGCCGGTGAGCGCGAGTTCCTCCTCCTGCACCATTGGGACCGGCTGGACGTCGAGGCCGCAGCGAGGGCCTCGGGAGAGGACGCCGGGAGGTTACGCGACGTCGAGACCGTCTGCGCCAGCCGGGTGGAGGCTGCGGAGGGCTCCGTCGTCGCCCTCGCCGCGCTCCTCGCGGACGCCGATCCGGCCCGGGCCGTCCAGGAGGAGGACCTGGGGCGCAGCCGTGGTGCGCTCCCCGACCGGGCGACGGCGACGGCGACGACCGACCCTCCGGCGGAGGTCCGTACCACCATCCCCGCAGCACCGGTGGAGGACGAACAGCCTCCTCCGCCCGGCGATGACGGCGGGTCCCGGAGCCGGAGGATCCAGGTGGTGGTCGGTGCCGCCTGCATCCTCCTGATCGTGGCGGCCTTGACCACGGCTCTCCTCCCCCGCCGTGCCGCCGGTCCCGCGGAGGAGACGGCCCGCCTCTACGACCTCGCGGACGTCGTGGCGGTGGTGGCCGCCTCGAACGTCCAGCCGACCGTGATCAACGGCGAGGTGCGGATCCTGCGGGGAGCCACGGTGGTGCAGTTGCTGAAGGGCGACGAGACGCGCCGGGTCCTCACGGTCGACGTCACGGGGCGGAGCACGCTCGAGCGCCCGTACAGCCGCAGCTTCTTCCCGCCCAACCAGCTCATGTTCCTCGAACACGGCGAGCACGGCGTCCTCACGCCGATCGAGGGCGAGGGCTCCGTCCTGACCCTCGTGGACCGCAGGGTGCCGGAGGCCGCCACGAGCAACGGCGATCCCGCTCCCCTCCCGGACGGGCTGCGCGACACCATCCGGGCCATGCCCGAGGAGGAGCTGCCGCTCGAGACGAGCGGCGTGCCTCCCGGGGCGCTGGACCCCGCGGCCGTCGTGGGAATCCGCCCACCGGAGGGCCGCGATCCGCAGGACATGCCGGGCACCCTCCTAGGCACGTTCCGCATACATGCCGAAGGCGGGCAGGCGTGCGTGCTCTTCTCGTTCAACGGCCGCGCGATCCTGCTGCGCTGGCCGGAGGGCTTCACCGCCTACGAGCGGCAGTCGATCTCCGACGACGGCGATCCCGCCGGCGGCCTCCGCGTCCTCACCGTCCTGAACGAACGCGGCTACCCGTACGTGGACGAGAACCGGTCGACGCCGTTCATCCGCGGCGTGCCGACGGGCGCCCGGGGGACGTGCGACGGACGGCAGTTCGAGCTGTGGGACATCGCCGTCGACCCGGGAAGCACCCTGTTGTCCTACTGATGGCTCACGGGGTTGCCCTACTGATGGCCTATGGGGCGCCGACCGGGGCGCTGACCGGTGTCCGGCATGGCCCGTTCGGCCTCCTCGACGTCCTCCGCCACCAGCTGTGCGCGGCGACGCACGTTGTCGAGGCCGGAGGACGCGATGCCCCACCGCTCGCCGTCGAGCCGGGCCATCGCCGCGGCCTCGGCCGTCGTGGCGAGCGTGTTGCCCGCGCGAGACAGCGCCCGGTGCACCTGCATGAGCGCTCCGGGGATGTCGAGCCCCGTACTCGGCGAGGACGCCTGGGCACGCACGCAGACCTCCCGGACCCGCGGGAGCATCGCGCTGAGATCGTTGGCGATGCCGACGAGTTCGTTGTAGACGTCGTCGTCGTCGATGCCCTCGAGGATCTGGTGGTAACGGTCGAGTCCGCGGCGGAAGCGGTCGTGCGCGCGCCGCCACACCCCGGTGCCCAGCTCGGCGTCGTCCTTCCGTCCCTGCCGCGCGGCCGCGAAGAAGGCCACGGACGCCCTACAGGTACTGGCCGGGCCCGTGGGTGTCCGCGGGGGACGCCTGGGCGCTGCGTCCAGCCGGGACGCGCCGGGGCTCGCCGTCCTCGCCGACCACCACGCCGGGCGCGATCACCGTGCCGGGCGGGAGTTCGCGGAGCTGGAGGCGGGCTGCGAGCTGCTGGTTCGCCATCTGCTGGGCCGCCAGCGCTGTCTGGATGCCGTGGAAGAGGCCCTCGAGCCAGCCCACGAGCTGCGCCTGCGCCACGCGCAGTTCCGCATCCGTGGGCACGGTCTCGCGGTCGAACGGCAGGTTGATGCGGTGCAGTTCCTCGACCAGTTCGGGGGCGAGGCCGTCCTCGAGCTCCCGGACCGAGCGCTCGTGGATGGCGGTGAGGCGGGTGCGGCCGGCATCGTCGAGCGGGGCGGACCGGACCTCCTCCAGCAGCTGTTTGAGCATGGTGCCGATCCGCATGACCTTCGCCGGCTCGTCCACGAGCTCCGCGAGCTTGGCGGGACGGTTGTCCGCGGCGGGTGCCGCGGGTGTCGCGGGTCCGCCGGGCTGCGGGGTGTCCGGCGTGCCGGGGAGGGGGATGGCGGGGCCGGCAGGCTGCTGTTCAGTCATGACGCAATGCTCCCACAACCGCTCGGGAGCGGGCACGTCAGATCCAGCCTTGTTCCCATGCCCGGGCGGCGGCCTCGTGGCGCGACGGTGCGTCGAGCTTCGCCATCGCGGACGACACGTAGTTCCGTACGGTTCCCGGCGCCAGGTGGAGTTCGCGCGCGATCGCCTGGACGCTCGCGCCCTGCCGGCCGTGGCGCAGGACGTCGAGCTCCCGGACGGTCAGCGGACAGGACTCGCCCGTCAGGGCGCTCGCCGCGATGTCCGGGTCCACGTACCGGCGGCCGGCCGCGACGTCCCGGATGACGTCCGCGAGCTTGTCCGCGGGCGTGGACTTCGGGACGAAGCCGGACACCCTGCTGGCCAGCGCGCGCCGCAGGACGCCCGGCCGGGCGTGCCTGGTCACGATCACCACGCGGGTCGCGACCGACCGGAGGATCTCCTCCGCGGCGTAGATGCCGTCGGTCGGGGGCATCTCGAGGTCCAGCACGCACACGTCGGGCGAGTGCTGCTGCGCGAGCCGCACCGCATCGGTCCCGTTGTCGGCACTCGCCACGATCTCGAGGTCGGGTTCGAGCCCCAGCAGGGCCTCGAGGGCGCCCCGGATCAGATGCTCGTCGTCGGCGAGGACCAGGCGGATCACGATCCCTCCCCCAGGGCCCGGGCCGCAGAGGCGGGAGCCCCGACGGCCGGGGCCGGGGTATCGACCGCGATGGCTGTCGACGTACCCGGTGAGGCCCCGAGCGTGACAGCATCCGGGGCTCCCGGCGTGGTGGCCGTCAGGACGAAGCGGTCGGCCTCGAGCCGGGCATCGACAGCGCCACCGACGGCCTCGAACCGCTTCCGCAATCCCTCGATCCCGGTTCCCGCCGTCCGCGGCCCGGGACCACCGACGCCGTCGTTCGTCACCGAGAGGACGTGCCCCTGGCCGCTGCGCACGAGCCGGAAGGTCACGCAGCCGGCTTCGCTGTGGCGCAGGATGTTCGTGGTCGCCTCCCGCATGACCAGCCCGAAGAGCGTGCGCTCCTCCGACGGCAGCCCTTCGGCGTCCACCTCCACCGAGGCCTGGATCCCGGCGGCGCGGAGCACCTCGGCCGCGTTGGCCGCCTCGGCGGCGAGGGACACGGTGCGGTAACCGTGGACCAGGGCGCGGGTGTCCTCCAGCGCGGTGCGCGCGAGTTGCTGGGCCTCGCCGATCTGGATGCGTGCAGCCACGGGATCGACGTCGAGCAGGCGGCCCGCGAGCTCGGTCTTGAGCGCGATGACCTGCAGGTGGTGCCCCTGGATATCGTGCAGGTCGGCCGCGAAGCGCAACCGCTCCTTCGCGACCGCGAGCTCGCCGGAGGCCCGGCGGCTGTCGTCGAGCCGCAGCACGATCTCCCACCACCAGATGCCGCCCACGAACAGCAGGGGCGTCATCAGGGCCCAGACGCCCAGCGAGACCAGGCCCTCGGTGTCGGCCGCGGGACCGCCGGCAGGCGTCCCGAGGAGGATCCCGAGCATCCCGTGGAGGAGGAGTACGGCGAACGCCATGGCCAGTACCCGCCAGCGCGTGCGCCGGTCGACGACGACGGCGAGGGCGTTCGCGGCGAACCAGAGCGGCAGGGCGGCGACCCAGAGGGTGTGGGGCTGGACGAGGCCCAGGAACCACAGCCCGGCGGGCGGGAGCAGGAGCCACAGCGTGTACTTCCGCTCCGGCAGCCCGCCTCCGAGTCCACTCCGGAAGAACCAGCAGTAGCGTGTCAGGGCTGCAACGGACACGACAGCGAGCGCGATGAGGACGACGTCGAGGAGCTGCAGCCCGTAGTCGCCGCCGGAGAGCATGAACAGCGCGTTCACCGCGCTGACGAAGATGCCGTAGAGGACGATCGACGAGACGGAGTACCGCCAGGTGGCGCGGACGCCGCGGCCGGCCTCCGGGACCGGAGCGGTTCCGGCGGCCGCGATCGCGGGCCCGTCGGGGTCCCGGTTCCGGGGGGAAGCCTTGAAGAGCACCATGCCGTCCATCGTAGGACCATGACATTTGTCATGGTCCCGGTGTGCGGACGGGCACGGGAAGAGGTGACGGGCGGGCACTGACGGCGTTCGGAGCCGCTCGGAAGGATGGAGTCATGACTCCCTCACCCAGCACCCCGCCACTGCCCGCCACGCAGAACCGCCCGGCCCCCACGGACGGCACGGCACCTGCGGACACCATCGCCGTCTCCGCCGCGGGCCTGCGCTGCTCCTACGGTTCGTACGAGGCGGTCCGCGGCATCGACCTGACCATCCGCAACGGTGAGTTCTTCGCCCTGCTCGGCACCAACGGGGCCGGCAAGACCACCACCATGGAGACGCTCGAGGGCCACCGCGCAGCGACGTCCGGCACCGTCACGGTGCTCGGGGGTGATCCCCACCGCGACAGGTCCTCGATCCGGCCCCGCCTCGGCATCATGCTGCAGGAGGCCGGCTTCGCCGACGACCTCACCGTGGCGGAGACCTGCCGCCTGTGGCTCCGGCTGTCCGCACCCGACCCTCGTGCCAGGCCCCGCGAGGAGGTCATCACGGCGGGGCTCGAGGTGCTGGACCTCCACGCGAAGGCTTCGACCCGCGTCAAGATGCTCTCGGGCGGGCAGCGCCGCCGCCTGGACCTCCTCCTCGCCACGGCCAACGAGCCGGACCTCCTCTTCCTCGACGAGCCGACCACGGGCCTCGACCCGGAGTCCCGCGAGCGGACCTGGGAACTCGTCCGCGGACTGAACGACGCCGGGACCACCGTGGTCCTCACCACCCACTACCTCGAAGAGGCGGAGCGCTATGCGGACCGCCTGGCGATCATGCACGACGGCGAGATCGCCGTCGAGGGCACCCTCGCGGAGGTCCTGCGGCGCGAACCGTCGACCGTGTCCTTCGAGGTCGACGCAGCCGTCGACGTCCTGCAGCTCCAGGGCCTCGGCCTGTCGCCGGACTTCGTGCCGACCCCGTCCACGACGAGGGTGACCGTGCCGACGCTCGATCTGCAGCGCGACCTCTGGACGGTCCTGTCCTGGGCCGAGTCCTCGCGCGTCAGGCTGGACCGGCTGGCCGCCTCGGAGGCGTCGCTCGCCGCCGTCTTCCGCCGGGTCAGCGCCGGCGACGCCGCCTAGCCACCCCGGATTCCCGATACCCCGACCTGGAGAGAACCATGACAACCCTCGCGCGCACCCCGTCCCCGTCCGCCGCCGCCCGCATCACGGCCATCGCGCTCATGGAACTGCGCATCATCTTCCGCAACAAGACGGTGCTGACCGGCGCGGTGCTGATGCCCGTCGCCATGGCCGTCTACATGTTCTACGTCGGCGCCGACCGGATGGCCGGCCCGTCCGGCGCAGCCGTCCTGGCCGGGCTGACCCTCATGGTCGTGGCCCTCCTCGGCGTCTACCTCACCGCGACGACGACGCTGGCGACCCGACGGCAGGAGCTGTTCCTCAAGCGCCTGCGCAGCGGGGAGTCCTCGGACACCGTGATCTGGCTGGGCATGCTGGCGCCCATCGTGGCGCTCGTCGCGGCGCAGCTCGCGGTCATCGCCGTGGGCTTCGGCATCGCGGGGGTGGACGCCCCGACCCGGCCCCTGGTCGTGGCCGGGGCGGTCCTCGGCTTCCTGGCGCTGTGCGCGACCACCGGCATGCTCACGAGCATCTACACGCCCTCCGCTGCCGCCGCGCAGATCACCACGCTGCCGTTCCTCGTCGTCGTGATCGGCTCGTTCTTCTGGACCGCGTTCGACGACGGCTTCGAGGTGGCCTCCCGACTCACCCCGGGCGGTGCGCTGCAGAACCTCCTTATGGCGGGGTGGGGTGCGGAGGCGCTCGACGCCTCCGTGGCCGGTGCCGCCGTCGTGCTCCTCGCCTGGATCGTGCTGCCCTACGGCATCGCCGCGAAGCGCTTCCGGTGGGAGAAGCGCTGACGGTCCGCACGACGAAGCCCGGCACTCCGTGCGGAGTGCCGGGCTTCGTCGTTCCTGAACCTGCTCAGCAGCAGCGGCCCTCGGGGTTCGCGTCCTGGCGGTCGGTCTTGTCCCGCCAGAACTCGCGCTCCGTCATCGGGAGCCCGCCGGCGTGGGTGCGCCCATGGTGGTCGAGGTACGCCTGGTAGGCGTTCTCCCCCATGACCCCCTTGAACAGCCACGCCAGTTCACGCGCGGTGTCCCGCGCGCGGGAGAGCACGTGCGGCACGGTCATCAGTGCCCCGTCCGCGCCGGCCGCTTGCCCGGCTCCAGTGCGGCCCACTGCGCCTCCAGCTCCTTCTCCGCCGGGGACGCGATGAGGCCGGCCGGCGCGAAGATGCGCGAGGCCACCGGGGCGTCCTCGTTCTCCTTGCCTCCGCCGTGCCGGTAGGCGCGGATCGTGGCGAGGATCGCCGTCACGATGACGATGATCGCGAGCACCACGAAGAAGATCGACAGCGTGCCCTGGATGAACGTGTTGCGGACCACGGCCTCCATGGCGGCGACGTTCTTGGCCGTACCGAAGCTCTCCTCGCCCGCTGCCAGGGCGTTCTTGAAGGCCGTGTGCTGCGCCCAGTACCCGATGGCAGGAGTGGGCGAGAAGATCTTCTGGAACGACGCCGTGATGGTCACCACCGATGCGAAGGCGAGTGGCAGGGCCGGGATCCAGAGGAACCGGAAGAGTCCCTTCTTGGCGCAGATCGCCATGCACACCGCGAGCGCGATGGCCGCCAGCAACTGGTTGGCGATACCGAACAGCGGGAAGAGCGTGTTGATGCCGCCGAGGGGATCGGTGACGCCCATGATGAGGATCGCCCCCCAGCCCGCCACCATGATGGCGGTGCAGATCCATGCCCCGGCACGCCAGGAGGTGTCGCGGAAGCGGGGCACGAAGTTCCCGATGCTGTCCTGCAGCATGAACCGGGCGACCCGGGTTCCCGCGTCGACCGCGGTGAGGATGAACAGCGCCTCGAACATGATGGCGAAGTGGTACCAGAACGCCATCATGCCCGCGCCGCCGAAGACACCCTGCATGATCTGGGCGATACCGACGGCGAGGGTCGGAGCACCACCCGTACGGGAGACGATCGATTCCTCGCCGACGTTCGAGGCCATCGTGCTCAGCGCCTCCTGGGTGAGGTTCACGCCGGTGAGGCCGAGGCCGTTGACGAACGTCACGGCGCCCTCGATGGTGCCGCCGGTCGCCGCTGCGGAGGAGTTCATCGCGAAGTAGATCCCGCGGTCGATCGACAGGGCCGCGACGAGCGCCATGATCGCCACGAAGGACTCCATGAGCATGCCGCCGTAGCCGATGAAGCGGGTCTGGCGTTCCTTCTCGATCATCTTCGGCGTGGTGCCGGAGGCGATGAGGGCGTGGAACCCGGAGAGCGCACCGCAGGCGATGGTCACGAAGAGGAACGGGAACAGCGTGCCCGCGACGACGGGACCGGTGCCGGAGGTCGCGTAGGGCGTGATGGCGGGGACGCTGATCTCCGGGCGGGTGATGACGATCGCGACCGCGAGCATGACGATCGTGCCGATCTTCATGAACGTGGAGAGGTAGTCGCGGGGTGCCAGCAGGAGCCAGACGGGCAGCACGGCGGCGATGAAGCCGTAGATGATGATGCCCCACGCGATCGTGATGCGATCGAGGGTGAAGATCTCGACGCCCCATGCCGTCTCGGAGATCCAGCCGCCACCGACGATGGCGAGCAGCAGCAGCGCGAAGCCGATGAGGGACACCTCGGTGACCTTGCCGGGCCGCAGGTAGCGCAGGTAGACCCCCATGAAGAGGGCGATCGGGATGGTCATGGAGACGGAGAAGACGCCCCAGGGGCTCTCTCCGAGCGCGTTCACGACCACGAGCGCGAGGATGGCCACGATGATGATCATGATGGTGAGGGTGGCGATGAGGGCCGCGGTGCCGCCGATGACCCCGAGTTCCTCGCGCGCCATCTGGCCGAGGGAACGGCCGCCGCGGCGCATCGAGAAGAACATGACGAGGTAGTCCTGGACCGCGCCCGCGAAGATGACGCCGATGATGATCCAGAGCGTGCCGGGGAGGTAACCCATCTGTGCCGCGAGGACAGGGCCCACGAGCGGTCCGGCGCCGGCGATGGCGGCGAAGTGGTGGCCGTAGAGGACCCGGCGGTCGGTGGCGGCGTAGTCCTTGCCGTCGGCCTTGTACTCGGCAGGAGTGGCGCGACGGTCGTCGGGCTTCAGGAGGTGGCGCTCGATGAACTTCGAATAGAACCGGTAGGCGATCAGGTAGGTGCAGACGGCCGCGAAGACGAACCAGATGGCGTTGACGGTCTCGCCGCGGACGATGGCGAGCATGGTCCAGGCGATCCCGCCCAGGAGTGCGATGCCCACCCAGAGGGCGATCTTCGCCGGCGTCCACCGGCGGTCTTCTGCTTCGGCCTGCTGCGGGTCGACGGCGACCGGCGGCAGGTCCGGATCCGTCACCAGCACGTCGGCGTGCCGGTGGGATCCGTTCTGCTTATTACTCATGATGCTCCTCGGGTGCGGAAGTGTGATGCACACGAAGGTAGCAACCTAGTGAGGCCTGCGTCACACCGCAAGCGGGCAGGCCCGGTCGTTGCGCCGAACGCACCCGCCGGTGCGGCGAGCGGACGCGCTCCTGGCAGGGGTGGGCCCACGTCCTGGTGCGCCTGCCCCGGTGGACCGTGCCCGGGAGGTATCAGGAGGTTTCGCGCGGGTCCGTCAGGATGAGCCGCGCGGGCCCCCGTCGGGCCCGTCGTCGAGCACCGGCGGCGGCTCGTCGTCGTCGTTCGCGTTCATGCCCTCACTGACGCTCGAGTGCGTCCTGGTACGGTCGTCCGCGGCGCCGTCCGGCCGGTCCTCCGGACCGTCGTCGACACCGTCGGGCACCTGGTCACCGAGGTTCTCGGCGAAACTGTCGGCTGCCTGCGAGAGGCCGCCCTCGTCGTCGTGATGCGTACTGCCCACGATGGTGCTCCTTCCGGTTGCTGTCCTGCCAGCCTCGCACAGCCCCCGGACATCCGGAAGCATGCTGACGGTCCCGGAACGGCGGCACGCGGCACGGTGACGGGAGTAGGGTTGATCGGTGGCATTCGGCCACCCGATGCCAGCGGCGCCGTCGATCCCTCCGACCGGAAGCCCGCATTCCGTGCCACTCCTCCGCGACCTCGTGCACATGGCCCCCTCGGCCTCCGACCACCACCCCGCGCTGCGCTGCGCCGTGGGCGTGGGAGTCCCCCTCTTCGTCGTGCTGCTGCTCGGCAGGCTCGATCTCGCGGTGTTCGCGACCTTCGGGGCCTTCGCCGGCATCTACGGGCGGAACGAGCCACACCGTCCGCGGCTCGCCACCCAGCTGCGCGGTGGCGGACTCATGCTCACGGTGATCCTCGCGGCGGCGCTCACCGCACGTGCCGACGTCGGCCCGTGGGGCCTGATCCTGCTCACGAGCGCGGTGGCGGGGCTGGGCACCTTCCTGGCCGGCCTGTTCCGCCTCCGCCCGGGTGGATCCCTGTTCCATATCTTCGCCTTCGCGGCGATCGCCTCGGTGCCGGTTCAACCCCCGCTCTGGCAGGGGCTCACGACGGCGGCGGCAACGGTGGCGTTCGCCGTCCTCCTCGGACAGGCGGGCCTCCTCTGGCCGGGCCACCGCACACCCTGGCTCAGGGCACCCGCCGATCACCCGACCGCTCGGCACCTCGCTGCCCTGGGACGCGAGGCCGCCCTGTACGTGGTGGCAGCCCTCCTCGCAGGCAGCGTGGCCACCCTGCTCGGGATCGGCCACACCTACTGGGCCATGGTGGCGGCGACGGTCCCCCTGGTCGGTCAGACCGCCCGCGCCCGCGTGACCCGGGGCCTCCAGCGTCTGCTCGGGACGTTCGCCGGGCTGGTCCTGACCGCGCTGGTCCTGCTCCCGGGGCTCCCGGCATGGCAGCTCGTCCTCGTGATCGCCGTCGCGCAGTTCGCCGCCGAGATGTTCATCCTCCGGCAGTACGCGCTCGCGCAGGCCTTCGTCACGCCGCTCGCCCTCGTCTCCACGGAGCTGGCCCACCCCACCGACCCGGCGGGCCTGCTCGTGGACCGGGCCCTCGAGACGGGCATCGGCGCGTTCGTCGGGATCGCCCTGGTGCTGGCGCTGCACCTCCGGCAGCGCACTGCGGAGGTGCGGACCACGCTCAGTCCATGACCAGCAGGACCTTCCCGGTGTGCTCCCCCGAGTCGAAGTAGGCGTGGGCGGCCGCCACGTCGGCCAGCGGGAAGGTCCGATCGACGAAGGGCTTCACGGCCCCCGTGGCGACGAGCGGCCACACGTTCCGGCGGACCGCCTCCATGATGGCGGCCTTCTCCGCGACGGGCCGGGCGCGCAGCGTGGTGCCGGCCACGCTCGCCCGTTTGCCCATGAGCATCCCGAGGTCCAGTTCCGCCGTCGCGCCGCCCTGCAGCCCGATCACCACGAGACGCCCGCCGGCCGCGAGGGACTGGAGGTTCCGCGCGAGGTACCTCGCGCCGACGACGTCGAGGATGACGTCCACTCCCCGGCCGCCCGTGGCCGCCCTGACCTCCTCGACGAAATCCTGCTCGCGGTAGTCGATGAGCGTCCGTACGCCGAGGGACCGGGCGATCTCCAGCTTCGCCGCCGATCCCGCCGTCACATGGGGCACAGCGCCCAGGGCGAGGCCCACCTGGACGGCCATCACGCCGATGCCGCCGGAGGCCCCGTGGATCAGGACGTCGTCCCCGGCGGCGAGGCCCGCCTGCAGCACGAGGTTCGACCACACGGTCGCGGCCGTCTCGGGGAGGCCCGCGGCCTCGACGAGGTCCACGCCGTCGGGCGCAGGGATCACCTGGCCCGCCGGTACGGCGACCCTCTCCGCATAACCGCCGCCGGCCAGCAGGGCGACCACGGGGTCCCCCACAGCGAACGGCGAGCCGCCCGCGTCGGCGATGCGGCCGGAGACCTCGAGGCCCGGCAGCGGGGACGCACCCGCGGGCGGCGGGTAGAGGCCGCGCCGCTGCTGGACGTCGGCGCGGTTCAGGCCGGCGGCGACGACGTCGATGAGCACCTCGCCCTGCTGGGGTACGGGCTCCGGGACCTCCTGCACGGAGAGGGCATCCGGCCCGCCGGCACCCTCGATCACCACTGCACGCATGCCCGCCTCCACTCCCTCGGCATTTGGGGCTCCCCGCCCTTCGTGAAACACTAGCGGTGGAAGGTTGTCCGAGCGGCCGAAGGAGCTGGTCTTGAAAACCAGTGGGCGGTCACCCCGTCTCAAGGGTTCGAATCCCTTACCTTCCGCTCCCAGGGAGGCTCCGCAGCGCGGGGCCTCCCTTTTTGCGCCTCCGCTGTCATCGGGTGCCGGGGTGCCTGCCATCCGGTACTGTCCCGAGGAGCAACAGCCATGCCACGGGCGCCGTGGCCGATGACGGAGTCTCGATGGGTACTGGGCAGCACAGGAGCAGGGGACGCTTTCGGGCGACGGCGGCCGCAGCGGTGATCGGGGTCCTCGCCTCCGTCCCGGGCTGCGGTGTCTTCGGCCCACCCGGTCCGGAGCGCGACGCCGACGGCGCCGTGACGGCGGAGGCCACGACGGACGCCTTCTCCCTCCAGGTGGGCGACTGCATCAACGACCCCGGCACGGAGAGCGTCACAGACATCACCGTGCTGCCGTGCGACCAGCCCCACGCCTTCGAGACCTTCGCCCGCACCGACATGCCCGACGGCGAGTACCCCGGGGTGCCCGCCGCCAACACCGCCGCGAGCGAGTTCTGCGCCGGGGAGTTCGCCACGTACGTGGGCCTGGAGTACGACGCCTCGGTCCTCGAACTGCTCTACTTCTACCCTGTCGAGGAGAGCTGGGAAGCGGCGGGCGACCGCGAGATCCTCTGCTTCGTCGCGGAGCAGGGCGAGGAACCGGTGACCGGGACACTGAGGAACGCCCGCAGATAGCGGGTATCCCTCCCGCCGAGAGATCACCTGGTCCAGATCTTCAGGAGGCTCGCGGTGATTTCGTAACCGGATGTTCACGATGTTCTGGTTGTCTACTCCTGGGGATGGAATGTCACCTGTGTCACATATGGTGCTCATGCCAACGCGCCCACCCATCGACGGGTCGGCGGGCTACACACACGGCCGTCTCGCGGCCATCGTCAAGGAGAAATCGAACGAATGGTTAATTCGTCATGGAAGGGAGCGCTCGGTGCGGCGCTGTCGGTGGGGCTCATCGCCTCACCGATGATCGCACTGCCGGCCGGTGCGGTGGAGACACCACCGGCGACGGCGTCCGTCGCAGGGAACGGCGTCGTCATCAACGAGGCATATCTGACCGGCGGTTCCGCAGGGACGCCGTTCACCAACAAGTACGTGGAGCTCTACAACCCCACCGATGCACCCGTGAGCCTGGACGGCTGGTCGCTGCAGTACCGGGCGCCCGTATCCACCGCGACCCCGGGCGCAACCGCCCTCAGCGGCACCATCCCGGCCAGGGGCTACTTCCTGATCCAGGGAGGCACCAACGGTACGGCGGGTTCCGCTCTGCCCACCCCTGATCTCACGGCGGGAATCAACCCCGGCGCCCCAGGCGGCGTCCTCGTGCTGGCGAACCAGACCACGAGCGTCGGCGCCCTGCGCACCGGCACCATCGTCGGCACGCCCGGCGTCGTCGACGCCCTCGGCTACGGCACCGCCACCGCGTTCGAGGGAACGGTCGCTCCGACCCCCGGTTCCGGGAGCACGAAGTCGGCCAACCGCACGGCCTTCGCCGACACGGACAACAACGGCGCGGACTTCACCCTGCAGGACCCGACGCCCACGAACAGCGGCACGACCCCGGGCGGACCGGCTCCCACGCCGACCCCTACTCCCACCCCCACACCGACCGAGCCTCCGACCCCCGGCCCCGTCACCCCCATCCGTGACATCCAGGGCACCGGAACCACGACACCCCTGACCGGGCAGACCGTGACCACTCGTGGCAAGGTCACGGCCGCCTACCCCACGGGCGGCTTCGCCGGCTTCTACCTGCAGACCGCGGGCAGCTCGGCAGCAGCCGGCCAGACCGCCTCGGACGCCCTCTTCGTCTACTCCCCCGACACAGTCGTGTCCGTCGCCGTGGGCGACTACGTGGAGGTCACCGGGACCGCCGGGGAGTTCTTCAACCTGACGCAGCTCACCGTCCCCGCCGGTGGCACCACGAAGCTCACCGAGGCGGCCGAGGAGCCCAAGGCCTCGACCATCGCACTGCCTGCCACGGAGGCGGCGCGTGAGGCAGTCGAGGGCATGCTGTTCCAGCCCTCCGGCGCGTACACCGTTGCGGACAACTACACGCTCAACCAGTACGGCGAGGTCACCCTGGCCGCCGGCACCGAGCCCCTCCGCCAGCCGACCGACGTCGCCCGCCCGGGCACGCCGGAGAACGCAGCGGTCACCGCGGACAACGCGGCCCGGAGCGTCCGGCTCGACGACGGCGCCTCGACCAACTTCTTCACCGGGGCCAACCGCGACAAGGTACTCCCGTACCTGACGCAGTCCCAGCCCGTGCGCGTCGGCTACGGCGCCACCTTCACCTCCCCTGTGGTCCTCGACTACCGCAACAGCGCCTGGAAGTTCCAGCCGCTGGCCGAGCTCAACGGCGCGAACCCGGCCGGCGTGCAGCCCGTGCAGTTCGCCGGCGAGCGCCCCGCCGCTCCGGCGGAGGTGGGCGGGAACCTGAAGATCGCATCGTTCAACGTACTGAACTACTTCCCCACCACCGGTGAGGACCAGACCGGCTGCCGGTACTTCACCGACCGCGCGGGCAACCCGATCACCGTCGACGGCGGCTGCAACTCCCGTGGCGCCGCGAACAAGGTCAGCTTCGAGCGCCAGGAGGCGAAGATCGTCGCCGCCATCAACGGCCTCGACGCCGACGTCGTGACACTCATGGAAGTCGAGAACTCCGTGCGCTTCGGCAAGGATCGCGACGCCGCGCTCGCCACCCTCGTGGAGGCGCTCAACGAGAAGGCTCCCGGCACCTGGGACTACGTCCGCTCACCCGCGGCCGTTCCGGCTCCCGCCGACGAGGACTTCATCCGCACCGCCCTGATCTACAAGAAGGCCGTGGCGGAGCCCGTGGGCGAGTCCGTCATCCTCAACGACAAGGTGGCGTTCTCCAACGCCCGCAAGCCCCTCGCGCAGGCGTTCAAGCCGGTGGGCGGCACCGAGGCGGAGACCTTCCTCGCGATCGTCAACCACTTCAAGTCCAAGGGCTCCGGCCCCAGCTCCGGCGGCGACGCCGACAAGCGCGACGGCCAGGGCGCCTGGAACGCCGCACGCGTCACGCAGGCCAAGGCCCTCGTGGCCTTCGCGGACAGCATGAAGGCGACGGCGAAGACGGACAAGGTCTTCCTGACCGGCGACTTCAACTCGTACACGCAGGAGGACCCCATGCAGGTCCTGTACGAGGCCGGGTACGTCAACCAGGGCGAGAAGGAGGGCGACTTCTCGTACGTCTTCTCGGGCCTGAGCGGCTCGCTCGACCACATCCTGGCCTCGCCTGCCGCGGATGCCGCCGTGACGGGCGTGGACACGTGGAACATCAACTCCGCCGAGTCGGTCGCCCTCGAGTACAGCCGGTTCAACAACAACGTCACCGACTACTACGTGGCGGACCAGTACCGCGCCAGCGACCACGACCCCGTGATCGTGGGCCTCGACCTCGCGCCCGCGGACACCACCGCGGAGCTCAACCTGCTGAACATCAACGACTTCCATGGCCGGATCGACGCCAATACGGTGCGCTTCGCCGGGACCGTAGAAAAGCTGCGCGCCGAGTTCGGTGAGGACAGGACGGCGTTCCTGTCCGCCGGTGACAACATCGGGGCCTCGCTGTTCGCCTCATCCCTGCAGGACGACCAGCCCACGCTCGACGTCCTCAACACCCTGGAGCTCGACGCCTCGGCCGTGGGTAACCACGAGTTCGACAAGGGCCTGGAGGATCTGACCGGTCGCGTGACCGAGGCGGCGGACTTCCCCTACCTCGGCGCCAACGTCTATCGGAAGGGCACCACCGAGCCCGCCCTCGACGAGTACACCATCATCACGGTCGACGGCGTCGACGTCGCCGTGATCGGCGTCGTCACCGAGGAGACCGCGTCACTCGTCAGCCCCGGCGGCATCGCGACCGTCGACTTCGGCGATCCCGTCGAAGCCGTCAACCGCGTGGCGAAGGAGATCGAGGACCAGGACCTCGCCGACGTCATCGTCGCCGAGTACCACGAGGGCGCCGGGGACGGCGTCGTCGAGCAGGCCACCCTCGAGCAGGAGCTTGCAGCAGGCGGTGCGTTCGCGAAGATCGTCACCGAAACCACCCCCCTCGTGGATGCGATCTTCACCGGTCACACCCACAAGCAGTACGCGTGGGACGCTCCCGTCCCGGGCGTCGCGGGGAAGACCAGGCCCATCCTGCAGACCGGTTCCTACGGCGAGTTCGTCGGCCAGATCAGCCTGACCGTCGACAAGGCCACCGGGGACGTCCAGTCCTACACGGCGCGCAACGTCGCACGGACCACGGACACCGACGCAGCCCTCGTCGCCGGTTTCCCCCGGGTCGCCGAGGTCAAGCGCATCGTCGACGCGGCCCTCGCGGAGGCGGCGGTCATCGGCAGCCAGCCCGTCGGATCCGTCACCAAGGACATCACGTCGGCCTTCATCGGCGCTGCGCGTGACGACCGCGGTTCGGAGTCGACGCTCGGCAACCTCGTCGCCGATTCGCTGAAGGCCAGCCTCTCCTCCGCGGAACGCGGCGGAGCACAGATCGGGGTCGTCAACCCGGGCGGACTCCGCAACGAGCTCTACTACGCACCCGACGGCGTCGTGACGTTCGCCGAGGCGAACGCTGTGCTGCCGTTCGTGAACGACCTCTGGACCACCACCCTGACCGGTGCGCAGTTCAAGGCGATGCTCGAGCAGCAGTGGCAGCCCGACGGCAGCTCGCGGGCGTTCCTGGCCCTCGGTCTCTCGGACAACGTGAGCGTCACCTACGACCCCACGCTCGCGCGGGGCTCGAGGATCACCTCCGTCACGATCGACGGTGCACCGCTGGACCCGGCGAAGGGGTACCGCGTCGGTACCTTCAGCTTCCTCGCCCAGGGCGGTGACAACTTCACGGCCTTCCGTGACGGCACCGACACCCGCGAGTCCGGTCTGGTGGATCGTGACGCGTGGATCGACTACATCAGGGCGAACAGCCCGCTGTCGCCGTCGTTCGACCGCCGCAGCGTGCAGGTACAGGGTGCTCCGACCACGGTGAAGGCCGGCGACGCCGTCACCTTCGCGGTATCGAAACTGGACCTCACCTCGCTCGGCAGCCCGGTGAACACCACGCTGGCCGCGAGCTTCGTGGCCGCGAACGGCACCCTCACGCAGCTCGGGTCCGTCCCGGTCGCCGGCGGTAGCGCCACGGTGAACCTCACCATCCCGACGACCGCGAGCGGACAGGGACGGATCGTCCTGACGGCCGCACCGAGCGCGACGACGGTGACCCTGCCGGTCAGCGTCGAAGCGGTCACCCCGGTCGAGCCGCCCAAGCCGGGCAAGCCGGAGAAGCCCGTGAAGCCGGTGAAGCCCGTGAAGCCCGTGAAGCCGGGCAAGCCCGCCTGCTCCGAGCCTGCTCTGCCGGCGGAGGGCGCGAACAACGGTAGCTGGGCGAGCTACCGCGCCCACCTGGCGAACTACCAACGCTGCCTCGAGGGCTAGGTAGACCGCCGGATTCCGGCCCGCATGATCAAGGGGACCTTCACCAGCATGGTGAGGGTCCCCTTTTTCGGCATCGGAACCGGGCCCGGGAGCATCCGGCTGCGTCCGGTTGCGTCCGGCTCCCGAACACGGCGACTCAGACGGTCCGCTCCAGGAGCGCGGCGGCGATCGCATCGGCGTCGAGCAGTGTCCTGCCGCCCGCCTCCAGCGACGCCCCGGCCTCGGCCGCGATGGCCGTCCCCCACTGGACGGAGGCGAGCTGGAGACCGATCACGAAGAGGTCGTCCTGGGCCCGGCCGGTGCTGTCGACCGCACGGTAGGGCGGCAGGGTGACGTCCAGCCCGGCAGAAGTGACCGGCACGCCGTCCTCCCCCATGAGGGTCCGCGGCCTGACGGTGCCGTCCTCCAGAAGGGTACGCATGAGCGGGGACAGGCTCGTGGTCACCCGGTTCGCGGGCATCATCGCCTCCACGAGGTAGCGCGCCGTGAAGGAATCGCCCTGGACCCAGGGGGAGGTCGCCCGGAACAGTCCCTCGTCCGGGTCGAAGCCGAAGCTCGGGTTCGGCCCCACGAAGCGGACGACGCCTGCGCGCACGAGCGCGGCGAGCTGCGCGATCCGCACCGGCGGCGGTCCGCTGGCGAGGCCCTCGACGAGCGGCTCGAACCAGCCACGCAGCTCGGCGTTCCACGACGAGTCCGAGATCCCGCCGTCCGCCACCGCCTGCTTGATCACCGACCTCCCGGCGTTCATGGCACCGATCGCCATCTTCAGAGGGTCGTCCTCGCCCTCGGCCGATCCGGCCGCGTCGGCGTCGAGGTAGGCGAGGACGGCGGCCGCATACTCCTCGCCGTCGGCGAAGTGGCGCCGCGCGAAGGGCTGCGCGAGGGCTTCGACGTCGAGCCGGAGACCTGTGGGCACGGCGCGGGCGACGGCATCCCCCGCAGCGGCCTCCCAGGCAGGGCCGTCGATCCCGATCGCGGTGTCGAGCTCCGCGAGGAACACCTCGGGCGACACCGCGAGTACCCGGTCCGTGGTGCGGCAGAGCGTCGTGTAGTACGCCCAGAGGACGTCGCGGTGGAGCAGCGGCCACAGGTCGTGGTCGAAGCCGGGCTGGACACCGGACCGCCGGAAGGCGAGGACCCGGGCCGGTGTGCAGAAGCGCAGTGTGACGCTGCGCGGGATGTAGGAGTCGAGGGAAGCCTTCGCCCGGTAGGGCACCCCCCGCCGGGAGGCCGCGACGATCCGGGGCTCCCGTCCGGACGGCTCGTACTCGAGCCGGCCACCGTCGGTGGCCGAGAACCTCCCACCGCGGCCCTCCGTCAGCTGGATCATTGCGTCGAAGAAGTTGAGGCCGAGCCCGCGGACCAGGACGGCCTTCCTTGCGGGGAGGCGGCTCCAGGCCACGTCGGCGGGGACCGCGGGCGGCCAGTACTGCAGCCCGTAGCGGGCTGCGACGTCCTGCAGCCTCGCCTGCTCCGGGGTGAGGGTCGCCGCGAGATGCCCCAGCGCAAGAACCACGTCGTCGACGTGCAGCCGGGAGCCGTCGTCGAGGAGGAGCCGCCACCCGTCCGCGCGAGTGGGTCCGTCGCCCGGCACCTGGTCGTCCGCGGCGTCGTCGAAACGCTGGAGCCCGACGGCTTCCTTGCGGTGGTGCGCGACGGTGATACCCGGCGCGGCCCCACGCACGACCTCCGCGAACGTCCACGCGAGGTACCGGCCGTAGAGCGCACGGCTCGGAAAGTCCCGCGAGGTCAGGCGCGCGCATTCGGCGAGATCGTCGTCGCCCAGTCCGGTGATCCGGCCGGCCTGCACGCGCATCCGCCAGGCGTCGAAGGAGACGCCGCCGGGCGAGGCTGCGACGTCTGCTGCGGCCGGGCCGGCCGGGACGACCGTCGGGTACAGACAGGGTGTATTCATGAGGAACAGTCTCGACTGGTCCGTCTGCCAGACGTGTCCCGGGCCGGGCTCGTAGGGCTCGATCACGTGCAGGGCGAGGTCGGGGGCACCTGCCCCCAGGGCACGATGCCGGGCGATCAGCCGCTCCACCACGGAGGTCCCGCGGGGTCCGCCTCCGATGACGGCCACGCGCCTTGCCTCCTGGTTCTCCACTCCCCAAGCGTATCCAACCCCGCCGCCGCGCCCGGCTGCCGGTCCCGTCACAGGACGGCTCCCGCTGCAGGAGCCCTGCATAGGATGAACGGATGACGCACTCGACCGAGACCACCGCGCCCACGGACGACCCCTTCCTCTGGCTCGAGGACATCTACGACGAGGACGGCCTCGCGTGGGTCCGCGCGGAGAACGCCCTGACCGAGGACGCGCTCCTGACTCCGGCCTTCGACGCCCGGGAACGGGGCATCCTCGAGGTGCTCGATTCCACCGACCGCATCCCCATGGTGGGCAAGCACGGGAGCCACTACTACAACTTCTGGCGCGACGCCGAGCACCGGCAGGGCATCTGGCGGCGGACCACCTGGGACAGCTACACCTCGGACACCCCGGACTGGGAGACCCTGCTGGACGTCGATGCCCTGAGCGCCGCCGAGGGGACCGAGTGGGTCTGGGGCGGGGCGCTCTTCCTCCGCCCCGCCGACGGCTCCCCGTACGAGCGGGTGCTCGTGGTCCTCTCCCCCGACGGCGGCGACGCCGCGCGGTACCGGGAGTTCAGCCTCGCCACCCTCGACTTCGTGGACGGCGGCTTCGACATCCCGACCGCGAAGAGCCGTATCGGCTGGGCCGGACCGGACGCCCTGCACGTCGGCACCGACTTCGGGCCGGGCTCGATGACGTCGAGCTCCTACCCCCGGACCGTCCGGACGTTGCGGCGCGGCGGCGACCTGGCCTCGGCGGACCCGTACTTCGAGGTGGACGAGGACCACATGATGGCCCTCGTGATGCACGACCCCACACCCGGGTTCGAGCGCGACATCGCCGTCGACACCATCGACTTCTACACGCGCCGCACCTACCTGCGGCAGGACGGCGGCTGGCGCCTCATCGAGGTGCCCGAGGACGCGAGCATCTCCCTGCACCGCGAATGGCTGATCATCCGCCCGCGCACGGACTGGGCCGCGGGCGCCGGCACGCACGCCGCCGGGTCCCTCCTCGTCATCGCACTGGACGACTTCCTCGCCGGCGGGCGCACGTTCGCGACCGTCTTCGCCCCCGACCCGTCCACGTCCCTCCAGTCCTGGAGCTGGACCCGCGACCACCTCCTCCTGAACCTGCTGCGCGACGTGTCCTCCGAGATCCGCATCCTCGACCCGGCGAACGACTGGGCCGCGGACCTCCTCGATGCGTGCCCGCCGCTGCACTCCGTGGACGCCTACGCCGTCGACGACGAGGACGACGAGACCGGCAACGACTACTGGCTCATCGCCACCGGGTTCCTCACACCGTCCACGCTCTACCGGGGGACCATCGGCGGGGAGCACTCGGCCGTCAAATCCTCGCCGTCCTACTTCGACGAGGCCCGCTTCGCCGTAGAGCAGCACTTCGCCGTCTCGGACGACGGCACGCGTGTTCCCTATTTCCAGGTGGCGCAGAAGGACCTGGTGCTCGACGGCGGCAACCCCACACTGCTGTCCGGTTACGGGGGCTTCGAGCACTCGATGACGCCCGCCTACAGCGGTGTGATCGGGCGCGGCTGGCTCGAGCGCACCACGGAGGACGGCCGGCACGGCGTGTACGTGCTGGCGAACATCCGCGGAGGAGGCGAGTACGGGCCGCAGTGGCACCGGGCCGCGCTGCAGGCGGACCGGCACCGTGCGTACGAGGACTTCGCGGCCATCGCCGAGGACCTGGTGCGGCGCGGCGTGACGCAACCGGCACTGCTCGGCTGCACGGGCCGGAGCAACGGCGGCCTGCTCGTGGGCAACATGCTCACCACCTACCCGCACCTGTTCGGCGCCATCTCCTGCGGCGTGCCCCTGCTCGACATGCGCCGCTACACGAAGCTGTCGGCCGGCTACTCCTGGATCGCCGAGTACGGCGACCCCGACAAGCCCGAGGAGTGGGAGTACGTGCAGACCTTCTCGCCGTACCACCTGCTCCGCGACGACGTCGCGTACCCGAAGACGCTCATCTGGACGGCGACCAGCGACGACCGGGTGGGCCCGGTGCAGGCCCGTAAGATGGCCGCGAAGATGAAGGACCTCGGCATCCCGGACGTCTGGTTCCACGAGGCGCTCGAGGGCGGCCACGCCGGCGCGGCCGACAACCGGCAGGCCGCGAGGATGCACGCCATGAGCTTCGAGTTCCTCTGGAGGGCGCTCACCGGCTCGCTCTGACGCTCGCGCCGCGCGAGAAACCGCACGGCAACGCGGTGGGGGCGGGGTGGTTTTGCTCTTGCCGTCCCCTTCTGGGTAACCTTGGGAGGCTAGCGATAGCCGATGGAGACGTGCCAGAGCGGCCGAATGGGCTTCACTGCTAATGAAGTGTGGGCCTAAAGCCTACCGGGGGTTCAAATCCCCCCGTCTCCGCGTCAGGGCCCCCGGTGTTCCGGGGGCCCTTCGCGTTCCCGGCCCGGACCGGCCGTTATGCCTTGAGCGCCAGGGCGAACGGCAGCACACCCGAGGCACCGGCGGTGCGCAGCGCCCGCCCCGCCTCGGTGATCGTCCAGCGGCTGTCCGCGAAGTCGTCCACGAGCAGCACCGGCCCGGGATTCGCGGCGAACCAGGCGGCGCCGCCCTCAGGGACGGCGAAGTGATCCCATACCGACGCCAGACGGAAGGCGCTGTTGCCCCCGGGCTGGCCCTGCGGGAAGCCGAGCGGGGTGGCCAGCTGTCCGAGGTAGGGGATGCGGCCCACCTGGGCGAGCGCCCGCGCGAGCGACCCGATGAGCTCCGGCCGCCGTCGGGAGGGGACGCTGACGACGGCGACCGGCCGCTCGTCCCAGCCCCACTGCACCAGCACGCGCACCACGGCCTCGATCACCGCAGGATCCAGCGGTGCATCCGGCGTGGCATCCGCCAGGAGCTCGCGCAGCCTGTTGCCCCAGCCGAGATCGGTCAGGCGCGCCAGGGCCCGTCCGGGCAGGCTGACCTCGCCGGGCTTCAGCTTCCCCTTCAGGGGCACGCCCAGCTTGTCCATCCCGGAGGGCCACTGGCCCCGCGGTTCCAGCTCCACGCCGACCCGGCTGAGGGCCTGGCTCGCGGAATCGGAAGCCTCATGCGCCACCTCGTCCGAGTACCAGGGGCCTGCGCAGTTGTCGCAGCGGCCGCACGGGGTGGCCGCCGGGTCGTCGAGGGACCGGGAGAGGAACTCCATGCGGCAGCCCACGGTGTTCTCGTAGTCGAGCATGGACTTCTGCTCCACGACGCGGGCCTCGCTGATGCGGCGGTACCGGTCGGCGTCGTACGTCCAGGGCGTCCCGGTGCTCTCCCAGCCGCCGGTCACCTTGCGGACGGCGCCATCGACGTCGAGCACCTTGAGGAGCAGCTCGAGGGGCGAGCGCTTCAGATTGACCCGTGTCTCCAGCGCCGGCGTGGACAGGACGACGCCGGGCTCCAGGGCCTCGAGCACGCGCAGCGCGGCGTCCTGGGACGGCATCGACGCGGTGGCGAAGTACTCCCAGATGTCGCGGTCCTCGGCGCCGGGCAACAGCAGGACGTCGGCATTCGGCGTCCCGCGGCCCGCGCGCCCCACCTGCTGGTAGTAGGCGACGGGCGAGGACGGCGCCCCGAGGTGCACCACGAAGCCGAGGTCGGGCTTGTCGAAGCCCATGCCGAGCGCGCTGGTGGCCACGAGCGCCTTGACCTCGTTGTTCTTCAGGGCCGCCTCCGCGGCCTCGCGGTCCGCGGGATCGGTGCGTCCCGTATAGGCACGGACGGCGTGCCCGTTCTCGCGCAGCAGCCGGGCGGTGTCCTCGGCCGCCGACACGGTCAGGGCGTAGATGATGCCGCTGCCCGGCAGGTCGGACAGGTGGGTGAGGAGCCAGGCGAGACGGGAGCGGGGGCTCGGCAGGCGCAGCACGCCGAGCCGCAGCGATTTGCGCGCCAGCTCGCCGCGCAGCGTGAAGACGTCCGTGCCGCCCGCGCCGAGCTGCTCCTCCACGTCCTTCACCACGCGGGAGTTCGCCGTGGCCGTGGTGGCCAGCACGGGAACGCCCTGAGGCAGTCCCATGATCAGCTCCCGCAGGCGCCGGTAGTCGGGGCGGAAGTCGTGCCCCCAGTCCGAGATGCAGTGCGCCTCGTCGATCACGAGCAACCCCGTGCGCCGCATGAGCTCCGGCAGGTACAGCTCGCGGAAGGACGGGTTGTTGAGGCGCTCGGGCGAGACGAGGAGGACGTCCACCTCGTCCCGCTGGAGCTTCGCCTCGATGTCCTGCCACTCGGTCTGGTTCGCCGAGTTGATGGCCTCGGCACGCACCCCGGCCCGGGCTGCAGCAGCCACCTGATCCCGCATGAGCGCGAGCAGCGGCGAGACGATCAGCGTGGGGCCGGCGCCGCGGGCGCGCAGGAGCAGGCTGGCCACGAAGTAGACGGCTGACTTCCCCCAACCCGTGCGCTGCACGACGAGGGCCCGCCGCCCACCCTCGACGAGCGCCTCGATGGCCTCGAACTGCCCCTCATGGAAGTGCGCGTCGGGGGATCCGACGAGGGTGTGCAGGATGGCGGTGGCTTGCTCGTTGAGCGTGGTGGTCGGCGACATTTCCCCAGTATCCCAGCCGCCTCCCCCAGTCCATGCGGCCGGTTCCACCATGTGTGCAAGCGCCCGCAGCCCCACCGATAGACTCTCCACCGTGACTACAACCTTCGATCTCTCAGCATCCTTCAAGGCCTACGACGTCCGCGGCATCGTCGGCGAGACCATCACGGTGGACTCCGTCCGCGCGGTCGGCGCAGCCTTCGTGGACTCCCTGGAGCTCGCGGGCGAAACCATCCTCGTCGGCGGCGACATGCGCCCCTCGTCCCCCGAGTTCTCGAAGGCGTTCGCCGAGGGTGCCACCCGGCGCGGCGCGAACGTGGTCTTCCTCGACCTCATCTCCACCGACGAGCTGTACTACGCCAGCGGCACCCTGCACGCCGCCGGCGTGACCTTCACGGCCAGCCACAACCCGGCCCAGTACAACGGCATGAAGATGACGCGCCCAGGCGCCGTCCCCGTCTCCTCGGAGACCGGTCTGAAGGACATCCAGGAACGCGCCGAGCGTTACCTCGCGGACGACGCGATCCCCGCCGCGGAGACCCAGGGCACCACCGGCGTCCGCGACATCCTCGACGAGTACTCGCGGTTCCTGCGCTCCCAGGTGGATCTCTCGGCGTCGCGCCCGCTGAAGATCGTGGTGGACGCCGGCAACGGCATGGCGGGCCTCACCACGCCCGCCGTCCTCGGCGACCGGATCCTCCCCGCCCTGCCGTTCGACATCGTGCCGCTGTACTTCGAGCTCGACGGCTCGTTCCCCAACCACCCGGCCAACCCGCTGGAGCCGGAGAACCTGCTCGACCTGCAGGCCGCCGTCGTGCAGCACGGGGCGGACATCGGGATCGCATTCGACGGCGATGCCGACCGCTGCTTCATCATCGACGAGCGCGGCGAGCCCGTCTCGCCGAGCGCCATCACGGCCATGGTCGCGCGCCGCGAGATCGCCCGCGCGCAGGCCGCCGGCGAGCCGGAGCCCGTGATCATCCACAACCTCATCACGTCCCGTGCGGTGCCGGAACTGATCCGGCACGACGGCGGCCGCCCGGTCCGCACGCGCGTGGGCCACTCCTTCATCAAGGCCGTCATGGCCGAGGAGGGGGCCGTGTTCGGCGGCGAGCACTCGGCGCACTACTACTTCCGCGACTTCTGGAACGCGGACACCGGCATGCTCGCGGCCATGCACGTCCTGGCAGCGCTCGGCGAGCAGGACGGCCCGCTGTCCGAACTGGGCCGTGAGTACGAGCCCTACTTCTCCTCGGGCGAGGTCAACTCGAAGGTGCAGGACCTGCCCGCATCCATCGCCCGTGCACGCCAGGAGTTCGAGCAGGACGGCGTGGTGGTCGACGACCTCGACGGCCTGACCTTCACCCCGGAGCACGGCGACTGGTGGTTCAACCTCCGCCCGTCGAACACCGAGCCGTACCTGCGGCTCAACGCCGAGGCCGTGGATCCGCAGACACTCGAGGACCTCGTGCAGCGCGTGCTGGCCGTCATCCGCGACTAGGCCGCGCTCGGTCCGCAGGTACGGCAGAGGCCCCTTCCCGGCGGGAAGGGGCCTCTGCCGTGCGGAGGGATCGGGACCCGGCGCGTCAGGCGACGCTGAAGCGCTGCTTCAGTTCCTCGAGCTGTCCCTTCAGCTCCTCGGGCAGCGAGTCACCGAAGCGGGCGTACCACTGCTCGATGCCCTCGAGCTCCTCGGCCCACTCGACCGCGTCGACGTGCACCGCGGCCTCGACCTCGGCCGGGGTCATGTCGAGCCCGGTCAGGTCCAGGGCGTCCCCGGTGGGGACGAACCCGATGGGCGTCTCGACGGCGTCGGCCGTGCCCTCGAGCCGCTCGATGACCCACTTGAGCACGCGCGAGTTGTCGCCGAAGCCCGGCCAGGCGAAACCGCCGGTCTCGGTGCGCCGGAACCAGTTGACGAGGAAGATCTTCGGCAGCCGGGCCTGGTCCGCCCCGGCGCTGAGGGTGAGCCAGTGGCGCAGGTAGTCACCGGCGTCGTAGCCGATGAACGGCAGCATCGCCATGGGGTCCCGACGCACCCGGCCCACTTCCCCCGCGGCAGCCGCCGTGGTCTCCGAGGACAGCGTGGAGCCCATGAAGATGCCGTTGGCCCAGTTGCGGGACTGCGTGACGAGCGGGACGGTCGTCTTGCGGCGGCCGCCGAAGAGGATCGCGGAGAGTTCGACGCCGTCGGGCCGGTGGAACTCCTCGGCGAGCATGTCGATCTGGTCGATCGGCGTGCAGAACCGGGCGTTCGGGTGTGCGGCCGTATGGTCCATGTCGGGCGTCCAGTCCCGGCCCTGCCAGTCGGTCAGGTGCGCGGGCACCTCCTCGGTCATGCCCTCCCACCACACGCCGCCGTCGTCGGTGAGGGCCACGTTGGTTAAGACCGAGTTGCCCTTCGCGATCGCCCGCATGGCGTTCGGGTTGGTCCCCCAGCCGGTGCCCGGGGCGACCCCGAAGAGGCCCGCCTCGGGGTTCACGGCCCGCAGCTCGCCCTCCTTGCCGAAGCGCATCCAGGTGATGTCGTCGCCCAGGGTCTCGACCTTCCAGCCCTCGATCGTGGGGTCGAGCAGCGCGAGGTTGGTCTTGCCGCAGGCCGAGGGGAACGCCGCGGAGAGGTAGTAGGTCTTGCCTACCGGCGAGGTGAGCTTGAGGATCAGCATGTGCTCGGCCAGCCAGCCCTCGTCGCGCGCCATCACGGAGGCGATCCGCAGCGCGTAGCACTTCTTGCCGAGCAGGGCGTTGCCGCCGTAACCGGAGCCGTAGGACCAGATGGAGCGCTCCTCCGGGAAGTGCACGATCCACTTGTCGTCGTTGCACGGCCACGGCACGTCGGCCTCTCCCTCGGCGAGAGGGGCTCCGAGGGAGTGGAGCGCGGGGACGAACCCGGCGCCGAGCTCGGTCATCCGGTCCAGGACCGCGGTGCCGGTGGTCGCCATGATCCGCATGGACGTCACCACGTACGCACTGTCCGTGATCTCGACGCCGAACTTGGGGTCCTCCGCGTCGAGGTGGCCCATGACGAAGGGGATGACGTACATCGTGCGCCCGCGCATGGAGCCGGTGAAGAGGCCGGTGAGCTTCGCCTTCATCTCGTCCGGGTCCATCCAGTTGTTCGTGAAGCCGGCCTCGCGTTCGTCCTTCGAGCAGATGAAGGTCTGCTCCTCCACACGGGCCACGTCCTTGGGGTCCGAGAACGCCGCGAAGGAGTTGGGGAACGTCTCGGGATTCAGCCGGACGAAGGTCCCGCTGTCCACGAGCTGCTCGGTGAGCCGCGTGTTCTCCTCCTCCGACCCGTCCACCCACACGACCTCGGCGGGCTGCGTGAGCTCCTGCACCTCCCGCACCCAGGCGAGAAGGGCCGGATGAGTGGTCGGCGCAGCGCCGGAGGCATCCGGCAGCGGGCTGCCGTCAGGATGTGTGGGTGGTGTGCCGACCTCATCAAGCTGACGCGCAGTATGGCCCATTAGTCTTCCCTTCGGTGTGGGTGCTCGGAGTATCGATGCTAGGGGCGGCGTATTTCGGGGATGGGTCCCGAGGACGAAACATCCGAGGCAACCCGTGCGTGATCCGCGTCATGACTGCTATGTCCTGCGCTTACGTAGGGCCGCGGTGTGACGAAGGTCACCTAGACCGGTATAGAGATGCCGGGGCCCGCCCGTTGATTAGGCGTCCTGCCGATTCCACGCTAAAGTTGTCTACGGCCAAACGGCCAGCTTGTAGGACTCAATCGCTCGTCGATCTGAACGCCTACGGATGCGTGCGTAGCTCAACGGATAGAGCATCTGACTACGGATCAGAAGGTTGGGGGTTCGAATCCCTTCGCGCGCACCACGGTTCGATGTACGACGAGAAAGGCCCCGGCTTCGGCCGGGGCCTTTCTCGTCGGGTTGCTCCCCCGCAGGGCGGGTGGGAGGCTCTGCATATGAGCGAACCCCGGAACATCGACGTCATCGTGATCGGAGCCGGCGCGGTCGGCGAGAACGTGGCAGGGCGGGTGGTGCAGAAGGGCCTCTCCGCGGTCCTCGTCGAGGCCGACCTCGTGGGCGGCGAATGCTCCTACTGGGCGTGCATGCCGTCCAAGGCGCTGCTCCGCCCCGGCACCGTCCTGAACGCCGCCCGGGGTGTCGCCGGCGCTCGCGAGGCGATCACCGGTTCCCTCGACGCGCAGCAGGTCCTGGCACGCCGCACCTCCTTCACCTCCGACTGGGACGACTCCTCGCAGGAGGAGTGGGTCGCCTCCGCCGGCATCACCCTGGAACGCGGCTGGGCCAGGATCACCGGCGAGCGGGAAGTGACCATCAGCCACGACGACGGGTCGGAAGCGCGCTACCTGGCCGGCCACGCCGTCGTCCTGGCCACCGGCTCGACGCCGACCGTCCCGCCCGTCGACGGACTCGCCGACCTCGACTACTGGACCACCCGCGAGGCCACCTCGGCCAAGGAGGTCCCGGTGAGCCTCGCCGTCCTCGGCGGCGGGGTGGCCGGCGTGGAGCTGGCACAGGCGTACTCGCGGCTCGGGGCGGAGGTCACGGTCGTCGCGCGCAGCGGCATCCTCGGCAATTACCCGAAGGAGGCGTCCGGCCTCGTGCTCGATGCGCTCCGGGGCGAGGGCATCACCGTCCTGACGGACACCGCGACGACGTCGGTCCGCAAGGAGGACGGCCTGTTCGTGCTCGAGGTCGGCGACGGCGGGACCGTCACCGCGGAGCGGCTGCTCGTCTCCACCGGCCGCCACCCGCACACGGACGGGCTCGGTCTCGAGGAGCTCGGCCTCGACGTGACGAGGATCCGGGCCGACGACACCGGGCGCGTGCCCGACGCCGGGGGCTGGCTCTACGCCGTCGGCGACGCCGGCGGCAGGGTGCAGCTCACCCATCAGGGCAAGTACGAGGCGCGCATGACCGGGGACGCCATCGCCGCCCGGGCGTCCGGCACGCTCGGGGACACGGCGGCGGACTGGAGCCCGTACGCCGCCACCGCGGACCGCGGAGCGGTACCGCAGGTGGTGTTCACCGACCCGGAGATCGCGATGGTGGGGCGCACCCTGGACCAGGCGCGGAAGGACGGCGTCAACGCGTCCGAGACCTCGCTGCCCATCGCGGTGGCCGGCTCGTCGCTCCACTCCGACGGCTACACGGGCTGGGCGCAGATGGTGGTGGACGAGGACCGCAAGGTGCTCGTCGGGGTGACGTTCGCCGGCCCGGAGGTGTCCGAGCTGCTGCACGCCGCGACCATCGCCGTCGTCGGTGAGGTACCCCTGGACCGGCTGTGGCATGCCGTCCCTGCCTACCCCACGGTCAGCGAGGTCTGGCTGCGGCTGCTCGAGCAGTACGGGCTGTAGGGAACACCGCAGGCTGTCCCGGTTCGCAGGACCGGCGCCGGTCAGCGCGCAGTCAGCGCACGGTCGACGCGCGGCGCACCACGAAGTCGGTGACCTCGGCGTCACGCCCGTCGAGTTCGGCCCACTCGCCGTCGTACGAGAGGACCGTGAGCCCGGCCGTCGGGTAATCCGTCGCCAGGTCCATGACGGCGTCTTCGCTCGAGCGCACGGATGCGAGACGCATCGCGAGCTCCTGCACGCCGGGGTTGTGCGCGATCACGAGGAGACTCGTGACGGTCGGCGGCACGTGGTTGATGAGTGCGAGCATCTCCGAGGGACGCGCTGCGTAGAGGTCGTCCTCGAGCTTGGGCGTGGGCGCCTTGTCCCCGAGTTCCTTGCAGACCCAGGTGCAGGTCTGCCGGGTCCGGAGGGCCGAGGAGACGAGGATGAAGTCGGGGACGGCGTCGTGCTCCACCATCCAGCGGCCCACCAGTGGCGCGTCCGCGTGCCCCCGGGAGCTGAGGGACCGCTCGTGGTCCGGTACGCCCTCCTGGAACTCGGCCTTCGCATGGCGCAGCAGCAGGAGCTTCTTCCGGTGGTGGTCCATTTCCGCAGTCTATGGCTTCCGGGCGACGGCCGGCGGCGCTAGATCGAGTACTCCGGAGCGGCCCAGACGATCACTTCGGGGTGGTCGTAGAAGCGGTAGCCCTGTCCGCGCACGGTGCGCACGGTATTGGCCAGGCGACCGAGCTTGGAGCGCAGGCGCCGGATGTGGACGTCGATGGTGCGCTCGTTCGGCACCTCGTCGGCGTTCCGCCAGAGCCCGCTGAGCAGTTCCTCGCGGCCCACGGTGCGGGTCGCGTTCTCCACGAGGTAGTTCAGCAGCTCGAACTCCTTGAAGGTCAGGTTGAGCGTCTCGCCGTCGAGGTGCACCTCGCGCCGCGACAGGTCGATCAGCACGCCCGTGGGACGCGCCGGCTGGGCCTGCGGTGCCGTGGTCCCGGCGTCGGGGCGGGGGCGGCGGGCGACCGTCGGGTCGCCGAGGGCGGCACGGACGACGTCGATGTCGGATCCGGGGGCGTCTGCCGGGGCGAGTGCCACGGCCGCGTGGCTCTCCGCCGTCGGGACGAGCGAGCGGACATAGGCGCGGACGTCCTGCGCGAGCTTCGAGAACGTGGTCCCGGCCGCCGCGGCGGTCGCGTCGTCGAGCGCGACGTACAGCACGAAGCCGCGCGCCGTCGTGTCGCCCGAGACCGCCTGCGGGCCGGGGACGCCGTTGGGGGCGACGACGGGTACCGGAGCGCTCAGGTGCTGCGCGTCACCGGGGACCGCCTGGAGGCGCGAGTGCGGGCGCGGCCCCTGCTGCCCCGGCGCCGGAAAGGCCGGGGTGATGGCCTGACGCCCCTGGGCGCCGTGCGGGGAGCGGAGTGAGATATGGACGTAGCCCGGATTTACTGACATGAAAACCACCTCGTGAAGTGTGCCGTCATCGCGGCTCGAATGCGGGATGAGCCCGGCCGGTATGAAGAGGATTGCCCGCCGTTGGGCTCGAAATGCGTAGGAAGAGGTTGGGTGTAACCGTTACGCGTGCATTCGATGACAGCGCGGCCCGTTCCCGGACGAAATGTCCGGGCAGCAGGCGACGGCTGCATATGCGAGTGAGTGGGTGATCACGCAAGGAATTATTGCATGTAACAATCGGCTACGCACAAGTAACAAAGGAACTTTGTCCGGCATGCGAGACGGCGCTACGGCGATCGGATGGAGCGACGCCCCTCGTGCCGACCTCCGCTACTGCGCGACGCGCTGCTCGCGCTTGCGCCCGGCGCGGGCTGCCAGGAACAGCAATGACCCGACCACCATGTAGGCGATGGCGCCGAGCCAGACGACGCCGGACTGCTGGGACAGCAGCGCGATGCTGGCGACGATGGCCAGGATCGGCACGATCCGGGGGGCCGAGAAGTGGGAGTGCTCCACCTTGTCCTTCTTCAGGACGAGGACGCTGACATTGGCCGAGATGAACACCAGCAGGAGCAGGAGCACGGTGGTCTCGGCGAGCGTGGCGAGGTCCCCGAAGAGGGTCAGTACGATGGTCAGCCCGGCGACGACGACGATCGAGACCCACGGCGTGCGCCGGTTGGGCAGCACCCGCGCGAAGGCCCGTGGCAGGAGGTCGGCCTCCGCGAGGCCGTAGGCCACGCGGCTGGCCATGACCATGAACAGCAGGGCGCCGTTGGCGATGGCGATCAGGGCGATCAGGCTGAACAGCCACGACGGGACGGCCACGCCGCTGGCATTCACGACGTCGAGCAACGGCCCGGTGGACTGGGCGAGCTCGGTCGGCGGGAGGACGATGATTGCGCCGATGGCGATGAGGAGATAGACGACGGCCGCAGTACCGATCGCGCCGAAGAGCGCCCGGGGGTAGGCCTTGGAGGGGTCCCGCACCTCCTCGGCCATGTTGGCGGCGGCCTCGAAGCCGAGGAACGAGAAGAAGGCGATCACGGACGCCGCGAACGCGCCCTGCAGCGGTGGTACATCGGGGGCGAACTCGAGCAGCCGGCCCGGTTCTCCGTTGCCGCTGGTGAGCACGATGGCGGCGAGCACGATCACGAGCACGAGGCCCGTGACCTCGATGATCGAGGCGACGAGGTTGGCGGTGAGTGATTCCCGCACACCGCGGAGGTTGATCAGCGTCAACAGGATGATGAAGACCACGGCTGTCGGAGCGGGCGGGACATCGATCAGCGCGGCGAGGTAGTCGCCGGCGAAGGCGTTGGCCAGGGCCGCGGCCGTGGTGATGCCGGATGCCATCATGAGGAACCCGACGAGGAACGACAGGTACGGGATGCCGAAGGCCCGGTCTGCGTACCGCGCGGCACCTCCGGCGTGCGGGTACTTGGTGATGAGTTCCGCGTATGTCCCGGCGGTGAGGAGCGCCACGACCAGCGCGATGAGCAGCGGCAGCCAGATCACGCCCCCGACATCGTCCGCCATGGTGCCCACGAGGGTGTAGATACCCGCCCCGAGGGTGTCGCCGACGATGAAGGCGAACAGCAGCGGCGCGCCGATGGCCCGCTTCAGTCCACCCTCGGTGCTCGCTTCGGTGGTGCCGCTGTCCGTGGCCATCGCACCATTGCAGTCCCTCGCACGCGATGGCGCAACCCCTCGCGCCATTCCGGCGCTGTTGTCCCGGCGCGGACGACGCCTGTCCTACCTAGCCGACGACGCCGTAGAGGCGGTCCCCCGCGTCTCCGAGGCCCGGCACGATGTAGGACTTCTCGTTGAGCTTCTCGTCGATGGAGGCCAGCACGATGGTGACGTTGCGGTCCTCGAGCTCCTCCTGCAGCGTGGCGAGCCCTTCGGGCGCTGCGAGCAGGCAGATGCACGTGATGTCGGCCGCACCGCGGGCGAAGAGGAACTTGATGGCCTCGCGGAGGGTGCCACCGGTGGCGAGCATGGGATCGAGAACGAACACCTGGCGGCCCGTGAGGTCGTCCGGCAACCGCTCGGCGTAGGTGATGGCCTCAAGGGTCTCCTCGTTGCGTGCCATGCCGAGGAAACCGACCTCCGCCGTCGGCACGAGGCGCGTCATGCCCTCGAGCATCCCGAGGCCGGCGCGGAGGATGGGCACCACGAGGGGCGTGGGCTTCACGAGCCCGGTGCCCTCCGTCTTCGTGACAGGCGTTTCGATGGACACGGTCTCCACGCGGACGTCGCGCGTGGCCTCGTAGGCCAGCAGGGTGACGAGCTCCTCGGTGAGGAGCCGGAACACCGGCGACGACGTGTCCTTGTCCCGGAGAACCGTGAGTTTGTGGGCTACCAGGGGGTGGTCGACTACCAGTACGCGCATGCCTCAAAAGTACCATTGTGCCCATGACCCCCGCCCTGCCCGCCGTGGACCCCGAGCACCACGCGTGGATGGGCCTGGCCCTGAATGCCGCCGAGCTGACGCGGACGAGTGCGGACGTCCCGATCGGCGCCGTCGTCGTCGACCCGGACGGCGACGTGCTGGGCCTGGGCTGGAACCAGCGCGAGGAACTCGGGGACCCGACGGCGCACGCCGAGGTGCAGGCCATCCGTGCCGCCGCGGGCCGGCTGGGCGCGTGGCGGCTCGAGGGCTGCACGCTGGTGGTGACGCTGGAGCCGTGCGCCATGTGCGCGGGGGCGTCGGTGCTGGCGCGCATCCCCCGCGTGGTGTTCGGGGCGTGGGACGAGAAGGCCGGGGCTTCGGGGTCGGTGTTCGACGTCCTGCGCGAACCCCGACTCAACCATTGGACCGAGGTGTATCCCGGCGTCCGTGAGGACGAGTGCGCGCGGCTGCTCAGGGAGTTCTTCGTCACTCAGCGAGCCCCCCGAACGAATAGTGCGTAGGCTTAGTAAATACGCAGCAGGCCTCACGAAGGAGCAGACGTGGCAGACCAGCAGGACGGTTTGAAGGAAGTACAGGACATCCTCGGCAAGGCCGACATCGCGATCCTCACCACGGTGAGCCTCGACGGGCAGCTCGTGAGCCGGCCGCTGGCCCTGCAGGCGAAGGACTTCGACGGCGATCTCTGGTTCTTCACCGAGGACCCCTCCCCCAAGGCCGACGAGATCCGCGCGAACCCGCAGGTCAACGTCTCGGCGAGCACGGGCAAGGGCTACGTCTCGATCGCCGGGACCGCGACGCTCACGAAGGACCAGGCGAAGATCGACGAGCTGTGGGGCCCCTCGGTGTCCGCGTGGTTCGAGGGCGGGCGCGACGATCCCGCCGTCGCCCTCATCCACGTCGACGCCGACACGGCCGAGTACTGGTCCATGGACGCACCGCGCGTGGTCTCGGCCGTGAAGATGGTCAAGGGCCTTGTGACGGGCACCAAGCCGGACTCGGGCAAGAACGAGGTCATCGAACTGCCGTAGGTCCGTACCGGGCCCGTTTTGGGTCTGGGGCGCTGGAACCGGTAACGTAGTGGCGTTGGTGACGTGTCCGAGCGGCCGAAGGTGCAACACTCGAAATGTTGTTTGGTGTAAAAGCCAACGTGGGTTCAAATCCCACCGTCACCGCCAGTTGAGAAGGCCCTGCTTCCCTTGTAGACAAAGGGAAGCAGGGCCTTTTGCTTTGTCTGGGATGGGTACTGCGGTAACGCAGCGGTAACGGAATAGTCCACCGACGTACCGGGTGCCGCTTCAACAACCCCCGAAGCTATTGTCTAACGGAGGCTGGTAGAAGACATGACCAACCCCTTCACGAATAGAGGGGTCGTGTGGGATGGAAACAACCCGATTCATCGCGATGAGTTCTACCAGCACTTCTACCGCGGACCCGACGACGACGAACTCGACGGTGCGATCAACAGCATCGAAGAAGGGAACATCCTCATGGACAACCACAGCCTCATCGCCACCGGCAGCGAAGACAACAAGAAAGCGCTCGAAAAAATGCTGAGAACTGTTATTCGATGAGGGCGCGAAGCGGTGCCATGACGTTGTTGCTGGTGGGTCTGATCGGGCTTGCCGGTTGTGCTGGAAACCCTAACGCAAGTTCGACCGAGCCACCTGCGCCAACGGCTGCTCTAACACCGGAGGAACCGATGAACGCTGAACTCACCTGGCAGGAAGCCAAAGCCCACACCCAGGCCATGGAACGGGAGATCGCCGCACTGATCCCGAAGGATGCTGTCCTCTCGATCGATCAACAGCAGACGGGCACGCTTCTGTCCTGCAACAGGACCCAGCACCACTGGGCTGCTGCAACGACGGTCACGGTCGCCGAAGGAACCGAGATAGAGCCCATCGTGAAGACCATCGAAGCCCACTACCGGGCAAACGGAACCGAAGTATCCGTCGATAGGGATATAAATGAAAACTATCGGATCCAGATCGACCCGCCTGCCCCAGGGGAGAGTCATCTCGTCTCCGAAGGATTGTCCCCGAACGAGATCCGTATCACCTCGGGATCCGCGTGCTTCACCTTGCCCGAGGGCATATACCCGGGTGGGGACTTCTAGCGGTCCTCAACAAGCAGCGGGCCGAGTTGCCCTGATCTGGTGCACGGTGGTGCATTTCGGTGCATGCAAGGGAACCAGGGGCCTTTGCTTTGTCCGGCCATGGCTTGTTGGCAAAGAATTGGCAACACTCTGCTGGTGGGCCCCTTCCAGCGCGCACCCTCAGACCGATCGGAGGTGCCCGTCGCGTGACTCGCACGGCGGCCTCTCGCCGCGGCCTCGAGCCCGGGCTGCCGCGAGGCCGGCGTTCGTGCGCTCCCTGATGAGATCGCGTTCAGATCTGGCGAGAGCGGCGAAAACGTGAAAGACGAGGCGGCCGCCGGGGAAGTCCTGACGATCGTCTCCTGCAGGGACTTGAATCCGGTCGCTGATCGAGCGACCTGACACGGTGTAGACGAACACCCGGAGCATCCGGCAGCATCCAGCGTGTCGACCTGGAGCGCGGCATCCTGGAGCTTCTACGAGGGCATCAGCAGCCTCGAGGCATCGTGTAGCTAATACGTTCGGTTTATGTGAGTGAAGAACCCGCAGGCTTCCATCCAGGTCAGAACTGATTTCCGTTCTTATTGTCACGGGTTTCGTATCGGAGGAGACTTGAGGCGACGGCATCCCATCCCCTGCCGCCCGCGAGGCCAACCGGCTGCGGGGCCTCACAGTACCCTGTAGCGGCTTGGTGGATCGATGAGCTTCATGACACCCCCCGAAAAGGCCGCTCAGCGGTCGCGCGATCTCTTGCCCTTGGTGGCTATTGCACTGATTGGATGTCTCTCCGGGTGCGAGTCTGCGGCCGACGACGTCCCGCTCCCGTCCGCCAGTTCTCCGACCACGGAGGCTGGCGCGGTCCCACGGCTGCCGGACAGCGGCGACACCGATGCCGGCACATACCTCGTCACCAGCTACCCGCAGCCTTTCGAGATCACCGTCCCAGACGGCTGGAGCTCCGACGGCGAGGTCCTGTTCAAGGACGACCCAGATCACCCGGATGAAGGGGCCGTCGTCGTGGGTTGGTGGGCCGCGGACTATGTGCCGACGGACTCATGCACGTGGCTGGGCGCGCTCGTGGAGGTCGGTCCGTCGGCTGAGGCCTTCGTCGACGCCATGACGGCGCAGACGTCGACGGCCAGCACCACTCCCGTCGAGGTCGTGGTGGGCGATTACTCCGGCTTCGAGTTCGACCACTCCATCGAGGGCGACGTGGACATCACGGCCTGCGACCGCGACAAGTTCTGCATCCACTCAGAATTCTCAAACGAATGCACCCGCTGGTACTCGACTCAGGAGGAACGCGAAACCTACCGGGTGGTCGACCTGAACGGCCAGCGCGCCCTGACCTGGGTGACCCAATTCCACGAATCGATCAATCCGGAGCTGACAAGAGAGGCACGCGCAGTCTTCGACTCGATCGTGTTCAAGTCCGACAAGTGACCAGCTGATGCGATAGGTGATCCCGTCCCCGGGCCCCGGCTCCTTCGTTGAACCCACCTGCGGTTGACGGGGAACATTTCAGGGTGGGATAGCAACACACTCCTAAGCAGATGCGCCGTCCTCTTCGCTCTGCGCGTCGCCATCGAAGGCCTGTCGGTTAGCTGTGATGGTGTGCTGGTGCTCGTGTACCCAGTCGCCGAGGGTGAGCGCCACCATTTGGAGGGAACGGCCGAGAGCGGTGAGCTCGTACTCGACTCGCGGTGGCACCTCCGCGTAGACGGTGCGCGAGACGAGGCCGTCACGCTCGAGCGCACGCAAAGTGACGGTGAGCATCCGGCGTGAGATACCCGGAATGATCGCCGAGAGTTCAGTGAACCTCCGCCGCTCCTCGCCGAGCACCCCGATTACCAGCAGGGTCCACTTGTCGCCGATCCGAGAGAGCAGCGACCGGAACAGTTCCGGGTCCTCGCTCGTGCAGAGCTGGGCCATCGTCGGCATGGCCTGAATGAACCGCGCGTGAAGCGCATCATCGGTCACCTGCTGGGTCATCAACCCTCTTTCGGTTACCCCAAGGTAACGGGGGATCGTTTGCGGTAACGGGGACCTGCCATGTTGGGTTACCAATTGTAACTATAAGCGGGTCGCTGATCCGCACACGATCGAAGGAGTGTCATGTCCTTGTTCCGTTTGGATGCAAGTATCCGCACCGAGGGTTCCGCGAGCCGGGCGCTGGGAGACATCGTCGAGGGCGAATGGCGTGCCGCCCACCCCGACGCTGCGGTCCTCAGGCGTCACATCGGAACCGAGCCGCTGCCCGCCACGGCATGGGCAGACGCCGTGGCCGCGTCGATGACGCCTGCATTCCAGCGCACGCCTGGGCAGGCGGCGGCAGTCGATCTGGCGCGCGACCTGACCGACGAGCTAGCGGCGGCCGACGCGCTACTGTTCTCGGTGCCGCTATATAACTTCGGCGTCTCACAGCACTTCAAGTCCTACGTCGACCTGGTGCTGACCGATCCGCGTATGGCTCCGGGCGCAATCCCGGCGACCGACGGCAAGTCAGCCGTCCTGGTGACGGTGCAAGGGGGTAACTACTCCGCTGGCACCCCCAAGGAGGGCTGGGACCACGCCACTGCCTGGATGCGGCGAATCCTCGAAGACGTCTGGCAGCTGGACCTCGAAGTGGTGACACGAGAGTTCACGCTCGTCGGCGTGAACCCCGCCCTCGACCAATTCACCGACCTGGCCGACGAACTGAGAAAGCTCGCTGAAGACCAGGCCACCCGCCACGGGCGCGGACTCGTTCGTGCGCCGCAGGCAACTTGAGCTCAGAGCACCCGGTCGCTTTCGGACCGACCTCAGATCCCTGGTACGGGCGGATCCTCTCGATAGTGACCGGAGCGGTTGTCCTGCTTGGAACGTTCACCGCAATGGTGCGCAGACGCTTCAGCATCCGATCCGGTGCCAACGTGGACGACGCGTCAGGATCCGATGTGCACTGTCGCGCTGTACCAAGTGATGGCCGGCGGACAGACACAGGACCGGGATGAGCACGAGGAGCGGATCCGACGTGCTGGACCTCAATCAGGAGCGTCCTCATCCGTGACATCGCCACGTTGACCGGACTGGACCTGGCGCAACTCGTCGCCGTCGACCGGATGCCCATCGTGACAGCGCTACCAAGCGCTCGTGTGACATCGGCCTGGCGGGAACTCTGGAGCCCGGAGTGTCTGGACCCGAACTTCGACCTACGGGGCTAGGGCGGGGTCTGCTGCTTTGCCCTGGTGCCTTCGCCCATTCACCCTTGCCCGTTCAGGAGCCTGTCGCGCCGAGGTAAGTCCGCAGCGCCCCCGCAATGGCGTCGGCATCCTTGGGGAACCCCAGAAAGTTCCCCGAGGTGCGGCGGATGAGCCACCGCAGTCCGATGAACCAGATCCCCGGAGCCGGAGACGCTGGCCCTCGGCGCAACGGTGCGCCGGCAGAGTCGGTAAGGCCCTCCCCGAGCCAGCGGAAGGCACCGGTGTATCCGGTGCACCAGATGACAGTGCCGATCCCGCTACTGGAAAGCCGGATCTGGCGTGGCGGGTCGAGCTGGATCGAATGCGTCGCTTCATCCGGCCCTGCTGCAGATGCCTGCAGCCCATGCCTTTCGATATGGGCGTCGATCACGCCGCGAATGCTCTCTGCGGCGCGATCTGCATAGGAGACGTTGGCCGCCGTGCTGTCATCAAACGTGAGTGTTTCATCGTCCGCCGCGACGAGATGGCCGGTGAGTGTTGCTCCAGCTTCGGACAGCAATTGAAGGCTCATGCTCCGCCCGCCAGGTGCGAGCAGGGCCGGTACGGCGCGGATCACTCGCGGATCCGGAAGGTCCTCCGGCCGGTGCTCGAAAAAGCCTGCCTCGTCCAACCACCTAACGGTGTCGCGTCCGCGGTACTTCGCCGATGCACGACCGACCGGGCAGGTTGCCAGCCACACCTGCTTCCCTGCCGCAAGAAGCTCGTCGGCAATCTGCGTTCCGGACTGGGCGCTACCTACCACTAGGACACCGCCGTCGGGCAGCTCCTGCGGATTCCTATAGGTTGCGGCGTGCCGTTGGACGAGCCCGCCCGGCAGGTTCTTTGCGAGGTCGGGCACTCGTGGCACGTTCTCACCTCCGCTTGCCACCACAACGGTGCGGGCTTCGTAGGGGCCATCACTGGTCTCCAGAAGCCACCGACCGCCGAGCCTCGACAACCCCACAACGGCGACGTCCGTGAGAACAGGCGCGTTCAACGCCAGCATCTCCAGGCGCTGAACGACCTCGAGTCGAGTCAGGTATGAGTCTGGGTCCTGGGCGCCGAGCATCGCGTTCATGAACCCGGGATTGTTCAGATACAGCGAATCCCAGCGCTCGGTTCGCCAGGTCTCACCCGGTCTCGCCCGCTCCAGTAGAACATGCTCGATGCCCATTTTCGACAGCGAGGCGCTTGCAGCGAGGCCCGCGGGGCCAGCACCGACCACTACACACTCCATCACCATGACTCGCCTGCTTCAGCCGAACTGATGGTCGTTCCAGTGTGAACTCGAAGACAGCTAAATGGCAGGCCTCGGACACCTGCGCTCGGGTGTGAAGTTCAGGCCGCGCTGGGCAGGACTCTCGCAGCTCATACTTGGCAAGGGAGTAGGTGCCTGGCTAGCCGCACCACCAACGGTGGGATTCTCAAAGCCCACCCCTCCACTCCTTGCACTCATCGAAGGTCTTCTCACAACTTCCTGAGAACAACCGCGGCGAGACACATTGCTGAGACACGACATGGCTACGGACTCCCCCGCAGATGCTGGAGTGTGCCGCCTCGCCGCCCGACCACCTCAGCCGTCCTGTCAAAGGATCCTTTGCTTGGATGCACGCAACTCGCACGGTTCCGTCACTCCCCTTTGGGTGACGCCCTGCCGCGCCGGCTCGGTTCAGGTACGCGGCAGTACACCCATGAGCGCCGATGTGAAGGACAGCCGGAGAGCATCATGAAGATTGAGGTGCAGTACGCCAAGCTCGGGCTCGTCCGCGTAGGCAGCGAGAAGGCTGGGCGGCGGCGGGACGTAGGCCGACAAAGCACCGGCCGAGACGAGGCTCATCAGGCAGAACAGTTGTGCGCCGTCGCCGAGCTCGGGCAGGTGGTGATGTACGAGCTCGGTCATGGTCGCGAGCCTCGCGAGGGAGGAACGCTTGTGCCGCTTGACCACCTCGACCGACACATTGTGCTCGAGGACACCACCCTGTGCGCCGAAGAGATCGCACAGCACGACCCGTTCCGCCAGCGAATGGCTCAGGATCTCGGCTAGCTGACCCGCACGTACTTCCAATGCCGCATCCCGCTCGATGCCCGCGTCCAGCTTTTCCGTCAGCTCGACGAGCCAACGTGCCAAGAAGTCATCCAGCAGTTCAAGCAGCACAGCCTCGCGCGACTCGAAATATCGCAGGACGTTCGATTTAGCCAGTCCCACCCGCCGGCTGAGCTCGTTGAGGCTCACCTCGGCTACGGGCATCTCATCGAGCATCTCCGCTGCGGCACCCAGGATCGCCTTGCGGCGAATCTCCCGCTGCTCCTCACTTCGCGCCCGCTGGAAACTCACAGCCCCACTCTAACTTAGAGACCGGCAGTACCTTGACATCAGACCGGCGGTCCTTTACGTTGGCACTGATAAGAGACCGGCAGTTCTTAGGAGAAGTCATGAGCGACAATTGGACCGAGCAACATATTCCTGATCAGCGAGACCGGGTGGCTATCGTTACCGGCGCCAACACTGGGCTGGGCTTCGAAACCGCCCGGATGCTGGCCGAACACGGCGCAACGGTGATCCTTGCTGTCCGGGATGTCAAGAAGGGCAAGCAGGCGGCCGCACGCATCGCCGGCAATGTCACCGTCCAGGCGCTCGACCTGACTTCTTTGGATTCGGTCCGGTCCGCGGCGTCCGACCTGCGTTCCGCCCATCCGCGCATCGACCTCCTGATCAATAATGCGGGCGTGATGTACACGCCGAAGCAGACCACGGCCGACGGCTTCGAACTGCAGTTCGGCACCAACCACCTCGGCCACTTCGCACTCACGGGCCTGCTGCTGGACCGCCTTCTGCCCGCGTCCGGCTCCCGTGTCGTCACGGTCAGTAGCACCGGCCACCGCATCCGCGCCGCCATCCACTTCGACGACCTGCAATGGGAGCACTCGTACAGCCGTGTCGCTGCCTATGGCCAGGCCAAGCTTGCAAACCTGATGTTCACGTACGAACTGCAACGGCGGCTCGCACCATACGGCACCACGGTCGCCGTGGCCGCCCATCCCGGGGTGTCCAACACCGAACTCACCCGGAACACCCCGGCTGCCCTTCGGATACCCGTCACTTGGCTCGCGCCACTGCTCACTCAAAAGGCCGAAATGGGCGCGTTGCCCACGGTGCGCGCCGCCACCGATCCGACCGTCGTCGGCGGCCAGTACTACGGCCCCGGAAACCGGGGCGAGGTCCGAGGGTATCCGAAGCTGGTCACCTCCAGCGCCGACTCACACGACCGAATCACTCAACAGCGCCTGTGGGCCGTCTCCGAAGAACTAACCGGAGTGACATTTCCCGTGGTGGCGACCTCAGCCAGCTGACGCACGAGGCGTTCCTGCTGCCGCGCCGAGACCTAGTTGCTGCAGCATCACGATCCTAGGCGTTAGGGGTGGACTGCTGATTCGCGGATCGTGGTTGCGACGTGTTGGACTGCGGCCCGATGGAGGCTTTCGGGACGGCAGAGGATGTCGACGCGCCTGGCCAGTGGTAGATCCTGGATGGGTTTGAGCACGATACCGCTGTCCGGCGATGGGAATGCGGTGTAGCGGGGCATCAGCGCGATGGCAGGGCCGGCTGCGACGATTGCGGCCGCGATGAAGAACTCGTTGATCCTGTGGGTGATGTTCAGCGGGCTTCCGCCGTGAACGGCGATCGCCTGCAGAGCCGACACGAGTGGGAACCCATCGTGGACCGACAGCCATTGCTCGCCGATGAGGTCGGTGAGGCTGACGCTGGAAGCGGTGGCGAGCCGGTGATTGCGGGACATGGCGACATCCAGGGGCTCTCGCACCAGCGGCAACACGGTGATCGACGCGGGCCAGGGCGGACTGTGCTCAAGCCTGTGTGCGATGACCAGGTCGTAGTCGGCGGCTAGCGCAGGGAAGTCGTCCTGTCCCACGTCCCTGTCGTGGCAGATCAGCCGCGGGCTCCCTTCCCCGGACAGGGCTCGAAGGAGAGGTCCGAAGTAGGTCAGGCCTGCACTGTTGAAGGCGCAGATGCTCACCGTTGCGGTGAGATCCTGCACGTACTGACTGACGCTTTGTTCGGCGGCGCTCATCGCAACACTGATGTCCACTGCAGCCCTGGACAGAGCCTGACCGGCGCCGGTCAGGACGAGGTTCCGTCCCCGACGTTCGGTCAGAGGGACATCCACGTGACGCTGCAGTGCTGTGAGCTGCTGAGACACTGCGGACGCAGAGACATGGAGGGCTCGCGCGACAGCGGCAAGACTTCCCCGCTCTCCCAACTCCCTCAAGAGCCGCAACTGATGAAGATCCATAAGGTAAAGCTAAACCATCAGTTCAGGAAGTGCCCTCTCGTCTTACTGATTGGTGGCTGTGACACTCGAAGAGTGACGCCCCCACTCTTGCCCCGTCCAGCGGGTCCCTCATCGCGTCGGCCGCACACACCCCTTGCCTCCTTCCTTGTCGAGCGGAGGGTGGATCTACTCCTACTCCTGGTCGCCCTCGTCTGGGGTAGCAGCTACCTGGCAGCGAAGACTCTTACGGATACGGTCGGTGTCACGGTGATTCTCTCGCTGCGCTTCCTGATCACCACGGTGACGATGCTGGGGATCTGGCTGATATGGAACCGTCGACGGTCTACAGGCCGTGAGAAAGTCGTCGGTGTCGTTCTCGGCTTCACGCAAGCGGCCGTGTTGATTCTCGAAACGCATGGTATTGCTGGGACCAGCGCCACCAATGCCGGGCTGATCATCAGCCTCGTCATCGTGTTCACCCCGATCACGGAAAGCATCGCGTTCCGGGTGCGGCTGCCGCGCCTGGTGTTCGTTGCCGGCGTGATCGCGGTCGTCGGCGTGTGCCTGCTGGTTTCCGGTGAAGGATTCGCGACGCCAACTCTCGGAGATCTCCTCGTGCTCGCAGCAGCGCTCGTACGTGCCGTCCACGTCACTGCCATGTCCGCGCTGACGCGGGGATGTGGCTACAGCGCCCTGACCCTGACCCTGATCCAAAGTGCGTTCTGCGCCGTCGTCTACACCCTGGCTGACTACCAGGGCGTACTCCAGGCGGTGCAGTACTTCGACGCCGGCGAATGGATCGGCGTGCTCTACCTCGGTTTGGCGTGCAGCGTGTTCGCGTTCCTCGTGCAGACCTGGGCCATCCAGCAGACCTCGGCGGCGCGGGCCAGCCTCCTCATGGGCACTGAGCCCATCTGGGCAGTCCTCATCGGCCTCACCATCGGCAGGGAAACCCTCGGCTTCCTTGGCCTCCTCGGAGCCGCACTTATCATCATCGGCACCTACGTCGGGGTACGAGCCGAAACACGCCACAGAACACCCCCCACTCCCCTGCCACTACTGGACATCTCCCTCATATCAGCCACCCCCGCCGACAACCGGAATCTCTGAGGTAGGCCTGGTAACTGGAGGTTGTCGGCTGTTGCGCGTCCTCTGTTGGATTGCTGCGCTGATGAATTTGCTGTCTGTCTGCTGTGACTTGGAGGATCTGGCGAGAGATGCGTCGTTTGTGCAGCACTTCTGCCAGAGGTTGGGCGAACGTGAGGATAAGGCGCAATATCGGAAACCATGCGTGCACGATGACCGAACCGTGGTCCGCATAGGTGACCCGCAGCAGAAGATTCTTTGATCAGACAGCCAGCCAACAGCAGGAGGCGCCCCTCGGTGTACGTATCTGGCACCCTTTCGTGCGTCTTCACGTCCGGGTCAAACGCCCACTGCTGCTGTAGTGCTGGCTCACACTACGACTCGAGCTAGATCATGAGCGTCGAGGGACCGGCTTGCTGGCCGTACGTGACCGATGAGGGTGATCCGATCCGACCGCGATAGTAGGGTGCCGATGACGGAGACCCGGAATGCTGGATGGTGAAGGGAGAGCCGTGATCGCTGAGCTGAACAAACTTGTTGAATTGGTCGAGGACAGTCTGACCGACGACCTGGACGTGTCTGTCATTGCGGGGGAGCTTGGGACGACGGAGTATCACCTCCGCCGGATGTTCTCGTCGCTGGCTGGCATGCCGTTGTCGGAGTATGTGCGGCGCCGCCGGATGACGCATGCTGCTGCGGACGTCCTGGGTGGCAGTGATCTGCTGAGCATCGCAGTGCGCTACGGCTACGGGTCGACCGAAGCCTTCGGCCGGGCTTTCCGCTCCGTGCACGGCGCGAAGCCCGGCGACGTACGCCAACACGGCGGACCCCTTCGCACTCAACCACAGCTCAGGTTCCGCCTGACCGTCGAAGGGAATACCACCATGGACACCCGCATCACAGAACGCCCGGCCTTCCGCCTCATCGGTCACGCGGCCCGGGTGCCGCTCATCCATCAGGGCATCAACTCCCACATTCAGGCGCACATCGCGTCCCTGCCCGCTGAGGAACACACACGACTGAAAGGCCTGGGCAACACCGAGCCGGCCGGTCTGCTGCAAGTGAGCGCCGACGTCGACCCCGACTACTCAGAAGGCAGCGAACTCACCTACCTGCACGGAGTTGCCGTCACCGAGCCGACACGCGCTCCCGAGGATCTCGATGCCATCGAGGTGCCGGCCGGGACGTGGGCAGTTTTCCGCACCGAGGGCGAGTACCCGGCGACCCTGCAGGCCGCCTGGGCGTCGACCGCTACGGACTGGTTCCCCTCCAACCCGTGGCGTCTCCGTCCGGGCCCATCCATCGTCACGGTCCTCGAACGAGCCGACGACTTCAGCACAGCCACGTGTGAACTGTGGCTCCCTGTAGAACACGCGTGATCGGACAGCCCGCCGGCGGTGCACAGCCGGCGGGCCAAGTCCCGCGATGGGATCCCGAAGCGGGATTGTCCGGCCCTGAATGGACCCGGAGTGCCAATGTCTCCTCCGTGTACGATCGCGGGCATGACCGCGTGCTCCGTCCTTCGCTGCCTCGAACCTGCGTCGTCCTCTTTTGTCCTGGCGCCCTACTCCGAACGCGCAGTGCCGGTTTGCGGGGCACACAAAGTGAGCCTCGATGCCGGTGCACGCTGGCTCGCCAATCCGGGGACGCCGACGGGAGCGCTTCGTGCAGCGGAAGGTTCAGCCGACGTCACGATCTTTATGGGAAACGATCTTCCGTCCGAACCACGAGTTCGTGACATGGGCGTGAGCCCCACGATCGGCAGTGAAAATGGCTTCTCCGTCTCCTTGGGCCTCGAAACCGAAGAGGGTCAACAGTCCGTCGACTTCTGGCTGACCGAGGAGCAGGCCAGGCTGCTTGGTTCGTGGCTCACGGACTAGCGCCACCCTGCCGGCACCAAAATCCTCAAGGGCCTTGAAGGGAAAGCTTCGATTGAGTCTCAGCAACGTTAGCGTATGGCCATGAGTGAGTATCAGCGCCCTCAGTTCCCGGTCGCGGCCTACCTTGACGAGCAGGGTGATGCGATCGACTACGGCAACCGATGGAAAGGCTCTCCTCCGGATGAGGCATATTCACGAGTCAGCAATCCTCAGCGGTTCGCTCCACTTCACACGATTGCCCTGACGCTGGTCGAGTGGTTGCAGGAGTCGTTCGATGTAACTGTTGAGCGAGGCTCGAAGGTCGCGATTGACCTTCTTCACGCGGAGAAGGACATCCTCGAGGCGATCCGCATCGTGCCGAACGGCTCGGACGGGGCTGCTCTCACTTTTGTCCTCACCCCGTTCCCTGGGGTGTTCCTCCATGCCGGATCACTCCATGATTTCCACTTCCCTGACTGCGGATGCGATGCCTGCGATGAGGATGTGGAGGCGGTTGCTACGGAACTGGAATGGACCGCAGCCACGGTGGTCTCTGGCGGGTACTCAGAACGTTTTGACCCATGGCCGGCGCGCTCGATCGAGTTTTGTCTCGAGGATTCCGGAGGCTCACGCTCTGGGCGAATCCGCACCCGGGAACTACCCGAGGATCGCGTCGCTCAGGCACGCCTCACGCTTCCCCCGGATGGCTCGTGGGCAGCATGGAAACCACTGGCCCGTTGAAGGACCGGCTTACGCACACAGCTCACTCTTCGACTTTCGATGTTGTCGGTGCAGCGTCAAAGTCCGGTTGCAACGGAGGTTCGGACACCTCAGGTCGACGGTCGTCGCGGCGCGTGCGTCGGTGGTGCGCTGGCGGGAGCAGTACTTCTTTCGCTCCGCGTCGCAGGCCCTCAGCCGAGAGGTCTTGCGGATTGTTGAGTTGAACTCTCACCTGCTTGAATCCTGGGTTCCACTCAGCGCAGCAGCGGGGCGAGGACATGCCACCAAGGCCAGGAACGGAGCCGGGAACGATCACTGCTCCCTCACCCTTGGAGGGGGAACGACGTCCCTGACACTTCCACGACTACGCGCTGGTTCGTAGGCTTCTTCTATGACAAGTGCGCGCATTCCAGACGAACTGGCGACTGCTGCCTATCTTTATGGGTACTCGATCGACGAGGCCTACAAGTTCCTCTATGAGACCACGCTCAGACCCGGCCTGCCGCTGAACGAGTTCCAGAAGCTTCGGGACCTCGCCGACGACACTTATACGGCGCATCCCTCCATCAACAACGACACGCTGCATCTGCAAGGCTGGTTCGATGTTGCCGCTGAACCCTTGGTGGTCACCGTCCCCGACTTCGACGAGGACCGGTACTGGATCCTGCACACCATGGACCTGGGGCACTACACGACCGCAATGATTGGATCGCGCACTCGCGGGACCAAAGGCGGCCAGTTCTTGTTCGCCGCGCGCGATTGGGACGGCGACATCCCCACCGGCATCGACGAGGTAGTCAGGTCCGACTCCAACCTCATCAAGGTAATGGGTCGCATCATGACGACCGGCGGCGACGATCTTGCCATCGCCCGCGATCTGCAGGACCGATGGACTCTGCAGCCTCTGTCCGCGGTCACCGGCGAGCCATCACCAGAATCAGTCCGCCGGGCGTTCCCCGACCCCGGATCCACGACCTGGATGGAGAGGGTCAATTTCGTCCTCGCCGACGGGTCGATGTCCGCCGCGGACGCCGAGTGGCTCGGCCCTATCGACGAAACCGGGGTGGCGCCTGGAAAGACCGACTTCACCCCAGAGCAAGTCGCCGCGGCCGAGAGGGGGCAGCGCCTGGGAATGGAGCACATCCGAAAGCTCGCACCGGCTATAACGAATTCGAAGCGTGTCCTTGGCACCCGGGACGACCTCCAGCACGAACAGCGCGATGTGTTCGCGGAGGGCACCTTCATCGGCCAATGGGGCCTCCCACCCGTTGAATCCGTCTACCTGAAGATCGAGACCGGCTCGGACGGGCAGCCGATCAACGGTTCCCAGGGCAAGACCTACCGGACACGATTTCCGTCGCCCGACGTCAGCGAGTTTTGGTCGATCACCGTCTACGGCAACGACGACCGACTAATGGCCCACAACAGTCTCAACCGGCACAGCCGCGGCGACCGCACGCTGACCGTCGACGACGACGGTTACTACACGATCGAACTCGGCGCCGATATCGATGCGAACCGCGACAACCCCGGATACCTCCCCATCCCCGAAAAGGACAGCTACCTAATCCTCCGCCTCTACGGCCCCAGCCAGGCCATCCAGGACGGCGACTATGCGACGCCCACCTTCGAAGTCACCAACTCCACAGCGGCCCAGCCTGATCACACTGCTGACACCGGCGGCTTGAGCCCGCAGCGGCTGGCGGAATAAATGCGCCTCGAATCAGGTAGATAAAGCTCCGGCGCGGGCGCTTCACCATCGGCCTACGGACAACCTGAATAAGCGCTGGATCTCATGCGGATGGTTGAGATCGTGGCAGTACCGATTGGAAGTTGCGGGTACCTCAATTGAGTCCGGCGTCGAGCCGCTGAAAAACTGCGGGCTACCGCGGACAAAAGCCGGCATGTAGGGGGGAAATGAGCAGCAACGTTGTCTCAGTCAGCCAGAGTGCTCAGCACGACCTCAGTAAGGAACCACTTCGGTCGTGCCTCCAGATCGATCACTTTCAGACCGGGCTCCTGAAAGCAGTCCTGCCCCGGGACATCGCTCACGCCTTCGGTGTCGCCCCAGTCATCGATCCGGACCTCATCAGCGCGTGGATCGGGCTGCCTCTCGAGCATGCTGGTTATGCGAAGTTCTCCACCACACCGGGTGGGATAACCCGTCTGGAGGAGGACGACTTCGCGCACGACCGCGCTGTCGTCACTCTCAACGACTGCGCCCACCTCAACGTGTTGGTTCCCTGACCGCGAGAAGTTCCAGCGACGGCGATTTCTCCGACGTGCTTGGGGACTTAGTCGTGGAAGACGAACCGGCAGATGCTGTTCCTGCCGCGTTGGTCCTCGAGGCCGGTGATCCGCAGGGCAAGAATTCTCGAACAGCACTAGGACGTGCTCGGCGCAGGTGGCCGCCCACAATGCCACGAGCTGATGATCGGCATCGACCAAGAGGCCAGCACATCACCGTCAATACGCAGCCTGGGCTCACTGAAGAGGTTAGGCCTGCGTGAATGAGCGATCTGGAGTCAGCATTGAGGGTTTTGGTCCGGTCAATGCTCAATTCGGCTCGACGGGATCTTTCGGCGATAGTGTTGCCTACCATCGCCGACGAGGAATGGATTGAGATCGGTCCCTATAACGACCGCTGGGTTTCGCTGTACCGAAGCGAGGCTGCAGGAATCCATTCGGCGCTGGGTGGATACGCGCTCGGGATAGAGCACTTCGGGAGCACAGCAGTGCCAGAGCTATTGGCTGAACCGATTGTGGACATCCTGGTCGGTGCCCGCGAGGGCAGCGATGCGCGTACGGCGATCGTCGGTCTGGGCGGGCTCGGCTATGAGTACCTGGGCGAGGATGGTCGCCGACCGGGACGGTACTTCTGGCGCAGGCGAGGCACCGACGCGTTCAACGTGAGCGTCGTGCCTCACCATGGGGAGTTGTGCGAGAGCAACCTTGCCGTTCATGACTTTCTTCGCGCGCATCCGGACTGGGCGGAACGCTACGGACAGGTGAAGCTGATTGCCGCTTCCGCATCGGGCACCACCATGCTCGGATACCAGGATCACAAGCGCGACTTCGTCGATGCGCTCCGCACCGCCGCTGTGGCTTGGGCTAGCGATGCTGCCTGGTAGCCACCGTCGAGGCGTCACGAACCGCGACGCCAGTCGGAGACCTCGGCGTGTGCAGTGAATCCGGCCGCCAGGTAAGTGGACACAGCTCCGACGTTGGAGCTCTCTGCACAGACTGCTGCGCTTGATGAGCCCATCTCGCGAAGCGCCGCCGCGGCTGCACGCGTCATCATCGTGCCGTAGCCGCGACCACGGTGGTCCTCATGCACGCCCATCGGTTCGATGAGCCCGGGACGCCCGACGCCGGCGGACCATACCGCGGCCACGGCGACTGCATGGCTGCCGTCGTACAGCGACAGGATGCGCGCGGAGCCGAAGAATGGTCCCTTCGCGGCTGCCTGCCATCCATTCACGAAGCCGTGAACCCGCTCCTCCGGCATGGGCGTTCCTCGGAAGGCCGACCAGTGAACAGCCACCCACTCATCGGTGGAAGCCGGTTTCACGGTCTCGATGCGGAGATCCGTAGCTTTGACTGGTGCTGTCAGATCACACCGGAGCGGCGTCCACGGCTCGTCGGCAAACCACCCCTCCTTCGCGAGTTGCTCGGAAAGAGCCGCGGCGCCACGCGCCTCGATGGTCGCGCTTCCTGCCTCGAGGACACCCGTCGCCGGCTCACTGACATCAGCGACGACGCGGCGCGCGAGAGATTCGTCCTGATGCAGCGCCGGATCCATGGCGAACCGCAGCAGTTGGGGGCCGTCGACAAGCGCGATCGCCAGAGCCGCCTCACTACATGACCACACCCGCGTTGCAGCGGCAGTGGCAATAGCCCCACGGAGCGAGTACCAGCCCAGATCGCCCGGATGGAGGTGTAAGGGTCCCCTGTCATGTTGCCAGTCCCCCAACACGCGAGAGATCTTGCTGAGCTCGTGTGGTTCTGGTATTCGCAGGTCAACGTCCATGAGTTTCGTCCTCCTCTCCCATACATGCAGCCGTGGAGCATTACACGCTGAGATCCTCCCAGATCAGATGTGTGGTCTGTCCCGTCTCCCAATCACGTCGAAGAATGGCGTAGGCGATTGAAGCAAGCAGCGTTCCGTCTTCGCTCGGCCAGGACTCGCGGTAGTGAGCTTCTTTGACCCACCCGCAGCGGAGAAACGTCTTGCGCATGGCCACGTTGTCCTCCCTGGTTTGTCCCTCGAATCGGTTGACCGTCGGCATGGTCGTGAAGACGTGATGTGTGGCCGCCCGCAGAATCTCTGCTCCAAGAGCACGCTTGCGGAAAGGTTCGTCCAGTCGGAGGTCGAACAGCGGACTGCCATCACTGAGGTCCTCGAACCGGAAGAAGCCAATGCGACCGTGTTCGCTATGGTCCATCCAGAAAGAGTCGTTGTCCTCATCGCGGAAGCGCCCCTTCTCGATGGCGGTCTCCACAATCTCGCGTGTGGGGTGCGACCAGACGTGGAAAGGGAATTGGTTGCGCGTCATGAAAGATATGAGAGGTTCGCGGTCGGCTCCGACGGGATCAATGCGTGTGAAGGTGATCGACATAGTGCCTCACCCTACGGTGTGCCGGCTCAGGACCAACCGAAGCCCGCTCTCCCTGAGTACCTCCTGCCGCACAGATGAAGCATCAGTGCGGCAGGCGCAAGTCAGACCTCAGCCGGCGGTTCCCGGACCATCGTCTGCGGCCAGCCTGGTTCCCGGAGTCCGCCGATACCGGTCATGAGCCACGAAGCATCTTCTGCTGCAGAAACAATGAACGTCAGTGCCCTCGCCGTTCCTTCGGGCTCGAGGAAGTAGTTCCCCTCGTCTTCGACCGAAAATCCTCCAGCGCATACAGACGCACCACCTCGAACGTCGGCGCCTCGATGTGGGTCGTGCTTCCGACGCCGATGGGGCCCGGCGCGTACACGCAGGCATCCTGGAGCACGGTACAGGCTGCCTTGTAGAACTGCGGGAGCAGCGAGCTGGGACTTGGGTCCCTCACAGGGCGACTCGAGAATGCAGAAGAACGCACGGCCCTCGAAGCGCGCCCGGACACGGCAGGCCTCGACCATCAGAAGGTCGGCGACGATATTGTCACCGAGGACCCCTGGGGTAACACCGTCATCGTGACGGCAGCCTAGCTGCGCTCAAGTAGTCAGCAGATCGCAGCCGCGAAGCAGCCCCGAGTGTCAAGGTAAGGAAAGGTTCCAACGAGCCGGGTGTTGTGGCGCTAGATGCTGAGGTTGCGCTTACTCGCCCTGCGTGGCGAACATGCGACCTTCTGGATCGAGTCGCGTGAGCAGTGCTGCCGCAATATCCGAGAGTTGACTTACCTGTTCAGCGCTGAGCTGATCGAACACCAGGGTGCGGACGTTCTCCACATGGCCCGGAGCTGAGTGCACGACCTTCGTCCAGCCGACCTCCGTCAGGGTGACATTCGTTGCCCGCCGGTCCTCGATACATGGGGACCGCTCAACGAGCCCCTTCCGCTCCAGACCGGTAAGAACCCGCGACAGCCTGGGTAGGGTCGCGTTGGTCAGGGAGGCGAGTGCCTTGATACGCAGCGTTCTATCGGCCACTTCCGACAGGGACGCCAACACAAAATATTCGAAGTGGGTCAGATCCTCATCGTGCGTGAGTTGCGCATCAAGAGCACCGGGCAGCAGCTCCAGTACAGCCGCTACGCGCACCCATGCGGTGTGTTCGTCAACTGTGAGCCATCTCGGTTCCTCCATACGCTCATCCTACGCTTGAGTTGTAGCTACAACCAATTAGTGCTAGCTTGTTCGTTGTATCTACAACTAATATGCGAGGGAGCTTGACTATGACGGCGTTCACCATCTTCGGCAAGGGCAACATGGGTGCTGCAATCGCTGGCATGCTCAAGGCGGGCGGAGCAGCCGTCGAGCACATCGACACCACGAGCATCGATGCGCGCATCAAGGGCGATGTGGTGATCCTCGCGGTTCCCTACCCTGCGCTCCAGGACATCATCGCTATGTACGGCGATCAATTGGCCGGCAAGATCGTCGTCGACATCACCAACCCGCTGAACTTTGAGACCTTCAACTCCCTGGTGGTTCCAGCCGATAGTTCCGCCGCCGCAGAGCTGGCCGCCTCCCTGCCATCGTCAAAGGTCCTCAAGGCCTTCAACACGAACTTCGCCGCAACGCTCGCCTCCAGGTCGGTCGGCGCGAACAGGACGACGGTGCTGATCGCCGGTGACGATATCGACGCCAAGAGAACTCTCGCCGCAGCCGTGGAAGAAGGCGGAGTCGGCGCCCTCGACGCCGGCCCGCTGGCACGCGCCCGTGAACTCGAGTCAATCGGATTCCTGCAGCTGACCCTCGCCGCCAGCGAGCAGATCTCCTGGACGAGCGGCTTCGCACTCGTCCGCTAGAGCATTGCCCTGCGGCACCGATCAATCGGTCAGCGCCGCAAGGGCACTCGACCCCATCTCCCCCTCATCGAATAGGACTCCCATGAAGAACCCCACCATGACCACCACCGCCCAGACCCTCCTGCGGGTAGTTGTCGGATTCCTCTTCGCCGCCCATGGCTGGCAGAAGTACACAGAATGGACGATCGCCGGCACACAGGCCGCCTTCGGCGAGATGGGCATCCCCCTCGCCGAACTCGCCGCACCTGCCGTCGCGACACTGGAATTAATCGGTGGCATCGCGCTCATTCTTGGCATCCTGACCCGGCCAGTCGCGCTTCTGCTGGCCCTCAACATGGCTGGCGCGCTGGTGCTCGTCCACCTGTCCTCCGGCGTGTTCGTCTCGGACAACGGATACGAACTGGTCCTGCTCCTCGGAACCGCAGCCCTGGCAATCGGCCTCATCGGTCCTGGGCGGTTCTCGCTCGACCACGTTTCTTTGCCAACCGCACCTCCAGGGCAAAAGTGCCGGCCTAACGCGCCGCCCGCCCGAAACAGCCTCAGGTAAGCGACCCAGCGCTTTCTCACCCCACTTCGGCGGATCAGGCCCGCCCCGTGAAGCGCTGTCGATATGTGTCACCGCTCAACCTCAGGCGCCACCGGAATCCACATTTGTGGAACATCAACACATAGGTCGCTCCGCCCGTTTCTCCATTGTCTCCAGTCCCAACCAAGGCCTGGCCGCGACGGGGCACGAGGTGGATTAGGCACCGCAACTCAAAGACCTCCCGGACGCGCCATGGCCGGGAGCAATAGGTGAGGGGAAGGACGGCGACGCTCCCCCGCTGCGGATTGAGTACTTGATCATGGTGTCGTGCCAGAGAGAGACCCGATCCTCGTATCCGACATCGCAGAACGACCCCATCCCGCCGCGGTAGAGGGTGAGCGACTGGGCTGACGCTTCGCGGAGACCGCGTCGATCCGTGACGTCAGCGGACTGCTGTTCGAGCCAGTGAGCGGTACAGGCCCGCTGCTCATCCTGGCCCAGCAGCGCGGCGGCGCGGACCTCGGCGATGGCCACGATGATCTCGTCCCGGACGGTTTCGACGGTGCTCTGCGCGCGGCTCATGAGGCAATCCCAGGGTGGCGCCACACGCATCCGGCAGAGAGTGCGCGGGGCAGGTGGGAGCGCCAGCGACAATCCTGGGGAGCCCTAGAACGTGACACCTTCCTCAGGGAGTGTCCTCCGAAAAATCAGGCCGGCTTGGCATAGACGGCCGCGCTCATGACCTCGTAACCCACGAACGTCTCATCGTTCTCGACCCAGGCATCATGACCGGCGGGGATTGAATAAGCGTCGCCGGCGTGGATGGTGGTGCGGGTGCCGTCCTCCATTTCCACTTCGAGCGTCCCAGCAGTGCAGACCCCCAGGTGGTTGTTCTGGCAGCTCTCGGTGTGCACCACCGTCTTGACGGTCTCGGACCATCGCCAGCCGGGCTCGAAGGTGAACCTTCCCAGTGTGGTGTTGCCGAGGGTCACCACGTCGACCTTGGTCTTGGGCGGACGGCGCTTCTCGTCGGGATCATCGAAAGATCTGGACTCAAGGGCAGTGACAGTTATTGCGGACATCGCGTCCTCCTCGGTGAGCGGGTTCCAACCATGCGTCGGAGGAGAGACCGAGCGCTCCGGCGGTGAGGGTTCGGCGGCTCCCGGCCGGGGCCGAACCGAACAGGTGCGAGCGAGGGTCACAGCGTGCTCCCGAGACAAGCGAATGTCAATGCATGCGCGTCGTCCGACGAGGTTCCACCACGTCCCGAAGCTGAATAGCGTCTTTGCAAACATCGCGCGCCAGCGCAGATCGATGTCACCGCCCGGATATGCGGCGACACCCTGCCCTCACCACACGGTCAACGCGTGCGCCCGCGACGTCGGGAGCAACGGAGATGTCGTGTCACCCCTCAGCGAGTAGCGTGACGCATCACTCCTCCCGCGGCCTTGACCCTGTTCCTGGCACACCCTCTTCAATGGTCAGCACCTGGAATAAACCAGACCGCGCCAACGCTCTTGACCCCGCAACCAAAACATGGTAATGGGCGATGGAGCAAGAGGCATCGGCCGCGGAAGAGACGAAGGAGAAGAACGTGGACAACCCGTATGAAGGAATCAGGGAATGGGTGCAGCAACTGCCCGAGCTGGTTCAACCGCTCGGCGTCGGCGTCGCAGGCATGGTCCCCTATATCGAGGGCGAGGGGGCCGCCGGAATCGGCATCATCCTCGGGATCAATCCGGTCGTGGCGGCCCTCGCTGCCATGATCGGCAACTTCCTGAGCGTGCTCGCCGTCGTCACCGTCAGTTCACGTGTCCGTGAGAAGGTCGTGGCAGGCCGCAGGGACGAGCGCGAGGCGACGGATCCTGCATCCGCCGCTCCGTCAGCGCGGCGCGTCAAGGGGCAGCGTCGCCTGCAGGGCTGGCTCTCCCGGTTCGGAGTGCCGGGCGCGAGCCTCCTCGCCCCGCTTGCGCTTCCCACGCAACTCACCGCCGCCTTCTTCGCAGCATCCGGGGTCCGGAAGGAGCGGGTCCTGCTCTGGCAGGCGATCGCCATCGTCCTGTGGACCGGCGTCATCGCGGCTCTCGCGGCAGGACTCGTCGGATTCCTGGGCTGGTAACGGAAGCCGCAGGGTCTTCGGCCGGTGGGACGATGGTTTCCCACGGGCCGGCTGACGGACAGCGGGCACAGCGACTGAACGCGCGGACGAGGACGCGGAAGGAGTGACGGGAATGACGTGGAGCACCCGCGAGATCGCCGAACTGGCGGGGACGACGGTGAACACCGTTCGCCATTATCACCAGATCGGTCTGCTCGAGCAGCCCGACAGGATGTCCAACGGCTACAAGCAGTACCAGGTCCGGCATCTGGTACGCCTCCTGAAGATCCGCCGCCTGCGTGATCTCGGCGTCCCGCTCGACCAGATCGACGACGTGTCATTCGACGGCGACTCATCGGCCCAGGCCCTGAAGGCGATCGATGTGGACCTCGCCGTGAGCATCGAGAGACTGCAGCGCGCCAGGGCGGAGATCCAGGCGATCCTCCAGGGCTCCTCCGTGACGGGCGTCCCGGCAGGATTCGAGGACGTGGCGCCCCGGCTGTCCGAGCCGGACCAGTCGCTGATGCTGATCTACTCCCAGCTGTACGACGACGACGCGATGCAGGACCTGCGAACCATGATCCGGCAGGATCCGGAGTCGCCGAGCAAGGAATTCGACGAGCTGGCCCCTGACGCCGATGAACCAGCACGCGCCGAACTCGCCGAACGCTACGCACCGACCATCGTCAGTGCCATCAGGGACTACCCCTGGCTCACGGAGCCCGGGAAGCACCTCTCCAAAAGCCTCGAGGTCACCCGGACCACGGTCGTCGAATCGCTCACGGCGCTGTACAACCCGGCACAACTCGACGTCCTTGCGCGAGCAAGCGTCATCGCGGGCGTCATCCTCAAGAAGGAACAGGGCGCGACGGACGAGCAGACGCCCTGAGGTCGGGGTACATCCCTTCGGCGCAGCCGGACCTATAAACTCTCGTCGGGGGATCCGCGGAGCGGACGCCGCGGCCCCCGGCGAGACCATCCGACCTCAGTCCTCGTCGCCGGCCGCCGCAGCCTTGACCGCATCCTTCTCGGCGCGCAGGGCCTCCGTCTCGTGCTGTTCCTCGGCTTTCTCCTTGCGGATGACCACCGCGAAGAGCTTCTCCATCTCCTTGGCCACGCCCGCTGCCGACGCAGGGTTCTGGCCGGTCACGAGCCGGTCGTCGACCACGACCTTCTCCTCGAAGACATCCGCGAAGACGTGGGTCGCGCCCTGTTCCTCGAGACGGTCCGCCAAGGAGAAGGGGATGACCTTGTCCTTGCCCGCGGCGACCTCCTCGTCGTTGGTGAAGGCGGCCACCTTGCGGCCCTCGACGAGGCGGAACCCGTTGTCCAGTTCCACGTTCACCAGCCCGGCGGGTCCGTGGCACACCGCTCCGACCAGGCCGCCCGCGTCATAGATGCCGGCCACGAGCTTCTGCAGGCCCTCGCTGTCCGGGAAATCCCACATGGTGCCGTGGCCGCCCACGAGGTAGACGGCGTCGTACTGGTCGGGGTCGACGACGTCGACGCGGGCCGTGTTGTAGAGGCCGGCGCGCGTGGTCTCGTCCTCGGTGAAGGCGACCTGCACGGGATCCGCCGCGTCCACCTCGTCGCGCGGGGGCTGCCCGCCCTGGATCGATGCGAAGTCGACGAAGTGCCCGGAGTCCTTGAAGACCTTCCAGGGATGTGCGGCCTCGGCCACGTTGTAGCCGGTCTTCTCTCCCGTGTCGCCGATCTCGGAAACGCTGGTCAGAACCATGAGGATCTTCTTCATGGGGTGCTCCTCTCGTCAGCTCTCCACCCTACGCCCGGGCACCGGCACTCGGGCCGTCGAGTGCGATCACGAAGGCTCCGGAGCTATGTGAGCTCGATGAGGAAATGGTTGTAATCGGCGGAATTGAATCTCGCGTTGATCATGCTGGAAGTGTTCGCGTGCTCCACCGGCATCTGCATGATCACCTGTTCCGTGACGGTGAATCCCTTCTCCGCGGGAGGCGCCGTCGTCTCGTTCTCCCTCAGAGTGGAGACATCGTTGAAGGTGCTGACGTGCTCGTTGTCGCGATCGTCCACATCCTTCCAGTCCTTGTTCACCATCGAGAACTGGGTACCTCCCTCCGCGGGCTCAGTGCCGTTGTAGGTCCAGGTGGCCATGAACGTCACCCACGTCTTGCCGGGATCCGGGGCGACCTTCGAAAGGGCGGTATCCAGCGCTGCGATCTCCGCGTTGGCATCGAGGTTGACGCTCTCGATGGTGAGCGACCAGTCGCCGTCGGTGATCTCCTCACCGATGCTGTAGGGGTTTGCCAGCGTCCCCTGCTCCTCGCCGTCCGGCCACACAGCTTCCGGAGTGGGCGCTTCCACCGCTTCCGTGGACGCCTGCGTCTGCGGAGGCTGTTCGGCGGCAGCAGCACAGGAGGAAAGCGCGAACACAGCTGACAGGGCAAGCGCGACGCCGACGGCACTGCGGCGGGCGGACTTCTGGGGTGTCATTGTTTTGGAGACCATCATTTCACCCTATTCGACGTCCTTCTCCGGGCACTCCTGTGATGCTCCGTGTCGGATTCTCCATGCATCGCCGGCGGCGGCTCCACCTCGTTATGCAGAAAGCCGCTCCGCGGAATGGTGGAGACGACGCTCGCGGAAATGGCGAAAGGAGCGGAGCCGGCAAACGCGCGGTGTCCGAGTCTCCGGTCGGTCACTCCACCAGTCGGTACGACCGTATCGAGCCGACCTCGTCGAGGAGGCCGATTCATAACCCTCTTCATCGTTCCTGATCAGCCGACCGGACGGTCCAAGGAATGGCCTCGAGACGATCTATCCGGCGAGGAAGCCACCCTCGACAAGGATCCCTTGCGCGAACGCCCCTTGGAAGAAGACGCATACAGCGATGATGACAGTCCCGAGGATATACGACCCGACGCGGGACCCTTTCCGCATGTGGTGGGCATCAGGTTTTCTGCCTGCCCTCCACATTCCGAAGAGGACCACCAAGGCGGGAAGCATTGCAATCGGTGCCGGAATGCCGTTCCTGCCGAACCTGCTGCTGTAGGGCATTCGGGTGTCCAGTGGAACACTGACGAGAACGAAGGCGGCAATTCCCAGACATGCCACAAACGCGACACCACAGGAGAGATAGATGATCCTGGAAACCCTCCTGCCCAGGCGGAGGTCCTCCTCCGTAAATCCCTCAGGCACGGCCTCATCCCCTGCGCCAGGACTCACACTATCGCTCGCGATGGCGCTACTCCTGTCTCTTCGGCTACGAATTTCACGCTGTCAGAAAAGCCCCAGCATGAGCCCCGCCGTATGCGGCGAAGGAGTGCGTCCCCTCACCCGGGATTGGGCTCCGGGGCGGATGCTTCCGGGAAAAGGGGAAGAGCCGCCCCGCCAACTGAGCCGAATTCCATCTCGAGAAGACCGTACTCCTCGCCGGTGATTGTATGATCGACAGCGCCTCCGGCCAGGGACCCTCCCCTGCGATGGCGTACTGACTCATCCGCGCGAAATAGCCTGTTTCGGAACCGGCGAGGTAGCCCGATTCGGAAGCCAGTGCGCCGCTGACGAAACCACCTGCACCTTATCCGCCAGCAGCCTGCAGCCTGCAGCCTGCAGGGACCACTCGGCCTGCAGGGCCGTCAGGAGGTACATCCCCGCGTTGTTTTCACTTCCGGCCAAGCCGTTCGTCACGCCAGACCTCAGTATCTGCTGCCTGGGCAGGTGCGCACGTAGCTCACAGCGCTAGTACTGACACGAGAAACTCCAGAGACCACCGCCGAGGCGAAACGCGAACCGACACCTGCAACGGCCGCGCCAAGCGGATTCGCTTCTTCCCCGCCCTAGATCGTGCTTTCGCCCACCATGGTCGTCTCCTTTTCGACAAGATTCTACGAGCGAATTCAACTTCTTCGACGATAGTTCCGGCGTGGGTTCCACCGTACGCAGCCAAGGAACGGGACATCCAGCCCGAGTTCGAACCCGGCCGGGAAACAGCCGGCACACCAGAAAGTCCAAGGACGCCTAACCGGGGAGATAACCACCGGCTGTCAGGATCCCGCTTGCCATCACCCACTGGGCGACGACGCACGCCGAAATCATCGTGGTTCCGAGAATGTACAGCCCGGTACGCCCGCCCTTCGTCATCTGATGCGCATCAGGCTTTCGCCCTGATCGCCACAAACCGATCAGAACCAGCGGGCAGGGAATCATTGCGATCTGCATCGGAATACCGGTTCCACTCCGGTTGTATTTGCCGTCATACGGCATCCGCGTATCCCACGGAACGTTTGCGAAAGCGAAGACGGCAATACCCACACAAGCCACCAAGGCCACGATGCAGAAGGTGTCCATCAATCTGGAGGCTTTTCTCCCCAGGCGCAGATCCTCCTCGGTGAGCGAAGCCCTCAGAGCTTCCTTCCTTGCCTCAGGGCTCATGCCATCGCTTACCACGGAGCCGCCCCCGTTCCTCTTTCGACAAGTTCATTGCTGACGAATTTCACGCTTTCCACGATAGCTCCGGCATGAACCCCACCGTAGGCAGCCAGCGAGTGTGTCATCCAGCTGGGGTTGGAGCCCAGGTCGGAAGCCCCAGGGAAACGCGAAGTCAGGGCACCGGCCGAGCCGTCGAACATCATCTCGTATGCACCGTACTCTTTTCCGGTGATTGCGTGGTCCGCAAAGCCTCCAAGCAATGAGGCACCCGTCGCGACACCATATCCGGTGTACGTCGAAAGACGGCCGAGCAGAGGGCCTGCCATATATCCGCCCTGGGATCCCAGCCCGCCGCTGATGCCGCCGTTCACGAATGCACCGGTGGCACCCCGGAGTGACCAGTCCTCCTGTGGATTCGTCACGTAGTACATCCCTGTGTTTCCCGTAGCACCGGATACTCCGTTGGTGACTGCGGACCTGAGCATTTGCTGTCCCGGCAACGCCGACACGTAGTTCCCGACACTGGTATTGACACGGGAGGCTCCGGAGACCGTAGCTGAGCCTACTCGTGAGGCGACACTGGAGACCGCCGCGCCTGCCCGGGTGGCGCTCGAGGCCAGCGCCGAACCGGCACGAGCGGCTCCCGAGGCCACGGCGGAACCGGCACGACCGGCACCCGAGACCACGGCGGGCAGCACCCTCGTGCTCAGCATCGTTCCTGCGCGGCTTGCTCCCACACTGAGCGCACGGGCCCCGCCGACGGCCAGCGGGCCGGCAAGCGCTCCCGCCGCACCCACGGCACCGGCGACAGCCACCTGCCCCCAATCGACGGTGCCTTTCTCCGCCTTCTGAGCTGCGATCGACGATCCGCCCATCAGCAGAGCACCCGAGCCCATCATCAGGGCCAGCCCTGCAGGCCCGCCGACACCCGTGAACATCAGCGCAACGCCTGCCACGATCGCGGCCCCGGCAGCAACGTATTCCCAGTTGTCCTTCCACCAGTCTCCTGCTGCTGCGATGGCCCCACCGGCAGTACCGTCATAGGCACTGAGGTCCGCGTCGGTCAACGGCCGCAGCCCAGTGGGATCGGTCGTGCCCAGCGGGTTGTTGCCCGCGTACGCGTAGGGGTTGCCGTCCCAGCCCGCCCCCAGGACCGGGGCCAAAGAGTCTGGGGAGAGAAATCCGCGGGTGACCGGGTCATAGGCGCGCGCTCCCAGCCACTCCAGGCCAGCGATGTCCACGCCGCCGTTAGCGGTCAGGCTGACACCCACCGGCAACACCCCCGCCAGTCCAGCACCAGGACTGAATCCGGTGGCACCCGCACCCGCACCGGCACCGGCGATACCGCCGGTCATTCCACCGGGTCCTCCACCAGAGGCGGGTCCGGGTACGGATGGACTGCCGAGCACCGCCCACGGGTCAGTCTCGTCGGTAGGGCGGGCGGCCCGCCACCCAGACGCGGTCCACGCCTGCCCGATCCCGGTCACACCACCGGGCAGCGACAGCACCTGCTCACCGCCGTACTCGTCCGTGGTGGGAGTGATGCCAGTGAGAGCGGGGATGGGGTTCGCGCTGTCCCACCACAGGCGGGTGCCGTCGATGCCGGCGAGTTCGCCGAGCGCGTCGATCCACAGCTCGTGCCGGGACGTGGTCTCCCCGTCGGGGGTGCGCTCGCACGTGCCGGTGAGGTGTCCGGTGGGTCCCCACGCGTATTCGGTCCAGGACCCGTCCGCGCGGATGAGCCGGGTGCGCCGGCCCAACCCGTCATGGACGAACTCCACCCGGGCACCATCAGGGCTCGTGACGGCGACGAGTTGTCCTGCGCCGTCATACTCGAACACCCGTGATCCCGCCGGGGTGACCTCGCACAGCATGCGTCCGCCGGCGTCGTACTCCCACTCCGAGATTGCTGCCGGTGCCTCCGGCCCGCCGTCGGCAGCGGTGGGGGTGGTGACAGCAGAAATCATCTGTCCGGCATTGTCGTAGCCGTATCGCGTGACTGCTCCGGTGCGGGTCAGGGCGGTGATGCGGCCGTCATCGTCCCGGCCGATCAGCGTCACATCCACACCCCCGGCACTGCCCGGGGCCGGCCGGACACTCCGACCGTGCTCGGACAGGTTGCCGTTGCGGTACGTCCAGGCCTGGATGAGGTCTCCGGCGGTGATGCGGGTGAGGCGCCCGGACGGGTCGTGGGTGAACACCGCGTCGCCCAGATGGGGGTTGGTGACGGTGGTGAGCCGTCCTGCCATGTCACGGGCGTAGGTGGTGGTCGTGCCCTGGGCGTCGGTGAAGCTGGTCCGGTTCCCGTCGGCGTCGTACGCCCACGACAGGCCCTGCCCGCCCCGGGTACGGGAGGTCAGCTGCCCGCGCCGGTTGAAGGCGAGCTCGTGCTCCACGACCAGCCCGTCGGCGCCCTGACCGGCGCCGGTGTTCCCGGTGTGGTCGGTGATGACCACCCGCCGGTTCATGACATCACGCTCAATCGCGGCCAGGAGTTTCCCATCGACAGAGGTTGAAGCTTCCCGCCCGGCGGCGTCGTAGGTCCAGGTGGTGGTGTGTCCGTCGGGGTCGGTCTGGGACAGCTGCCGCCCGGCCGGATCGTAGGTCGCGGTCGTGACCCGACCCAGCGGGTCCGTCACCGAGTCGACCTGATCCGTCTGGGTGTAGGTGCGGGTCGTCACTCCACCGAGGGGATCGGTAACCTTGCTCAGCCGTCCGCGGGCGTCGTACTCGAACCGGGTCCGGCCGCCGACCCCGTTGATGGTGGAGGTGAGTTCCCCGGCCGTGTTGTAGGTGAACCGTCGGGTGCCGTACCAGGTGTCCTGCGAAAAGGTCAGCCGCCCACACGCGTCGTACCCGTACCGGGCGGTCCCGTTGCCGGGGGTGCGGCGGAGGATCAACCTGCCGCATGCGTCGTAGGTGAAGGACTCGACCTCACCCGTGGGCAGGGTCCGGGACACCACCCTTTGATCGGCGTCGTAGGCGAGCACGGTGGTGGCGCCGGTCGGGTCGGTGGTCTTCCAGGGCCGCCCGCATGCGTCGTACTCGTACCGGGTCACCGCCCCGGCCGGCGAGGTGATGGAGGTGATCTTCCCCGCCACGTCCCGGCCCAGGACGGTCAGCCCGCCCTCGCCGTCGAGGAGTTCAACCGGGTTGCCGGCGCCGTCGTACGTGGTCAGCTCCGCGAGCCCGTCCGCGCCCGTCACCCGGGTCGGGCGCCCGTATTCGTCGAAGCTGTAGGTCGCGGTCGCGAAGGCGTCGGTGATCGTCGCCGTCCCCGCCGTCCGGTCGGTGGTGGTGTCGGTGCGGACCCCGGTCGGGTCGATGACCGCGGTCAGCGCACCCACCCGGTCGTACTCGCGGACCCAGTCCTGCCCGGCCGGATCCGTGATCCCCACCAGACGGGACAGGGCGTCATGGGCGAACCCCCACCGGGCGCCGTCGGGCAGCACCGCCCCGGTGACGTTCCCGAGCTCGTCCACGACCCGCTCTATGCTGCGTCCCAGCGGGTCGATGGTGCGGACCAGCTCACCGTTGGGCGCGTACGCGAGCACGGTCCTGCCCCCGTCCGGGGCGATGGACGCCGTCGGACGCCCGGCCGGGTCGTGCTCGAACAACCACACCGCCCCGTCCGGGTCCTCACGGCGGACCAGCAGACCCGCCGCGTCATAGCCGAACCGGGTTGCAGCCCCGGAGGGGCTGATCGCTGTCACCGGGCGGCCTGCCTGGTCCCGGACGATCCTCGCAGTGTTCCCCAGAGCGTTGCGGGTGGAAATCAGGTCCCCGAAGCGGTCGTACTCGAACCCGACCGGCACCCCTAGCGGGTCGATGACCCGCATGAGTTGCCCGTTATCCCACTGGAGTTCGGTGCGCCCACCCAGGGGGTCCACGATCACCGAAGGGTTTCGTGACACGTCGTCGGCGTAGTCGTAGGTGACGACGGATCCGGTGGCGGTGACCAGGGTGGTCAGGCGGTCGTGCTCGTCCCAGCCGTAGGTCAGGTCCGCGCCCTCCGGCGTCACCGTCCGGGTCCGTCGGCCCCGCTCGTCATAGGCGTGGACCGTGACGGAGCCGTCGCGCTCGGTCAGGGACACCAGGTTCCCGTGCCTGTCGTAGGCCATGGACTGGCGCCGGTCCTCGGCATCCAGGACCCCGACCAGGCGGCCCTTGGCGTCGGCGACCCACGAGTTGGACCGGGTGCCGTCCTCGTCGGAGACGACCGTGACACGGCCCGGCAGGTACGCGAACCGGACCCTTCGCCCGTGCTGGGTGACCTGCAGGACGACCCGGCCTTGCTCGTCGTACGTGTTTTCTGCCTCGAGGACCCCGGCGGCGGAGACCACGGCGTCGATCAGGCCCTGCTCGTTCCATCGGTACGACCGGGTCCCCGTCTCCGTGGTCACCGCCACCAGCCTGCCGGTGTCGTCGTACCCGTACTCCAACCGGCGCCCGTCCGAGGACCGAACCACCGCCACACGCCCGGCCACGTACTCGACGTCCAGGAACCGGCCCCGCCCATGCGACACCCGCGTGACGAGCGGCGCACCATCGTCGACCGATGCTTCCCGGGTCACGGAGATGGTGCGGCCGGGCCCGGATCCGGTCCCGAGCCACACCCCGGCGAGGGAGTAGGCCCACCAGGCGCCCTGGTTGTTCCGGACCACCAGCAGCTCGGAGGAGCCCTTCGTGCCTTCAGACAGGTCAGCCAAAGAGTCCAGTTCCGTCAGGTCGGCGGTCGTGGCGGGTTCGCGGGCCAGCCAGTAGTTCTCCCCCACGGCCCGGTCCCACGCGTCCCCGGTGCGGGGGAAGTCGACGGCGCGGCCGTCGGCCAGTACCCAGCGGGCACCTTCGTCCGAAAGGCTCAGGTGCTGGTCCAGGATGGAAGCCCAGCCCGGACCGAACACCCCCGGCACCTCAAGACCCGAACCGAGCGAGTTGTACATCCGCGAGAGCACCAGACCCGAGGCGACCCCGGTGAACCCGAGGTCGGTTTCGGGTTCGATGAAGTTCCCGGTCGCGGTGTTCACCGGATCATTCGCGTACCCGCTGGTCGGCATCGCCCCCGCCGCCGCCGGCGGGTCAATGCTCAACGCCGACCGGGCAGCGCTGACCCCGGCCGCGGCCAGAGCCTCGTTCAACGCAGCATCCGACACCGTCGAAACGGCACCCTCGCCACCGGCTGCGGCGAACGCGTCAGCAACAGTGACCGCCCACACCGCGTCGTTCTCATTCGCCCGCAAATACTCGCGGTACGCGCTGATCACCCCGGAGGCCTCCAGGGTCCCCCATGAGCAACTCGACGCGAAGGAGGACAGGTGCGCGGACAGGGCGCCCGGGGCCGATGACAGACCCTCGTCCAGGCCACGGGCGTTGGTGGCGAAGGAGCGCAGGTGCTCCGGCCGGGCCGAGGACGTTCCACCCCCGTACCCGCCGCCACCGGGTGCAGGTGTCTGCCGGGATCCCGTGGACGCCGACGCAGGCGCGAACGACGGAGCCGCCCCCGGGTCCATGTTCGGTCGGTCCCCCTCACCCGCGAAGAAGTCCCAGCCCTTCTCGATCAGGTTCCGGTCGTTGTGCTCACGCACCCACTCGTTGTTCGCCCGACGCCGGGCGTCCTCCTCGTGCCCGGCGTCGATCATCTGCCCCACATACCCGGCCACCGTCCGCAACGCCGCAGCCAACGCGGTCGCGTCACCGGCCGCGGTCGTGGCGTTGGCCTGGAAGATCTCCGAGAACCGGCCCTTGAAATCCTCTTTCGCCGCCGTGACATAGGAGGCCCGCGTCCCCGCCTGGTTCTCCAACCGGGACGCCGCCGACTCGAACGCCCGCCGCACCGTTCCCGCCACGGAGTAATCGAACCGCCCACCATGGGAGGCATCCGATTCCGGCAACAACGGCATCTCCACGAAATCGGTCACGACCAACGCCCCCCAGGCAAAGAACAACAGCAAGAAAACAACAGGAAAAGCCATCGAACCCGCCGGGCAGAGACCCGCGCGGGACAGACAGAAAGAAAAAGGACCTACAAGAAAAGAGACCAGGAAAAGCAGCACCGGCGCGGACAACACCACGCACCGGGAAGAAAACCTGAGAAACCCCGCCCAGGGAAGACCCTGACCGGGGGAACCACCGTTTCCGTGGCGGTCCGGCTGACCGGGCCACTCCAACGAGTGGCGCGGTCAGCCGGAAGTCACCGCGAAAGGCTCGTGCTCAGGCGCCGCCGCCGGCGGAGAAGATGTCCTGGGAGATCTTCTGCAGCTGCGTCCGCAGCTCCTCGAGCTCCTGGCGGGCCTTGTCCAGGGCGGCTTTCGTCTCCGGCCACGTCGAACCGCGGAACTGCGAGGCCAACGGCCCGTCCCAGATATTCGGATCCGACAGGATCTTGCCCTGCGCATCCAGCGCCGAGATCTGATCCGTGAAACCACCATTGATGATCGACTGGACCTGACCGATAGCAGACTTCGCTTGCTCGGTAGACAACACACGCGACATGAAAAACATCCTCCCCAAGAGACCACCGCTTCAATGCCGGATAAGAGAATCACCAGCGAGCGGACGCACGCGACGCTACCAACACCTGTCGGTAAAAGCCACTACCAATGCAAAGCCCACCTCGGAATACCCGAAACAATCCCGTAGGAGCGCCGGACGAAGAATGTGTTTGCGCGTGAGTATGATGCTCAAGGCATCGAACGGAATTGGGGACGATCATGGCCGCACGGTCTCGCACGCACCAGCACAACTTCAGAGGCGGCATAGCGCCCAGAAGAGGGCTGGGTGCTGTCCTCATCGCCGCGGGACTGATCGCGACGACGTCCTGCACGCCCACCCCCGAGCCGGAGCCGGTATCCGACCCCGTCAAGCTCCTGCAGCACGTCCGCGTGGGCCTCTCTCCCGCCGCCGGGATCGAGACGATCGAAGGAACCACCATCTCGGTGGCCGCGACCGGTGAGTCCTCCACGGAGAACACGGAGTACAGCACTGCCGACACGGTGGGCGAGCTGCCGGTTCGGGTGAGCCTGCAGTACCGGGCCGGTGGGAAGTCCGGTTCCGACCTCGCCGAGCTGCAGGGCCACACCGGACCGGTCGAGATCGACCTGACACTCGAGAACCTCACCGTGAAACCTCGGGCCATCGAGTACGACGCCGCGGGCCAGACCCGCTCCGACACCGCCCTGGTGGGTGCCCCTCTGACGATCGCCGCCTCGACGAAGCTCGAGGGCGTACGGGCTGACGACGTCACCCCGGGTTCCGCCGACGGAACGGCCGGCACCAACGGCGTATTGAGCAGCACCGAGGACGGCGCCGCCGTCGTGCAGTGGGCCACGGTGCTGGCCCCGCCCCGCTCCGGAGCCAGCACCACGCTGCGCCTCGTGGCCGACGTCGAGGACTTCCAGGTTCCCGCATTCGATCTGGCGGTGCAGCCGGGCCTCAACACCGACCTCACCGCGGACGGCGTGGTCGCCGGCGCCTTCTCCTCTGGCAGCGGGTCCGAACTCGACCTGCAACGCCGCACCATCGCCCTCGTCGCCGATGTCAACATCGTGCTGACCAGGGCAGGAGCCACCATCACGGACGTCCGGCAGAACCTGGAGACGACCTCCGAGACCCTGGGTGTCGAGACTGCCGGTGAATTGCGCGACAACTCCCAGGCCCTGGCCCGGACGATGCAGGACCTGGAGGACCAGTTGCAGGTCCTCGGTGCGGATCTGACAGCCGCGACGAGCACGACGCAGTCCACCACCATGTCCCAGCTGCAGCAGACGGTGTCCGCCGTGGACTCCATGCTGGGCGATACTTCGGCCGCACCCACGACAATCCCGATCAACGGGGACGGCTGTACCGCCGAGGTGCCCAGGCCCGGGCAGACCGCCACGGTGTACTCCAGCATCCTGACCATGGCGGCGCAGCTCGACGCCTATGCGAAGGTCAGTGCTGACTGCCGGGACTCCGTCGCCGACTCCCTCAGGATCACCGTGGGGCCCGAGAACCCGACGCCGGAGGAGTGCGCCGCGCAGGGCTCGGTGACGTGCTCCCTCCGCGGCTCCGCAGTGACCGTCACCGCGGCACTGCTGGGCCTGGTGGCGGAAGGCCGCGAGCTCGTGAAAAACCTGGACTTGAAGTCGCTCCCACTGGCGATCAAGAATCAGAGAGCTTCCCGGGACGCACTGGAGCAGGTGCGCATCGACCTCGATGCGCTGCTCGAGAGCGCGGCGGCCGACGACGACTACACGTTGGCCCTCGCCGATGTGAAGGACGCCATCGCGTCCGCCCGTGACTCCGTCACCGTGACCCGCGACGCGTCCCAGGCTGCCCGTGACAGCATCGACGGGCTCCGGGACAGGCTGACGGCCATCGGCGACACCGCGACGGCCGCGAGGAGCGAGTTGGGTGAGGGCTCGCTCCTGGACGGGTCGATGATGCAGCAGAGCCAGCGGCTCGCCGATGAGCTGTGTGAACTGGCTGAAAAGGGCCGGATGTCCACCAGGGACGCAGACCAGCTGCGCTCCTACCTGACGGCCACGCCGTGCACGCCGATCGAACCCACACCCGAACCCACACCCGATCCCACCCTGCCGACCCCGACGCCCACCGGGACCGCCCCTACGCCCGGACCCACCGAAACCGCGCCGGGCGACCCCACACCTACGCCCACGCCCACGCCCACGGACTCCGTGCCGGACGTATCCGTGCCCACCTCCCCCGCGCCGGGCGACTCCGCGACGGACGAGCCGATCACGGGTGAAGCGGCCACGGTCCCCGCAATGGACAGGGTCATGCAGGTCACGGTGCTCCCTCCGCGGGACCTGCTCCAGCCCGTCGGCTTCCAGGATCCGCTGGACGTCCGGCTCCGCGATCAGGCGACAGCCTGGGACTCGGTCCTCGCCGCCGTCGACACCACGGACCCCGATCAGCAGATCGCCCAGGCATTCGATGCCCTGGACACCACGATCGACGACACCGACGCCGCGCTGGACGCGCTCGACGAGGCAGTCGCGGCGCTCGACACCGCCGCTACGAAGAACACCACCAGCACCCAGTCCGAGCTCGAGAACCTGAAGGACTCGCTCGGGAAGGCGATCGTGCCCTCCGATGAGATCGGGACGACGCTCGATAGGCTGCAGAAGCAGCAGGACGGACTCGGGGACAGGATCATGGAATCCCTCGGTGAGGTCTCGGTCGGGACCGCCACCGAGATCTACAAGGCCGTGGATGACCAGGTGCGCGAGGTCGCCGACATCGGCGACGCGGGCTCCGCGTCCGTGATCACCGCCTTCGACCGCTCCATCTCCGGGTTGAAGTCGACGTCGGACCAGGTGGTGACCGACGCCGGAGGGACGGTGGACAAGCAGCGGAACGAACTGAACCAGCGGGGCGACGTCCTGGCCGAGAGCCTGGACAGGAGCACGCAGGCCTCGCTCGTGAACATCGCCTCCAGCACGTCCGGCTCGACCCGCGACGTCGAGGGCGCCGGTGCCCTGCTGGCCTCGAGCCTGAACAACGTGATGCTCGACCTCGGCGACCGCACGGTGAACGGTTCCGGCCTCCTCGGCTCCATGGCCACCAGCGCAGCCAAGGCCGATACCGCCGACTTCCAGCTGGCCCTCGCCTCCCAGAATGCCGAGGGGTACACCAACATCCGCTCACGGGATGTGAACGGGCTGCTGCTGCGCCAGGCACAGTTCAAGGCTTCCCTCGCCGCCGTCGAGGAACTGCCACCCTTCCACCTCGAGGTGCCGGAGGGCGCGACCTCGCAGACCCTCTATACCCTGACGATCGGCGCCGGCATATGAGCTCGCGCACCAGGCTCATGACGCTGCTCGTCGCCGCGGCGGTCGTCGTCGTCGCGGCCGTGATCGCCTTGACCGTGATGCTGAACCGCCCCGCGGAGGCCATCCGGCCCGACCCGGTCGCCGCAACGGTTCCCGTGGCGCTGCAGGCCGAGGGCCTGCCCGAGGACGTGACCATCGGCGTCGTCCTGACGTACGGCCAATCTGGCGAGCCCGGCTCCGAGTACAACCGGGCCGCCCAGGGCGCGGTCGTCGCCGCCCAGCGCTTCCGCCAGGGAGGCGCCGCCGTCGCCCTGTCCACCCAGAACGACCGCGGCACGGAGGACGGCGCACGCGCTGCCGTCCAGGCACTCGCCGAGCAGGGCGTGTCCGGTGTCGTCGTGGCGAGCGCCGGCCCTCAAGCCCAGGCGGCGGCCCGGGCCGCAGCGGAGCTCGGCCTCCCGACGGTCCTGCCGTACGCGCAGCCGACGGAGGCCGCGCCGTCCCTCTGGACCACGGTGCCGTCCAGCACCTCCGTCGAGGTGGCCCTCCGGACAGCGGTGAACGGCAGGACCAGTGTGCTGCTCGTCAATGACGGCGGCACGACGTCCGCGGATGTACCGGTCGCGCAGACCCTCGATCTCCAGGACTTCGACGACGTGACGAGCCTGGCGCAGGAGGCCGCCATCCTCACCGGCAACCAGCAGCGCGCGCCGGACGACCCCGCGGGCGGCGGGTCCACCGGGGTCGCTGGTCTGGCGGACGCCGTGGTCGTCTCCGCCGCCACTCCGCAGCGGCTGGCCCGTCTGGTCCAGGCCCTGCAGTCCCGTGACGTCTCCGTACCCCTGATCCTGCCCGACGGCGCGACCGCCCCGGACTTCGCCTCCGCGCTCTCCGATCTCGACGGGACCGCCTCGGGGCAGCTGGTCGGCATCGCACCGTCCGCCGGCGACAGCACCGCCCTGCAGCAGGATGCCCAAGGGCGCGGGATGTCCGCCTTCCTGTCCGCCGTGCGCCTGGCCGCGGGCGACACCGACATCAAGAACCTGACCGGTGACGCCCCCTTCTCGGCCGATGCCTGGGCAGCTGACGCGGCCAGCCACGACGCCGTCGTCGCCCTGGTGCGGGCGGCCGCCCTGGCCGGCAGCGGTGACTCGTCGGAGGTCGGCGAGGCGCTGCGTTCCGTCTCGCTGGGCCCCGGCGAGGGGCTCGCCGGGCCGCCGCTGGACTTCTCGCGCCCCGAGGCGCTCACCGCCAAGGCCATGCCGGTCTACGCGTCCCCCCAGGACCTGGGCCTGCGCCCGGCGGACGAGAACGCCCCACGCCTCGTCTGGGTGCCGGCGCCGGCACTCACGCCCAGCCCCTGACCGAACCTCCCCGGCCCACCCTCCGTGGACGGGCCTAATCCACGACAGAAGGAACGCCACCGTGCGTGTGCTGATCGATCTGGACGAGCGTCGCTTCGAGTGCGAGGTGGCGCACGCCGCACCGGCCACCACGCTGGCGGACCTGGTGGAGATCGCCGGCGGGCCTCGCCTCGCGCCCGACGGGTCCGTGTTCGTGGACGAGACCGAGGTCCGCGGGTCCACCCCCGTCTCGGAGCTCGTCCTCCTGGAGGGCAGCCGCATCGCCCGGGCGCCGTGGCCGGCTCCCCTGCGCGTCCTCGACTGGAGCGTGACACTCGCCGGCGGCCAGCACGCAGGCACGGTGATCGACGTCCCTCGCGGTCGCGAGATGCTCATCGGCCGGTCACCGCACGCCGATCTCACCCTGCCCGCCGAGAGCGCGTCCTGGGAGCACTGCCGCCTTCGCCGGGAGGACGACGGCGTGCGGGTGCTGGACAGCGGCTCCACGAACGGCACCCTCGTGGACGGGGAGCCTGTGGGGGACGACGGCGTCCTGGTCCGCGACATCGCGACGATCACGGCGGGCGGGACAGTGCTCCTGCTGCGCCGGTCCCTCGACGAGACCCCGGCTCCCGCACCGGGCAGCCTGCACAACCTGACGCCTGCGGCGACGGCGCCCTTCAACCGGCCGCCCCGTCCGGGTCAGGCTCCGGCGGCCGACGCGCTCATCCCCCCGAGCCCCAAGGACGTCCCGCCCGCGGGCAAGTTCAGCTACATCAGCGTGCTCGCGCCCCTCGTGATGGCGGTGGCCATGGTCCTCATCCTGCGGGACCTCCGCTTCGCGATGTTCGCCATGCTCAGCCCGGTCATGGCCGTGGGCATGTGGTTCGAACAGAAACGCCGTCACGCCCGCGGCCTCAAGGACGAGGACGCCCGCTTCACCGGAGCGATCGAGGAGTTCGAGCAGCAGATCCGTGCGGCAGCGGAGACCGAGACCGCCCTGCGCCACCGGCTGATCCCCGACCCCGCGACCGTCGTGCGGCGCGCGGCCCTCCCCGCCACCTCCCTGTGGCAGCGCCGCGCCGACGCCGACGACTTCCTGGCCCTGCACGCCGGAACGGGGGACGTCCCGTGGAAGCCCCCGGTGGAGCGGTCGGGCGGCCCTCGCCTGCACGAGAAGGTCAAGGACTCCCTCACGGCCGCGCGCCTGCTGGCCGCACCCGTGCTGGTGGACCTGACCGACGCCGGAGTGGTGGGCATGGTGGGACCGCGGGAAGGGACCCTGGCGCTCGCACGGTCCCTCCTCGCCCAGGCCGCGGTGCACGTGGGACCCGCGGACCTGACCGTCGGCGTCTTCTGCGACGCCGGACGCGCCGACGAGTGGGAGTGGGCTTCCTGGCTCCCGCACACCCGCCAGGCCGGCAGCAGCACGGGCCGGCGGTGGATGTCCGATCACCGTGAGACGAGTCTCGCCATGCTCCGCTCGCTCAAGGACACGGTCACGGAACTGCCCACGCCGGCCCTGCTGGTGGTCCTGGACTCAGAAGTCCTCACCGAGGGCCGGGACGCCCCGGCGCGCGCGCTGCTCGGTATGGGCCGCTCCGTGCCCGGCGCCTCCCTGATGGCGCACCAGCGCACGTCCCGGGTGGCGGGTATCGTCATCGCCACCTCCGAGGAGCAACTGCCGGCGGCCTGCACCACCATCATCAGGGTGGGGGCGGACGCAGCGGCCACCGTGGAGCAACCGGAGGACCTGGTCCGCGTGGATGACGTCATCCTCGCGGGTCTCGACGAGGAGGAAGCCCTGCGCTGCGCCATGCGCCTGGCGCGCTTCGACGACCCGGAACTGAGTGTGCCCGGCGCCTCGCTCCCCGCACTCGTGCGGTTGCCCCGGCTCCTGGGCTACGAACGCCCGGACCCGGCCACCATCCGCCGCATGTGGGAAGCCTCCCCGGGGGTGTCGACGCCGATCGGCACCGACGAGAACGGGACCCTGACGCTGGACCTCGTCAAGGACGGCCCGCACGGCCTGGTGGGCGGCACCACAGGCTCCGGCAAGTCCGAGTTCCTGCGCTCGCTCGTGGCAGGCCTAGCGGCGCGCAACGATCCCACCCGCCTGAACTTCATCCTCGTGGACTTCAAGGGCGGGGCAGCCTTCAAGGCCTGCGAACGCCTTCCGCACACCATCGGCACCATCTCGAACCTGGACGAGCAACTGGCCGACCGCGCCCTCCTGGCTCTCGAGGCGGAGATGGAGCGCCGCCAGCGGGTCTTCGCGGCGGCCGGCGAGGGCATCGACAACCTGAACGCCTACCTCGCCACCAACCCTGCCGAACCCATGCCGAGGCTGCTCCTCGTGATCGACGAGTTCGCCATGCTGGCCAAGGACTTCCCGGACGTGCTGAAGGCGCTCGTCAGCGTAGGGGCTGTGGGCCGGACCCTGGGCGTGCACATGATCCTGGCCACGCAGCGCCCAGCCGGCGTCGTCAGCGAGGACATCCTCGCGAACACCAACCTCCGGGTGGCGCTGCGGGTGCAGAGCCGCGAGGACTCCAGCAACGTCATCGGTGTCCCGGCGGCCTCGGCGATCGGCCGGGCCCAGATGGGCCGGGCCTTCGTGAAGCTGGGCCAGGACGAGATCACGCCCGTGCAGACGGCGCTCGTCACCGGACGCGCGCAGGCCGGCGGGGGCGCGGCGGTGGATGTCCGCGAGGTGCACCGGTTCGGCGTCCCTGTGGCTCCGAAAGCGCCGTCGGCAGCCGCGACGTCGGACGAGAACGACCTCGACCTCCTCATCGATGCCGTGGTCGGGGCCAACGCCGACGCCGGCTACGCGCCGCCGCGGCAGGTCTGGCCCGAGGCCCTCGGCGAGCGCGTGGAGCTGGACGGGTTCCTCCCCGAGGGGGACGACGACGGCTTGGCCGAACCGGGCCCCCTCCACCTGCCGAGAGTGGGCGGCGTGCGGGGCTCCTCCGTGCTGGTGACGCTCATGGACGAGCCGGAGCTGCAGCGCCAGTCCGCGGCAGGCTGGGACCTGTCTGCGGGCAACCTGATGCTGATGGGCGTGGCCGGTTCCGGAACGACGACCGCGCTGGCGTCCATCGCGCTGTCCCTCGCCCGGGACACGGATCCGGCCGACCTCGACCTGATGGTCCTCGACCTGGGCTCGCGGGCCCTCGAGGCCCTGGAAGGGCTGCCGCACACCGTCGCCTACGTGGGATCCGGGGCCGGCGCCAAGGAGCAGCAGGCCCGCTTCCTGCGGCACCTGCACGGCGAGCTGGAACGGCGCCGCGCGGAGCCGGGCACGCACCGCCGCACGGTGGTTCTGCTGGACGGCCTGGCTTCCCTGCGGGACGAGCTGCAGGACTACGAGGGACAACAGCTGCTGGACCTGCTGTACCGTGCGTACGCCGACGGACCGGCGCTCGGGCTCTCCTTCGCGGTCTCCACCACACGCGCCAAGGCCGTGCCCTCGGCCATGAACGAGGTGACCCTCCAGCGATGGCTGTTCCGGCTGGCGGACACCTACGACTATTCCTCCCTCGGCGTCCGGGGCAAGCAGATCCCGGCCGCGCTCCCGGGCCGCTGCGTGGACCCCCGCACCGCGCTCCAGATGCATGTGGCCACGCCCCGCATCGGTGTCGCGGCCGCGATGGACCGGGTACGGCAGAGCTGGGCCGACGCCCCCGCGAAGTCCCGCGCGATCCGGCGCCTGCCCGCGGACGTCACCCTGCAGGACCTGGGGGTGGGACCGCAGCTGGACGCCGAGCCGTGGCGCATCCCGATCGGACTCCAGGAGTCGGACCTCTCCCCCGCGTTCCTGGAGATCTACGAGGGTGAGCATGCGCTCATCACCGGGCCCGCCCGATCAGGGAAGTCCACACTGCTCATGGCACTCGCCGCGGCCCTGCGGGGAGCAGCCACGCCCCAGGGACCAGCCCAGGTCTGGGGCATCTGCGACCGCCGCTCACCCCTGGCCTCCGCCGCCCTCGACCGCACGGCCGTCGGCGCGGACGAGGTCCCGGCCCTGCTGGCGTCCCTGCGGCTCGAGCGCGGCCCTGTGTTCCTCCTGATCGACGACGCGGAGCGCTTCGAGGACCCCGACCAGTCCATCGTGGGCATCGTGGCCTCCGGGAAGTCGGGGCTGTGCGTCATCGCGGCCGGCCGGGCCGCGGATCTCCGCGGACTGTACGGACACTGGACCAAGGCGGTTCGCAAGTCACGCCTCGGCGTGCTGCTGCAGCCGGACGTGGACTACGACGGCGAGCTGCTGGGTGCGGCGCTGCCCCGGAAGGCGCCGGTGGCGATGACCGCAGGACGCGGCTACCTCGGCGTGGGCGGGCAGGTAGCGCTCATCCAGTCGATCAGTCCTGCAGGCTGACCGGAACCTACGATGACAGGGGCCCCGACACGCGGGAGCGCCCGGCAGATCAGACCGACGGCGTCGGAGAGAGGTGGAGGGAACGGAATGCAACTCGCACAGACGGGTCAGGCGCTCGGTGCGTCCTACCGCTTCGGTGAACGGGTCGGCTCCGGTGCCGTCGGTGAGGTGTGGACCGTCACCGCGAGCGACGACCGGGTCCTCGCCGCGAAGGTGCTGCGCCCCGAACACGCCGATGATCCCTCGCTGGTGGAGCGGTTCGTCCGTGAGCGGTCCGTGCTGCTCGGGCTGCAGGACTCCTCCATCGTCACGGTGCGCGACATGGTGGTGGAGGGTGCGCGGCTGGCCATCGTCATGGACTACGTCGCCGGCGGGTCTCTGCGGGACGTCGTGCGGGAGGCCGGCACGCTGCGGCCCGCAGACGCGCTGGGCCTCACCGCCGAGGTGCTCGACGCGCTGGCGTTCGCCCACTCCCGAGGCGTGACGCACCGCGACATCAAGCCGGACAACGTGCTCCTCGCCCGGCCCTGGACCGGATGGACCCCGGGTGACGTGCGGGTCTCCGACTTCGGCATCTCCGACGTCGTGGGCGAGAGGGTCCGCCAGACGACGGGCCTCATCGGCACTCCGCAGTATATGCCGCCCGAACTCATCAGCCAGGGCCGCTCGGGCCCTGCGGGTGATGTCTACTCCACGGGGGTCCTGCTCTACGAGCTGCTCGCCGGACGCACCCCCTTCGCCGGCCCGGGGACGGATTTCAGCGTCGCCTACCGCCATGTCTCCGCTCATCCGCCGAGGATCGCCGTGGACGACGCCCTCTGGGACGTCCTGGCCGGGCTCCTGTCCAAGGACGCCGCGGAGCGCCCCACCGCCCCCGAGGCGGCAGCTACGCTGCGACGCCTCGCGCTTCGCCTCGCTGCGAGCGCGCCCCTCGCGCGCGGGGAAGCCCCGGCGGACTTCGACGACGTCGAACGCCCCGCCACGGTGGTCCGTGGCGCCTTCACGGATGCCGACCTGGCAGCCCTGGCAGCCGCCCCGCCCACCGACGACACGGAGGTCCCGCGGCTCGGGGATGCGGGCAACGCGACCATCGCCCGTCCGATGCCGCGCCGCGAGGCGCGGCCGGTGGCCGAGACCCGGCTCGAACCCGCGCTCGCGCCCCCGTTCTGGCGCACACGCAAGGCCCTCCTCCTCGCGGGAAGCGCGGTGCTCCTCCTCGTGGGGATGGTCGTCGGGTTCGTGGTCCTCAGTCCTGCCGAGCAGCCGGCGGTGTCCGCCGGCGCCGGCGAGCCGCTGTCGGCCCAGGGGCAGGACACCGCCCTGCCCACCGGCCTGACCATCTCGCGTGCCGCCTCCTACGAGCCCTCCTCCGGCCGGATCCGTCTGACGCTCACCTACGCAGCACAGAAGGCGCCGCTTTCCGGGGAGTTCCTCGAGGTGGTCCCCGGGATGGCCGAGGGTGAGGCGTGTCCAGCCGTCACCTGGGAGGGTGCCCCCGCGAAGCGCAACCAGGCTTCCATCACCGGGCTCGACGTCGCGTGCGGCTGGACGCTGTCGGACCTGCAGGTCCCGGCGGGAGGGTCTGTCCAAGTGACCGCCTCGGTATCGGCGCAACCCACCGACCAGCAGGCGCTCGATGCGTGGGTGCGCGGCGCGTCCGAGGCGACGTCGGCCGCGACGCAGGACCCGGCCGTCACAGGCACCGCCTACCCCGTTCAGCGTCTGACCGGCGTGGAGGTCCGCACCCCGGCGCGCGTCGTGACGCCGAGCCCTCTGAAGATCACGCTCATCCCCGTGTGGGCCGGTGGCCCGGACGAATTGAACCCGCTCTACGTGAGTCCGGCGTCGGGCAAGCCGTCGCAGATGTTCGCCGCGGTTGCAGGCGGCGAGGACGGGGTGCGGTTCTCCGACGGCTGCGGCGGGGCGCTCGCCGTCGACAGTTCGGGGCTCACCGTCACGGCACTGCAGATCACGCCGGGGTGCACGGTGCGCGCCACCGTCGGGAACTTCACCGAGCTGCAGTCCCCGAGCTTCGGCATCACGTCCCGCGAGGACGCGGACGGCTGAACCCGGCCGGTTCCCCCGCTCAGCGCCGCGTCCGGGTGATCCCCTCGACGGCCGCCAGGCGCCGGCGTGCCTCCTCCGGCCGGATGTACTCCCCCACCGTCGGATCGGACCCGATGGTCGCGACCGAGGAGACGATCGTGTGCGGATAGATGTGCACGAGGTTGAACGCCTGCGCCCCGTCCCTGCCCCGGATCCCGCCCACGGGGACGTTGAGGTCCTGCGTGTAGCAGGTCGACGACGCGACCGACACGGGGATCCCGGCGAAGAGCGAGGACGAGGGGAAGTGCACGTGCCCGCCCAGGATCAGGCGGATGTCCGTCCCCGTCACGATCTCCGCCAGCCGATCCTGCCGGCGCAGCTCCGTCAGAACGGCGAGGTCCTGCACCATCGGGATGGGCGGGTGATGGAGGGCCAGGATGCTGCCTTCGGGTGCGGGCCGCGCCAGTTCGGCCTCCAGCCAGGCGAGCTGCACGTCGTCGAGCTCCCCGTGGTGGTGCCCCGGCACGGATGTGTCGAGCGCGATCACGCGCAGCCCGCCGAGCCGGTGGCTGCGGTACAGCGGGGTGTCCTCGGGGGGTTCGCCGAGCAGCGCTGCACGCAGGGCCGGGCGCTTGTCGTGATTGCCCATGAGCCAGATCACGGGAGCGTCCAGCTCGTCGGCGAAGGGCTCGACGAGTCCGCGCAGGGCCCTGTAGGCGTCGGGGTCGCCCTTGTCCGTGAGGTCACCGGTGAAGACGAGGGCGTCGGGGCGGACCCCGGACCGCCCGATCTCCGCCAGGAGCTGGGCGAGGCGTTCGCACGCGTCCACGCCGCCGTAGAGCGGCCCGCCGGTCACGAAGTGGGTGTCGCTGAAGTGGAGCAGGAGGTGGTCGGCGGGAGGATGTTCCCGGGACAGCGGAGCATCCTCCCGCCTGTCGTGGGTCGGCATGGGTGCTAGGCGGTCGCCTCGGCCGTGGCCTGTACCGGCGCCGCCCGCTCCTGGTCGAACACCGTCTTGTCCATGAGCTCGGCGATCCGATCCCAGTCGTGGCGCCTGAGCAGCTTGCGCAGCTCGGGCGTCGGCGGTCCGCCGGCACGGCCCCTCAGCGCCTCGCAGGCCGCGGCGAAGCCCTCGGCGTCGTCCTGCAGCTCGACGACGCCGGGGAAGTCCGCGACGACGTCGGGCACGCGCGTGGAGACCACGGGCAGACGGGATGCCAGGTATTCGAGCGTCTTGGTGGGGCTGATGGACTTCGTGGCCTCGTTGAGGGCGAACGGCATGAGGGCGACATCGAACTCCGCCATGTGCGCCGGCAGGTCCTTGTAGTCCTGCTGCCCGTAGTACGTGATGTTGGGCGCCTGCGGCAGATCCGACTCCTCGATCTTGCAGATGGGCCCGATCATCCGGATCTCCCACTCGGGCAGGCGTTCCGCGAGGCCCGCGACGAGGTCGAGGTCGATCCGCTCGTCCAGTACGCCCACGTAGCCGGCCACCGGCTTGCTGCGGTCGGGCTCGGCCGCCCGCGCCGCCGCCGCGTAGTGCTTCACGGACACACCGCTCGGCACCAGGTGGGCGTCCTCCCGGCCCTGCTTCACCACGGACCGGTGCAGCGAGCGCCCACCGGCGAACACGACGTCGGCCCGCTTCAGTGCCTGGCGCTGGCGCACGAGCAGCTCGGGGGCCGCGTTCCTGAACGCCGCGAGGTCGTCCATGACGTCGAACACGAGCGTGGTCGGTTCGAGGGCGAGCGCTGCCTCCAGGACCAGGGGCGTGTAGATCCAGACGACGCGGTCGCCCGTGGGCGGGCCCAGGAGCTGGGGCAGGTGCGCCACGTAGTCGGGCATGACCTCGTCGAAGAAGCCCACGTGCCGGCCCTGTTCGGGGATCTCGAGGTAGACGCGCGTCAGGCCGTCGATCTCGGTGGTGCCCAGCCGGTTCTCCGTCAGTTCGACGCCGGGGGGCGTGAGGGGTTCCTCGACGAAGAAGGTCTTGCGTCCCGGCGCCCGGTTCAGGCGGGAGACGATCTGCTGAGGCCGCTGCCAGACCCATTCCCACCGCAGGTGGGACATGACAATGAGTTCACTTTGCATCGACGATCCTCAATTCCATTCGAGTGGTTGTACGGGGGAGACGTGAGCCGAGATCGGTCTCGGGGGGCTGTTGCCAGTCCCAGTGGGACATCTGCTGCCGGTAGCCGTGAAGCCAGGTGGCCACGGGTTCACCGAGGGTGTAGGCGGGGAGCTCGCCGGAGCGCACTCCTCCGGCCGCGAGCGCGTACGACGTCGACATCACCGATGTGCGCCGCTCGAGGTCCTCGTCGAGCCAGTACACGCCCACGGGATCCACGTGGCCCTCGCAGCGGAAGAGCAGCGAGTTCCAGTCGGTGGAGTCGACGACGGGGAACCAGCACACGCCCTCGAGCACGACGCCGCGGGCCTGGGCCTGCTCGCACTGCTCGAGCACGTACTTGAGCCACGTGGCGCGGTCGGAGGTACGGCCGCGGACGTTGGTCTCGGTGAGCATGCACGGCAGCCCGTAGCGCTCCCAGTACTGCTGGATCTGGTCGGCCAGTGGGAGCGGGGTGGGCGTGGGCGCCGTCCCTCCCTCCTCGCCGAAGTTCCACTGGCAGTGCGCGTAGTAGTCCAGGCCGAGGACGTCGATGGTCCCCGCCGGCAGGGCGAGCAGGCGCTCACCGCCCACGGGGGCGAGGTCGCGGCCCAGCTGGCTGTCGACGTCGTACCCCCGGCCGAGGAACGCGTCGAGGGCGAGGAAGCGGCGGTCGTTGGCCATGTCCGCGTACCGCTGCCCGGAGGCGTCGGAGCCCGTGTGGAACTCGCAGGTGTCGACCCAGACGTGCCGGGCGTCCGGCAGCAGCCGGCGGTACAGGGTGCTCGCCCCGGCGACTGCCGGCAGCACGTTGACGAGGAGGTCCACGAACCCCTGCAGCCCCGAGTGGTAGGGCGGCCAGATGGCCTCGTGCCCGCAGAGGAACAGCGTGGCGAACGGCTCGTTGAAGAGCGTGTACTCCTCCACCCACGGGTAGCGGCGGGCGAAGGCCTCCGCGTACCGCAGGTACACCTCGCCGAAGCGGGCGTCGGCGAACCCGTCGGTCAGCCAGGCCGGGTAGCTGGTGTGGTGCACGAGGTCGATGATGGGCCGGAAGCCGTGCTCGCGCAGGTACCCCAGCACCTCGTCCGTGGCGGACCAGTCGAAGACGCCCTCGGTCTCCTCGATGCGATGCCACCGCACGGGGTAGCGCAGCCGGGTGATGCCGGAGCGCGAGAGCAGGGCGAGGTCCTCGCGCCAGCGGGTGTCGTGTTCCGTGGTCTCGAAGATGTCCCGGTCGTGCGCGGGCATGAAGGTGCTCTCGAAGCCCCCGATGATCTCCAGCGGTGGCCCGCCCTCGCTCGGCGCGCTCACGGTGCGTCCTCCCGCGGGGTCCGGCGGGCGCCGAGTTCCTCGTAGACGACGTCGAGCAGCTCGGCGGCGCGCAGGTTCAGCCTGCGTGACTCGTCGAGGTCGGCGTCGAGCCGGACGACGTCCGCCCGCAGCTGTTCCACCTCGGTTCGGAGCGCCAGGATCTGCTCCGCGAGGCCCTCCGGCTCGGCGAACTGCAGCTCCATGTCCTCGGCCGTGGCGTGGGTGCCTGCCTGGGTCGTGTCGGTCATGCCCTCTCCCTCCTCACGAGCACGCGGCGGCTCGTCGCCTGGCCTGCTCCGTCGTCGTCCTGCTCCTCGGCACTCAGCGAGTACCGGTGCAGCTGTTCCTGGAATCGCGTCCAGTCCACGGGCTGGTACTCCATCCAGCTCGCCGACCCCTCCTCTCCCGCCACCCCGACCTCGAGGAACGCCGTGCTCCCGGGGGCCGCCAGCAGGTGCTTGACGAGCATCAGCGTGGTGTCCCAGCCGAGCGGGCTGAGGGCGTTGAACAGGTGGTTGGCGTGCACGTGCACCGTCGTGTCGAGCTCCGCGCAGCGCCTCCGCAGGTGCAGCGCGTGACGGGCCATGGTCAGGTTCGCGCGCTCGAAGGTCAGCCCGTCGTCGGCGAGGTGCTCCTTCGCCCAGGCGAGCGCGGGCCGGCTGTAGTCGACGGCGAGGACGCGGTGGCCGCGGTCGGCCAGGTGGCGGGCGTCGGCGCCGAGACCGCAGCCGAGATCCAGCACGGTGGACGACGGCGGCAGCTGTTCCGCGGCGGCGACGGCAAGGCCCGACGGCGCCCGTTCCGCGCCCCCCTCGATCGCGACGCGGTGGTGGTCCTCCCAGTTCTCGCGGTCCACGTCGAAGTGGTTCAGCCACCAGTAGTAGCGGCGGAACGCGGCGGGCGGCGTGATGAAGGAGAACGTCGGGTCGGGGACCTCCCAGGACGGCCCGTAGATCGCGGCGAGGAGCTGCGCGGGCTCGGCCGGACCCGGCAGCATGCGGCCGTTCACGGGCAACGGTTTCAGCGGGTGGAGGGTGACGGTGTCCGCGGGCTCCCGGGCGTGGAACGTCCCGTAGAACCAGCCCTCGCACTCGAAGTAGGTGAAGATGTCGAGGTAGAAACGGTCCGTCACCGTGCTCCCGGGGAACAGCAGCTGCAGGTGCCCGCTCGAATGCCGGACCGTCTCGTACCCCTGCTCGGCGAGCGTCCGTTCGATGCGGAAGCTCTCGAGGACGACGTCCGAGGGGTTGGTGTGCGCACTTAGGTAGGCGAGGTCGGCGTCGTCGTCGTGCGGGAGGATCCGCCCGTTGCGGATGGGCCCGAGGAGTGTGCCGCCGGTGACGAACAGGTCGATCCCGAGCGTGCGGTGCAGCACCTCGATGAGGCGCTCGGCCTCGTCGAGGACCTGCTCGATGAGCGCGGCGTCCCGGCCCTCGAAGGACCGGGCGATCCGGCCCCACTTGTTGACGACCTGCGGGATCCCCGTGCCGGGCTCCGCCAGGGCGAACTCCGATGGGTCGTCGTCGAAGGCGACCGTCGCCGCGGCGACCTCCCGGCCCGCGTGCTCGACGGCGAGCCGGGCCCGGCCCGTGAGCCGTTCGGCGAGGGAGGGCGGCCACGGCAGGTTCAGGGCGCCGTCGTCGCCCGGTTCGGGGGCGCGGACCGTCCAGATGCGGCGCCCGCCGAGGAGCACGGAGCAGGCATCGCCCGAGGGGATGCGGGCGTCAGGGATCACCAGCCGCTGCGCGTCGGCTGTGAGGGGCCCCGCCCTCACCGGACGCTTTCGAACTGCGTGGCCAGGGGGTCGACCTGCAGCAGCCGCACGTCGAAGACCTGGCCCGTGATGTCGGAGGCGAGCACCTGGGAGCACACGCGGGCGACGTCGCACGCCTGCACGAGGGTGGTCTCGTCCTCGCGGCCGAACGCCTTCTGCCGCATGGGCGTCGCGGTGCGGCTCGGGCTGATGCAGTTGACCCGGATCGCGTCGCTGCTCCACTCGTCAGCGAGCGCCTGGGTCAGGTTGACGAGCGCAGCCTTCGTGGCCGAGTACACCGTGTACTGGGCGCGGCCGCGCGTGTAGGAGCTGGACGAGAACAGGAGCAGCGACCCGCGCGAGGCGGCGAGGTAGGAGTGGGCCTCCTGCGCGACGACGAACGCGGCCATGAGGTTCACGCCGACGTCGTGCTGGAGCTGCTCGTCGCTGAGGTCCACGAGGTTGCCGATGGTCAGGACACCGGCGGTGAGCACCACGTGGTCGATCCGCCCGTACTCGGCGGCAGCCGCGGCGAGCGCACGCGAGACGGAGTCGCGGTCCTCCACGAAGGTGCCGCTGCCGGTCCTGCTGTGGGAGACGACGTGCGCACACTCGTCCTCGAGCTGCCGGCCGAGTTCGCTGCCGATGCCCGAACTGCCGCCGAACACCACCACGACGGCGTCGCGCAGCGAGGCCGCCGCGAACGGCACCGGGTCCGCGTGCTGGTGCTTGAGCTGGAACAGCTTGTCGGCCAGATGGATGTCGATGGGGTGCGTGATCTTGATGTTGGCCTCGTGGCCGGGCACGACGATGATCGGGACGTCCGGGCTGTACTTCAGCACCACCGAGCAGTCGTCCGTCGCTGCGAAGCCCGGGTCGGCGTGTGCGAGTCCGTAGGCCTCCATCAGGGTGTCCCACCGGAAGGCCTGGGGCGTCTGCCCGCGGCGGAGGGACGCGCGCGGCGGGACGGCGCGGATGATGTCGTGCTCGTCCACCTCGATGATGGTGTCCGCGGAGGGGATGCCGGTGTCGACGGCATCGTACGTGTCCAGCGCGTCGACGCACGCGCGGATGATCGACGGATCGACGAGCGGGCGGACGGCGTCGTGGAAGACGACCTTCGCGCCCGGCGTGGCGATCTCCCGGAGGGCCAGGTAGGAGGTCTCGTTGCGGTCGCGGCCACCAGGCAGCAGCCCCGAGAGCTTCGGGAAGCGGTCCCGCGTCACGAGCCGCTCCGCGCGGTCCATGGTGCCGGGATCCATCATCACGATGATCTCGTCGATGAAGGGGCACTGCTGGAAGACATCCACGGTGTGCTCGAGGCTCGTGCGGCCCGCCACGGGCACCAGCTGCTTGGGGATCTCGAGGCCCATGCGGGTGCCGATGCCGCCGGCGAGGATCACGCCGACCGTTCGTCGTCGGGGGCGTGCCTCGTTGTCCGCTGTGCTCGGTACGTCCATTCGGTCGGTGATGGTCGACATTGCCGCCTCCTTCTACGATTCGTGGTCCGATTCGGTGGTCCGATTCGTGGGCTCCGGTGAAGTTCCGTCAGCGTACTTACGGTTTCGGCGGTCCGGCAGGAAAAGTTCGGCCCGCGAAATCCTTGTGCAGGCGCTCGTTCTTTGCCTCGCGTTCGCCCGCCGTTCACCTTCGGAGGCCTCCTGACGCCCGTCACCGGCACGTCGCGCCCGCTCGGAACTTCCGCCGGGGGCCCGCACGAGGCCCCTTCGGGAGCGATAGCCTGAGGTCATGGCAATCCGGGTGCTCGCTGTGGGCCGCAAGCACGAGAGCTGGGTGTCCGAGGGTATCGAGCGCTACGCGAAGCGCCTGAAGAAGCCGTTCGACCTGTCCTGGCAGCTGATCAGCCATTCGGCGCGGGAGCACGACGCCGCCCGCAGGGAGGAGTCCGAGCGGCTCCTGGCCCGGCTCGGCACCGACTACGTGGTCCTCCTCGACGAGCGTGGTCGGGCCATCGACTCGCCCACGCTCTCCCGCACCCTCCTCGCGCCGCTCCAGGCCTCGCGCAGCGTCACCGTGATCATCGGCGGCGCGTACGGCGTGGACGCGCAGGTGCACCAGCGTGCCGACTTCGTCTGGTCCCTCTCGCCGCTCGTCTTCCCCCACCAGCTGGTGCGCCTCATCCTGGCCGAGCAGGTGTACCGCGCGCAGGAGATCGCCGGCGGCCGGTCCTACCACCACGAATAGGCATCCCGGCCGGGCGGCGCAGGTAACGATCCCGGTACGGCCGTGTCCGCCTACTGGCGCTCCGGCATCCCGGAGCTAGGGTGAGGGCATGACTAGTCTGCTGGGGAGCAAGCGTTGGATCATGGCCGCTGCGGCCGCCGGAACCCTGATCGCGGTGAGCGGCTGCGCATCGTCCGGGACGGACGACGGCGGGACGGCGGCACCGGCGTCGACCGCCGCGTCGGCGTCGGCGTCAGCGTCAGCGTCGACCGGGGCATCGCCGTCGGCATCGCCGTCGGCCGACGCATCGGCATCGGCGTCGGCGTCGGCGTCGGCCGACACCACGAGCGAGGCGCCGTCGAGCGCCCCCTCCGCGTCGGCGTCCCCGACCGCGGAAGCGCCCACGGCGCCGCCGTCGGAGCCCGCCGCAGGAGGGACCTGCACGGCCGTGCAGCTCACAGGAAGCATCGCCGACCAGCCGGGCGGCGGCGCGGCGGGCAGCGTGTACCGCACGCTCGTGCTGACCAATTCCTCCGATCAGGAGTGCACGCTGGACGGCTTCCCCGGGGTGTCCTTCGTGGATGCGGGCGGCGTCCAGATCGGGGCCCCCGCGGACCGCGACGGCTCGGCATCGACCCCCGTGTCGCTCGCCCCGGGGGCGTCGACCACCACCACACTGCGGCAGACCAACGCCCAGAACTACGGCACGGACTGCGGGCTCACCACGGCCGCGGGCCTGCGGATCTACCCTCCCGGTGCCACCGATTCACTCGTGCTGCCCCAGCAGATCCCCGCCTGCTCCGCCGCGTCCGTGGTGCTGATGACCGTCGGGACGCTGCAGCCCGCGTCCTGACGGGTCGGCTCCGGTGCTCTGCGCCGCCCGTTCGACCTGACGCGCCCCGGACGCCGGTCGTGCCGGCACGGTAGCGCACGGCCCGAGCAGCCGGAGCCGCCAGGCCGCGACCACGAGCAGCGCGGCGGTGGCCACCGTGAGCACCAGGGTCAGCCACGGCCGGGCGGCGGTGATGGCCACGACGCCCAGCAGTGCGGCGCCCGTTCCGGCGGTGATCATGACGCGGCCCCGCTCGAGGTACCCGTACACCGCCAGGCCGATCCCGAGCACCACCCAGGCGCCGAGCCCCCGGAAGGCCTCCACGGCCCCGCCGAGGAGCGCGCCCAGTTCCACGACGACGGCGAGCACCAGGTACGTGCCCGCGCCCGCGTGCATCGCGGGCGGGTTCCGGACGAGCCACGGCGTGGTCAGGACGATCACCACGAGTGTTCCCACCACGAAGTAGACGGCCATGCGGCCCGTGTCGCCGTCGAACACGAGCGCCGCCGCCGCGCCGCCGAGGAAGAGCGACCCGATGCCCGCCACCGGCAGCCAGTTGTGGGACACGTGCCCGCGCGGGGCCCGGGGCCGCGCCGTCCCTGTTTCTTCCGCCATCACGACTCCTCCCCCCGGCCGCGCGGCGCGGCTCGTCCCTGAAACCTACTCCCGCCGTGCCCGCCACGGCGGCAGGTATCCGGTGCGCCGTCCCCCCATCGAGTGTCGGTGCGCTGGGGCATGATGAAGAGGTGACGACGCAGGTACTGACGAGGTTCACCCCGGCCACGCACGAGTGGTTCGCCGGTGCCTTCACCGAGCCCACCCCTGCCCAGGAGGGCGCCTGGTCCGCCATCTCCGCCGGTTCCAATGCCCTCGTCGTCGCCCCTACGGGCTCGGGCAAGACACTCGCGGCGTTCCTCTGGGCGCTCGACCGCCTGATCGCCTCGGGCGAGGGCAGCGGGGAGGCCGAAGCCGACGCCCCGGCGCCGGCGTCCGGGAAGGGCCGGAAAGCCCCTGCGAAGCCGAAACGCACCACCCGCGTGCTGTACATCTCGCCCCTGAAGGCGCTCGGCGTCGACGTCGAGCGGAACCTGCGGGCGCCCCTGATCGGCATCACGCAGACGGCCAAGCGCCTCGGACTGCCCGCGCCCGGCATCACGGTCGGCGTCCGCTCCGGCGACACCCCGCAGGCCGAGCGCCGGGCGATGCTCACCCGGCCGCCGGACATCCTCATCACCACGCCCGAGTCGCTGTTCCTCATGCTCACGTCGAAGGCACGCGAGACCCTGATGGAGGTGGACACCGTCATCATCGACGAGGTCCACGCCGTCGCGGGCACCAAGCGCGGCGCGCACCTCGCGGTGTCCCTGGCCCGCCTCGACGCCCTGCTGGACAAGCCCGTGCAGCGCATCGGCCTCTCGGCCACGGTGGAGCCCAAGGAGACCGTGGCCCGGTTCCTCGCGGGCAATGCGCCCGTGGAGATCGTGGCCCCGCCGTCCGAGAAGAAGTGGGACCTCACCGTCACCGTGCCCGTGGAGGACATGACGGAGCTCGGCGGGGCGGCCTCGAACACCGAGGACGACGGCGATCCGGTGCCGCAGGCGAGCATCTGGCCGCACGTCGAGGAGAAGATCGTCGACCTGATCGAGCAGAACCGGTCCACGATCGTGTTCGCGAACTCGCGCCGGCTCGCTGAACGCCTGACCGCGCGGCTGAACGAGATCCACGCGGAGCGCCGCGAGCGCGACGCCGTGTGGGCCGCGGGCGGCAACCCGGCCGCCGTCGAACCCACGGCCGCGCCGTCGTTCGCCCACACCACGGCGACCCCTGCCCAGATGATGGCGCAGGCCGGGCAGACCAGCGGCGCCGAGCCGCTTCTCGCGCGGGCGCATCACGGCTCGGTGTCCAAGGACCAGCGCGCGCTCATCGAGGACGATCTCAAATCAGGGCGGCTGCGCTGCGTCGTCGCGACGAGTTCGCTGGAGCTGGGCATCGACATGGGCGCGGTGGACCTCGTGGTGCAGGTCGAGTCGCCGCACTCCGTGGCGAGCGGCCTCCAGCGCGTGGGCCGCGCCGGCCACCAGGTGGGCGAGGTCTCGCAGGGCGTGCTGTTCCCCAAGCACCGCGGCGACCTCATCAACACCACGGTCACGGTGGAGCGCATGCTCGCCGGGCAGATCGAACCCCTCTACATCCCCACCAACCCGCTGGACATCCTGGCGCAGCAGACCGTCGCGGCCGCCGCGCTCGGCACCATCGACGTCGAGGAGTGGTTCGACGTCGTCCGCGCCTCCGCACCGTTCGCCACCCTGCCGCGGTCCGCGTTCGACGCGACCCTCGATCTCCTCGCCGGCCTGTACCCGTCCGACGAGTTCGCCGAGCTGCGCCCTCGTATCATCTGGGACCGCGTGGAGGGAACCATCACGGGCCGGCCCGGGGCGCAGCGTCTGGCCGTCACCTCCGGCGGCACCATCCCCGACCGCGGGCTGTTCGGGGTGTTCCTCGTCGGGTCGGAGGGCGAGGGCCCGCGCGCGGGCGGCCGCCGCGTCGGCGAGCTCGACGAGGAGATGGTGTACGAATCGCGCGTGGGCGATGTCTTCGCCCTCGGCGCCACCAGCTGGCGGATCGAGGAGATCACCCACGATCGCGTGCTGGTCTCCCCCGCCTTCGGCCAGCCCGGCAAGCTCCCGTTCTGGAAAGGCGACTCCCTCGGCCGGCCCGTGGAGCTCGGCCGCGCCCTCGGCGCGTTCAACCGGGAGATGTCGGGGTCCACGCCGGAGAAGGCGCGGGAGCGGTGCGAGAGGATCGGCCTGGACGCGTGGGCGTCCGGCAATCTCATCACCTACCTGACGGAGCAGCGCGAGGCCACCGAGGTGGTGCCGAGCGATCGGACACTCGTGGTCGAGCGGTTCCACGACGAACTCGGCGACTGGCGCGTGGTGCTGCACAGCCCCTTCGGCATGCCCGTGCACGCGCCCTGGGCGCTCGCCGTCGGCGCCCGGCTCGAGCAGCGGTACGGCATGGACGGCGCGGCGATGGCATCCGACGACGGCATCGTGCTGCGGGTGCCGCTCATGGAGGACGAGCCCCCCGGCGCCGACCTCTTCCTGTTCGACCCCGAGGAGCTCGACGGCATCGTCACCGCCGAGGTGGGCGGTTCCGCGCTCTTCGCGTCCCGGTTCCGCGAGTGCGCCGCCCGCGCCCTGCTCCTGCCACGGCAGAACCCGAGCAAGCGCACGCCCCTGTGGCAGCAGCGGCAACGGTCGGCGCAGCTGCTCGACGTCGCCAAGAAGTACCCGACGTTCCCGATCGTGCTGGAGACGGTGCGCGAATGCCTGCAGGACGTCTACGACCTGCCCGCTCTGAAGGAGCTCGCCGCGTCCATCGAGCGCCGGGAACTGCGCATCGTCGAGGTCACCACGCAGCAGCCCTCGCCCTTCGCGCGGTCCATGCTGTTCGGCTACGTGGCGTCCTTCCTGTACGAGGGCGATTCACCGCTGGCCGAACGGCGGGCCGCGGCGCTCTCGCTCGACCCGACGCTCCTCAACGAACTGCTCGGCCGGGCCGAGCTGCGGGAACTGCTGGATGCCCGGGTCATCGCCGAGACGGAACTCGAGCTGCAGCGCCTCCGGCCCGACCGCCTGGCGCGGGGGCTCGAGGGCGTCGCGGACCTGTTGCGCCTGCTCGGACCGCTCACCGTCGAGGAGATCGCCGAGCGGCTCGAGGCCCCCGCGGACGAGCAGCCCGTGACCGTCGATGCCGCCACGCGTCCGGACGCCGAGTCCCCCGACGCTTCCCCGGACGGGGATGCATCCGACGAGGTGCTGATGGCCGGCTCCCCAGCCCCGGTACGCGCCCACGCGTCCCTCGAGGTGGTGGGCCGCCATGTAGCGGCACTCGTGAAGGCGAACCGTGCGCTGACCGTGCACATCGCCGGCGCCGAGCGGATCTCGGCCGTCGAGGACGCGGCCCGCCTGCGCGACGCCCTCGGCGTCCCGCTGCCCATGGGCATCCCGCTGGCGTTCATCGAACCCGTCGACGACCCGCTCGGGGACCTCGTAGGCCGCTACGCGCGCACGCACGGTCCGTTCACCGCCGCCGAGGCCGCGGCCCGCCTGGGCCTCGGCGTCGCCGTCGTCGCCGGCGCGCTGCAGCGCCTCGCCGGCGCAGGGCGCGTGGTGGAGGGCGAGTTCCGCCCCGCGGAGTCCGTGCCCGTCCTCGACATCTCGGCAGCCTCGGGCGCCGCCCCGGGCACCATCACCGTGCATGCGCCCGCAGCGAGCGAGTGGTGCGACGCCGAGGTGCTCCGCCGCCTGCGCCGCCGGTCGCTCGCCGCGCTCCGGCAGGAGGTGGAGCCCGTCGACCCGGCCGCGTACGGCCGGTTCCTGCCCGCCTGGCAGCACATCGGCTCCGGCCTGCGCGGCCTCGACGGCGTGATCACCGTCATCGACCAGCTCTCCGGCGTACCGATCCCCGCCTCGGCGTGGGAGCCGCTCATCCTCGCGCAGCGCGTGGCCAACTACGCACCGGCGATGCTCGACGAGCTGACGGCGACCGGGGAGGTGCTGTGGTCCGGTGCCGGGTCCCTGGCCGGCAACGACGGCTGGATCGCGCTGCACCTCGCCGAGAACGCACCCCTGACCCTGCGGCCGGATCCGGCGTTCGAGCCGACCGCCCTGCACACGGCGCTGCTGGACCTGCTGGCCGGCGGCGGCGGCTACTTCCTGCGGCAGCTCACCAACCTCCTCGACGTGCAGGAGGCGACCCCCGACACCGCCGTCATCACCGCCCTCTGGGACCTGGTGTGGGCCGGCCGGATCAGCAACGACACCTTCACGCCCGTACGGGCACTGCTCGCGCACGGCAAGACGGCGCACAAGCAGAAACCGGTCCCGGCCCGGGCCCGGACGTCGCGGGCGGGGCGGCTGGGCCGCGCGCCCGGCAAGTCCCTCACCGGGGCGTCGATGCGCCTGAGCGCCGCGGCGGACGACGGCGGCAGCTACCAGCGGCCCACCCCTCCCCTGGCCGCCGGCCGCTGGAACATGCTGCCCGGGGTGGAGGCCGAGACGACGCTGCACGCCCACGCCACGGCGGAGCTGCTCCTCGACCGGTACGGGGTCGTCACGCGTGGCGCCGTGGGACAGGAGGGCATCCCCGGAGGGTTCGGCCTCATGTACAAGGTGCTGGCACGCCTCGAGGAGATGGGCCGGTGCCGGCGTGGCTACTTCATCGAGCACCTCGGTGCCGCCCAGTTCGCGGTGCCCGCCACGGTGGACCGGCTGCGCTCGTTCAGCGCCGACAACCAGTTGCCCACGGCACAGGACGTACTGGGCGGCGAGGCCCCTCCCCTGAAGGCCGTCGCGCTCGCGGCCACCGATCCCGCCAATCCCTACGGTGCCGCGCTGAGCTGGCCCCAGGCCGACGGCGGACACCGGGCGGGGCGGAAGGCGGGCGCCCTCGTGGTGCTCGTGGACGGAGCGCTCGCCCTCTACGTGGAGCGCGGCGGGAAGACCCTGCTGACCTTCACCGAGGACGCCGATGTCCTGCGCGTCGCCGCCCTGTCCCTGGTCACGATCATCCGCCGGGGCGCCGCGGACAAGATGGCCCTCGAGAAGGTGAACGGCGGGGAGATCCTGGACACGGACATCGGCCGCGCACTGGCCGCCGCCGGCTTCCATTCCACACCGAAAGGGCTGAGGATCCGTGCCTGAGGGGGATACCGTCTGGCGGGCCGCCCGCGAGCTGCACCGCGCCCTCGCGGGGAAGGTGCTCACGCGCTGCGACATCCGCGTTCCCCGCTTCGCCACGGTGGACTTCACCGGCGACACCGTGCAGGAGGCCGTGGCCCGGGGAAAACACCTGCTCATCCGCGGCGGGGGCGACGACGGCTGGGACATCCACTCGCACCTCAAGATGGAGGGCCTCTGGCACGTCTACTCCCACGGTGAGAAGTGGCGGCGTCCCGCGTTCAAGGCGCGGTGCATCCTGGAGACGGAGGACGCCGTCGTCGTGGGGTTCGAGCTCGGGTTCCTGCGGGTCATCCCGCGCGCCGAGGAGGAGGACGCCGTGGGCTACCTCGGGCCCGATCTCCTGGGGCCCGACTGGGACCCGGACGAGGCGCTGCGCCGACTGCTGGAGCAGCCCGAACGGCCCATCGGCCTGGCCCTGCTCGACCAGCGGAACCTCGCCGGGATCGGCAACGTGTACCGGTGCGAGCTGTGCTTCCTCGCGGGGGTGCATCCACTCACGCCCACGGGCGAGGTGCCGAACCTGCCGCGCATCGTCGAGCTGTCGAAGAAGCTCCTCGAGGCGAACAAGGCGCGCAGCACCCGGGCCACCACGGGGCAGCTGCGCGGTAACACGCTCTGGGTCTACGGGCGGTCCCGTCGCGGATGCCTGCGCTGCGGGACGCCCGTGGCCCTCGAGCAGCTCGGCGACCGGGAGACCGAACTGCGCGAGCTCTACTACTGCCCGCACTGCCAGCCGCGATTGGGAACCCCGGCCGGGGCGGCACTACCCTGACGGGGTGGACGGCGACGGGCGGGTGATGCGGTGATGGCGATGCGCTCACCCCTGCCCGTCCGCAACGGCGTCAACGCGACCCGGCTCAGGCTACCCGCCGAGGGTCCCTGGGAGACGGCGCTCGAGTACATCCTCGACCGGTTCGACCACGTGGATCCCGAGGGCATCGGCGAGCGCTTCGACCGCGGCGAGGTGGTCGCGCTCGGCGGCGAGGTCCTCACGCGCACCACGCCGCTGGGCGAGCACACCTTCGTCTGGTACTACCGGGAGCTCCCGGTGGAGGAGCGGCTCCCGGTCGAGCTGACCGTGCTGCACCGGGACGGGCACCTGCTCGTCGTCGACAAGCCGCATTTCCTGCCCACCACCCCGGGCGGGATGTACGTCGCGGAGTCCGCCCTCGTCCGGCTGCGCGTGGAGCTCGGCCTCCCGGACCTCATCCCCATGCACCGCCTGGACCGCATGACGGCGGGCATCCTCATGTTCTCCGTCGATCCCGAGACGCGCGGCGCGTACCAGCTGCTCTTCGAGAACCGGCGCATCAGCAAGGAGTACCGTGCGGTGGCGCCCGTACGGCCCGAACTGCACCTGGACACCGAGCCGCTCGACGTGCGGAGCCGGATCGTGAAGTCGCGCACCTACCTCCTGGCGCAGGAGGTGGAGGGGCCCGCGAACACGCACACCACCGTCAGTCTGCTCGAGCAGCGCAAGGACCGGGGACTGTACCGGCTGCAGCCGCACACGGGCAAGACGCACCAGCTGAGGCTGCACATGGCCTCGCTCGGGCTCGGCATAATCAACGACCCGTTCTACCCCGTGCTCCACCCGCAGGCACCGGACGACTACACGCGGCCGCTGCAGCTGCTCGCGCACAGCATCGCATTCCGCGACCCGCTGACCGGCGCGGACCGGCAGTTCGAGTCCGGCCTCGCCCTCAGCGAGTTCACCTGACCACCCTGACCCCGGGTAGCCCGGGACCGAGGTAGTGACCGGGCGGTAGATTTGCAGGGTGGACCTGCCCGGCACGGACATCCCAGCACCGCTCTACCTCCTCGTCATGTTCGCCGTCATCGTCGTCGACGTCGTGCTTCCCGTCGTGCCCTCGGAACTCCTCGTCATCGGCGCCGGCACCATGTCCGCCCACAGCGGGCTCCTGCTCCCCTTCGCCGTCCTCACCACGTTCGCCGGGAGCTGGCTCGGCGACGTGGCGATCTTCCTGCTGTTCCGGCGCCGGCTCACCCACTTCCTCGACCGCTTCCGGTGGGGCCGCGCGATCCATCGCGGGCTGCGCAACGCCATCGAGAAGGCCGGCACCTCACCCACCTACGCCGCCGTCGTCGCCGTCCGTTTCCTCCCCGGCGGACGTACCGCGAGCGTGGCAGCGGCGGGCATCGCCGAACTGCCCGTCCGCCCGTTCATGCTCGCCGCCGCCGGTGGTGGCGTGCTGTGGACCGCGTGGCTCATCGGGCTCGGCTTCGTCGCGGGCGCATCCACCGGGCTGCCCGCGGGCGTCAGTGCCCTGCTCGGAATGGCGGTCGGTACGCTGGTAGGAGCCATCACGGCGGCAATCCTCGCCGTGAAGAAGCACCGGAAGGCCTCCACAGCGCATGAGCACCCCGAAGACCCCGGGACCCCGGCTTCCTGAGAAGCCGGTCCGGCCGCCGACGATCGCCCGTCGGACGCCCGCGGCCGAGCCGCGCACCGACACGGCGAGCGTCCTCGACCGCCTTCGGGCGGCGCAACCCCGCACCACGGCCGCGCACGAGGACGGACAGTCCGGGACGCCGTCCGATCCCGGTGCGCCGGCCCCGGCACCGCAAGCCGGCTCACCGGACGGACGCGTCACCCCTGCCCGCAGCGCCGCTGCCGAACCTCGGCCCGGAGGCGCCGTCAGCGGACCGCCGACACCCTCCGGCCGCGACGGCTCCAGCCCGGAGGGCGTCGGCGGCGCACGCTCTTCCGACCGACTCCGCATCGCGGCCGAGAAGGCGAGAACCGCCGCGGATGCGACCTACGGTGCCGCCCGTCGCGGCAGCACCGCGGCCGCCAGTGCGGCCCGTCGCGGCAGCACCGCAGCCGCGCGCCACGCCCGCACCTGGGATCAGGACATCGTGCGGCAGATCGTCGTCACCGTCTGCGCTGTGGCGTGCATTCTCGGCTCGGCCGCGGGAGTCGGGGCCTTCGGCGGTCCGTCGATCAGGGACGCCGCGGGCGGGCTGTTCGCTCCGGACGCGACGCTGCTCGCGCCGTCGTCGTCCGCGTTCTCCATCTGGAGCGTCATCTACGCGGGACTCGTGGCGTTCACCGCGTTCCAGTGGCTGCCGTCGCAACGCCGGACGGGACGCCAGCGGCGCCTGGGCTGGATCGTCGCCGCGTCGATGCTGCTGAACCTCGCCTGGATCCTCAGCGCCCAGGCCGACCTGCTGGCCCTGAGCCTCGTGGTGATCATGCTGCTCTTCTTCACCCTCCTCGCGGCCGTTCGGACCATGAACAACCACCCGAACGGGACGCGGCTCGAAGGCGCACTCGTGGATACGCCGATCGGCCTCTACCTCGGGTGGGTGCTCGTGGCAGCGGCGGCCAATGCCGCGGCGGTCCTCACCGCCGGCGGCGTCGACCTCTTCGGCTGGGGAGGCAGTGCGTGGGCCATCTTCGGGATCGTCGCGGTCCTGATGACCGCCGCCGTGATCTGCTCGACCGACCGCGGACGCCTCGCCGTCGCCGCTGCCACGTCCTGGGGGTTGCTGTGGATCGCCGTCGAGCGGGTGCTCGGGCAGCCGTTCGCGGTGAACGTGGCGTTCGTGGCAGTCCTCGCCATCTTCCTGCTGCTCATCACCGCGGGCTCCCGCCGGCACCGGGTGGATCACGCCTACCGGCGCTGGCTGCGCGCCCAGGAGGACGCGCAGCGCGACCCGATCGACCTCACCGGGGACGACTACGAGGAGTCGCGCTACTAGGCGTACTCCGGCCGGAGCGCGAGGAGTCTGCAGAGCGGAGCGGGCTCCCGGATCAGCCCTGCTCACCGACCGTGACGGCGATCTTGCCCCGTACATGACCATCCATGCTGCTGCGGAAGGCGTCCGCGGCGCGCTCCAGCGGGAAGCTCTCCGCGAGGACGGGCTTCACGCTGCCCGCTTCGACGAGTTCGGTCAGCGCCAGGAGATCGGCCGGGTTGGGCCGGACGAAGATATAGCGGCCGCCCTCGTCCTTGACCTCGGCATCCGTGACGGACGCGACCCGCTCAGGGGACTTCAGGTGCTCGAGCGATACAACGCGGTCCTCCCCGCCCACGAAGTCGACGACGGCATCGAGCCCCTCCGGTGCCAGCTCGGCGAGGCGACCGGAGAGACCCTCGCCGTAGGTCACCGGTTCGGCGCCCAGCGAGCGCAGGAACTCGTGGTTCTTCTCGGACGCGGTGGCCAGGACGCGTGCACCCCACGCCTTCGCGATCTGGATGGCGTAGGTGCCCACTCCGCCGGCGCCGTTGTGCACCAGGACGGTGTCACCCGCCCCCACCCCGACGGCCTGCAGCGACTGGTACGCGGTGAGCCCTGCGAGAGGCATGGTCGCAGCCTCGGCCCAGGACACGTTCCTCGGCTTGCGGGCGAGCGCCCGCACGGGGGCGGCCACCTGCTCGGCGAAGGTGCCGAGCCCTACGGTGTCCATGCGGACGTACCCGATGACCTCGTCACCGGCCTGGAACTCCGTGACGGACGGGCCGGGCTGTACGACGACGCCGGCCACGTCCCAGCCCGGGATCACGGGGAAGTACGTGGGCAGTGCTCCGTCGAGGTAGCCCGCGGTGATCTTCCAGTCCACGGGGTTCACCGAGGATGCGCGGACGTCGACGAGCACCGAGTCCGGCCCCACCTTCGGGTCGGGCTGCTCGCCGTACTGCAGCACGTCGGGATCGCCGTACTGCTCGTAAAACACTGCCTTCATGGTGCTCCTCCTCGGGGTGGTCCGGCCGATGCCGCTCGGCTTCCAGAGGCGGCAACAGGCACCGGTCGGCACCTATTCCGAAGGGGCCCCACCGGCGGGACGGCGACCAGGACCCGGGGAGACCGGGATCAGCCCGTGTTGCGCATCCCCGCAGCGACACCGTTGATCGTGATCAGCATGGCCCGCTGGATCTGCTCGTCGGGCCGTCCGCCGTCGGACTCGGCCCGCACGCGGCGCAGCAGTTCGACCTGGAGGTAGGAGATCGGGTCGAGGTACTGGTCGCGGACGGCGAGCGACCGCTTGAGCACGGGCTGGTTGTCGAGCAGTTCGTGTTCGCCGGTGAGCCTCCGGATCTCGGCCAGGGTCAGCGCGTACTCCTCGCGGATCACGCCGAAGAGGTGCTGCAGTTCACCGGGCACCAGGGCCTCGACGTAGTGCGCGGCGATGTCGAGGTCGGTCTTGGCGAGCGTCATCTCGACGTTGGAGACGACGGTGCGGAAGAAGTGCCAGCGCTCGAGCATCTCCGTGAGGAGCTCCCCGTGACCCGCCTCCCGTGCGGCCCGCAACCCGGAGCCGACGCCGAACCAGCCCGGGACGATCTGTCGGGACTGCGTCCATCCGAACACCCACGGGATGGCGCGGAGCCCGCCGAGGCCGCTTCCCGAGTCGGGGCGCTTCGACGGGCGCGAGCCGATGTTGAGGGACCCGAGCTGCTCCACCGGCGTCGAGGCCAGGAAGTAGGCGGGCAGGTCCTCGTGGTCGATCAGGGAGCGGTACCGGGCGAACGCGGCGTCGGACACGGTCTCCATGACCTCGGCCCAGCGGCCGCGGTCGTCGTCGGACGTACGGGGCGTGCGGTGCAGCGCGGAGCCCTGCATGACGGCAGCCAGCGAGAGTTCGAGGTTCTCGCGGGCCAGGGCCGGCAGCGAGTACTTGTCGCTGATGACCTCGCCCTGCTCGGTGAACTTGATCTCGCCCTCGAGGACGCCGTTGGGCTGCGCGAGGATGGCGTCGTACGTGGGTCCGCCACCGCGCCCCACCGATCCGCCGCGGCCGTGGAACAGGCGGAGGCGTACGCCGTGTCTGGCGGCGACGTCGCGCAGGCGGCGCTGGGTCTTGTGGATCTCCCACAGGCTCGTGAGCACGCCGGATTCCTTGTTGGAGTCCGAGTAGCCGAGCATGACCTCCTGCAGGTCCCCGCGCAGACGCACCACCTCGCGGTACGTCGGGTCGGACAGCAGGGTGTCCACGATGTCGGCGGAGACGCGGAGCTCGTCCACCGTCTCGAGGAGCGGCGCGAAGCCGATCTTCGCGAACGCCCCGGAGTCCGGGCCGCCGGAGCCGTCGCCGACGACGTCGACCAGCCCCGCCTCCCGGGCCAGCACCACCGGTGCGAGCACGTCGTCCGCCCCGCGGGTCATGGACACGATGTACGTCTCGATGACGTCGGGGCCGTACGTCTCCAGCGCCGAGCCGATCTCGCGGAAGACGTCGAACGTGCGCCGTGCGCCGTCGTCGAGCGGTGGGGTGACCGAGGCGAGCGGCCGTCGGGACGCCAGTTCGCGGGACAGTGCCCGGAGGCGGTCCTCGCGCGTCAGCTCGAGGTAGGGCACGTCGAGCTCGCCGAGGCGGTCGGTCAGCTGGGCGACGACGTCGTGGTGCATGTCCGCGTGTTCGCGGATGTCGAGCGTGGCGAGGTGCAGGCCGAAGGAGGAGATGACGCGCGACGCCGTCGCGAGCGCGCCGTCCGCTGCGAGCCCCGCCGAGTGCTGCCGCAGGGAGTCGCCGACGAGCCGCAGGTCCGCCAGCACCTGATCGGTGCCGGCGTAGTCGCGACCGGGCTCGTGCGCCGTCTGGTTCTGCACGCGGGCCGCGGTGTTGAGGAGCTTCGCCTTCACGCACGTGAGCTTGAGCCGGTAGGGCTCCTGCGCATTGAGTGCGAGGACCCGCTTGTCGAGCCGCGGCAGGTTCGCGAGGTCGCGTTCGATGGACGCACCCAGCTCCGCGGACGCCGCGACGATCGCAGTCGAGGACGACAGCGACGAGATCAGGCAGTCGATGAAATGGATGGCGATCCGGACGGCCTGCTGGTTCTGGATCTGCAGGATCTCCCGGGTGACGGCCGCCGTGACGTTCGGGTTCCCGTCGCGGTCACCGCCGATCCACGACCCGAACCGCAGCGGCGCGCCCTCGGCCGGCAGGGCGACACCGTGCTCGGCCAGGAGGTCCGACAGGTCCTCGAGCAGTTCGGGCATGGACGTGGTGAGGATGTCGCCGAGGTAGTAGATGGCGTTGCGGGCCTCGTCGATCGGCGTGGGCCGCACCTGGCGCAGCTCGTCGGTCTGCCAGATGAGGTCGATCACCTCGGCCAGCCGCCTGTCCTGGCGGCGTCGCTGCTGCGAGCCCTCCTCCGTCGTGTCCGCGAGGATGTCGGAGAGGCGGCGCAGCTTGTCCAGGACGGAGCGGCGGGAGGCCTCGGTTGGGTGGGCCGTGAACACCGGGCGGACGTCGAGGGCCTGAACCACGTCGGCGAGGGCTTCGGGACCGGCATCGGCCGCGATGCGCGATACGGTCTGCGCCAGCCAGCCGTCCTCCTCCGACCGTGTCCGCAGCCCGCGCACGCGGTGCACCTGCTCGGCGGCGTTGGCGAGGTGGAAGTAGGCGGCGAAGGCCCGGACCAGTTCCGTGGCCCGGTCGATGGGGAGCGCTGCAAGCAACTCCCGCACCTGCTCCGTCAGGGCTGCCCGCTCACCGGCGTCGGCACCGGCGCCCGATTCCTTGGACTGCTTGGTCAGCCGGCGGACACGCTCCACGAGGTCGAGGAGCTCCTGGCCGTGCTGCCGCACGAGCGATTCGCCGAGCAGCGTGCTCACGCGCCGCACGTCGGCGCGGAGGTCGGAGCTGAGATCGCCCGCAGCACCCCCGAAGGGGTCGGCGGCCTGCAGAGGGGACACTTCGAGGGGCACTGTCACAACAGCCTGCTTTCAGGGCACGGAAAACGGGGCGTATGCGGCACTGGATACGACGGATTGCTGTTGGGATCCTACCCAGTAATGTGGCGGCCGCCTCACCTCGTCCGTCATGTGGCCGGGAGACCGCTCCCAGGGGGCCCTTCCCTGAGGGACGCGTCAGGCGAAGGCGGAGAGGCCCGTCAGCGCCCGGCCCACGATGAGGCTGTTGATCTCGTAGGACCCCTCGTAGGTGTAGACGGCCTCGGCGTCCGCGAAGATCTTGGCCATCCCGTACTCCGTGACGATACCGTTCCCGCCGAGGATGCCCCGCCCGAGGGCCACCGTCTCGCGCATGCGCGCCGTGGTGAAGGACTTCGCGAAGGCGGCCTGGGGCATGTCGGACACGCCCTGCTCCTGCAGCTGGGCGACGCGCGCCATCACGGCCAGGCTCGCCGTGGTGTTGCCCATCATGGTGACGAGCTGGTCCTGGATGAGCTGGAATCCGGCGATCGGCCGACCGAACTGGTGGCGCTCGACGGCGTACTGCCGGGCGACGTCGAACGCGGCCAGCTGTTGGCCCACGGCCTGCCAGCCCACGAGGATCCGGGACCCGAGCAGGAGCTGGCGGGTGTCGTCGAAGGACTCGATACCGGCGAAGCGGTCGGCCTCGGCGACACGGACATCCTGCAGGAGGATGTCGGCATTCTGCACCGTCCGCAGCGCCGTCTTGTTCGCAATGGCAGTCCGGGTCACGCCGGGCAGGGTGGCGTCCAGGATGAAGCCGCGCACTCCCCCGGTGTGCGTGTCCCGCGCCCAGAGGAGCATGTAGTCGCAGAAGGTCCCGTTGCCGATCCACCGCTTCGCACCGTTGATGACCCAGGTGTCGCCGTCGCGTGTGGCTGTGGTCGTCATGCCGCCGGCGACGTCGGACCCGTGCAGCGGCTCCGTGAGCGCGAAGGCCCCGGTGATCCTCAGATCCATGGCGTCCTGCAGGAGCCGTGCCTTCTGGTCGTCGCTGCCGAAGGTGTGGAGGGCCTCGACGAACAGGTCGTGGTGGACCATGAAGAACGTCGCGATCGAGGTGTCGGCCCGGGTCAGCTCGGCGATCACCATGCCGCTGAACAGGTGGCTGTAGCCCTGCTGCACGGGTGTGCTGAGGTTCAGGCCGGCGAGCTTCGGGAGCAGCTCGTGGGGGAACTCGGCACGGTTCCACCATTCGACGGCGCGCGGCGAGACCTCCTTGGCGAGGAAGTCCCGGACGTCCCGCAGCTTCTCCCGCTCGTGTCTGGTGAGGAGGGATTCGAAGCCGAGGAAATCGGCGGTGGGCAGCTGGCTCTCCATCGAGCCGTCCTTTCGATTGAGACCGGGGCGTCGAGACCGGAGCGTGTGTTCTACTTCGGCGCCATGCGGATGGCGCCGTCGAGGCGGATCGTCTCGCCGTTGAGCATCTGGTTCTCGACGATGTGGGCGGCGAGGGCCGCGTATTCGGCAGGCTTGCCGAGGCGTGAGGGGTGGGGTACCTGGGCGCCGAGGGAGTCCTGGGCCTCCTGCGGCAGGCCGGCCATCATGGGCGTCTCGAAAATGCCCGGGGCGATCGTGACCACGCGGATCAGGGACCGCGCGAGCTCGCGGGCGATCGGCAGCGTCATCGCGGCGACGCCGCCCTTCGACGCCGAGTACGCGGGCTGGCCGATCTGCCCGTCGAAGGCCGCCACGGATGCGGTGTTGATGATGACGCCGCGCTCGTCGGACCCGCCGGGCCCGGTCACCGTAGGGGTGGCCGCCATGGCCTCCGCTGCGAGCCTGATGACGTTGAACGTGCCGACGAGGTTGACGGTGACGACGCGGGCGAACTGGTCCAGCGGGAGGACGCCGTCGCGCCCGAGGACCTTGCCCGGCGTGGCGATGCCGGCGCAGTTGACGACGATGCGCAGCGGACCGAGCTCGACCGCGGCGGCGACCGCGGCCTGCACCTGCGCCGGGTCGGCGACGTCGGCGGCGACGAACCGCGCGCGGGCACCGGAGGGGTCGAGGCCTGCTGCGGCGTCCGCGCCGGCTGACTGCGGCAGGTCGACGAGCACCACCGAGGCGCCGTCGTCGGACAGTCTGCGGGCCGTGGCGAGACCGAGTCCCGAAGCGCCTCCGGTGACGAGCGCCACCGCTCCCCTGATGTCCATGCTGTTCCTTCCGCGGCGGGAGGACCGCCGTTGGCCACTCCTGCGCCCAGACTACTGTGACGTGGCCCACTGCGCACCCGGCGGGCCTCCGATTGCGCATCCTGCCCAATCCCGGGGGAGGCGGGCGTGGCTAGGGTAGTCACATGCCCACCCCCGACGACGCCGCCTCCCGCGCCGCGAGCAGTATCCGGCGCCTCTACGCGCGCCGGAGCCTGCGCGTGCCCGGGACGAGGCTCGGCGCCATCGCCTTCCCGCCGCCGACCGACCCCAGGAGCCACTGGCACTACTGGTGGCAGGCGCACTACCTCGACTGCCTCCTGGACGAGCACCTGCGCGATCCCGCCGGAGGCGCACTGGCCGACGCACAGAAGCTCGCCCGCGGGATCTGGCTGCGGAACGGCGGCCGGTGGCGCAACGCCTACTACGACGACATGGCCTGGCTGGCGCTGTCCCTGCAGCGCCTCGACGCGGTGGAGGGACGACGGCGGCCGCGGCGCCGCGTGCGGATCCTCGGACGCGCCCTGGCGTCGGCGCACACCCAGGACCTGGGCGGTGGCGTCTACTGGAACACCACCCGCGATTACAAGAACACCCCCAGCACCGCTCCCGCCGCACTCTTCTTCGCCCGCGCCGGGGACACCCACCGGGCCCAGGGGCTGCTGGACTGGCTCCGGGCGCGCCTGTACGACCCGACGACGGGGCTGTACCTCGACGGCGTGAAGGCGGACGGCAGCCCCGAGGGGACAGTGGAACGCACCGTCCACACCTACAACCAGGGCACCGTGCTGGGTGCCCTGGTCGCGACGGGCGGCGGGACGAACCTCGGGCACGCGGCGGACCTCATCGAGGCGGTGTCCCGGAACCTCGCCGACGACGACGGCGTACTGCCGCTCTCCGCGGGCGGCGACGCCGGGCTGTTCACCGGGATCCTCGCGCGCTACCTGGCGCTCGGCGTCTCGACCCCGGGTATCGCCCCGGAGGCCGCATCGACGGCCCGGGCCCTTTTGGGCGCCACCGCGGAGCGGCTCTGGGCGGCCCGCTCGGAGGTGGGTCCGACCGCGCTCGTCTTCCCGCCGCGCCAGGACGGACCCGTCAGCCTCTCCTCGCAGCTCCAGGCGTGGATGGTCCTGGAGGCGGACAGGGCGTGCCGGCACCGGGTCCTCCGGTACTGACACGCCCTCCGGCGTCCGCGGATCAGTCGGCTATACGGACGCCGGACGCTCCTGCGCCATCTGCAGCCGGACGGCCCGCGGTGGTCGTCCTGAGACCCACACGTAGGTACCGGCGCCCAGGATCACTCCGCCGGCGGTGACCATCCACCACGGGAAGCCGGGCACGTCGGGGGCGTCCCCCGCTGCGTCGATGTCGGCCTGGGGGGTGGGGATCACGCGCTCCCCCGTCACCAGGATGCGGTGACTGTTGATTCCGAGCGGAGTGCAGGTGACGAGGGTCATCAGGTCTTTCCCTGGCTGGATCAGGAGGCTCTCGGTGTCCTGCGGCTCGACCACGAGGGTCTCGATGACGCGGTAGGAGAGCGTCTCGCCGAAGACCTCGATGGTGAAAGTGTCGTCGACACCGGCCTTGTCGAGGTTGCTGAAGAGCTCGGCGGTCGCAAGGCCCCTGTGTCCGGTGATCACGGAGTGGGTCGACGGCCCGCCCACGGGGAGCGCGGTGCCCTCGAGGTGTCCGATGCCGCGCTCCAGGACCGCATTGCTCGTGCCGTGGTAGATCGGGAGATCGAGTTCGATCGAGGGAATCCTGATGCGCGCCATCAGGCCCTCCGAATCACCGCGAAGCATGGCGGAATACGCGCGTTCGTTATCGGGACGGGGTTCGTCCGCGAGTGGGAGCCGTTCGTTCGCTGCGACGGCTGCTCCACTCCCGCTCAGGCCCTGGTTGTACTCACGTGCCTCGGCGAGTCTCTCGTGCAGGGTCTCGGCGCCGAGGTCGTTGATCCCCTGGGTGAGTTTGTCGATCTCGCGCGACTGCTCCACCGCGCTGAACCACCCGGCCGCAGCCGGGTAGAGGAGGAGCGCCGCTCCAGCGACGATCGCCAGCGCGACCAGCAGTGGCAGCACGGGGAGCCGCCATCGGAGGTGTCGGTTCCGCTCGCGCCCGGTCGGAACCGAGTGCGGACCGGTGACGGCTGGTCGGACCGATTCGCCCGGGACGAGCGAAGGCGGGACGCCTTTCCGACGCCCCACCTTCGCATTCACGGTGCTACGTTACGCGTTTGCGAGTGCCAGAGTGGCACGACGGCGCGCAGCGATGACTCCGGTACCGAGGGCGATCGCGATGAGGCCAATACCGCCGACGGTGAACCACAGGGCACCGTCACCACCCGTGAGGGGGAGTGCGAAGGCCGGAACCTGGTCGTGTTCGAATTCGACGTAGTTCTGGACAGGTGCGGTGGTCGAGCTGGGGCCGGCGACGACCTGCGTCTGGACCTGGTTCGGCGCGGGGATCTGGAATCCACCCGGAGGCGTGATCTCGCGCACGTAGTAGTTGCCCGGCGTGATGATCGGGATCGCGACGAAACCGTTCGCCCCGGTCGTCCAGTTCTGGATGCCGTCGATGAACACGGCATTCTGACCCAGGTTGGCGTCGTTCTGGTTGAGGAACACCTGGTACACGGCACCCGCGAGGGGTGTCCGCACCCCGTTCTCACCCTGGAAGGCGAACACTGTGAGCTGGCCGATCGGGGTGCTGCCGGTGACCGTCTCCGTGGCGCCGTTCACGACGCTCGAGGCCGTGTTCGTGATGATGCCGTTGGAGGGGATCGCCTCCGCGCGGCTCAGGACGGTGAGCGTGACATCCCCTCCGGGCAAGGCCCGGAGTCTGGTGAGGCCTGCCGGGGTGAAGGTGGCGGTGAGGCTGCGTGCCACGTCGTCGTACTCGAGGGTGTAATCCGTTCCGGCGGCGAAGTTCTGGGTGACGCCGGCTGCGTTGGCGACCCGGACGCTGGTCGGGGCGACTCCTGTCGGGCCGGTGGCGAGGTACTCGAGCTGCTCCGGCAGTGTGTCGGTGAGGATGAACGTATCGAGGGCGTCACCAGCGGCGAGGGTCGGTATGTCGGAGTTGATCGCCCAGCGGATGAGGTCCGGGTTCCGGGCCTCGACCGAGTTGGCGGGCGCCGGGACCCGCGTCTTCGTGAGGTCGGTGACGGCGTTCTTCGGGTAGGCGTGGACGTCGTAGATCCACTGGTTCGACGGCGCGCCACCAGGGCCGGTCGGGAAGGGCAGTGTGACGAGGAACGGTGCAGCCGGGTTGGTGGCTCCTGCGGGCAGGACGGTCTCGGTCACGAGGTAGAGCCCGAGGGGAAGGGTGTCGAAGACCGCGACGCCGTTGGTGCCAGTGGTCGCGGTGTAGGTGTTGTCGACGGTCACGCGGGAGGCTGCTGTGGCCGGGGTGAGCGCGGACACCTGTGTCCAGCCATCCGGCGTGGTGAGGTCGACACCCTGCACGAGCGCTGCGGTGAAGGTCGCGCCGGCAAGCGGAGTACCGGGAACCGTGACTTCCTGGCCGGTACCGATGTTCTGGCCGTTCTCCGGGCCGAGTGCGAACTTGTGGATGGTGAGACTGCGGGCCTCGGTCGGGTCGATGTTGCCCGGTTCGGTGACGGCCGCCGCCGGTGAGACGGCGACGAATGCTGCCGCCGTACTCAGCGCCAGCACGCCGAGCGCGGCAGAAAGCCGCCGGAGGATGGGAATGGACACGTGTTATCTCCTATGAGTGAGGTGGGTGCAAGGGTGAGACCAAGGAAGAAGGATCAAGAGCAGGAACAGCGGGCACGAAGGGTGGGTGTGCGCATCAGCGGAAGGCGCCCCGCATTCGTCGACGGCTGTTCCACAACATGAGGGCGAGGGCCGCGACGAGCAGCACTCCTCCACCGATGTAGAACGCGTCGGCGCTGGTACCGCCGGTGAGCGGCAGTGTGGTCGGCTCCACCGGGGCGTTGACGAAGCGGTAGACCGCCGTCTGGCCCGCTGGCGGAGCGGCGATAGTTCGTGAGGCCACCGGGACCCACGTCGAGCCGGACAGCCGCTCGAGGCGTAGTTCCTGGTAGGCGAGCTTGCGGGCGGGATCCGTGGCCGCTTCCGAGAGGGTGTAGCCATGACCCGGGCGCACGTCGAAGGTGCTCGCGGAATTCCCCGACGCGACGTATTCGGCACCGGGTCGCGTCTCCGTCGGGAGGGTGCCTCCTGCCAGAGCGGCCGGGGTCGCGGTGACCGTCCAGTCCGCGGCCTGGAAACCCGCCCGTGGGTCGATCACCTGCTTGAGCACGGTGAGGGACGCTGTCGCGTTCCTCACCGTGCAGGTGATCGTGGCGCCCGTCGTGGGGGTGACATCTCCCGCGGCGCTGACGGCGACGGTCACGCCCGTCGCCGTCCGGCACTGCCAAGCGTCGGTCTGTACGTAGGCCAGGGGACCGCCGGCTTCGGCCAGACGGTAGGCGACCCCGGGCGTGACCGGGACGCCGGTTGCCGCTGCCGAGCCAGAGCGTCCCGAGGGCCCGGGCAGTGCCCCCGCGGGTCCGACGGCGCTCAGGGTCCAGTCGGTCGGCAGCGCGGACCCGAAGGCCACCTCCTTCACGAGCGTGAGGGATGACGTGGGCCGATTCACGAACGTGCACTCGATCGCCGAAGAGGGGGCGACGTCCGTGAGGTTGGCGCTGATGGTCGACCCGGTCTGAGTGATGGTGACCGTGCGGGCTGTGCCGTTCGACGTGATCCGGCACGAGCCGCTGACGAAGGCGAAGCCCGCCTGCTGGACCTCGGAGACGACGACCGTTGCCCGTGACGTCGTCGAGCCGAACAGCACCGTCCAGCTCGCCTTGCCGTCGGCATTCGTCTGCTGTGTCGGTGCCGGCTGTGTCAGCGCCTGGCTGGGCAGGGCCGTCGCGGTTCCCGCTGTCGCCGCCGCCGTCGTGCCCACGGCCCATCCGACACCGGCGCGGGTGAGGCCCGAGAACTCCTGGATGGTCTTCGTGATCTGAACACTCGAGACCGGGGCAGGAGAGTTGAAGTACGTGCAGTTCACACTCGCGCTGAGCCTGTTCGGTATGGTGACGGTGCCGGTCGGGGTGGTGCCCGTGCTCAGCCGCACACCGTCTGCCCAGCACTCGTAGATTGTGGTGTACGCAGTGATGGGGGTGGAGGAATTGGCGGTCATGGCCTCGGAGATCGTCACCGAGGTACCGATCGGGACAGGGTGGGGTCCGATCTGCGCGGTCTGCCGCCCATTGGTCGTACCGCTCGTCGTTGCAGTGGCGAACGCCGTCGACGGAGATCCCGCCGATGCCGTCAGCGTGAACTGGTCGCTCGTGCTCTGGCGCCCCACCACATTCTTCTGCACGGTGATCGTCGCCGGCGACGAGCAGCTCGCGAGGTCCAGGGAGTCGATGGTGATGCGCGGCGTGCCGCTCACGCGACGCCACGTGGTGGCGTCGAACTCGTAAGCGCTGCCCGCATTGGCCAGGTAGACGGTACCGCGCGGTGAGAACGCGACGCCTTTGAAATCGGTGAAGGCGGCGTCCGTCCCGGTCAACGTCCTGACCGTCGAGGCGTTCACCACGAGCGGGCCGGCGGCGAGTGTCTCGGCGGTGACCGTGTAGATCGTCGCACTGCTCGCGGAGTTGACCGTCGACGCACCGACCACGTACAGGTTGCCGGCGGCGTCGAACGCCATGTCACCGTTGCCGTTCGGCGTCGTGCCGGTGCTGAATGCGCCCACATAGGCGAAGCCGGGCGTGCCGGGGGTATCGGTGAAGCTCCAGATATGGAACTGCGCGTTGGCGAACATACCGAAGAGGTAGCGGCCGCTCTTCGGGTCGACCGCGCCGGCAACGATGGTGCCGGCGACCTGGGCCCCACCGGCCACGGTCAGGTACGAGGTATTCGGCAGCGTCACGAAACCCCCGCCCGGGGTCCACTTGAGAATCGCATCCACGTCGCTACCATCGGGCGACTGGTCGATCGCGTAGGCGACGTTGCCGCCCGAGCCGATACCGAGGGCGTTGGCCCCTGCAACGCCCGTCCATGAGCCGACCGGAGCAACACTTCCTGACACGATGTCGCCCTGCTCCAGCGCACCGGCCGTTGTTATGGAGTAGAAGTGGTTCGTGTCACAGAAGAGCCGTGCAGTCTGCGGGGTGTTCGTGAAGGTGCAGACGACGTCGGCCCCCGCCTCGTTGGGAATGGTGATCGTGCCTGCTGCCCCTGCCCCGGACGCGATCACGGTTCCGGCGCGGGTGCACTCGTAGGCATTGGCGTAACCGAGCCCGGCGCCGGTGCTCTGTGTCTCGGAGATCGTGTACGTCGAACCGGGCTGCACGAGTGCGCGGCTGATCTGCGTCGTCTGGAGGCCGGTGGCGGTGCCGGAGGTCGTGGCCGTCGCGAGCACGGTCGTTCCCGTTCGCAGCGACAGGGTGAACTGGTCGTTCGCCGCCGTTCGCGTCGGCAGGTTCTTGCGCACTGTGATCGTCGCCCCGAGGGTGACCGTGGGCGTGATGGTGGAGGTCGCGGTGACCCCGGCCTGGTTGGCGACGCGGTAGGTCACTGCGGTGGCCGTGCCGGAGAAGGTGGTCACGGGTGTGAACGTGACGTCTCCGGCGGCGCTGACGGTATAGGTGCCCTCGCCCGTGACGGTGACGCTGGTACCGAACTGGCCGGTCGCGCGATCGAGGAGGCGGACGGAGGTCTTGTTGATGGGCGAGTCGACGCCGTTGTCATTGGCCGTGGGGTCGAACGTGACCGGCACGCCCTGACTGGTAGTCGGGGCGTCGGGAACAAGGCCGGGCGGATCGGCGGTGACGGTGATGGTGAGGGTGGACGTCGCAGTGGAGTTGTCGGAGTCCGAGACCCGGTAGTTGACGGGCGTCGCGGTGCCGACGAAAGTCGCCAGGGGGGTGAAGATGACCTGGCCGGTGGCGTTGACCGTGTAGGTGCCCTCATTCGGGATGGTCAGCGTCTTCACGTTGGCGGCGGGAGTCGCGCCGGTTGCGAAGAGGGTCACCGTACCGGGCGCGAGCGGCTTGCCGGCGACGGGGACGTCGTTGGCGAGGACGGACGTGGTGACCGCGACGTTGCGCTTGGTGGTGCTGGTGTCGGGAGCGGCGACGGGGACGGGCTGATCGTCCAGCGTGACGAAGGCGTTGTACTGGTCGATGTTGGTGGCTGCGAGCGCGTTGGTACCGCCGTACACCTTGAAACCCATGGTGAAGGTGATCTGAGTGAGGTTGGTCCCGTTGATGGTCATGCTGCCGCAGCCCGCGGGGACGGTGGCATTGCAGGTGGCGCCGGGCTGGTTCACGTTGGTACGGAACTGGTTGCCGTTGACGACCTCGAGGCTGGTGGAACCTGGAGCGGGTGCGCCGAGCGTGGCGCCCGCCGGTACGGAGGACAGCGTGCCGTATGCGGAATAGGTACTGATCGGGACACCCGCATTGTTGATGTTGCCACCGAGCCCTGCCACGTGGAACACGGGATTGGTCACGGGTTTGCTGAAGCTCACGGTGATGGTGCCGGAGCCGGGGCAGTAGACGTTCGTATTGCCACGCGGCGTACAGTTCACGGGCGCGGTGTCGACCTGCGTGACGACCGTGCCGCTGGGAAGAAGCGGGGTGAAGGTTCCCGCTGACGTACCGCGGACTGGAAGAGTGGAGGTCGCACCGCCGCTCACCCCCTGCGCGGTGGCTCCGCTGAGGCCCCATGTGCCCGTGATGTTCTCCGCGTTCGGCTGCGTGAACGTCTGCACGTACCCGGTGCCATTGACCGACACATTCGCGATCCGCGCCGCATGTGCACTCGGCGCGGTGGCGACGGACAGCGCGATGACCGAACCCGCACCGAGCACGACCGCCAGCCACATCGCGATGATGCGCTGCAGAAGAGGCCGAGAGACCGTGTGCCGGTGAGACCGCCGGCGCCCGCGAAGTGGCGGCAAGACATACCCCTGTTGAGAATCGTCACGAGCCGCTGGCCCCTGCGATGGATGCGAATGACGTTGCTCCGACTCAGCTTCTGCTCCCCAGCAGTACTGACAGCTGAGCGGGATGGTGCTTCGATAGGTGGCTGGAGCGCTGTTCGCCCAACTGTTCGGTCCTCGTTCGTTGCACCCTCCAGACCGGATGGGAGCATTTCAGGATTCTTTCGGGAACCGGACCCGTCCCTCGACCATAGCGAGCGGATCCGCGGGAGAACCAGCGGGAACCATTAACATCTGGTAAAGAATTGCCGAAGGGCGTACTATCCGGCACCCTCGCCGTTTCTCTTGCCCTGCGGGTAGAAGGTCTCGCCCCGGGACAGCATCGCGACGAACCTGGTGATGTTCCTTTCCTTCGCCGCGTCGGTCTTCAGTTGGGTCAGGCGGAAGATCATGGCGTACCGGTTCTGCGACGACAGTGTGCGGTAGGTTGCGAGCGCGCCGGCGTCGGCCTCGATCGCGGCCATGAGCTCGGGGGGCATCTCGGCGGTCGCGGGGCCGGCGTACGCGCGCTCCCATCGGCCGTCGGCCTGGGCTGCGGCGACGGCCCGCTCCCCTGCCTCGCGCATCCGTCCCTCGGCGCGCAGCCTGTCCACGTAGGTCCGGTTGCGGATCGACCACATGCTCCGCGGGCCGCGGGGGGTGAAGCGCTGCAGGTAGCTGCCCTCGTCGCGGGTCTTCGCCTGGCCGTCGATCCAGCCGAAGCAGAGCGCCTCGTCGAGGGCCTGCGCGTAGGTGAGGGTCGTCGTCGTCCCGCCCTTCTTGTGCTCGATCAGCCAGACGCCCGGCGAGGACTCGTGGTTGTCCTCCAGCCAGCGGTGCCAGGCGGCGGCGTCGGGCATCAGGAGTTCGGGGAGTTCGGCCTTCATGCCACCACCCTAGGGCCGCACTCCCCGGGCGGCTACCGGATTGCCGACATCCTGGTGACGACCGACGCACCCGCAGGGCGGGTCGACGCGTGTTTGCCCCCCGGACCTCGTGCGCGAGCTCGAGCACCGCAGGATCGATGAGACCCTGAGCCTGTCCGCGGTCGCGGAACAGGCCCTCCGCACCTACCCCAGGGAGAACCGATGCTCCGCGTGCGCCCCCTCGTCCATACCTCCGACCTCCCCGGCGCGGGGAATTTCCTCCGGGCCCTCGGCCTCGCCCCTGCCCCGGAGCCCGTCCCCGGCGACTCCTGTGCCGTGTTCGACGCCGGCGGCGGCCGCGTGGCCCTGCAATCCTGCCGGCCGGGCAGTGCGGACGACGGCCGAGCCGCCCTCGCGTTCGAGGTCGGTGATGTCCGGGAGTTCGCCCGGCGGACGGAGGAGTCCGGGACCGCCGTCGAACTGTCCGAGGAGGGTCATGGCCTGGCCGCGCGGATCACCGCCCCGGACGGCGTGTCCTTCCTCGCGGATGCCGGCCCTCGCGACACGGGCGCCCTGCCGTCCCCGCTGTCGGTCCTTGCCGTCTGGCACACACCCGAGGTCGGCCCGGCCGCCGAGGTATTGCGGGGCATCGGGGCGAAAGCGAGGATCAGCTCCGCTGCGGGCACCCGGCACGACTTCCGGGCGAAGAACGGCGGCCTCGTGGCCGTTAATGCCGCCGAACGCATGGAAGTGGAGCTCGCGTTCGAGTACGACGGCGACGTGCGGGATCTGGTCGGGGGCCTCACGGGCGGCGGTTTCGAGCCCGTGGTGATCGACGAGGGCTTCGGGAGGTCGCTGCAGGTCCGCGCTCCCTGGGGTGCCGACGTGTGGATCAGCGAGTGGCTGCGGGATTTCGGTGGGTACACGGTGCACCGACAGGGCTGAGCCCGGGCGGCGTCTGCTTAACTGGGGGTATGAACGTACGCACCCCTGACCCCAACCCGGGCTGGCTCTCCGAAGAAGACCTGTACGAGGCCCGCCGCCGTCTGCCCATGGTCTACGTCGAGGCGATCCCGGTGCGCTGCGACGCGCTGGGCTACGTCAACGAGGTGGGTCTGCTGCTGCAGGCGAACGAACAGGGCGAGATGCTGCGGACCTTCGTCTCCGGCCGCGTCATGTACCGGGAGACCATCCGGGCTGCGCTGCTGCGCCACCTCGAGAAGGATCTGGGGCCGCTCGCCCTGCCGCAGCTGGCGCCGTCGCCCCTGCCCTTCACGATCGCGGAGTACTTCCCGTCCCCCTCCGAGACCGGCCTGACCGACGACCGTCAGCACGCCGTCGCCCTCGCGTACATCATCCCCGTGACCGGCGAGTGCGCCCCGCGGCAGGACGCGCTCGAGCTGTCCTGGCTGACGCCCGCCGAGGCGCTGGGCCCCGCTATCCAGTCCGAGCTCTCGGGCGGGCGCGGCGATCTGCTGCGCCAGGCGCTCGCGCACGCCGGCTGGGGCCGCTGACGGGCACCCGCCGGCGCCCGCGTTACCGTATCGTGAAACGGGCGCGCGGGCGCGCCGCAGAAGATCCAGGGGGCTACTGGCAGAGGTTGGCACGACGTACATGATGGACAAGACAGGCAGGACAGGACTGCGCGCGGTCCCGGCGGAGGCGCTCAGGGCAGGTGACGTCCTGGCACTCCCCGACGGAGGCGAGCTGGCGGAGGTCTCGGCCGTCGCGGTCGAGAACGATGATTTCGGGGTACCCGCGCTCGTCGTCGCGACGATCGACGGAGGCCGCCGCATCTCGATCGCCACGGGCTCGATGGTCTATCTCGAACCCGCCGACGCGGAGATCGGTGTATCCGCCGTCGCCGCCGACCACGGCTCCCCCGAGGCGCTCGTGGCGCAGATCGCGCTGGCGCACCCCGACAGCGACGCGATCCAGAAGGTGGCGGGGCGCCTGGCGCGTGGCATCAACCTCAAGTCCGGCAGCAACCTCCAGGACCTGCACCAGCTCGCGCTCGCCCTGCTGATCGACGAGGGCGACACCGCGTCGGCGCTGACCGTCGCAGACCTCCTCGCGGAGCTGCCCTTCGACGGCAACTTCGGGCGGTGGAAGTGGATCGAGGGAGGCCTCGCGATCGCCGCCTACCTCACACGGCACGACGACGCCCGCTCGGCCAGGTACTCCGCCGCGATCCGGGCAGCCGATGACGCCGAGACGGACCCGCTGCGCGCCAAGACCTCCGCGATGTACCGGCAGCGTCAGCTCAACGAGCCGAACGTGTACGACCCGGAGATCCTGCGCGCCTCGGCGGCGGGGAAGACCGACGTCGAGCGCGACTGGCGGGTGCTGCGCATCGGTGTGCTGCTCTACCTGCGGGCCCACGGCGGGTCCGAGACGCTCAGCCGCGACGTCCTCGAGCGGAGGATCGCCGCCGAGCTCGCCGCCGTCGGGGCGCTCAACGACCAGCTCGCATAGCCGGGCGTCACGTGCGGTACGCCCCTTGCGGGCGGCCGTGCGGTCCGTTCGTGGCTGCCGGTCGGCCCGCCGCCGCCGGGCTGGCAAAATAGGGTGGTGCATCCACAGTCCCAGCAGTCCTCGTTCTCCTTCACCGTCTCCAGCCGACTCGAGGAGACGACGCCGGGGGCCGGCAGCGGCGCCCGACGGCACGGGCGCACCGGGACCATCACCACGCCGCACGGCGAGATCCGGACGCCGGCCTTCATCCCCGTCGGCACGAAGGCGACGGTGAAGTCCGTGCTCCCCGGCGCCATGGCCGAGCTCGGCGCCCAGGCGCTGCTGGCCAACGCGTACCACCTGTACCTGCAGCCCGGCGCGGACATCCTCGACGAGGCCGGAGGGCTGGGCGCCTTCATGAACTGGCCGGGTCCGACCTTCACCGACTCCGGCGGCTTCCAGGTCATGAGCCTCGGCTCGGGGTTCAAGAAGGTCATCACCATGGACGTCCCCGTGGACGCCGACCAGGCCGGAGCGGACGACCGGGTGGCCGTCGGCAAGGAGCGCCTGGCCCATATCGACGACGACGGCGTCTGGTTCAAGAGTCACCTGAACGGCGACCGCCACCGGTTCACGCCCGAGATCTCGATGCAGGTGCAGCACCAGCTCGGCGCGGACGTGATGTTCGCCTTCGACGAGCTCACCACGCTCATGAACTCGCGCGGCTACCAGGAGGAATCCCTCGAGCGGACGCGATTGTGGGCCCTGCGCTGCATCGCCGAGCACGAGCGGCTCACGGCCGAACGCAGCCACCGCCCCTACCAGGCACTCTTCGGTGTCATTCAGGGCGCGCAGTACGAGGATCTGCGCCGGAAGGCATCCGCCGACCTCGGGGGCATGGACTTCGACGGCTTCGGCATCGGCGGGGCCCTCGAGAAGGAGAACCTCGGGACGATCCTCGGCTGGTGCAGCGACGAGCTGCCGGAGAACAAGCCGCGGCACCTGCTCGGCATCTCCGAGCCGGACGACCTCTTCACCGGCATCGAGAACGGTGCGGACACGTTCGACTGCGTCTCCCCCACCCGTGTGGCGAGGAACTCCGCGTTCTACACGCCGGACGGCCGCTGGAATCTCTCGAACGCCCGGTTCCGTCGTGATTTCACGCCCCTGGTCGAGGGCTGCGACTGCTACACGTGCACCCACTACACCCGCGCCTACATCCACCACCTCTTCAAGGCCAAGGAGATGGTGTCCGCGACGCTGATCTCCATCCACAACGAGCGCTTCGTGGTGCGGATGGTCGACGATGCGAGGGCAGCCATTGAGGACGGCACGTTCTACGACCTGAAGGCGGAGGTGCTGGGGAGGTACTACGCCTAGCGGCGGCAGGCCCGACCAGCGCAGGAAGCTGTATTTGAACGCGTTCAAATGAGGGCTACACTCCGAATTGAACACGTTCAGACAGGAGCCCGATGCCCACGCCGACCGCCAAGAGCGAAGCCACGAGGGAACTGCTGGTGTCCACCGCGCTCAGGCTCTTCCGCGAGGCCGGGTACGAGAAGACCACCATGCGCGCCATCGCCACGGCCGCGAACGTCTCGACCGGGAGTGCGTACTACTACTTCGCATCCAAGGACGACCTCGTGCACGAGCTCTACCGCAGCCTGCAGGAGGAACACCGAGCCCGTGTGCTGCCGCTGCTGCGCGAGGGCCAGAACCTCGGGGAACTGCTGCGTCTCGTGCTCAATTCGGGGATCGACGTCATGGCGCCGTACCACGACTTCGGCTCGAACTTCATCGGCATCGCCATCAGGCCCTCGGCGACGACGAGCCCCTTCGGCAGTGAATCCGCCGTCGCCCGCGCCCGCGCCATCGCCCTGTTCCGGCAGGCCGTGGCCCTGTCGCGGCCGCAACCGCCGCTCGCCATCCGCGACGACCTGCCCGAGCTCCTCTGGTACGCCTACATGGCCGTGACCCTCTTCTGGGTCTACGACTCCTCCCCCGAACAGGCCCGCACGCGCCGGCTCATCCATCAGGCCGCGCCGCTGATCTCGAAACTGGTGATCCTCTCCCGGCTCCCCGTGGTCCGGAAGATCGTCGAGGACATCGTGCAGCTGATCCGGGGGACACGCGAGTGAGCGCGGGCGACGCGCCCCCCGGGGACGGGGGGACAGCGGACGACGGACGGCCCCCCGCGCATCCGCGCGTCACCTTCGGGCCGGGCGGCGTCGCCGTCGGGTTCCTCGTGGGCCTCACCGCCCTGGCGCTCGCGTTCGCCTCCTCGTGGGGGGCCGACGCTCCGCGCGTCTTCCTGCTGGCACTCTGGTACGGCCTCGGCGTCGGCCTGATCACCGGCCTGCCCGTCGCGATCGTGCTGGGGCTGCTCCTCCGCCCGGTGCGCAACCAGTGGGTCCATGTGGGGGTCTTCTTCGCCGGGTTCGCCCTGGTGGCCTTCCTCGTCACGACGCTGCTCTCGCCGTCCACCCTCCTCGGGGACAGCCTGCCCACCGCCCTCATCATCGGAGGCGCGGCCGCCCTGGCCCGCGCCAGTATCTGGAAGCTGGTCCGCCATGAGCACAACCCCTGACATCAGCCCGGGCATCAGCACGGACATCAGCACGGACATCACCACCGTCGTCATCGCCGGGGCCTCGGGCTTCATCGGCAGCCACCTCGTGCGCCGCTTCACCGATGCCGGCGTGGAGGTCCGCACCATCGGCCGCGCCGGGCCCACCGTGTGGGGCGACACGCAGGGCATCGCGACCGCGCTCGACGGCGCCGACCTCCTCGTCAACCTCGCCGGGCGCAGCGTGAACTGCCGCTACAACAAGCGGAACGCGGACGTGATCTTCTCCTCCCGTGTGGACACCACGGAGGAACTCGGGCGTGCGCTCGCCCGGTGTCGGGCGGGTGGCGGCACACCCCCACCGGCCTGGATCAACGCCAGCACCGGCACCATCTACCGTCATGCGATGGACCGGCCGCAGACGGAGGACGACGGCGAGCTCGGCACCGGCTTCTCGGTCTCGGTGGCTCGGGCCTGGGAGAGGGCGCAGGCCGACGCCGACGTGCCGGGCGTCCGGAAGGTCGCACTGCGCATCTCGATCGTGCTCGGCCCCGGCAGCGTGATGACGCCCCTGACGGTCCTCGCCCGCACCGGACTCGGCGGCCCCATGGGGACGGGGTCGCAGAAATTCAGCTGGGTGCACCTCGAGGATCTCTTCCGCGCGGTGGTCTTCATCGCCGTGACACCGTCTCTCTCCGGTCCCGTGAACGTCGCGGCCCCGGAGGTGGTAACGAATGCGGAACTCATGGCGGCCGTGCGGCAGCGCCTGCACGTCCCTGCCGGGCTGCCGACCCCCGCCTGGCTCCTGGGCCTCGGGGGCATGATCATCCGCACCGAGGCCGAGCTCGTGCTCAAGAGCCGCTGGGTGAGCCCGCGCAGGCTGCTCGACGCCGGCTTCCACTTCACCTACCCCACCCTGGGTCCTGCGCTCGACGACGTCCTCGCCCGCGATCGGGTGGCCGCCCCGGAGCCGGTTCGGGCAGACTAGGAGGATGTCCGAGACCCAGACTCCCGTGCCCCCCGCCGTCACCCTGACCATCGCCGGATCCGAGGCGACGGGTGGCGCCGGCGCCCAGGCAGACCTCAAGACCTTCCAGGAGCTCGGCGTCTACGGCATCGTCGCCCTGACCTGCATCGTCTCCTTCGACCCGAAGAACGAGTGGCAGCACCGCTTCGTACCCGTCGACCAGCAGGTGATCGCCGACCAGCTCGAGGCCATCCAGTCGTGTTACCCGCTCCGTACGGTCAAGCTCGGGATGCTCGGCACCCCCGCGACCATCGACACCGTGGCCACCGCCCTGCAGAGCCAGGAATGGGACAACGTGGTCCTCGACCCGGTGCTCATCTGCAAGGGGCAGGAGCCCGGGGCAGCGCTGGACACCGATCAGGCGCTGAAGGCGAACATCCTGCCACTGGCCACCTTCGTGACCCCCAACCACTTCGAGGCGGAGTCCCTCTCGGGTATGACCATCGAGACGATCGAGGATCTCGAGGAAGCCGCCCGGATCATCCACCGCCAGAGCGGCGCCGTCGTCCTGGCCAAGGGCGGCGTGCGGCTCGAGGGACCTGACGCCCTGGACGTGTACTTCGACGGCGAGACCCTGGAGGTGCTGTCCGCACCGAAGGTCGGAGAGGTCGCTGTCAGCGGTGCCGGCTGCACGCTCGCCGCGGCCATCGCCGCCGAGCTCGCCAAGGGCGCGGCACCCCTCGACGCCGCCCGGACCGCCAAGGCGTTCGTGACCGAGGGTATCCGCAACCGCGTGGCGTCCAACGCCCCGTTCGACGCCGTATGGCAGGGAAGCGCCCGCTCCTAGCGGGCAGGGAGGCGCATCGTGAGCACCGCAGCGGACCAGCACGAGCCAGGCGTGGACCGCGACGGTGTGCACGGTAAGGGCAGTGCCGCTGCTGAGGACGACGTCGTCGGTGACCCCGACGCGGACCCCGCGACGGACGACGACGGGCGCGGCGAGAGCAGCAACCAGCGGCTCGACCGGAACTGGCAGGAGATGCTCCAGGAACTGCGGGTCATGCAGACCGGCATCCAGATCCTCACCGGATTCCTGCTGACCCTGCCCTTCCAGAGCCGGTTCGACGACCTCGACGACACGCAGGTGCTGGTCTACCTGTGCCTGGTCTGCCTGTCGGCGCTGATCACGGCCCTGGTGCTGTCATCCGTCAACCTGCATCGCGTCCTCTTCGGTCTGCGCGTGAAGGCGATCCTCGTGCAGCACACCGCGGTCATCATCCGCATGACGATCGCGCTCGTGGGGCTCGTCCTCGCGGGCACCGCGTGGCTGATCTTCGACCTCGTGGTCGGCCGGACCGCGGGCCTCGTCGTCGCCGGATCGATCCTGCTCGTGGTGCTCCTGCTGTGGGTCGTCTATCCGTTCGCCCTCCGGCGTCATGTCGTGCGGAACCGCGCCGCTCCCTGACCGACGGTCGAGGAACGCAGGCCACCCCGGCGCAGCCTAGGGCGCGGCGGGTGCCGGGGTGGGGGGCGCGCCTTCCTCCGGCGCGCAGTTGAGTCCCGCCGGCGTGATGTCCACGAGCTCCGGCGGCACGAGCCCGGAGTAGGAGGGGCCCAGGATGACGTCGACCGTCCTGTCCTCGCGCTCGTCGGGCACGTAGAAGGAGTCCGGGAGGGTGCGCTGCAGCGTGAACGCGTTGGCCCGCCCGCCCTCGCCCGAGACGACGACCGCGGCCCCGGCCACGGAGACGCCCTCGCGGTTGCCGATCTCCCGCACCGCGAAGGCACGCCCCCGGAGCTGATCGGCCGCGGTACCGGCGAGCCCGTCGATGGTGGTGCTGTTGTAGACGTTGACGTTGATCGCGCTCGGGTCCTGGTAGTCGAACGGACCGGCCGGGCAGGTGGAGATGGGCTCGGGGACGACGTTGGAGGACCCGAGGGTGATGTCGCCGCGCGCCAGGCCGAGGGCGACGACGACACCTGCCGCCACCAGGCCGACCAGCAGCACCAGGACCACCCCGTGCCGGATCCGGCGCATCGACGAGCGCCGCCGGCGAGCGGCGTCGTCGTCCTCGAAGGCCGCCCCGAGGTCGGTCTCGGTGACGATGCGGTGGCCATGCCACTCGGTCGGGTCGCGCTTCGCCTGTGCGCGCTGCCGGCGGGGCGACTCCTGCTCCCGCTGACGCCGCGACGATTCCTGCTCAGTCATCGAGCACGAGGACTCTCGCGTGCAGGATGCTCCGCTGGTGCAGTGCGGTCCGGACCGCACGGTGCAGGCCGTCCTCCAGGTACATGACGTCGTTCCAGACCACGACGTGCGGGAAGAGGTCGCCGAAGAACGTCGAGTCCTCGGCGAGGAGCGCCTCGAGGTCGAGGGTGGTCTTGGTGGTCACCAGTTCGTCGAGTCGCACCTGCCGGGGAGGTACTTCCGCCCAGTCCCTGGGGGTCACGTGTCCGTGGTCCGGGTAGGGCCGTCCGTCGCGTACTGCTTTGAAGATCACTGCTACAGCCTAGGTTGTTGCTTCAGCCAAAGGGAATGCGAGGGGACCCGGGCGGCGATCTCGTGGCCCAAAGGTTATGCCGCGGCGTGCGCAGGACGTCGGGTCATCAGACGTCGACACCCTGGCCGTCGCCGGGGAGCACGTCGTCCAGCGACGGGTAGGAGGGCTGCGCTCCCGCGTGCTGGACGGCGTAGGAGCCCACCCGCACGGCGAACCGGACGGCGTCCTCGAGCGGGTCTCCGGCCCCGAGCCGCGCGGCGAGCGCTCCGACGAAGGCGTCACCTGCACCCGTGGTGTCGACGGGGATGACCCGGGGCGCGGGCACCGCCCGGACGGGACCGCCGTCGGACACCAGCGCGCCGGCTGCACCGAGCGTCATCACCACCGACGCGAAACCGCACCCGAGGAGCGCCTCGACGACGGCCGCGTGGCCCGATGCGTGCCCGGCGCCCAACTGGGCGAGGACCAGGGCGCCCTCGTGCTCGTTGACGACCAGCGGATCCGCGCGCAGGAGCACCTCCGGGTCGACCGCGACGACCGGTGCGAGGTTCACGATCACGCGCCCGGACGCGGCGCGCACGGCCGCCTCGGTCACGGCCGCGGGCACTTCGCCCTGGACGACGACGACGGCCGCCGCCCCGATGACGGCGGCCGACGCCGCGACGATCCGGGGCGTCATCTCCCCGTTGGCGCCGGGCAGCACCACGATGGTGTTCTCGCCGTCGTCGGACACCTCGACGACGGCCACGCCTGTGCCGCCGTCCGTCCGCTCGAGGGAGCTGAGGTCCACACCCGCCGCGGCCAGGGCCGAGAGCGCGGTGTCCGCGTAGGCGTCGGACCCGACGGCGCCGACCATGAGGACGTCGGCGCCCAGGCGTGCCGCGGCGACCGCCTGGTTGGCGCCCTTGCCGCCGGGCAGCACCGTCATGGAGCGGCCCAGCACGGTCTCGCCCGGTCGCGGGTGCCGTTCGAGCGTGACCACGAGGTCCGCGTTGATCGATCCGACGACGACGATGCCCGGCCTGCTCATGCCCAGCAGTCTTCCATGCGGCCGCCCGGTGTCCGGCAGGCCGCTGCCGGACGGCGGCCGGCCGGGGACGAATACGGGGAGCGAGCACCTCGGGAACATAATGGGAGCATGCCTACGGACGCCCCCATCGACCTGCTCCCCGACGCTCCCCCCGCTCCCGGGCCGGGTGGTGCACGGCCCGCGCAGGGCCTGCTGCTCGACGTCGACGGCCCTGTCGCGAGCCCCGTCACGCGGACCGTGCCGACGAGGATCATCGCCGACCTGCTCACGCTCGCCTCCGCGGGGTGGCCGGTGGTCTTCAACACCGGGCGCTCCGACGCCTTCATCAGGGAGCAGGTCATGGCTCCGATGCTCGCCCAGGGCATCCCGGCCGGGATCACCTTCCACGCCGTCTGCGAGAAGGGCTCCACCTGGTTCTCGTTCACGGCCGACGGCGCGGGGCAGGTCTTCGTGGACCGCGAGCTCGCGCTCCCGGCCAGCTTCGCCGACGAGGTGAGGGACCTGGTGGAGGACAAGTACGCGGACCTGATGTTCTTCGACGAGACCAAGCTCGCCATGGTGTCCGTGGAGCAGTCCCTCGACGCGGCGAACGCCGACTACCTCGAGGCGCAGCTCTCCTTCGACAGCGACGCCCTCGACATCATGCACAGCCACGACATGGGCGCCTGCCGGCTGGACCGCGAGGAACCGGACAGCAACGGCGACATCGACTACCGCGTGGACCCCACGATCATCTCCACCGACATGGAATCGGTGCGGGTCGGCAAGGACCTCGGCGCCGAGCGCGCCCTCACGCTCATCGCCCCGCTCCTGGAGATCCCGCGGACGTGGCGGACGGTCGGTGATTCCCGCACCGACTACGCCATGGCGGACTACCTGCACGACCAGGGGTTCGACGTCGCGCACGTCGATGTGCGGCCCGCCGACGGCATCCCGGCGAAGCCCTACGAGGTGATCACGGAGGGCTCGCTCGTCCACGAGGAGGCGGGAGCCGCGTTCCTCGCACGCTGCGTCGCCTCGCTCGGCTGACGCCGCGACGGCTCAGGCGGCGGGACGCGCCAGGACGTCCTCGATCGCCGCGATGACCTCGGGGGCATCCGGCTCCACGGTGGGGGCGAAACGCGCCACGACGTCCCCCTCGCGGTCGACGAGGAACTTCTCGAAGTTCCACTTCACGAGACCGGGCAGGACGCCGTTCCTGAACTTCGTCAGCTCCCCGTACAGCGGGTGCTGGTCCTTCCCGCGGACGTCGCCCCTGGACAGCAGCGGGAACGTCACACCGAACGTCGTGGAGCAGAACTCGGCGATCTCGCCGTCGTTCCCCGGCTCCTGGCCCATGAACTGGTTGCACGGCATGCCGAGCACCACCAGGCCCTCCTCTGCATACGTCCCGTAGAGCTTCTCGAGGCCCGCGTACTGCGGGGTGAACCCGCACTTGGACGCCACGTTCACCACCAGGACGGGCCGCCCGCGGAACTCGCCGAAGGACTTACGCGTGCCGTCGTTCATGGTGAGGTCGATCTCGTACAGGTGGGACGAGGACATTGCTGCTCCCTGATAGGTGATGGTCTCCCTGCTTCGTCCCGTCCCGCCGCACGGATGGCGGCGGGATCGGACGCGGCAGGAGCAAACGGACGCGGGGAAACGTTGGAAGAAGGGGTGGCCGCGCAGGCCTCCGGTCCACCGCAGGTCATCAACAGGATAGGGCGTGGCATGGGAATCATCGACACGTGGAAGCTGCAGCTCAGAACCACTTTCACGGACGGCGACCCCACCATCCCGCAGTGGCAGTTCGAGTTCGAGAAGGGCGATGACGCGGGCTACTTCCCCGTCGGGTCCGCGGTCTGGACGGTGCACAGCTCGATGACACCCACTGTTGCAGGCATCAGGGCCCTGCTGCTGCAGGCGCTTCACCCCGGCGCGATGGCGGGTGTCCACGCGCACTCCAGTTTCCGCGAGGAGCCGCTCGGTCGGCTGGCGAACACCATCCGCTGGATCTTCACCGTCACGTACGGCTCGAAGGTCGCCGCGCAGGAGGGGTCGGCGTTCGTGCAGCACCTCCACACGCGCGTCAAGGGTACGTACACCGACAGCCGCGGAGCCGAACGCCCCTATTCCGCAGCCGATCCCGACCTCGTGCGGTGGGTGCACCTCGCGTTCGCGGACGCCTTCGTGGCCGCCCACGCCGCCTATGGCGGCCCGATCCCGGGCGGCGCGGACCGGTACGTGGAGGAGTGGGCGCACGCGGGGCACCTGATGGGTCTCGAGGACCCCCCGCGGTCCGTGGCCGAGCTCCGGGCGCAGCTCGCGGCGTTCGACGGCGAACTGACGAACAGCGACCAGGTGCAGGAGGCGCTCACCTACGTCCGCCGTCCCCCGCTTCCCCGCTCCCAACGCCTCGGGTACCGGGTCCTGTTCGCGGGGGCGGTGGCCACCCTCGAGCCCAGGCACCGCGAGCTGCTGGGGCTCGAGGTGCCGTCCCTCGGGCCGATCCCCCTGCCCATCCGCACGGCGGTCCGGCTCGTCCTCGGCGTGATCCGGCTGGGGCTCGGCCCCGAAGGCCCCGCGGAGGCGGCGGCGAAGAAACGCATCCGGCGAGTGGCGGGGACCGCGGACCCATCGGTCGCTTAAAGCAGCTGAACCCCGGCCGAAGGGCCGGGGTTCACCTGTGTGCATCGAGCGGAGGATGGGGGATTTGATCTTTCAGCTAGATTCCGGGGCAAAACTGGCATCAGCGGCAATAACGATACAGAAAACGATACAGTGTGACGAAGATCACACAATAAGTTTACACCGGCAGCAGCCGATGAGCCCATCTCAGGGCGTCGAAAAACAGCAGAAATGACGTAGTAGCGTCCTCGATCCTGCGGTTTCGATCTGCGCGATATTCGTCATGTACGCCGGCCGAACGGCCTGCCGAAACAAGGAGAAAAATCATGAGAATCGCCACCGCAGGAGAACTCGTTCAGAACACCCGCTTCATCAGCCTCTTCCCGACGAAGGCGGAGGACATGACCCCTAAGTCGTTCACCGATGACGCAGGCAAGACGGAGACAAAGACAGCACCAGACGGCAGCGGCCGCGTGCAGCTTCGTACCTCGTTGAAGGCCCTACGGCTCGATGACGACGGCACGGCAGTCGGTGAGGAACGAGAGGTAACACTGTCCGTCCTCGAGGCATGCGACGTCGCACCGTTCGTGCAGTACGGACTGTCAGGCATGACGTGGATTACTCACTACCAGACGAACAACGGCCGCATTGGTGTGTCGATCGTGACGGAGCGCATCAAACCTGTTGAGCAGATTCAGAAGGTCGACCTCGCATCGATCGTCGGCAAGCTCAGCGCTACAACCGCGAAGCCACACCAGAGCTAATCCGGTTCATGGGATGGGGCGTCATCGAACCAGTCACGAGGCGCCCCGTCCCGCCCACAACGTTTCAAGGGAGACAGAAAGTGTTCAGGAAATCTGTAGCAATCACAGCATCACTCATGCTCGCATCAGGGTTGGCAACCCTCGGCGGCATAGCCACAGCAGGCATCGCATACCCTGCAGGCGACGACGCGGGACCATGCGTCATCGCAGTGTGGAACGACGACCCATCGATCACAGCGAAGCGTGGCAACTGCCCTGACGAGGTCACACCCGTTGAGGACGCGCCGGCACCGACACCAGCACCGGTCGAGGAAGACCCCAATGCAGTAGTACCAACGACCGGCTACTTCGTTATGGCGTCACTCGAACTCGGGTACGAGTACCGCGACATGCCCTTCCACGTGCAGGCCAACGATCAGCGGACCGGCGACCTCGTATTGCAACGCAGCATGGGAGCAGGCGAGACATGGAGCCTGACTGATTTCGTAGAGATTCCTACTGCTAAAACCGAGACAGATTCGCCGTCATACCTGATCACTGTCACCGTCAACGGCGACACGTACAGCTACACAATCACGGCCGATCAGTACATCGATCAGTACCCGAACGAACCGGGCGATCACACGTCGATGGTGGCGAACTGTCAGACGCTGCTTGATGCTGGCATCTTCGAACACGACTGCCAATGACCATACTTCGCAAGGCATACGGCGAGTGGTTCGAGTCCTTCATGGACTGCCTGGAGATCTTCGATCACATCCTGCATGGTCGGTGGCCAACGCCGGACGTCCTGATTCCTGAGGAGGTCGAGCAACGCGCACCAGAGGTCAAGAAGGGTGACATCAGCACGGAGGACCTCGTCAGGTTCATGCAGTCGCAGGGTAAGCCGACAGGCGTTTTTGACGCGTACATCAAGACAGCGAAGGGAGGTGAGCAGTGATGACAGACGAGTGGATGAGCACGAATGAGATTGCTGAGAAGTTGGGTCTATCGCCCAACACGGTGAGAGCCCTTCTAGTCGAGGATCGCGTTCCGGTCCTGAAGTTGAAGACGAAGTGGCGTATCAAGCGCACGGATTTTGATGCGTTGGTAGCACGCAGGTTCAAGGCCTGATCCAGACGGTGCCCACACCGTACTAGTCCCCGTTGTGGGCATCGAAAGGAGTAATCATGCAGTACACACAGGAACAGATCGACGTTGCGGCAGACCGCTCCACACGGCTGTTGGTTAAGGCATTAGCAGGGACAGGCAAGACAGAAACAGTCGCATTACGCATCAAGTCGTTGATAGATGAAGGAACATCGCCCGACGCAATTCAGACGCTTTGCTTCACCAGATCGGCCCGCGATCAGATCAGGACACGCCTTGACAGCAAGGGATTACACGCGGTCAACGTCAGCACGGTTCACGGGGCGGCATGGAAGGTCATGGAGGAGTGGTGCGAGGCAAACGGCAGGGATATGCCACGCGTCAGCACATGCGAGAAGTACGCAAGGCAGGCATTGACGACCCTCGGAATCAGCCCGACAGACGGCAGCACCAACGCGGTCCTTCGCTTGAGCAACGCAAAGTTCAACGAATCGTTCGGTGGGGTCACGCTCGCGCAGTTGTCGGCACAGGAGCTGATCGAGGCAGTCAAGATGTTCAGGTCGTTAAAGCGTCAAAGCAAGGTCTACGACTTCGATGACCTCATGGTGCTTGCCGCACACGTTGCACCGCAGGCGGCCGATGAAGTGATCGTGGATGAGGCACAGGATCTGTCAGCGTTGCAGGTCAAATTTGTTGAAGGTCTTACGCGTGATCGCATGACGTGGGTCGGGGATTCCAACCAGGCAGTGTTCAGTTTCGCAGGCGTCGATGGTGGCCTGTTCGGATCGTTGGCAGAGTGGCAGGAACTCACGTTGTCGAAGTCGTTCCGTAGTGCAGAAGAAATCCTCGAGGTCGCAAATCAGGTCGCATCGGATGTCTTGCACACGGATCAGCACGGCGGCACAGTCACGGTCGAACAGGTCAGCTACGACGACGTTGCAAGTCATGTGGTCACGAGCAAGCCTGTCGGGTCGCATGCAGTCGTTGGCAGAGGGAAGAACAGCCTTGAGCGGATCGCAGTCGCATTGGAGGCATCAGGTCGCATCGTTCAGAGGTCATGGACGGATCAGGTAGACGGTGCAGAGGTTCACGTCAGCACGGTTCATAAGGCAAAAGGCAGTGAGTGGGACAGCGTGACGGTCGTTGATCTCAGGGCATCAGGGTTCAACGGTTGCGACGAGACAGACGAAGAACGCCGGTTGTTTTACGTGGCAGTCACACGAGCAAGACGGACGCTGAAGTTGATCACTTTGGACGGTGAGTTGCCGTGGAGGGTTCAGCTGTAAAAGGCCTCCTGATCGCGAGCATGCGGCGTACGACGTGCAGCAGACCGAGGAAGGTTCGCAAGGGAAACGGCATCGTATCTTACGTTCGGTGCCAGTCGAAGAAGGCCAGTGAATGCATCGCATGTTCAGTCATGCACGCAACGGACCAGAAGCGGTTGATCGGGTCAGGATGCAACGTCTCAGAGCGTGACGGCATCAGTGCGGAGGCGTTGGCAGGGTTCAGGTTCTACTTCGTGACGTTGACTGCGCCATCCTTTGGAGGGATCCACCGTGTTCCGAAGAGCAAGGGATCAGAGGTAGGTCGTTGCACATGCGGATCGGTTCACGAGGCCGGAGACGAACTCAGGGGAACACCGACGAAGCGCGGGTACAGGTACAGCAATCAGGTCAGGTGGAATCAGGCAGCAAGCGAGTTGTTCCGGCGCACGATGAAGTACACAGAGGATCTCCTTCCCGATCTTGAGTGGTCGTTCGCTCGGGAGTGGCAGGCACGAGGGGCACTCCATTTCCACGGGATCATGCGCGTTCCAACAAGTCATGACGCAGCTAAAACGTGGCAGGCACTTCAGTTGATGAGGACGTACAGCTACGGCGATTTTGCATGGGGTAAGCAGGTCGACGTGCAGGGCATCAGTGGAGATTCAACCGCGTCATCCGTCCGGTACATGTCAAAGGTCGTCGCGTACACAGCGAAACAGCAGGGAGATGAGGGCCTGATTTCAGAGCCACGCAGGCAGCATTACGACAGGTTGGACAAGCACGCAGCGCGGTTGATTTGCGGCAGTCGAGGATGCAAGGGAGACGGAACCTGCTCTGGAGCGGCACACCGATCGTTCGGGTACGCAGGCCAAATGATTACTCGGTCGAAGCAGTGGTCGCTGGCAGGACTCACGCGGTCAACGTTGGTCGAGGAACGCAAGCGATACGCAGAGCAGAACAGCAGCGCATCGCATCAGTCGGGCCTTGAAGTGTTGGCGAAAACATGGGACACGGATCGACGTGCAGTGCTTCGGGAGGAATGGATCGACGTGGACTTAACGCAAGAAACGTTGGACTCGTTTTTCGGTGAGACAGCTGGTGAGACGGTCAGCACCAGTAACGGCGGGACCACGGCAAACTAGACGGATTGTCGGCAGTAGCAAAGACATTCACCGAATAAACAGCGATCTGCACAACCGTGCGGAATCGATACGAGAATGGCACCAGCAAGGAGATAGGCGATGTTCCAGTACAAGATCGAGACGGTCAATCTACGAACGCAAGCACGGGCAGACATCGCCCATTGGGAGGAAGATGACGAGATACCCGACGCGCACCGCAGTCAGCAGTTGTGGGCGAAAGCAAAACCGGGTCGGCCAGCAGTGATGTGGATTCAGGGTGAGGACGACCACGAGATGGTGCCGCTGCACATTGCAGGTTTCGCAGACGATGCGCACACTTTAATGAGCATGATCGGCAGCGGACATAGCTGGGGATAACAGACAGGATAAAGGCGGTTGCACCTCGCGGTTGTGGCCGCCTTTTTCTATGCCCTCTTACCTGAGACAAGAGATAATTTGATCATCGCCTTGCAGGCACTGGTTCCACGGGAATCGAATATGGGCCAGTGATGATGATTGTGTACGGATTGTAGCTGCCGTCAGATAGCGGCACTTTTCCCAGCACATGACCGGCACAATAGGAGTAAGGAGGAACGGACCTCTCGTACTCGCCCCCATGCACGGTAAGGGTCCAAATTCCGTCTTCGGTGCAGGACGCGATGTGGCAGCTTTGGTAAGTAGTCATGATCCATCGTAAGCACTTGTAGCTCCTTGCCGGTGCATCCCGTTCACTACCCACTAAACGGCAGTAGGAGACGATCTGAGAGGGTTAGAGTGCAAAGTGGTACACGCACACGTCGAACGATTGCAAAGCGCTTAGAACGGCTGGTAGCGCCGCAGCGTTCGTTCGAATGTTCGCATCCAGACTACACTCGTGATTATGGAATTTCTGGGTGTTCTTGTCACGGGTCTCGTCACTATATTTGCGGTGTGGATTGGCTCTCACCTCTCGCAACGTCTTTCGGAGAAGGATTGGGTGCGGGAGAAACGTGGAGCAGCGTACCTCGAACTGCTCGATCTGCTTCTTGAGATCAACTCAACATTCGCGGTTGGGTTGAAGGTCAGTAGCCTCGAAACTGAATCAGCGATAGCGCATGGTCACGACTTTGAAGGCGTAGAGAACTTGTGGCGTGGCCAGATCAATGATCTAGAGCACGTAGAACTGCGAGTTAATATGCTGGGTGGGAATCTGACGGAGGTTTATAGACAGAACGCCAACGAGGTGATTCTGGACATGCTAGAAGCGGTGGGTAGTGATGAGATTTCAGAGAAGGAGTGGAACGCCATCTCGAAGCGGGGTGGTGAACTGGTGGACGAACTGGTTCAAATCGGGCGCGCAGATCTGGGGATCGTTGCAGATAAGAGGTTCAGGATTGGCCGACGCAAGTCATAGCGAAGTAAGACGAGGCCAGCGAAGCTGCCGCGAGTCGCCAGCGGCGCGATAGGACCGCACACAAGCAAGGTTCGTTGTGTGACCACGCGATGGAGTCGGAGGAGCCGACAGGAGTGGACTGGTTCGAGCGAGGCTCGCCGAGCGAGGACAGGCCGATGACGGGCGCGAGCTGCGCGACGGAGTTTGGTTGCGTGACGACCGCAGCTGTGTGAGGTCATTGAGCGCCGTAGTCGGGCGGCGAGTGGAGGTGTGGACGGCGCAGCCGGCCGCACAACTTGATTATGTATAGAGAGTCGTCACGTAGACGAAGATCAGAATGCAGACAGGATGACCAGGAAAGGACGGTGTAGCGTCACGAATCTTCCCATGAGCAATCGCAATCACGCATCAAGTTCGACCGCACTTTTTTCGGCACATTTGAGGACAGTTTGTGGAACCTCTCAAGAGGTCGAGCGAAGCGCGGACCGGTTGTAAGTCTTTGAGGGGTGCAGGGGAGTTTGGGCGATAGCAAACGTCCCCGCGTGTAGCGAGCAGAGTAAGTAGTCAGCCAATCATCGGTTCATGAAAGGATTGAGCGCTTCGGTCGCACCCTTCATCGCCGCCTTTGTCGTGTGAGTGTAATGAAGAGTCATAGCTTTGTCACTGTGACCGAGAATTTGCTGTGCGACTTCAAGAGGAACACCGCTTGCATACATTAGTGAAGCTGTTAGGTGGCGAACGGCATGAGGCCGGAAGTAGTCTGCTTCGATCGACGGAGTCCCATTTTTAGTCATGTATCCGTCAAGCGATTCCTTCCATTTTTTGAGGTGCAGGTTATAGGAAGTTTGCATCCCCGCAGGCGTCAGAAAGATTAAATCGGCGAACTGTTGGTCAACCGCTTTACGATTCTTTTTCTTTTCGTCAAGAAGGCGCAGTCGCCAGAACTCCGGCAGATCGATTGTTCGTGGTTTCTTGCCCTTAGTTGTATCTTTGAGGTAATAGCCCGAATTGCCGGTGTGTTTTTCATGACGTGATAGTTGTTGTCGGATGATCAACGACGCGCCGTTCTTCTTCTTCAGATTGTTGATGCAAGACCATTCAAGTCCGAGAAGTTCAGAACGCCTCAAGCCGAGAAACATAAACGTAATGCGGTTGAAGTGCTCGTGGTATTCGTTTTCGGGATTACCGATCCACTCTAAATAGTACGGAGCAATTCCCAGTCGCTTATTGATATAGCGGTCGTCATTCTCGGCGACGTTTGATTTATGAGTTGGTGTAGCGACCCCGTAAAGCGGATTTGTTTGAATGACTCCACGTTTTTTCGCGTGGTTGAGCATGGTGCTGAAAGTTTTGTAGGTATGCAGTCGGGCAGAAGAACCGATGTTGTCGAGCTTCGAATAGAAGAGATCAGTGAGAACACTGTCAGTCAGTTTTTCAAGCGGCTCACTACCGATGTGCGGCAGGATGTGGTTTTCGATGTCCTTGCGGTATTTCCGGTAAGACTCGTCGCTCAGTTTTTTGTTGGTCGGTGAGTCCAGCCAGATGTCGAGGTATGCGCTGACCTTCGGAGTCGTGGCACGTCGCGGAGCATCAAGGCCCGTTTGCATGATCGAAGCCATCTTGTCCGTCCGTCGTCGGACTGCTTCCCTCGCGGTGTCCCCGTACCCACGGATGAAGCGGCGCTTGCCAGCCTCATCGATGTACCAGTACGAAGCGCACCACACGCGCCTGCCGTTGTTCGTCGTCTCGAAGGTGGACATGCGTCCCTGATACCCCATGGACGGCAACGTAACAGATAACGATACAGACGGACGATGCGACAGGTGCTTAAACGCAAGAGAACCCGCATGATCTCAACGATCACACGGGCTCTCCCGCTGCTTGCGGAGGATGGGGGATTTGAACCCCCGAGGGCGTTAACCCAACACGCGTTCCAGGCGTGCGCCATAGGCCGCTAGGCGAATCCTCCTCCTTTGGAGCAGATACCAGAATACCCATACAAGCGGATCCTGCCGAATCGTGCCCGGCGCGGGCCTCCCAGCGCCCCCTCCCCCGCCGATTCGAAAGCCGCGCATGCTCCTGTGTAGACTATTTCCCGGCCCCTCATGTGGTGTCATCCTGTGAACTCCCCCAGGACCGGAAGGTAGCAAGGGTAAGCGGGCTCTGGCAGGTGCATGGGGGGTCTTCACTTTAAGCGAGCACGGCGGGAGGTCGGACGTGGCAGGCAGAGGCGCCGGCCGGTTTGCCCCCAGCCCCTCCGGGCAGCTGCACATCGGCAATCTCCGCACCGCCGTCGTCGCCTGGCTCTTCGCCCGGTCCACGGGCAGGACCTTCCTCCTCCGCGTCGAGGACCTCGACCGCGTGCGGGCCGGTGCCGAGGCGGAGCAGCTGGCCGAGCTGGCCGCGCTGGGCATCCTCTCCGACGGGCCCGTCGTCCGCCAGAGCAGGCACGCCGGCCGCTACGAGCAGGCTCTGCGCCGGTTGCAGGCGGAGGGCCTGGTGTACGAGTGCTTCTGCACGCGCCGGGACGTCGCCGAGGCCGCGAGCGCCCCGCACGGCCGGCCCGGCTTCTACCCGGGCACCTGTCGCGGGCTCGCCGAGGACGAACGGGAACGACGGCGGGCGCAGCGGCGACCGGGGCTTCGGCTCGCGGCCGGCGTCGGGACCTGGGCCATCGAGGACCTGCTGGCCGGGCACGTCACCGCCCCGGTGGACGACTTCGTGCTGCAGCGGAACGACGGCGTGATCGCGTACAACCTCGCGGTCGTCGTGGACGACGCCGCCCAGGGGATCGACCAGGTGGTGCGGGGCGACGACCTGCTCGAGTCCGCTCCGCGGCAGGCCTACCTCGCCTCGCTGCTCGGCCTGCCGGTCCCCACGTACGCCCATGTACCCCTGGCCGTCTCGCCCGAAGGCCGCCGCTTGGCAAAACGGGACGGCGCTGTGACACTGGAGGACCTCGCGCGGCTGGGCTGGTCACCGCACGCGGTGCTGGGCGTCATCCTGGCGTCGCTGGGCCTTCCCGGAGGGTCGCTCGAAGCGGCTCTCGCATCATTCGACCCCACCCGACTGCCCCGTGATCCGTGGGTCGTGGACCCTGCAGTCCTGTCCGCCGGCCCGTTCCCGGCCCCCGACGGTCCGGCATGCAAACCGTCAGCACCAACCGATAAGGTTCTTCCGTGAGTACAGCCCTCTACCGCCGCTACCGTCCCGAGACCTTCGCGGACGTCATCGGCCAGGAGCATGTCACCGAACCCCTGATGGCGGCCATCGACAAGGACCGCATCAACCACGCGTACCTCTTCTCCGGGCCCCGCGGGTGCGGCAAGACCACCTCTGCCCGCATCCTCGCCCGCTGCCTCAACTGCGCCCAGGGCCCCACCTCCACCCCGTGCGGCACCTGCGACAGCTGCGTCGAGCTCGCCCGCAACGGATCCGGCAGCCTGGACGTCATCGAGATCGACGCCGCCAGCCACGGCGGCGTGGACGACGCCCGTGACCTCCGCGAGCGCGCCACCTTCGCACCCGTGCGTGACCGCTTCAAGATCTTCATCATCGACGAGGCGCACATGGTCACGTCGGCGGGCTTCAACGCACTCCTGAAGATCGTCGAGGAGCCGCCGGAGCACATCCTGTTCATCTTCGCGACCACGGAGCCGGACAAGGTGATCGGCACCATCCGCTCCCGCACGCATCACTACCCGTTCCGCCTCGTCCCGCCCGAGCCCCTCATGGCCTACCTCGAGCAGCTCTGCCGGCAGGAGAACGTGCCGGTGGCACCCGGCGTGCTCTCGCTCGTCATCCGCGCCGGCGGCGGCTCGGTGCGCGACTCCCTCTCCGTGCTCGATCAGCTGATGGCCGGTGCGGGCGAGAACGGGCTCGACTACGAGCTCGCGGTCTCGCTCCTCGGCTACACGCATGCCACGCTGCTCGACGACGTCGTCGAGTCCGTCGCCGCCGGGGACGCCGCCACGGTGTTCAACGCCGTGGACCGCGTGATCCAGACGGGGCACGACCCGCGCCGTTTCGTCGAGGACCTGCTGGAGCGCTTCCGCGACCTGATCGTCATCAACGCCGTCCCCGAGGGTGCGGCGTCGATCCTCCGCGGCGTCCCGGACGACCAGCTGAACCGCATGCGCTCCCAGGCCAACCAGCTGGGTGCGGGCGAGCTCTCCCGCGCAGCCGATGTCACCAACACGGCCCTGACCGAGATGACCGGTGCCACCTCGCCGCGCCTGCACCTCGAACTCCTCTGCGCCCGGCTGCTGCTCCCGGCCGCGGACGCCACGGTCCGCGGCACCCTGGCGCGGGTGGACCGCATCGAGCGCCGCCTCGAGTACGCCGCCGGCACCCCCGCTGCGGAAGCCGCGGCGGAGGCCCCCGCCGAGGAAGCACCGAAGACACCGGCCCGTCCCCGCCTCGATGTCCCCCGGACGGCGGAGGAGGCCGCGGCCCGCTGGTCGCTGCCCGCCGCCGACCCGGCCGCTCCCGCCGTCGTTGCCGCAGGACCGGGCGCGCACTCCCCCGCCGTCCCCGGAGCGTCCCGCGGCGACCGGCCGGGCGCAGTGCCTGCACCTGCCGACTCCTCCCCCGACTGGGGTGGCAGCTGGGGGGTCTCCACGGATTCCGCGTTCGCGGAGTCCGAGCCGTCGAAGGGCGGACCGGCGAAGCAGCCCGCAGCGGGCGGATCCGCGAGTCCCTCCGGTCAGGCCCCCGCAGCGCCGGCCACGTCGCCTGCCGCTCCCGGGCCCGGGCCCGGGTCTCCGGCGGAACGGCCCGCGAGCGGCCACGCTCCCGCCGCGGCCGATGCTGCGGTGCCTGCTGCGTCGTCCTCGGCGCAGCCTGCCGCGCCGGCTCTCGGCGCACCGCAGCAGGACGACGGACGCGCTCGATCCGGTGGCGGCGAGCGGCAGCCGCCGGCCGATCTGCAGGCCGGGACCGAACGCGGTCCGCGTCCCGACGCCGTGGGCGGTCCGTCGAACGGGGCCCCCGCCCACGAGGGGAACGCGCCGTCCTGGGGCGCGCCCACCCAGCCGCAGGACGGACCGCACGAACCTGCCCAGGGCACCCAGCAGGAGCCGGCGCGAGGGCCGGTCCAGGGCGGACCGCCTATGTCTGCCCAGGGCACCCCGCAGCAGGGGCAGCCTCAGCAGGAGGCCCGCCGCCCGGACCAGGGCCAGCCCGGCCAGCAGAGCCAGCCCGGCCAGCCTGTCCAGCCCGGCCAGCAGAGCCAGCCCGGTGCGTCCGGCGCCTCCGGCGGCAGCGTCGAGATGATCCGCCGTGCATGGCCCGAGATCATGGACGAGGTCGCCCGGATCAAGCGGGCCACGTGGCTGATCGTCAACGTCTCCGCGAAGCCGCGCTCCTTCGAGGGCAACCAGTTGGTGCTGGCCTTCGCCAACCAGGGCAACGCCATCGGCTTCCAGCGCGGCCCCCACGTGGACAACGTGAAACAGGCCATCCACACGGTCCTCGGGCTCACGTGTTCCATCGAGGCGGTCCACGACGCCGGCGGGGCAGGTGAGTCGGGCCCAAAAGTACCGGCCAGTCAGGCGGCCCCGGGCAGTAACCCGGGCCTCGGCACTCCCGCGCCGTCGATCGCTCGCAGTGGCGCTGACGGTGCCCGCACCGGTGGGGTGAACTCTTCTGCCGATGGACCCGCCACGGCGGCCGTGGCCGGGGCGGAAGCCCTGCCCCCTGCCGCTGAGCGGCCGGCGGCTCCGTCGGTGCCGCCATCGGTGCCGCCATCAGCGCTCGCGGCGGGAACCCCTTCCGGGGACGCCCTGTCCACCCGCGAACAGGCTCAGCCGCCCTCCGCATCGACCCGCAACGGCAGCCACCCGGCAACCCGTCCCGTGGTCCGAGGCGTCGAGCCGGGCCGCACCCCGGACCGGCAGGGCGGCACTCCGGGGAACGCCCCGCAGAGCAGGCCGGGCAGCACAGGTTCCCGCCGGGCGGACACCCGAGGACCGGGTCGGGCCGCCGCGCCCACCGACGGCCCGGGGTCGGAGTCCGTCAGCGCGTGGGATCCCTCGATGTCGGACGACTCATGGGCGCTCGTCGAGCCTCCCGAGGAAGCCTTCGACCCCGGGAACGACTGGGGGCAGGTGCCGGACGATCCCTACGAGCGGCGCTCCCGGGAACCGCAGGCAGCGGCAACGCGTCCTGCCCCTGCTCCCTCGCCGGCTCGCAGCGGCGTTCCGGCCGAGCCTGCGTCGGCGCCGGCACCGCAGCGAGCGCCAGGAGCCACCCCTGCGGCACAGGTTGCCGAACCGGCACCGTCCCGGTCGGTGGTCTGGAGTCCTCCCGCAGCCACGACGCCGCCCGCGACCCCGCCGCCTCGCGGCCTGGCAGGCTCGGGTGCACGCGGCCCCGTGCCGGACCGGTCATCAGGATCCGCCGCATCCACCGATCCCGCGGGGTCCACCGGAGCCGCAGGAGCCACGGCCGGCACCGGCACCGGGCCCACCCGGCCCGTCGCCCCCTCCGGATCGGTTGGAACCGCTGCCCCTGATCGTCCGGCTCCCGCCGGGACCATCCGGCCGAAGCCGATCAGCCGCTATCAGCAGCTCCTCGACGAGGCCGAGCGGAAGCGCGCCGAAGAGGCTGCGGCCGCCCGCGGTGCCGTGGACAGGCGCTTCGTGGTGGACGAGCCCAGCGCGGACGACGAGACCATCGAGGAGTCCGGACTCGTGGGCCGCACGGCGATCGAACGCATCCTCAACGGTCGGCTCGTCGAGGAACGCAGCATCGACGGTCAGTGACGCCGCTCGGCGCGTAAGGGCATGCCGAGGGCGGAATCGGTCTGCCGTGCGACCTGCCTGCGGCCGTGCAGGGCGGACAATGGAGGGGCGCTCCCGTGCCCGTCGCGGGGTGGCGAGCAGCATGCCGACGGCCACGACGAAGTCGGTCAACCAGACAGCAGAAAAGGGACCATCGTGTACGAAGGTGCAGTGCAGGAGCTGATCGACGAGCTCGGACGCCTGCCGGGGGTAGGGCCGAAGTCGGCCCAGCGCCTCGCGTTCCACATCCTGGAGGCGGACGGCGAGGACATGAAGCGCCTCGTCACCGCGATCACCACGGTCAAGGAACGCGTGAAGTTCTGCACCATCTGCGGCAATGTCGCGGAACAGGACAAGTGCGCCATCTGCCGCGACCCCCGCCGCGACCCGTCCATGATCTGCGTGGTCGAGGAATCCAAGGACGTGATCGCCGTCGAGCGCACACGCTCGTTCCGTGGCCGGTACCACGTCCTCGGAGGCGCGATCAATCCCATCGCCGGGGTGGGCCCGGACCAGCTGCGCATCCGCGAACTACTGTCCCGTCTCTCGGACGAGCAGGTCCAGGAGATCATCATCGCCACCGACCCCAACCTCGAGGGTGAGGCGACGGCCACCTACCTGGTGCGCATGCTGAAGACCATCGGCATCCCGGTGACCCGCCTCGCCTCCGGCCTGCCGGTCGGCGGCGACCTCGAATACGCCGACGAGGTCACCCTCGGACGGGCCTTCGAGGGCCGTCGCGCCATGTCCTGACACGATCGGCCCCGAGACCCGCCGACAGCGCCGACGAGGGCCTGACGCGGGGCGACCCTGGTCCGTGCGGATCGGGACGCCCCGTCGGACAGCGGCCATCAGGACACGGGGACCGTCAGGCGATGCGTGTGCCCTGCGCCAGGCGCCTGGCCGGCATGGTCAGTCTCCGGCGGCCGACGAGGAGGAGCCCTCCGGCCAGCAGGAGCTGGAGTCCGAGGCCCAGCGGCCAGATCGGCACGCCCTGCGGCAGCGGCTGGCGCCCGCCCATCGACTCCTCGCAGGTGACCTCGAGGTCCGGCCCCGCCTGGGCGGAGCGCACCCCCTGGCTGACCGTCTCCATGACGCCCGGCGCGTAGTAGCCGCCGGCCATCCCGCCCGCCGCCGGGTCGACGTCCGCTTCGGGAAGGTTGTACGGCACGGCGTCGGCGACCACCACGAACGGGTTCGCCGCGAGCAGCCACGTGATGTACTGCGTGTCGGGGAGGTCGGAGGTGTAGGTCTGGGTCTGGCACACCGCCTCGGCGCCCTCTTCCGGGATGCCCATGCTGTCGAGGCTGCTCTCCGGATAGGTGTAGTACGAGGACCGGACGGTGCGTTCCTCCATCACGAGCGTGGTGCTCAGCCCGAAGACGATCACGGTGCCGACCGCCAGCAGCGCCACGAGCATGTACGTGCTGACGATCGAGAACAGGGGCCGGTTGGCCAGCGCCGAGACGCCCACGCCGATGGCGCAGACGACGCCGAGTTCCACCGCGAGCATGACGAGCGAGACCAGCGCCTCCGCGGCGTTGACCCCTCCCAGCGCCAGGGCCCAGAAGATGAAGGGGCTGCTGAGGACGAGGAACGCGAGTGATCCCACCCAGGAGGCGAGCCATTTGCCGATGAGCAGCTGCCCGGGGGTCAGCAGGGTCACCTGGAGGATCGCGAGGGTGCCGCCCGCCCTGTCGCCGTTCACGGCGTTCGCGGACAGCCCCGGAGCGACGAGGAGGCCGAACAGCAGCACGAAGCCGACCACCAGGTCGAACAGGATTCCGCCCTCGTTGCCGGTCGCCCCGAGGAACGCCGTCCCGAGCACGAAGATGAAGGCGATCACGACGAACCAGATGGCGAGCATCCAGTACCAGCCCCTGCCCCGCAGGCGCTGGCGCATCTCGAGGGAGAACACGGTCATGACGGCGGACCGGAAGGGCAGCCTCGCGGAGGACCGGACGGGCTGCGGTGAGGAGGGTTCGGTAACAGTGCTCATAGTCGGTCCGTATCCAGGCTCATGTAGGTCTCTTCGAGGGCGCCTCCTGCGGGCGCGAAGGCGGTGACGACGACATCGGCCATGACCAGGGTGCGCAGCAGCCAGGAGGCTTCCGCCGTGCTGCCGAGCTGGACGAGGAACTCCTCACGCCGGGAGTCCCCGCGCCTCTCGAACCGGACCCCGTAGCTCTGCAGTGCCTCCGCGAGCACCGTCATGGGCTGTGCCTGGACGTAGTAGCGGCGGGTCTGGCTGCCGGCCTCGTCGAGCGTCTGGCTCTTGACGGACTGCCCGCGGCTGACGAAGACGGCACGGTCGGCGATCTCGTCGAGCTCCGACAGGACGTGGCTGGACACGACGACGGTCTTGCCCGCCGCGGCCAGCGCGCGCAGGAGGGATCGCAGTTCCACCCGCGATCCTGGGTCGAGCCCGGACGCGGGCTCGTCGAGGAGCAGTACCTGCGGGTCGTGGATGAGGGCCCGGGCGAGGCTGAGCCGCTGTTGCTGTCCCCTCGAGAGCACGCGCGCCGGCCGCCGGCCGAATTCGGTGAGGTTCACGGTGACCAGCAGCTCTTCGGCGCGCCGGGCGCTGTCGGCGCCGCTCATGCCGTAGAGGGCACCGACGGTCCTCAGCACTTCGACGGCGGTGAGGGACTCCCACACACCGAGCGTGTCCGGCATCCAGCCGATCCGGCTCCGCACCTCCCCCGGCTGCGTGACGGGATCGAAACCCGCCACGCGCACGGTACCGAGATCGGGCGCCAGCAGGCTCGCCATGATCAGCATCAGAGTCGTCTTGCCGGAGCCGTTGGGACCGATCAGAGCGGTCACTTCCCCGGGCGGAGCCACGAAATCGATGTCGCGGATCGCCTGCACCGAGCCGAAGCTCCGTGCAACCCCCTCGACAACGATTCCCCCAAATTCGTCTGTCATGGTACGAGCGTAGGCGACACCGCCGCATCCGGACCGCAGGGCGGCACGAAAAGGCCGCCCTGCGGGGCTGTTCTTAATCCGACCCGGACTTTGAGCGCGCAAACGGCCCGCCGCTACACTGGCACGGGTGTTGGATTCCCGTCCGATGTCCCCGAGGCGCCGGTGCTGCCGCCCCTGGATTCCAAATCAGCACGGCGAGGTCCGCCGTCGTCCCCAGTGAGCGAGTGCATGAGCCTCATAGTCCAGAAATTCGGCGGATCCTCCGTAGCCGACGCCGAGGGCATCAAGCGGGTCGCGCGGCGCGTCGTGGACACGCAGGCCGCGGGCCACCGCGTGGTGGTCGTCGTCTCCGCCATGGGTGACAGCACCGACGAGCTGCTCGACCTCGCCGCCCAGGTCAGCCCGACGTCGGACGCCCGCGAGATGGACATGCTGCTGAGCGCGGGCGAGCGTATCTCCATGGCACTGCTCGCCATGGCCATCCACGGGGCCGGCGCCTCCGCCCAGTCCTTCACCGGCAGCCAGGCCGGCATGATCACGGATGCGATCCACGGCAAGGCGCGCATCATCGCCGTCTCGCCCCACCGCATCCTGACTGCCATCGAGAAGGGCGACATCGCGATCGTCGCCGGGTTCCAGGGCATGAGCCGTGAGAGCAACGACATCACCACCCTCGGCCGCGGCGGGTCCGACACCACCGCCGTCGCGCTCGCTGCAGCCCTCGACGCCGACGTCTGCGAGATCTACACCGACGTCGACGGTGTCTACACCGCGGATCCGCGCGTCGTCGCGTCCGCGCAGAAGATCGACACCATCTCCAGCGAGGAGATGCTGGAGATGGCCGCCTCGGGCGCGAAGATCCTGCACCTGCGCTGCGTCGAGTACGCGCGGCGCTTCGGGGTGCCCCTCCACGTCCGCTCCTCCTTCACCCACAACGAGGGCACCTGGGTGCTGCCCAGCCCTGACGACCAGATCAAGATTCAAGAAGGAGAACCCTTGGAACAGCCCATCATCTCCGGTGTAGCCCACGACCGCTCGGAAGCGAAGGTCACCGTCGTCGGCGTGCCCGACATCCCCGGCAAGGCGGCGGAGATCTTCGGGATCGTCGCGGGTGCCAACACCAATATCGACATGATCGTCCAGAACGTCTCGACCCACGGCTCGGGCCGCACGGACATCTCGTTCACCCTGCCGATCGTCGACGGCGCCGAGGCCCTCGCCGCGCTCGGTGCCGCGCAGGACCGCGTGGGCTTCGAGACGGTGGAGTACAACGAGAAGATCGGGAAGCTCTCCCTGATCGGCGCGGGCATGCGCTCCAACCCCGGTGTCTCGTACCGGTTCTTCCGCGCCCTGTCCGATGCCGGCGTGAACATCGACATGATCTCCACGTCGGAGATCCGCATCTCCGTGGTCACGGGCGCCGATCTGCTCGACGACGCCGTCCGCGCTGTCCATGCCGCCTTCGAGCTCGACGGCGACACCACGGCCACCGTCTACGCCGGCTCCGGGCGCTGACACCACCCACTCCGTCGGTTCCGCCGGTGCCGGTGCCGGCCTGACCTTCCGTCGTTCCTGGTTCTCGACACCGGAGTGCGTCTCGGAGGCCGACGCGCGGGGGTACCCGGGCACTCGCCGGTGAAGGCAGGAACGACGACGGCGCCGACATGACGAAGGCCGGTGGATCGATGATCCACCGGCCTTCGTCATGGGCCCTTACGGGCGGTCACTGCTGCCGGTGCTACTTGCCGCCGGTCGGAGTGGTCGACTCGCGAGGACCGGTGACGAGCTTGTCCGCCGGGCTGACGGTGGGGAGCTCGGCCGCAGGCTGAGCGGCGGGCTGGACCGCAGCGGCGCCCTTCCCGTCGACGACGACCGTCACGTAGGTCACGGCCGAGGAACCGTCGTAGGTCACGCGGCCCACGTAGGATCCGGCGGCGAGGCCGGTCCAGTTGAGGGTCACGGAACCCTTGGTGCCGTTCGCCAGGGCGAGCGGGTTGGGCGTCAGGGTCGCGTTCTTCTCCGCGCCCGTCAGGATCGCCGCGTCGATGGTACCGGCGGTCGGCGCGTTGCCGGTGCTGGCGTACAGGTTGGCGATGATCCGGTAGTTGCCCGGTGCCGGGTTCTCGAGCGTGATGGTCTCGCTTGCGTCCGACGTCGCCACCTGGGTGACGGTGCCGGCCGGCGTGACGAGGAACATGTCGAAGTCGGCAGTCGGGTCGCTGGAGAGGACGGAGAACTTCGCGACCGGGGCGCCTGCGGGGACGGTGACGTCCTTGACGGCGTTGGAGGCGTCGTTCCCGTTGGCCAGGCCACCGGGAACCAGGTTGATGGCCGAGGAGTCCGCCTTGGCGAGACCCTGCAGCGTCATCCTGATCGGGGTGTTCGTCCCCGAGGTGACCTCGAACGTTCCGCTGCCGTCGGGGCCGGCGGAGGTGAAGGCCGCCTCGGCGGGAGCGTTGACGGCCTGGGGGCGGACGGCCACCGGTGAGGTGACGGTCTTGCCCTGGCCGGCCCAGGTGAGCGAACCGGCGGCGAACTCGCCGAACGGCGCGCTCTGGTTCTCGAAGGAGACCTTGAACGTGCGCGTCTCGCCGGCGGCACTGAAGTTGAGGATCGACGGCGTGACCGTGACCTTCACTCCGGGGACGTTGGCGGTGGCGCGGTAGAGGCCGGGCGTGACGGCGGTGACCGTGCGGGTCACCTCGGTGCGACCGGTGAGGTTCCCGAGCGCGAACGACGGGACGTTGGTGTCCTTGGCGGCGACGGGCTGGAGGCCCGGGATGCCGAGCTCCACACCGGTGCCCGCGATGAAGCGCAGGTAGTCATCGGCGTTCTGGTCGTACACCAGCCCCGGGCTGAGGACGGAGGCCGGGTTGATGTGGCCGGCGCCCACGGCGAGGACGTCGGTCTCGACGCCGCCGGTGGCGGTCTTCAGCGGGGTGGCCGTGGTCATCATGGCGGACTTCACGGTCGCCGGCGACCAGGTGGGGTTCCTGCTCAGCACGAGTGCGCCGAGACCGGCGACGTGGGGCGACGCCATGGAGGTTCCGGACAGGAAGCCGAACTGCGCGCCGTTGGAGCCCACCGTGGAGACGCCCGCGAGGACGGCCACGCCGGGAGCCGTGACATCGGGCTTCAGGAGATCGGAATCGGTGGCGAGCAGCGGGCCGCGCGAGGAGAACCCGGCGACCTGCGGGGTGGGGGGCAGCGGCTTGCCCGTGGTGTCCGTGGGCTTCAGGGCGACCGTGATCGACGGGTTGGCCGCGACCTTCGCCTTGAGCTCGAGGGCCTCGGGAGCATTCACGTGCACCGTGGGGATGACGTGCTGGTCGGTGTCCGTCGAGGAGTCGACCAGGTTCACGAGGATCATGCCCACGCCGCCGCCGCGCTTGACCTCGGCGCTCTTGGCGGTGCGGTCGACGACGCCCCGGTCGCAGACCACGATCTTGCCGGCGATCTTCGCGGGATCCAGGGTGTTGGGACCGCAGAGGTTCGGGTTGACGGCACCCGGGGCTGCGACGTTCGCGGCGACGACGACCGGGCTGGCCGGGACGCCGGTGCGCATGATCGAGGCACCGCGGTACTTGGAGCCGTCGGAGAACTCGGCCGTGCCCTGCAGTTCGTAGTTGAACGTGCTCGCGGCGACCGTGGTCATCCAGGGAGCGCCGTGGTTGACGGTGCTCGGGGTGGGGCCGGAGTTGCCGGCGGATGCGGCGACGAAGATGCCCGCGGACGTGGCCGAGAGGAAGGCGAGGGACACGGGGTCGGTCGTCGTCGTCGTGCTGCCCGAGATGGAGTAGTTGAGGACGTCCACGCCGTCGAGGATGGCCTGGTTGATGGCCGCGATCGATGCGGAGGAGTAGCAGCCACCGGTGCTGGCGTCGTTGTCCTCCCAGCAGGTCTTGTAGACGGAGATCTTGGCGGCCGGGGCCACACCCGAGGAGACACCGAAGTTCCGGCCGTCGACGGTCTGCGTGACGCCCGCGTTGCCGGCCGCCGTGCTGGCGGTGTGCGTGCCGTGGTTGTCGATGTCGACGGGGGAGATGACTTCCTGGGGTGCGCGGTCCTCTTCGGGGACGCTCGCGAGGAACGTGTCGGCGAAGTAGCGCGCCGAGATGACCTTGGAGTTGCAGAGGCTGCCGTCGAAGTCCTCGCCGACCTGGCAGTCACCGACGAAGGTGCTGCCGTCCGACTTCAGCATGGCGATCTCGCCGGCTGCGTTGAGGTAGGGCTCGCCCACCTTGGGCTTGGAGTTGCCCTTGAGCGGCTTGACCGGGCTGCCGGCGAAGAAGGGGTTGTCGGGCGCGTAGCCGGTGTCGATGACGCCGACGACGGTGCCCGCACCGGCGTTCTTCTCGCCGCCGAACTGGCTCTTCCAGATGCCCTTGTTGCCGTTGAGTCCGAGGAAGTCGATGCTCGAGTAGTCCGGGGCGTTCTCGACGTCCGGTGCCACGAGCAGGACCTTGTCGCTCTTGGCGAGTTCCACGGCCTGGTCGGTGCTGAGGTCCGCGGCGAAGCCGTTGAGCGCGGCCGTGTAGGTGTGGTTGATCTCGATGTTCTTCTCGGCGGCCACCTCCTGCTGCTTGGTCTCGAGGAACTCGGAGTACTGCTGCACGTTCTCAGCGGCGGCGTCGAGCTTCGTGCCCTGCTGCGGCTTGGTCGGCGCGATGCCTTCGACGCCGCCCTCGTAGGTGGCGACCGGCTTGTCGGCGAGCACGACGATGTACTTGCCATCCGGGTACTGCGCGGGGTCGAGCTCCTTGGCCGGCGCCTTCTGGGGCGCGACCGAGGTGGCCGGAGCAGGGGCTGCGAAAGCAGCCGGCGCCACGGCCGTCGATGTCACCAGCAGCGGCAGACCAAGAACGATAGCCGTGGCAGTGCGCAGGGTGCTGCGCCCCGGCCCGGCTTTTCTCCGTTGTGTCATTGGAAGGTAGTGCCTCTCGTGAAAGTGCGGGCCGGCCGTGACCGTTCCCCCTACGCCGTGGACTCCTGGATAGGATCCCCCGCTTGTGATCATGATCACAACCGCCACAGCAGTCACAACTTACCTGAGGCAACACACCGTGACCAGTCCGCCGCGGGCATGTTTCCCAGAATTTACACAGGCCATGTACCAATCGGGGGCGGGGTGATAATGGAACAATGCACGCCGGCCTCCTGACCCGCCTCCCCGAGGCCGAGTGGCAGGAGCGCGAGCGGGAGCACCAGGTCCGGGTGGCCCACTTCTCCGGACCCTACCTGGAGCGGCGATCGCGCGGGGAGAAGCACCCCGTGGAGGACTTCCTCTTCACCTACTACAACCAGAAGCCGGGTCAGCTCCTGCGCTGGCACCCCGGCGCCGGTGTCGTCCTCATGGGACCGGCGGCAGCCGAGCGGGGCGGCTGGAAGTACTACACCGCCGACGACGGGATCCGGGTGGACGTCGGGCGGTTCGCCCGCGAGCGCCGCGACGCCATCGACTTCGCCCGGCTGATCCTCGGCCGTACCGCGGTGCGGCCCGCGCAGTTCGGCTGCTTCGGGCTGCACGAGTGGGCCATGGCCTACCGGTCGTCCGTCAACGGCGTACGGCACGAGTACCTGGAGCTGCGCCTCGGTGCGGGAGGCACGGACGCCGTCGTCGACTCCTCCCGCATCCGCTGCACCCACTTCGACGCCTTCCGCTTCTACACCCCGGAAGCCGTCCCCCTCAACGAGCACGCCCCCACCCGCGAGACCCAGCGCGACCTCGAGCAGCCCGGCTGCCTCCACGCGAACATGGACCTGTACAAGTGGGCGTACAAGCTCACGCCCCTGCTGCCGAGCGATCTCGTCATGGACTGCTTCGAGCTGTCCTGGCGCATCCGCACCATGGACATGCGGGCCTCGCCGTACGACCTCGACGCATGGGGCTACACGCCGATCAGGATCGAGACGCCCGAGGGCAAGGCGGAGTACGTGCGCCTGCAGCGCGGGTTCGCCGAGGAGTCGCAGTCGCTCCGGGGGACGCTCCTCCAGCACCTCGAGCAGGCGCTGGCCCTCGTCTGACGACGGGGAAGGACGATGGCGGGACTCCCTGCCGTCGTCCTTCGTTGTGCTTCCACCAGCCGCTACGCTGGAGGCCAGCCGAAGGGGACCCACTGATGACACCCGACCCGACATCGACCAGGCGTCGACCCAGCCGCGCCGTCGCACGCCTCACCCTCCCCCTCGCGGCTCTCTCCCTCGCCCTGTCGGCCTGTACCCAGGGCGGACCACCGGCCGAACCGACAGATCAGGAAACCGCCGTGCAGTCCTCCACTCCCCAGCCCTCGCCCACCGGCACCCCCACGGCGGACGGCAGCCCGGCGCCCGCCGCCCCGACCGACGCGCCCTCGACGCCGGCCGCCGCCGCGGACAATGCCCTGCTCACCATCTCCCTCCGGCAGGATGCCGGTGCGGAGCCCGTGCAGTACGTCCTCGAGTGCGTCGACGGCGCACCCGGCCCCGCCTCGACCCTCCCGGGCGCCGAGGCGGCCTGCGCGGCCCTCGCCCGGCTCGGTACGGCGTTCTTCACGGCGCAGCCGAACAAGGACGTCATGTGCACGCAGCAGTACGCCGGGCCGCAGACCGCGAGCATCACGGGTGACTTCAACGGCACGTCCGTCCTCGCGTCCTTCGCCCTGACGGACGGCTGCGAGATCTCCCGCTGGGACAAGGCCCGCGACCTGCTGGGGGCACCCGGGACGCTGTAGGGGATCGGGCCGGGCTTCCGCGGGCACGGGTTACTCAGCGGAGCACCTCGACGAGGGCGACCCAGGAGAACAGGATCCCCCCGACGACCGCGAGGACACACCCCACGGCGAGCACCTCGAGTCCGTGGGCCCAGGCCGGCTGGGCCGGGGCGAGCCCGATCGCACCGACCACGATCGCGAGTGTGAGCGTGCCGATCGCCGCGGCGGCGCGGGCCGGCAGCGCCGGCGACCCGATGATCGCGGAGATGTTGACCGACATGGCCACGATGAGCAGGCCGGCGAGCGCCGCAGTCGCCCCGACCATGGCGACATTGAACTCCGACCACGCCTCGAGGGACTCCGCCATGGCCCGCATCCTACGGCAGGGCGGCGGCGCGGGCCCGGCGGGCACGGGTGCCCGGCGAAACCCCGGTAGACTGGACGCGCAAGCTCGCGGAGCGCCGGTGTCGACCTAGATGGTCTCGACACGGCGTGAGACGGCACTTCCGGGCTACTGCTTACCCACTGCTCACTCACAGGAGTTGCCGGATGCCCCGGATTGTTGTCGACGTCATGCCCAAGCCCGAGATCCTCGACCCGCAGGGTAAGGCGATCGCAGGGGCACTCCCCCGGATCGGCCTCACCGGTTTCGCCGGCGTCCGCCAGGGCAAGCGGTTCGAGCTGACCGTGGACGGGGAGGTCACCGACGAACTCCTCGAGCAGGCCCGCCACGCCGCCACCACGCTGCTCTCCAATCCCGTCATCGAGGACGTCACCCGCGTGGAGGTTCTCGAGGAGGACGACCAGTGAGCGTCGAGACTCCCCTGATCGGTGGACCCCAGCCGCTCGCTGCCGACAGCGGGAACAGCCCGCTCGACGGTGTCACCGTCGGCGTCGTCACGTTCCCCGGCACCCTGGACGACCGCGACGCGGCCCGTGCCGTGCGGCTCGCGGGCGGCAGCGCCGTCCAGCTCTGGCACGGCGACCACGACCTGCGGGGCGTCGACGCCGTCATCATCCCCGGCGGCTTCTCGTACGGTGACTACCTGCGCGCCGGCGCGATCTCCCGCTTCGCGCCGCTCATGGAGCAGATCACGGCAGCGGCCTCCGGCGGCACGGACGCCCTCCCCGTGTTGGGCATCTGCAACGGGTTCCAGGTCCTCACCGAGGCGCACCTGCTGCCCGGGTCGATGATCAAGAACAACTCCCTGCACTTCCTCTGCCGCGATCAGCGCCTGCGCGTCGAGAACGCCGACACGATGTGGACCTCGGAGTTCGCGCAGGGCGAGGAACTCGTCATCCCGCTCAAGAACCAGGACGGGCAGTTCGTCGCCGACAACCGCACCCTCGACGAGCTCGAGGGCGAGGGCCGCGTCGTCTTCCGCTACGTCGACGGCAACCCCAACGGCTCGCGCCGCGACATCGCCGGCATCTCGAACGCCGCCGGCAACGTCGTCGGTCTCATGCCGCACCCCGAGCACGCCGTCGAGGCGGGCTTCGGCCCCGACTCCTCGGCGCGCGGCGCCGTGGACGTGCGCGGCGGCACCGACGGGCTCGGCATCTTCACCTCGGTACTCAAGAAACTGGTGGGCTAAATGACTGCGGAGACCACGCGGAAGTTCAACATCGACACGGTCGCGAACGCGGAGACCACCCCGGGGCAGTCGCTCCCCTGGGCCGAGCTCGGCCTCAAGGAGAACGAGTACAGGCGCGTCGAGGAGATCCTCGGCCGCCGCCCCACCGGCGCCGAACTCGCCATGTACTCGGTGATGTGGAGCGAGCACTGCTCCTACAAGTCCTCCAAGGTGCACCTGCGCCAGTTCGGCGAGAAGGTCACCGACGCCATGAAGGAGCACCTGCTCGTGGGCATCGGCGAGAACGCCGGCGTCGTCGACATCGGTGACGGCTGGGCCGTGACCTTCAAGGTGGAGAGCCACAACCACCCGTCCTTCGTGGAGCCCTACCAGGGCGCCGCGACCGGCGTCGGCGGGATCGTCCGCGACATCATCTCGATGGGTGCGCGCCCCGTCGCGGTCATGGATCCGCTGCGCTTCGGGGCGATCGACCACCCCGACACCGCACGCCTCGTGCACGGGATCGTCGCCGGCATCGGCGGCTACGGCAACTCCCTCGGCCTGCCGAACATCGGCGGCGAGGTGGTCTTCGACTCCGTGTACCAGGGCAACCCGCTGGTCAACGCCCTCGCCGTCGGCGTGCTGCGGCACGAGGACATCCGCCTCGCCAACGCCTCCGGTGCCGGCAACAAGGTGGTCCTCTTCGGTGCCCGTACCGGCGGGGACGGCATCGGCGGCGCCTCGGTGCTCGCGTCGGAGTCCTTCGACTCCTCGAAGCCCTCGAAGCGCCCCGCGGTGCAGGTGGGCGACCCGTTCGCGGAGAAGGTGCTCATCGAGTGCTGCCTCGAGCTGTTCAAGGCCTCCGTGGTCGAGGGCATCCAGGACCTCGGCGCGGCGGGCATCTCCTGTGCGACCTCGGAGCTGGCCTCGAACGGCGACGGCGGCATGCACGTGGAGCTCACCAACGTGCTGCTCCGCGATCCGTCGCTCACCCCCGGCGAGATCCTCATGTCGGAGTCGCAGGAACGCATGATGGCCGTGGTGACGCCCGAGAACGTGGCCGCGTTCGAGGCGATCATGGACAAGTGGGCCGTGGAGTACTCCTGGCTCGGCGAGGTCACCGACACCGGCCGCCTCATCATCGAGTGGGACGGCGAGAAGATCGTCGACGTCGACCCCCGCACCGTCGCACACGAGGGGCCCGTCTACGAACGCCCCTATCACCGCCCCGAGTGGCTCGACGGCGTCCAGGCGGATGCCTTCACCGCCTCGCCTGCGGGTTCCGGGCGGCCTGCCGACCTGCGCGAGGCCGTCCTCGAGCTCATGGCCTCGCCGAACATGTGCGCGAAGGACTGGGTGACCGACCAGTACGACCGCTACGTCCAGGGCAACACCGCGCTCGCGATGCCCGACGACGCCGGCGTGGTCCGCGTCGACGAGGAGACCGGCCTCGGCGTCGCGATCTCCACGGACGCCAACGGGCGGTACTCGTACCTGAACCCGTACGAAGGCGCGCGCCTGGCTCTCGCCGAGGCGTACCGCAACGTGGCGACCGCGGGTGCCGTTCCGCTCGCCGTCACCGACTGCCTGAACTTCGGTTCCCCCGAGGACCCGGAGGTCATGTGGCAGTTCGCCGAGACCGTCCGCGGGCTCGCGGACGCCTGCCAGGAACTCGGGGTGCCGGTGACCGGCGGCAACGTCTCGCTCTACAACCAGACCGGCGGCGTCGCCATCCACCCGACCCCCGTGGTCGGCGTGCTCGGCGTGTTCGACGACGTCGCGCGCCGCACGCCGTCGGGCTGGCGCGAGGACGGCCAGGCCGTCTACCTGCTGGGGACGACGGCGGACGAGCTGGACGGCTCGGAGTGGGCCAACCTGCGCGGCCACCTCGGCGGGCAGCCTCCGGCACTGGACCTCGCCGCCGAGAAGACGCTCGCCGCGATCCTCGTGAACTGCTCGCGCGACGGCATGATCGACGCCGCCCACGACCTCTCCGAGGGTGGGCTCGCCGCCGGCCTGAGCGAGATGGCGCTTCGCTTCGGCGTCGGTGCGCGCATCGGCCTCGACGAGGTGTGCGAGCGTGACGGCATCGATGCGTTCACCGCACTGTTCAGCGAGAGCCAGGCCCGCGCCGTCGTCAGCGTCCCCCGCTCGGAGGAGGTCCGCTTCAACGACATGTGCACGGCCCGGAACTTCCCGACCATGCGCATCGGCGTGGTGGACACGGAGAACCGGGCGCTCGACGTGCAGGGCTACTTCAACCTGCCGCTGGACCGGCTCCGCGAGGCGCACGAGGGGACCCTGCCGAAGCACTTCGCCTGACGCCATGGCCTCCTGACGACGCTCACCCCGGCACGAACCGGTAGCCCATGCCGGCCTCGGTCAGCAGGTGCTGCGGCGACCCGGGGTCGCGATCCAGCGCGTCAGGTGACCTTGGGCATCGCGGTGACGACCACGTTCTTCCCCCAGGGGTCCTCGGTGTAGCAGCTGATGAGCACCACGCGGTTCGGCACGATGTTCCAGATCTCGCTGTCCTTCAGCGTGTCCTTGTCGTGCGTGGTCACGGAGTCGACGACGTAGGTGAGGTCCCCGGTCTCGGTCGTGAGGGTGAACTCGCTGCCCAGGAGGGACTCGTCGCTCAACCGGTTGAAGGGGGCCTCCTTGCCGTCCCAGCTGTGGCCGGCGATATAGGTGGTGTTGTTCGAGCCCTTACCGGGCACACCGTAGGACGTGAGCCAGTAGGCGTCGATCGTGAGCGGCGGCACCAGGGTCTGTGAGGCGAGATCCGCGTCGCTGGGGGTCAGCGGTAGCACGGTCATGTCGATCCCGGCGGCGGGGAAGGAGAAGCCGGTGGGCCGTGCGGCGGCCGGGCCGGGATCCTTCGCGGGCGCCACCGGGCCGGCGGACGGCGCCGTAGGAGCGGGCGACGGTGTCGCCGCGGCGGAGATGGACGACGACGGCGCTGCGGAGGGCGCTCCGGTGGAGTCCGGGGGCAGCACCGAGACGGCGAGTGCGAGGCCCGCGGCTGCCACGAGCGGGAGCGCCAGCCAGCGCCTGCCGCCGCGCTTCCGGCCCGGCGCCTGTGCAGGCGCCGGCTCCTGCGCGGCGGAGAGGTCCGGCATCCGGTGGTGGTCCATGTGCTGCGCCGTCCTGGGGTCGAGGAGAAGAGGGCCGCCCCGCACGGGGCTGCGATCCGTGGATCGCAGCCCCGCAGCGGAACGGCCGGGGTGCTAGCGCTGTACGCGCTCGAGGCGGCGCATGCGGGCTGCGGTCGCCACGGGAACCGCGACGCCGACTGCCAGCAGTGCCGCGAGGAGGGCGACAGCTGCGCTGTTGTCCTCGGTCACGACGGCGGTCTGCACGTTCAGGCCCTTGTTGGTGCCGGTCGGGGCGGTGGTGCCGGTCGGGGCGGTGGTGCCGGTCGGGGCGGTGACACCGGTGACCGGGGCGACGGGTGCCTGGCCGACAGGGGTGACGACCGCGGGGACGACGGGGTCGACGCCGATGGCGCTGGCGTCGCAGGCCGCGAGGAAGCCCTTGAACAGCTCGAGGAGCTCGGCCGCGAGGGCTTCGTTCCCGCTGAGCTGCGCGAGGAGGGCGTCGGCCTGGGCGCCGGTGGCCTCCAGGGCGGTGGTTGCCGCCTGGATGTCGGGCGTGTTGATCGCAGTCTCGTAGGCGACTGCGGCGAGCTCCGCGTTGTTCAGTGCCGTCGCCTGAGCGGCCAGGGCCAGCGTCAGCTCTCCCTGCGCCGCGACGACCGCGTCGTCATTCAACGGGTTTGCGTCGCCCTGCTGGTCAGTAGCAGTGGCGGCCGCGAGGGCGCTGTCGTACTGGCCCTGCTCCGTCACCACGACTGCCACGGCGGCCGTGTAGTCCGTCTCGGCCTGTACCAGCAGGGCTTCGGCGTCGAGCGCTGCCTGCGAGGTCAGCGCGGCCTGCGTAGCCAGTTCGAGGTTCTGGGCGGCCGTGACGACGGCGGCCGTCGCCAGCTCGAACTGGTTGACGAAGGTGACGTCGACACCGGCAGCACCGAGCGCCGCGTTGAACTGGGTGGATGCCTGCAGGCAGGCGGCGTCGCCGGGTGCGGCGGAGGCCATGGGAGCGCCGAGGAACAGTCCACCGGCGAGAAGGGTGGCCGTCGATCCGGCAGCAACCCACTTTTTAGCAACGATCATGATGCGCGTCTCCTGAAACACGTAGTATCCCCCGGGCCATCCCCGACGGCGCAGCTTGCGGCCCCACACGCAAGCGGCGTCCTCCGTGAGGAGGGCGCCGCGCACACTATCCATGATCCGCTGATCGCCGCATCCACCCGATCCCGATAATCCTGGGAACGGGCTGGGCGACCGCTGTACTCCTCAACCTAGAGCGATTACGTGACTCGGGCAACGAAAAGTCCCGCTTCCGTTGCATAACGGTTTGGCATCACGGCGACCCCGGGGCCGGAGGTGCTATGCCCCGAGCGCCAGCTCACGCGCGGCCTTCACGTACCGGGACAGCACGTACCGCTGAGTCAGCCTGGTCACGGGCGAGGCGAGCCTGAAGACGGGTGTGGCCGGCACGCTGTAGGCGGAGCAGACGAAGAACAGGCGGTTGTCGGCGTTCAGTTCGGCATAGAAGCCCTCCTCCCCCTTCACCGGATGCCCGGGCAGCGTACCGTAGCCGAACCCCCCGCGCTGGCCGGGAACGGCTCGGCCGGCGCCGTCGAGCTGTGGCACCCGCGACCAGATCACGCGGCAGGGCGCCTTGATCCGTGCGGGCCCGACTCCGAATCCGGACACGACGCGGACGCCGGGGGCGGCACGCTCGGCATCGGGCTGCATGGTCAGCCCGGCACGCCGGTGCAGGTCCCACGTCAGGATGCCCTCGGCCAGGGCGACGAACGCCGCGGAGGGGTCATCGGCCGGGATCTCGTGGGACTCCACCATCACGGTGTAGCCGGAGGGCCAGCCGCCGTCGAACTGCTCGGGGAAGGGCCGGTCGGTGGCGCCGCGCTCGTCGTACGTGAACTGGTCCATGCGTGCCTCTTCCCTGCAGCTGCGGCTCCGGGAAGTCGCCGCCCGGTTCTGCGAACAAACCTAGCCCGAAAGGGCGCGGACCACGGGAAGCAGTGGCAGGATGAAGGCCCGGACCCGCGAGGAAGGCGGACCACCATGGCATCAGGGATGGCGTCGAACAAGCAGAACAAGCACGACAGGCACGGCAGGACGAACAGCGGCCACAGGGATGCGGGCGAGAAAGCGACGGATGCCGCCGAGGAGGCCGTGAACTCGAAGGGCTTCGAGCTGGCCGCCCGCGCCGGCTACGTGGCCGCCGGCGTCCTGCACTTCATGATCGGGCTCATCGCGCTCGGGCTCGCGCGCGGCGGATCCGGGAGCGCTGACCAGAGCGGCGCCATCGGGCAACTCGCGGGAAACCCGGGCGGGACGGCGCTCCTGTGGTTCTGCTTCATCGGCTGCGTGGCGCTCGCCCTCTTCCAGCTCAGCGAGATCTTCTTCGGTGCAAGGGGGCGGAGCGGCAGGGACAGGCTGAAGGCCCGCCTGAAGAGCGGTGGCCAGGCGGCGGCGTACGGGGTGATCGGCGCGGCGTTCGGTCAGTACGCGCTGGGCGGCTCGAGCAGCAGCAGCAGCAGTTCGCGGTCGATGAGCGCAACCCTGATGTCCAACCCCGCAGGCGCTGCCCTCCTGCTCGCGATCGGTGTGGGCATCCTCGTGGTGGGCGGCTACTTCGTCTACAGCGGCACCACCCGCCGGTTCCGCCGGGAGCTCGCGAGCCTTCCGGCGGGCGGACCCGGAAAGGCCGTGGTGGTCCTCGGGGCCGTGGGCTACATCGCCAAGGGGTTCGCGCTGGGCGTCCTCGGAGTGCTCGTGGTCGTCGCCACCATCACGAACAGCCCCGAGCAGTCCACGGGGCTCGACGGCGCCCTGAAGACTCTGCGGGACCAGCCCTTCGGTATCTGGCTCCTCGGGGCCGTAGCGCTCGGCCTGATGGCCTACGGCGTGTTCATGGCGATCCGGTCGAAGTACCAGCGCCTGTAGGCACCCCGCACTACAGGCCGCGACGGGCTCCTACAGGCCGAGGGCCGGTGCCTCCATGACGGGGCAGGTGTCCATGACGACGTCGAGCCCCGCCTTCGCGGCGCGGCGGGCGGCGTCCTCGTCGATGACGCCCAGCTGCAGCCACACGGCCCGCGCACCCACGGCGATGGCCTGGTCCACCACGGCGCCCACGCGCGTCGAGTTCACGAAGCAGTCGACGACGTCGATGGTCCCGGGGACGTCCGCGAGGCGGGTGTAGCCCTTCTGCCCGTGGACGTCGTCGCCCTTGAGACTCACCGGGACCACCTGCATGCCGAGACGGTCCATGAGGAAGCGTGAGACGCCGACGGCGGCCCGGCGCGGATTGTTCGACAACCCCACCACCGCCCACCGGCCGGGCTCGGTCAGGAGCCTCTTGATCACCTGCGGATCGTTCACGTGCGCCACGGCGCCTCCTGCTCCTCGTGCGGTCCCCCGCGGCGTCCGCCGCCGCGTTTTGTTACAGCCTTTGTTACACGCCCTATTTTGCTCCTGATCCGCCGCGGGCGTTTCATGGGAGTGACCATCCCGAGCGGCCGAGAGACCTGGATCAGTGAAGCCGCAGCAACCCTGGTCGTCCGACGTCCCCTGACATCGGGCGATAACGAGGTCCGAGCCACGGGCACCACCGCGCAGCGGTGGTGAAGGCTCGGTCCGTAGGGTGCTACCGCCAGGACCGATGGAGACACCATGACCGCAGTTCTGGCACCCGGCAGCACCCATACCTCGACCAAGCAGGCCCTCGGCGTCCGCTTCGCCGGCCTCGGCCGCAGCTTCGGTTCGCCCGCAGATCGCCGCACGGTGCTGCGGGATGTCACCGTGGAGGTTAAGCCGGGCGAGATCCTGGCCATTCTCGGCACGAGCGGGTGCGGGAAGTCGACGCTCCTGCGCGCCGCCGCGGGACTCGACGTCCCCGACCGCGGTGAGGTCCTCATCGACGGGACCCCCGTCACGGGGATCGACGAGCGTTGTGCCGTGGCCTTCCAGGAACCCCGGCTGCTCCCGTGGCACACGCTGCAGGCGAACGTGGCGATCGGGCTGCCGAAGTCCTCCAGCGCAAGCGCGGGCAAGGCGAAGGTCCTCGAGCTGCTGAAGCTCGTGGGCCTCGACACCTTCGCCAAGCATCGTCCCCGCGAGGTCTCCGGGGGCATGGCCCAGCGCACCTCGCTGGCGCGTGCGCTGGCACGCAATCCCGGTGTGCTCCTCCTGGACGAACCCTTCGGCGCCCTCGATGCCCTCACGCGCATCAAGATGCAGGACCTCCTCCTCGACATCCACCGCGCCCAGCCCACCACGGTGCTGCTCGTCACCCACGACGTCGACGAGGCCCTCCAGCTCGCCGACCGCATCCTCGTCCTCGGACGCGGCGACGACGATGCGGCGGGCTCCAGCGTCGCCGAGCTCGTCGCCGTTCCCGGGAGCCGCCCGCGCGACCGCAACTCCGCGGACCTCGGGTCCCTCCGGAGCTCGCTGCTCTCCATGCTGGGCGTCACCGGGCACTAGCCCGGCTTCCCGCCCACCCGGTGCGGCCGTCGTCCGACGGCCGGCGCCACCCTGTCTCTCCCTGTCTCTCCCCTGCCGCTCCATCCAGCAAAGGACCACCATGAACCGCCGCGCTCTCCTGCCGAATCTCGCCCTCGCCACCGCCCTCTCGCTCAGCCTCAGCGGGTGCATGGCCGGCGAGAACGCCGCCGACACGCAGGCCGTAGCCGAGGGTGGCACACAGGGCGGAACCCTGAACATCGACTTCGCCACCTACAACCCCCTCAGCCTCATCATCAAGGAGCAGGGCTGGCTGGAGGACGAACTCGCAGCGCAGGACATCACGGTCAACTGGGTACAGTCAGCCGGTTCCAACAAGGCCAACGAGGCGCTCCGGGCCGGCGCGATCGACGTGGGCTCGACGGCCGGCTCCGCGGCCCTCCTCGCGCGCTCGAACGGCTCCCCCATCAAGGCCGTCGACATCTACTCGCAGCCGGAGTGGGCTGCACTGGTGACGCTTCCCGACTCGGGCATCACCAGCGTGGAGGACCTGCGGGGCAAGTCCATCGCGGCGACCCGCGGTACGGACCCGTACTTCTTCCTGCTGCAGGCCCTGGAATCCGCAGGTGTGGACCAGTCGGAGGTCACCATCGAGAACCTCCAGCACGCCGACGGGCGTGCGGCCCTCGCGAGCGGCGCCGTCGATGCGTGGTCGGGCCTCGATCCGATCATGGCGGCGGCCGAACAGGACGGGGCGCAGCTGTTCTTCCGTGACATCGACTTCAACACCTACGGCTTCCTCAACGCCACGGAGGACTTCCTGGCCGAGAAGCCCGATGTCGCACAGACCGTGGTGAGCGCCTATGAGAAGGCCCGGGAGTGGGCCAAGGAGAACCCTGAGGAGACCGCCGCGATCCTCGCGGAGGTCGCCGCGATCGACCCGGCCGTCGCCAGCTCGGTCATCATCGACCGCACGAACCTCGACGTCGATCCCGCTCCGGGCGATGCGCAGCGTAGCGTGCTCGAGAAGATCGGTCCCGTGTTCGTCGAGACCGGTGACGTGCAGAGCCAGGAGCAGATCGACGAGGCACTGGACACCCTGTTCGATGCCTCGCTCGTCGAGAAGGCCGACCCGGCGTCCATCGGCTCCGACTCATGAGTGCTGAGCATCTGACGGGACGCAGTGCCGTTCCCATCAGCAAGGAGGGCCTCGCGTCCACCGGGTCTCCGCTCACCGGCTCGGACGGAGGCGGCAGGACTCCGGGCAGGACCGGCACGGCCGGTCGGCGTGTGGTCATCGTGTTGCTCGGGCTCATCGTCCCTGCACTGATCCTGCTCGCCTGGCACCTGAGCACCGCCTCGGGGTTCTTCCGACCCTCGCAGCTCCCGTCGCCGGCGTCGGTGCTCGCGGCGGCCGTCGACCTGATCGAGCGCGGGCAGCTGGCCAACCACATCCTGATCTCCACCCAGCGTGTGGTCCTCGGGTTCCTCATCGGCTCCGTGCTCGGCGTGCTGGCGGGCGCGCTGCTGGGCCTCTCCCGCATCGCGGACGTCCTGCTCACCCCGACCGTCGGCGCTCTGCGGGCCGTGCCGTCCCTGGCGTGGGTCCCCCTGCTGGTCCTCTGGATCGGGATCAACGAGGACTCCAAGGTCACCCTGATCAGCATCGGTGCGTTCTTCCCCGTGTTCACCACGCTCTACCTCGGGCTGCGGCACGTGGACCGCAACCTCGTCGAGGCGGCGCGGGCCTTCGGCCTGAACGGCGTCCGGCTGCTGACCACGGTGCAGCTGCCCGCCGTGGTGCCCGCCCTGTTCTCCGGCCTCCGCCTGGCCCTCGCGCAGTCCTGGCTGTTCCTCGTCGCCGCGGAACTCATCGCCTCGTCGATGGGCCTCGGCTTCCTCCTCACGGACTCCCAGCAGACGGGCCGCGTGGACCGCATCATCCTGGCGATCATCCTGCTGGCCGTGATCGGCAAGACCACGGACGCACTCCTCGGCGTCGCCGAGCGCTGGGCGGTGCGCCGGTGGGCGTGAGTGCGACGGGCACGACGGCGGCAGACCGGCCGGCGATGGCGCAGGACGAGGCCGACCGCCTCGCGTTCTGGGCGGAGCAGGCACAGCGGCTCGAGTGGGACACCCCGTGGCACACCCTGCACACGTTCAGGAAGGCCGTCCCCCAGGAGGACGGGACACTCACCGTGCCCGTCATCGAGTGGTTCGCCGGCGGTACGCTCAACGTCGCCGCGAACTGCGTGGACCGGCACGTCCGGGCCGGCAACGGCGACCGGGTGGCCCTGCACTTCGAGGGCGAACCGGGTGACCGCCGCAGCGTGACCTACGCCGAGCTGCAGGACGAGGTGTCCCGCGCCGCCAACGCACTCCTCGAGCTCGGCATCGAGGCGGGTGACCGCGTGGTCGTCTACCTGCCCGTGCTCGTCGAGACGGTGGTCATCACGCTCGCCTGCGCCCGGATCGGGGCCGTGCACTCCCTCGTGTTCGGCGGGTTCTCGGCCGAGGCGCTCCGCTTCCGCGTCGAGGACACCGCGGCCAAACTGCTCGTCACCACCGATGGCCAGTACCGCCGGGGCACCGCCGTCCCGGTCAAGGACAACGCGGACGCCGCCGTCGAGGGTGTGGACAGCATCGAGCACGTCCTCGTGGTCCGCCGGACGGGCTCGGCCGTCGCGTGGACCGGGGGCCGCGACGTGTGGTGGCACGACGTCGTCGACCCGGCCTCACCGCGCCACACGCCGCAGGCCTTCGACGCCGAGGCGCCGCTGTTCATCATGTACACCTCGGGAACCACCGGGAAGCCGAAGGGCCTCGTGCACACCTCGGGCGGGTATCTGACGCAGGCGTCGTCGAGTTTCGAGCACCTCTTCAGCAACCCTGATGCAGCACAGCGGGACGATGACGTGCACTGGTGCACCGCCGACCTGGCCTGGGTCACCGCGCACACCTACGAGCTGTACGGGCCGCTCTCCAACGGCGCCACGCAGGTCATCTTCGAGGGCACCCCGAACACGCCGCACCCCGGCCGGCACTTCGAGATCATCGAACGCTACGGTGTCACGAGCTACTACACCGCGCCCACCCTGGTCCGCTCGCTCATGGGCTGGTTCCCTGACGGGGTCCCGCGCGGCTACGACCTCTCGAGCATCCGCGTGCTCGGCACGGTGGGCGAAGCCGTCAACCCCGAGGCATGGCGCTGGTTCCGGAGGCACCTCGGCCGCGACGAGGTGCCCGTCGTCGACACCTGGTGGCAGTCGGAAACGGGCGCCACGGTGCTCTCCCCCAGCCCCACCGACACCGACTTCAAGCCCGGCTGCGCGGCACGCGCCCTGCCCGGGGTGAGCACGCGCATCGTCGACGAGGACGGCCGGACCGTCCCGCCCGGCGAGCAGGGGCTGATCGTTGTCGACCGGCACGGTCCCGCCATGGCCAGGACGGTGTGGGGGAACCCGCAGCGCTACCTGGACGCCTACTGGCGGATGTTCGCGCGGCAGGGCTGGTTCCTCGCGGGCGACGGCGCCCGGTACGACGACGACGGCGACACCTGGATCCTGGGCCGGGTGGACGACGTCATCAACGTCTCGGGGCACCGCCTGTCCACCATCGAGATCGAGTCCGCGCTGGTGGCCCATCCGCTCGTCACCGAGGCGGGTGCCTGCCCCGTACCGGATCCGCTGACCGGCCACGCCATCGCGGCCTTCGTGGTGCTCGCGGCGGGTGCGGACCCGGAGGCCGACGTCGTCGCTGTACTGCGCGCCCACGTGGCGGAGGCCATCGGCCCGATCGCGCGGCCCTCGGCCGTCGTCGTCGTGCCCGATGTCCCGAAGACGCGGTCCGGGAAGATCATGCGGCGCCTGCTCACGCAGCTCTACGAGGGCGCGCCGCTCGGGGATACGACGTCGCTGCAGAACGAGGGGTGCATCCCCGGGATCCAGGACGTGCTGGCCGCGCGGGCCTGACGGGTCCGTGCCCGTCAGGCCCGCCGGCACCCGTTATTAACGCAAGGAAGCGGCAGGTGCCCCGTCCAAGCACCTGCCGCTTCCCGTGTGTGGTCCGCCTAGGTGTTACACCCGGACGAAGGATGCTCCCGGGAGGTCCGAGAGAGGGTGCTGCATGGTCAGGTTCGAACCGTTCATGCCGCTGCTGATGACCTGGCCGCCACCGGCGTAGATGGCCACGTGGCCACCGGTGATGACGATGTCGCCGGGGGCGGGGGTCGCCACGGTCGAGCCGAACTGGAAGAACTGCGACGGGCCGAGGTCGCCCGCGGCGATACCGGCGGCGCGCAGCGCGTTCTCCACGAGCACGGTGCAGTCATAGACGGCTCCGGCTGCAAGCTGCCCCTGCGCCGAGGCCAGGAGGGTCGCACCGACGCCGCCGGCTGCCGGGGTGGCGGCGGCCGAGGCCAGGTAGACGCCCGAACCCGGGTCCGTCGAGACGGCCGGAGCCGGAGCTACGGCTGCTGCCTGCTGCACGACCGGCGCCGGGGCGACGACTGCTGCCTGCTNCCGACGCCGCCGGCTGCCGGGGTGGCGGCGGCCGAGGCCAGGTAGACGCCCGAACCCGGGTCCGTCGAGACGGCCGGAGCCGGAGCTACGGCTGCTGCCTGCTGCACGACCGGCGCCGGGGCGACGGCTGCTGCCTGCTACACGAACGCCGCCGGGGCGACGACTGCTGCCTGCTGCACGGCCGGAGCCGGAGCTACGGCTGCTGCCTGCTGCACGACCGGCGCCGGGGCGACGGCTGCTGCCTGCTGCACGACCGGCGCCGGGGCGACGACCGCTGCCTGCTCCACGGGAGCGGCAGGAGCGACGGCGACAGGGACGGAGACCGTCTGCGCCGGGGCCGATCCACCCGCGGGGATAGCGATGGAATCACCCGGGAAGATGATCGATGCCAGGGAGAGCCCGTTGGCCGCGAGGACCGCAGTCAGGTCGGCACCGTAGCTGGCGGAGATCGCGCCGAGGGTGTCCCCTGCGACGACCGTGTGGGTCGCACCGGTCGCAGCTGCTGCCGGAGCGGGGGCGACAGCGGGAGCGGCCGGGGCCGCTACTGCTGCGGGAGCGGCCGGGGCTGCTACGGCGGCGGGAGCCGTCGTCGTGCCCTGGTCCGAGTAGGTGCCGGCGTTGGCGGTGCCGACGGCGCTGAGCGCGAGGCCCGACGTGACGGCGACGATGGCAACGGGACGGCCGATCATGGTGGCGTTGGCCTTGGCGGCGCGGGACAGGCCCTGCAGCGCGAGATTGCCGTCGATATCGGCACGGTGGCGCGCCGAAGAGATGTTTCGTGACATGGATGTATACCTCTCCCATGCCTGCGGGGTGAGCTGTCGGGTTCGGATGGGAGTCACCCGGTCGCGCGCATCACCTGGTCGGCGTGCGCAGTGCGACTTAACCCCAAGGACGTCCGCAGTCAGAACTGCGCGTCCACTGGAACTGTGGTTCCCCCGTCCCCGCCGTGGTGATTGCGAACGTATCCCGGACGACGGCAGGGCTCGGCATTCCGTCCAGGAGCACCTCTCATGGGCAGAGGCACCAGAAGAACATAGCTACTGCTCGAACGTTTTGTCACATTCCCGTAACGGCGGTTATCCTGCCCCTCCGATGCGGGCCGATCGCCACCGGCGGAGGGCGAGCGCGGTGCCTGCCACGGTGAGGACGAGCAGGACGGACTGCTGGAGATGGAACCAGGGGGCCGCCCCTGGTTCCGCGCTGATCGCCGCAGCGATGAGGCTGCTGGACAGTGCGGCCGTCAGCGCTACGCCGACCCAGAGCAGCGTGCCCCAGAGCCTCCGCTCGTGGGCACGCTGCGCGTTCTTCCAGCTCTCCATGTCCTCCAGCCTAGGCGGCAGGGGCGTGCGCAATGTCCTGGGACCGCGCACGCCACTCGTGCATCAGCGCCGGGCGGGGGCGCCGGCGTTCCTGATCAGGTCGAGGGCCTGCTCCGGGAACCAGCCGCCTGCCGCAGGGTCCACCCGGCCCCACTCGGGATCGACTCCGCCGTCGGTGGTCAGGCCGCGGCTGCACTCGCCGTCCGACTCGCCGGGCACCTTGATCCACAGGAAGGCGTCAGCGAGGTCGTTGCCCGTGTCCGTGGTGGGCGTATGGCCCAGTCCGCGAGCCGGAGGATTGCACCAGACCTGCGGATCCGGGTAGGTCGCCGTCGGCACCCACGGCCCGCGGCCGTTGCGGCTGGTATCGACCACGAAGTGCGCCAGGTCCTCCGACGTCGGCGCGTTGCGGGCACCCGCCACGTTCTGGGCGTACCAGGCATCCGTCAGGCCCCACGTCGAGAAGCCGGAGGGTGAGGCCGGGTAGAACTGGCTGGCGCAGGAGCCGTAGGCGCCCGGGTCGATCTCGGTGGCGTAGTAGATGCACTGGGACACCCAGGAGCCGTACTTCAGCTGCCGCTCGGTGAGCTCGTAGTTGGAGACGTTGAGGAAGAACCCGTCCGCCTTCTGCACGCCGGCCTTCATGAGGCGGCTGGCGATCTCCCCCGTGCCGAGCCAGGCGCTGTGCGTGCCGTCGAGATAGACCTTCGTGTTCGGCAGCGCCTTGAGCCGGTCCACCGCGTAGTCGAGCATCTCGAAGCGTTCCGCGGCCGCGGTCGCGGCGTCGGCCTCCGCCGGCTGGCACCACTCGAGGTTGCCGTCGAGCCCGCGGTACCAGGGGATGATCCCGAGCCCGTCCGGCTCGAGCACCACCATCGCGGCCCGATCCTCGATACCTGCCGCGAGGGCGTCGATCCAGGTTTTGTAGCCGGCGACGTCGGTCGCCCCGCCGGCCGAGTACTGCGCGCAGTCGCGGAACGGCAGGTTGTAGGCGGCGAGCACGGGCATCTGCTTCTTGCCGGCGGCGCGATGCGTGGTGGCGCGGACCTCCCGCGTCACCGTGGTGGGGTCGCCGTCCGTGACCCACACGGCCTGCGGCGTGGAGACCATCGCACTGAGGCTGTCCGCCGTCCGGCGGTCACCCGAGGACCGCAGCCCGGCGATCTGGCGCTGTGCCTCGTGGTCGGTCTTCGGGACGTAGAACTCGGTGGCGGAGGACTCCGCTCCTGATCCTCCCGCGGGCCCGTGGGCCGACGCCGGCAGCGCGGCGAAGGCGGTGGACGCGAGGACCCCTGCGAGTGCAAGGGTCATGGCGCACGTTCTGGAGATGTTGAGCATCGTTGCTCCTCATGTCGAGGGCGAGCTCTTCGGGGGACACATTGTTTGGTTCCGCGAGTGCACGGTGTCACACTCGTTCTGACCATCCCGAGCGGCTGAGAGATCTGGCTCACTGACGCCGCAGCAACCCTGGCCTCCGCGATCCGTGGCGACAGTAGGGTGCTACTGCCAGACCGATGGAGGACATGATGAGCGTCGCCGACCTTTCCACCCCGCTGAAATTCGCCTACTGGGTGCCGAACGTCAGCGGCGGCCTCGTGGTCTCGACCATCGAGCAGCGCACCGGCTGGGACTTCGAGTACAACCGGAAGCTCGCCCGGATCGCGGAGGACGCCGGTTTCGAGTACGCCCTGTCGCAGACCCGTTACGCCGCGTCCTACGGCGCGGACAAGCAGCACGAGGCGACGTCGTTCTCCCTCGCGCTCCTCGCCGCGACCGAGAAGCTGAAGGTCATCGCCGCGGTGCACCCCGGCATGTGGCACCCGGGCGTGCTCGCGAAGTTCATCATCACCGCGGACCACATCTCGAACGGCCGTGCCGCCGTCAACATCGTCTCCGGCTGGCTCAAGGACGAGTTCGTGAACTTCGGCCTCGACTGGCTCGAGCACGACGAACGGTACGTCCGCACGGAGGAGTTCATCCGCGTGCTGCGCGGTCTGTGGACCGAGGAGGGGTACAGCCAGTCGGGGAAGTACTACGACATCACCGACTTCACGCTCAGCCCTGCGCCCGTCGACGTGCCCGGGCGTCCGCACCCCGAGATCTTCTTCGGAGGCAATTCGACGGCGGCGCAGGCCACCGCGGGCCGGGTGGCGGACTGGTACTTCTCGAACGGCAAGGACCTCGAGGGATTCAGGGAGAACATCGCAGGCGTGCGGGCCTCCGCTGCCCAGGCGGGCCGGCACCCCCGGTACGGGCTCAACGGGTTCGTCATCGCCCGAGACTCCGAGAAGGAGGCCCGGGACACGCTGCGCGAGATCGTCGCGAAGGCGCACCGCCCCGCCGTCGAGGGCTTCCGCGACGCCGTCCAGGAGGCCGGAGCGGCCACGAAGGACGGCAGGGGCATGTGGGCCGACTCCTCGTTCGAGGATCTCGTCCAGTACAACGACGGCTTCAGGACCCGGCTCATCGGCACGCCCGAGCAGATCGCCGAGCGCATCGTCGAGTACAAGAAGATCGGCGTGAATCTCCTCCTGACCTGCTACCTGCACTTCCAGGAGGAAGTCGCTGCCTTCGGCACGGACATCCTGCCGATCGTGCGGCAGCTCGAGGCGGACGCCGCGCGCTCCGCCGGAGTCGATTTCGATCCGGACGCCACCCTCGCAACCCACGAATCCACCAAGGCAGGTATCTGATGGCAGAACGTTCCTTCGGTTTCCGCACGCGTGCCCTGCACGCCGGCGGTACCCCCGACGCCACGCACGGCGCGCGCGCCGTGCCGATCTACCAGACGACGTCGTTCGTGTTCAAGGACACCAACGACGCCGCCAACCTCTTCGCGCTGCAGAAGTACGGCAACATCTACTCGCGCATCGGCAATCCCACCGTCGCGGCCTTCGAGGAGCGCATCGCGTCCCTCGAGGGCGGTATCGGCGCGGTGGCGACGGCGTCGGGCATGAGCGCGGAGTTCATCACCTTCGCGGCGCTGTGCCAGGCGGGCGACCACATCGTCGCCGCGTCGCAGCTGTACGGCGGGACGGTCACGCAGCTCGACGTCACCCTGAGGCGCTTCGGTATCGAGACCACCTTCGTGCCCGGCACCGATCCGGCCGACTACGCCGCCGCCATCCGCGAGAACACCAAGGCCGTGTACGCCGAGGTCATCGCGAACCCCTCAGGCGAGATCGCGGACCTCGCCGGGCTGGCCAAGGTCGCGCACGACGCCGGGATCCCGTTCATCGTCGACTCGACGCTGAGCACGCCCTACCTCGTGCGGCCCATCGAGCACGGCGCCGACATCGTCATCCATTCCGCCACCAAGTTCATCGGCGGGCACGGCACCACCCTCGGCGGCGTGATGGTGGAGAGCGGACGGTTCGACTGGGGCAACGGCAAGTTCCCCATGATGACCGAGCCGGTGCCCTCCTACGGCAACATCCAGTGGTGGGCGAACTTCGGCGAGTACGGGTTCCTGACCAAGCTCCGCACCGAGCAGCTGCGCGACATCGGGCCGTCGCTCTCGCCGTCGTCGGCCTTCCAGCTCCTGCAGGGGGTGGAGACCCTGGCCCAGCGCCTCGACGAGCACCTCGAGAACGCGCAGGCCGTGGCGGAATGGCTGCAGGCCGATCCCCGCGTGGAATACGTGAACTACGCGGGACTCCCCACGCACATCCACCACGAGCGCGCGAAGACCTACCTGCCCCAGGGACCCGGGTCGGTGTTCAGCTTCGGCGTCAAGGGCGGACGCAAGGCCGGCCAGAAGTTCATCGAGTCGCTGCAGATCGCCTCGCACCTGGCGAACGTGGGCGACGCGCGCACGCTCGTGATCCACCCCGGCTCGACGACGCACCAGCAGCTCTCGGCCGAGCAGCTCGCCGCGGCCGGCGTCCCCGAGGACCTGGTGCGCATCTCGGTGGGCCTCGAGGACCTCGACGACATCCTGTGGGACCTCGACCAGGCGCTCGACGTCGCGGCGAACGCCCCGGACGCATCGTTCGAGGACCTCCCGCAGGAGGCAGCCGGACAGGACGACGACGACGAATCCGCAACGCGGGCAGTGGGAGTGGGAGCATGAGCGGGACAGCAGCACCGCGTACCTGGGAGGGGCCCTCGGCTCCGGAACGCCTGGCCCTGCTGAGGAACGCGCGGTCGGTGGCGATCGTCGGAGCATCGGACAAGCCCTCGCGGGCCTCCTACTTCGTGGCGACCTACCTGCAGTCCTCCTCGCCCTACCGGCTGTACTTCGTGAACCCCGTGGCGAAGGAGATCCTGGGTCAGCCGGCCTACGCGTCCCTGAAGGACCTGCCCGAGGTGCCCGACGTCGTGGACGTGTTCCGCAAGCACGACGATCTGCCTTCCGTGCTGGCGGAGACGCTCGACGTCGGCGCGAGGACGCTGTGGCTGCAGCTCGGCTCGTGGCACGAGGAGGTCGCGCGGGACGCGGAGGCCGCGGGCCTGGACGTGGTGATGGACCGCTGCATCAAGATCGAGCACGCGCGCTTCCACGGGGGGCTCAACCTCGCCGGGTTCAACACCGGCGTGATCTCCTCGAAGCGGCAGATCACCTCATAGGGCGCCGCCTGCCCTTCCCTCCCGGCTCTCGGTTCCGATCAGTGGGAATGGTGACACATTCCCACTGATCGGGGTCAGGCCTCGGAGACGGCGACCCTGGATCGGGGCGGGAGACCCTGAGCCGGCGTCATTCCGCGTGGTGGTCCGTCGACTCCGCAGGCACGACGACGTCGGGACCGGAGACGACGTCGGCACCGGAGCTGTCCTGGGCTTCAGCTTCCAACGGCTCGACGGGTTCCACCGGCAGGGCGTCTTCCGGCAGGGCGTCTTCCGGCAGAGCGACTTCCGGCAGGGTGTGGGCGGGCAGAGCGTCGGCTGGTTCGGCCGGTTCGGCCGGTTCGGCCGGTTCGGCCGGTTCGGCCGGAAGCCCCGGCGCCGGGTCCGCCGGATCGAAGAGCGCATCGGCAGGGAACAGCGCGAGCCATTCGGCGTCCAGGGCGATCGGTGCGTCGAGGAGGAACGCGGCGTCGGCAGGACCGGCCGGTGCGCGGAGCCACGACCTGCGGTGGTGGACAGGAGCCGGCGTGTCACCTCTGATCGTCTCCGGACCGGTGCCGGTGCTCTCCTTCGGCACGCTTCTGTCCCGGCCCTGGCCGGGCGTGACCTGACTCCGCGTGACCTGGCCGGGCGTGACCTGACTCCGCGTGACCTGTCCGGGCTTGACCTGGCCCGGCTTGACCTGTCCGGGCTTGACCTGTCCGGGCTTGACCTGGCCCGGCGTGGCCGGACCGGGCTTGGCCTGACCCGGCGTGACCGGACCGGGCTTCTCCTGGACGGGCCGGGGCGGGGTCGTGCGCTGCCCGGGCATGCCCTGGCCCGACCGACCCTGACCGGCCCTCGCCTGATCGGGTCGGCCGGTCGCGCCGGGCGCCGTTCCCGTCGCGGGTGGCGTCACCGGGACCGCGCGCGGCTGCGGCCCATCCGGCGCTGGGGCCGCGGGGTCTGCTGGGAACGCCGTGCCGGCCGGTGGCCGGGCTTGCGGTGCGACGGGCGGCGCTGTCGGGGCAGCGGCAGCGACGCCCGCATCGGGCGACGCGGGAGCGGGAGCCGGCACGGGGGGACCGCCGGCGTCCGCAGAGGCGGACGACGCCGGGGCGTGGGCGTGAGTGGGCGCCCCCGGGACACCGGTGGGAACATGGCGTCGGCCCGCGTCGGCGAGCGGTCCCGGGGCGGGCTCGGCCCGGTCGACGTCATCGCGGACGGTGAAGCGGGTGATGGAGACGACGGCGTCGTCGAACCCGTCGCGGAAATGGAGCGTCCCCGCCGCGACCCCGGACATGCCCGCACCCATGGACACCGCGAGGGCACCACCGATGAACGTGATGCGGCGCTTGTTCCGGCGGCTCTGCGGCGCCCTGCCGCCGTCGGCCATGAGCTGCGCGAGCTCGGCGGAGGCGTCCGGTGCGGACCGCTCGTTCAGCGCCGCGATGCTCCGGACGGCGTGGACGAGCGCCGGGTCCTCGGCGATGCCCGCCTCCTCGAGGATGCGCGGCACGGAGTCCGGCGACGGCGTTTCGCGTCCAGTCATTGTGCGTCCGATTCGTTGGGGTGTACGAGTTCCTTCAGCTTGAGCAGTCCCCGCCGCTGCAGCTGCTTGACCGATCCTGCCGACCTGCCGAGGATCTCCGCGACCTGCTCGATCGGCAGTTCGGCCACGATGCGCAGCAGGAGCACGTCGCGCTGCTCCGCATTGAGCTGTGCCAGCATGCCCGTGGCCTCTCCGGCATCGAGGTTCCCCAGCGCCACCATCTCCGCAGACTCGACGGTGCGCGTGTCGCCGTCGGCCTCGTAGCCCACGAGAACCGGTGCCCGCACCTTCCTCCGCACCTCGTCCACGTGCCGGGCGTGCGCCACCGAGAAGGTGAAGGTGCGCAGCCCCCGCAGCCCGCCGGAGACGGAGTCGAGTTTCGAGAAGACCGTGAGGAAGACCTCCTGCGTGAGTGCCTCCGGGTCCTCAGTTCCCCGGCCCGCGAAATAGCCGAGCACGCTCGGACTCAGTTCCTGGTAGATCAGTGAGAGTGCCGCAGGTTCTCCGGCCCGTGCGCGGTCGAGCGCATCATCAGGCAGCGGTGGGACCACGGTGTCTTTTCCTTGCTCGAGCGGGGCGGCGTGACCATCGTAACCGTTGGCCTCGACCGTCCTGCCGCGGGCCGCACCTGTGCCGCGACACGAAAAGGCCGCACCGAGGCCCGTTGGGGGATAAGCCTCGGTGCGGCGCTTACATCTGGGTAATCGACCGGAGGGACGCAAAAGTTACGCCGCCGCCGGAATTTCTTCCGGCGTCCTCCCGGCCCTACTTCAGGGCGCTCGAGGCGCGGCGCTTGTTGAAGACGTCGAAGCCGACGGCCAATAGGAGCACCATGCCCTTGATGAACTGCTGGACGTCGATGCCGACGCCGAGCAGCGACATCCCGTTGTTGAGCACGCCCATGATCAGGCCGCCCGTGATGGCCCCGATCACGGTGCCCACGCCGCCGGTGACGGCCGCTCCGCCGATGAATGCCGCGGCGATGGCGTCGAGCTCGAAGAGGTTTCCCGCCCCTGGGCCGGCCGAGTTGAGGCGACCGGTGAAGATGAGCCCCGCCAGGGCTGCGAGCACACCCATGTTGACGAAGAGCATGAAGTCGATGCGCTTGGTGTTGACCCCCGAGAGCTGTGCAGCCTGCAGGTTCCCACCGCGGGCGTACACGTGGCGGCCGAACACGCTGTTGCTCATGACCAGGCTGTAGGCGACGATCAGGACACCGAGGACGACGAGCACGATCGGCGTACCGCTGCGCGAGCCGGCCAGCAGGTAGGTCAGGCCCAGGATGATGGCGGCGATGAAGGCGAGCTTGGTGAAGAACCAGGCCGCGGGCTCGTCCTCGAGCTTGAGGCGGGCGCGGGTGGCGCGCCCACGGAGCTGGCTGGCGATGAGGAGGACGACGGCGAGGACGCCGAGGGCCACCGTGGTCCAGTCGAGGAGGTTCGTCTCCGGCGGGAAGAGCCCGGGGAAGAGGAAGCCGCCGCCGAGCTGGCGGTACTCCTCCGGGAACCCGGTGATGCGCTGGTTCTCGAGAACGATCTGCGTGAGGCCGCGGAACACGAGCATGCCTGCGAGCGTCACGATGAAGGCGGGGATGCCCACGTAGGCCACCCAGAAGCCCTGCCACGCGCCGACGAGCCCGCCGATCACGAGCGAGGCGATGAACGCCACCCACCAGGTGAAGCCCCAGTCCTGGATCATGATGCCGGACATCGCGCCGACGAAGGCCGCCACGGACCCGACGGACAGGTCGATGTGCCCGGCGACGATGATCATGACCATGCCGATGGCCAGGAGCAGGATGTAGCTGTTCTGCACGATGATGTTCGAGACGTTGTCCGGCATGAGCAGCGCGCCCCCGGTCAGCACCTGGAACAGGGCGACGATGACGATGAGCGCTACGAAGATGCCGATCTGCCGCAGCCGGCTCGTGAGGAAGGCCAGCCCGTGCTTGACGGGAGGCGGAGGTGCGGTCACTGCGGGGTCTTTGACGGTGGTAGCCATGGAATCAGTCCTTTTCCTTGGTCATGTACTGCATGAGGAGTTCCGGGGTCGCCTGCCCGATGGGCACCTCCGCGGTGATGCGGCCTTCGGCGAGGGTGTAGATGCGATCACAGATGCCGAGGAGCTCGGGCAGCTCGGAAGAGATGACGATCACCGCCTTCCCCTCTGCGGCGAGGCGGTTGATGATCGTGTAGATCTCGTACTTGGCGCCGACGTCGATCCCGCGTGTGGGCTCGTCGAGGATCAGGACATCGGGGTCCGAGAACATCCACTTGGAGAGCACCACCTTCTGCTGGTTGCCGCCGGAGAGCTTCCCCGTGATGGCGGCGACGGAGGGCGCCTTGATGTTCATCGACATCCGGTAGTCGCCCGCGACCACGGCCTCCCGGCCGCCGTCCACCCAGCCGCGCTTCGCGAGCTTGCCGAGCGCGGCACCGGAGATGTTCCGCTTGATGTCGTCGATCAGGTTCAGCCCGTACCGCTTGCGGTCCTCCGTGGCGTACGCGATGCCGTGCCGGATCGCCTCGCCCACGGTGCGCGTGGTGATCGGGGTCCCGTTCTTGTAGAGGGTGCCCGTGATGTGCGAGCCGTAGCTGCGCCCGAAGATGCTCATGGCGAGCTCGGTCCGCCCGGCACCCATGAGACCGGCGATACCGACCACCTCACCGGCACGGACCGAGAGGTTCGCGGCGTCGACGACCACGCGCGCGCTCTCCTGCGGGTGGTGCACCGTCCAGTCCTCGACGCGGAGGACCTCCTCACCGATGACCGGCGTGCGCTCGGGGTAGCGGCTCTCCATGTCGCGCCCCACCATGCCCCTGATGATGCGCTCCTCCGTCACCGACCCGTCGTGGAGGCTCAGTGTCTCGATCGTGCGCCCGTCGCGGAGGATGGTCACCGAGTCCGCGATGGCCCGGATCTCGTTGAGCTTGTGGCTGATGATGATGCAGGTGATGCCCTCGGCCCGCAGGCCCTTGACGAGCCCGAGGAGGTGCGCGGAGTCCTCGTCGTTCAGGGCCGCGGTGGGTTCGTCGAGGATCAGCAGCTTGACGTTCTTCGACAGCGCCTTGGCGATCTCCACGAGCTGCTGCTTGCCGACGCCGATGTCACCGGCGCGGACCACCGGGTTGAGGTCCAGCCCCACGCGGCGGAGCAGCTTGGCCGCCTCGACATTGGTCTCGTTCCAGTTGATGAACCCGCGCTTCTCCCGCTCGTTGCCGAGGAAGATGTTCTCCGCGACGGACAGGTACGGGGACAGTGCCAGTTCCTGGTGGATGATGACGATCCCGTCGCGCTCGCTGTCGCGGATGTCCTTGAACTCGACGACACCGCCCTCGAATTCGATGTCGCCGTCGTACGTGCCGTGCGGGTAGACCCCGGACAGCACCTTCATGAGGGTCGATTTCCCGGCCCCGTTCTCCCCGCAGATCGCATGGACTTCTCCGCGCTCGACGTCGAGATTGACGTCCTGCAGTGCCTTCACGCCTGGGAAGGTCTTGGTGATGCGGCGCATCCGAAGGATGTTCTCCGCCATGGTCGAGCCTCGCTTACTTGAGTGGAAGTCCCGGCAGGGCCGGGCGAGGTACAGCGCCTGTGGCTCCGGACCAGGAACGGTCCGGAGCCACAGGCATCAGGGGTGCTGCGGGACGGCTACTTGAGCTCGTCCTCGGTGTAGTACTCGGTCTCGACGAGCGCGGCCTCGTAGTTGTCGACCGTGACGATCTGCGACTCGAGGAGGTAGGACGGGACGACCTTGACGCCGTTGTCGTACGTCTCGGTGTCGTTCACCTCGGGCTCCTCGCCCTTCATGAGGGCGTCGACCATGGTGACGGCCTGCTTGCCGAGCTCGCGGACGTCCTTGAAGATCGTGGAGTACTGCTCGCCGGCGATGATGGACTTCACCGAACCCACCTCGGCGTCCTGACCCGTGACGACGGGCAGGTCGTCGGTGGCGTAGCCGCCGGAGGTCAGCGCCGAGATGATCCCGATGGACAGACCGTCGTACGGGGAGAGCACACCCTCGAGGCGCTCGCCGCCGCCGACGGTGAGCAGGTCCTCCATGCGGTCCTGGGCGGTGTCGGGCAACCAGCGGAGGATGGCCGCCTGCTCGAAGTCGGTCTGCCCGCTGGGTACGCGGAGCACACCGCTGTCGAGGTAGGGCTGCAGGGTCTTCATGGCGCCGTCCCAGAAGAACGTCGCGTTGTTGTCGTCGGGGCTGCCGGCGAAGAGCTCGACGTCGAACGGACCGGCCGCGCCGGTCTCCTTGCCCTCGGCGTCGAGGATGCCGAGGCCGGTCAGCAGCGAGGTGGCCTGCTGGACGCCGACCTCCTCGTTGTCGAAGGTGGTGTAGTAGTCGACGGTGTCGGACTCGTTGATGAGGCGGTCGTAGGCGATGACCGGGATGTCCTGCGACTCGGCCTGGTCGAGGACGCTCGTGAGCGTGGTGCCGTCGATCGACGCGACGACGAGGGCCTTCACGCCGCCGTTGATCATGTTCTCGATCTGGCTGACCTGCGTGGGGATGTCGTCGTTGGCGAACTGGAGGTCCACCTCGTAGCCGAGGTCCTCGAGCTGGCTCTTGACGTTCTCGCCGTCGGCGATCCAGCGCTCGGACTGCTGCGTCGGCATGGCCACGCCGATCTTGGCGCCCTCGTTGGACCCGCCCTCGGCGGCGGCGTCGCCGCCGCCCCTGCTGCCACCGCATGCGGTGAGGCTGAGGGTCAGGATGCTGGCGGCCGCGATGCCGGCCAGGTATTTCCGATTCATGGTGAAACTTTCTTGTGAGTGGTTTCCGGCGGCAGTGCCGGCTTTCGGGGAGTGGCTCCTACAGTTTCTGCGCCAGCCGATAATAGGCCGCGTTCCAGCGGAGTTCGCGCTGGAAGTCCCGCAGCTTCGTGTCGGCGTCGATCCGCAGCAGTTCGACCTCGGCGATGTCCGCGAAGTCCTCGAAGACCTCGAGGCCCACCGCGGTGGTGAGGACGGTGTGGTGCGCGGCGCCGGCGCTCAGCCAGGCCGCCGCGGAGGTCTCGAGGCTCGGCTCCGGCTTCCACACTGCGCGCGCGACCGGCAGGTTGGGGAGCGGGGCGTCCGGCGGGACGATCTCGACGGCATTGGCGGTCAGGCGGAAGCGGTCCCGCATGTCCGACATCGCGACGACGACGCCGGCACCGGAATCGGTGTCGAACACGAGCCGCACGGGGTCCTCCTTGCCGCCGATCCCCAGCGGGTGCACCTCGAGCGTGGGCTTCGACGTGGTCAGGGTGGGGCAGATCTCGAGCATGTGCGCCCCCAGGATCTTCTCCTCCCCCGGAACCAGGTGGTACGTGTAGTCCTCCATGAGGGAGGCCCCGCCGGGCAGCCCCGCACCCATGACCTTCGCGGCCCGCACCAGGACGGCGGTCTTCCAGTCGCCCTCGGCACCGAACCCGTAGCCACGGGCCATGAGCCGCTGGACGGCGAGGCCGGGCAGCTGCCGCAGCGCCCCGAGGTCCTCGAAGTTCGTGGTGAAGGCGCCGAAGCCGCCCTCCTCCAGGAAGGACAGCAGGCCGAGTTCCTGCCGGGCGCCGTAGCGCAGCGACTCGTGGCGCTCGCCGCCGCGGCGGAGTTCGGGGACGACGTCGTACGTCTCCTCGTACTCGGCCACGAGGGCATCGACGTCGTCCTCCGACTGCGCCTCGACGGCGGCGACGAGGTCATTGACGCCCCACGTGTTGATCGAGACGCCGAACCGGAGCTCGGCCTCGGTCTTGTCACCCTCGGTCACCGCGACGTTGCGCATGTTGTCGCCGAAGCGCGCGACCTTGAGCTCGTGGACGGCGGCCCAGCCGGCGGCGGCGCGCTGCCACGTGGCGACCTTCGCGCAGACGTCGGGGCTGGAGACGTGCCCGACGACGGTCTTCCGCGGCACGCCGAGGCGCGACTGGATGTACCCGAACTCGCGGTCGCCGTGGGCGGCCTGGTTGAGGTTCATGAAGTCGAAGTCGATCTCGCCCCACGGGAGGGCCACGTTGATCTGCGTGTGCAGGTGCAGCAGCGGCTTGCGCAGCGCATCGAGGCCCGCGATCCACATCTTCGCCGGGCTGAACGTGTGCATCCAGGCGATCACGCCGATCGCGTTGTCCGCCGCGTTGACCTCGAGCGCCATCCGCCGGATCGAGGCGGAGTCCTTGAGCGTCGGCTTCCAGACGACCTTCACGGGCAGGCCGGCGTCGCCGAGCATCCGTACGATCTCCTGGGACTGCTCCGCGACCTGCTGCAGGGTCTCCTCGCCGTAGAGGTCCTGGCTGCCGGTGAGGAACCAGACTTCGTAGGCGTCGAGGGTGGTGCTGAGGGGGCTCATGCAGGGGCTCCTGGGGTCGATGACTGACCGTACACGTTCTGGTACCGGTCGAAAAGGGAGTCGATGTGCTCGGCCTGGATGCCGGCGGGCGCGCCGAGCTGGCGGGAGATGTGGACGGTGCGGGCGACGTCCTCGAGCATGACCGCGGCCTTGACGGCGTCCTTCGCGTCCCTGCCGATGGTGAAGGGGCCATGGCTCTTCATGAGGACCCCGCGGGAGCGGTGCCCGGTGAGGGTCTCGACGATGCCCCGGCCGATCGAGTCGTCGCCGATGATCGCGAACGGACCGACCGGGATCTCCCCGCCGAACTCGTCCGCCATGGCGGTGATGACGCACGGGATGGGCTCGCCGCGGGCGGCCCAGGCGACGGCGTAGGTGGAGTGTGTGTGCACCACGCCGCCGACGTCGGGCATGTGGCGGTACACGTAGGCGTGCGCCGCGGTGTCGCTCGAGGGCGAGCGCTCGGATCCGGGTGTCCCCTCGATGACGTTGCCGTCGAGGTCGCAGAGGATCTGGTTCTCCGGCGTCAGCTCGTCGTAACTGACGCCGGAGGGCTTGATGACGAACAGGTCGGCGCCGGGCACGCGGCCGGAGACGTTGCCGCCGGTCCAGACCACGAGTCCGTAGCGCACGAGTTCGGCGTGCAGGGCGGCGACGTCCTCGCGGACCGACGCGATGGCGGCCTCCACGTCGGGGGTGAACCGGCTCATGCGGACACCGCCTGCTGTGCAGGAGCGGTCCGGGCCGAGCGGCGCAGGGCCTTGAGCCGGTGCATGACGTCGTTGGCGCCGCGGCCGAAGTAGTCATGGAGCTGCGTGTACTCGCGGTAGAGCGCGTCGTACGCCTCGGCGCGCTCCGGGTCGGGGATGTACGCGGCGCGGTCCAGCCGGCCCATCGCGGCGGCAGCGGCGTGGATGTCCTCGTAGGCTCCCGCCGCGACGGCGGCGTGGATCGCGGACCCGAGGGCAGGGCCCTGGGAACTGCCGATCACGGAGATGGGCATGTTCAGCACATCGGCGTAGACCTGCATCAGGAACGGGTTGCGGATGAGCCCGCCCGCGGCCACGAACTCGGTCACGGGGACGTCCGAGGCGTTGAAGGTCTCGACGATCTTCCGTGTGCCGAACGCCGTCGATTCCAGCAGGGCGCGGTAGACCTCGTGGGGCTTGGTGGCGAGGGTGAGGCCCACGATGGTGCCGGAGAGTTCGTGGTCCACGAGGACCGAGCGGTTGCCGGAGTGCCAGTCCAGTGCCACCAGGCCGTGGGCCCCGACGGGCTCGGTCTGCGCCTGCTCGGTCAGGTACTCGTGCACGCTCAGGCCCTGGGCGGTGGCGGCGTCCTTGATCTCCCCCGGTACCTGGTTTGCTACGAACCACGCGAAGATGTCGCCGACGCCGGACTGGCCGGCCTCGTAGCCGTAGAAGCCCGCCACGATCCCGCCGTCCACCACGCCGCACATGCCGGGCACCTCGGCGAGGCGGTCGGAGTTCATGACGTGGCACGTGGAGGTGCCCATGATGGCGACCATCTGGCCGGGGTCGGTGGCCTGCGCGGCGGGCGACGTGACGTGCGCGTCCACGTTCCCGACGGCGACGGCGATGCCGGCGGGCAGCCCGGTCCAGCCGGCGGCCTCCTCGGACAGGGAGCCTGCCCTCGACGCGAGGGCGCCGATGGTGTGCTCCACCTTCTCGCGGGCGAACCCGGCGAAATCGGGGTTGAGCGCGGCGAGGAACTCGTCCGACGGGTAGGCGCCGTCCTGGTAGATGCCCTTGTACCCGGCGGTGCAGGCGTTCCGCACGTACTGCCCCGTCAGCTGCCAGACGATCCAGTCGGCGGCCTCGACCCAGTGGTCCATGAGGTCGTACAGCTCGCGGTCCTCCTCGAGCAGCTGGAGCCCCTTCGCGAACTCCCACTCGCTCGAGATCAGCCCGCCGTAGCGGGGCAGCCAGGCCTCGCCCCGTTCCGCGGCGAGTTCGTTGATCCGGTTGGCCTGGCCCTGCGCGGCGTGGTGCTTCCAGAGCTTCACGTACGCGTGCGGACGCCCCTCGTAGCCCGGCACCTCGTTGAGCGGCGTGCCGTCGGCGAGGGTGGGCACCATGGTGCAGGCCGTGAAATCGGTGGCGATGCCGATGACATCGTGCGGGTCGATGCCCGCCTCCCGTACGGCGGCCGGGACGGCCGTGCGGAGCACGTCCACGTAGTCGGAGGGCACCTGGAGGGCCCACTCGGGCGGGAGCTGCTCGCCCGTGGCGGCGAGCGTGGAGTCCATGACGGCGTGCGGGTACTCGAGCGTCGAGGCGCCGAGTTCGGCGCCGTCGGAGACGCGGACGACGACGGCACGCCCGGAGAGGGTGCCGTAGTCGACGCCGATGACGTAGGTGGGCCGGCCGGTCGGTGCGGCAGTTGCGCCCGGGATGGAGTCACTCAAGGGAAGGACCTCTTCGTTCTTCTCGAGACCGCAAAGCAGTGCTCTGGTGGATCGTCGATGCTCGCAGTCATGTGACCGTTCACATTCGCGGACACCAGTGTAGGCGCGAAGTGGTGGTGCGTGTCAACGATCGGGCGGGACAACCCCCGCGGTCACGGCGCCGCAGGCGCCGTGGAGGCCCGGACCACCAGCTCCGGGACGACATCCGGCGCTGCACCCGCGGGTGGTCCCTGTGCGCCCGACCGGGCCGTGTCCTCGCCGATGAGACCCAGCAGGCGTGCCACGCAACGCCTGCCCAGCTCCGGGAAGTTCTGCCGGACGGTCGTCAGGGGCGGCCAGTAGTGCGCGGCCTCCGGGACGTCGTCGAATCCCACCACGCTGATGTCCCGGGGCGCGTGGCGTCCGTGCTCGCGGAACGCGTGGAGGAGTCCGAGTGCCATCTGGTCGTTCGACGAGAAGACGGCGGTGACGCCCGGGTCCCCCACCAGGGCGAGTCCCGCACGGTAGCCCGACTCCGCCGTCCAGTCCCCGGAGAGCAGCGCTTCCGGCCGGCTCCCCCAGGCCTCCATCTCACCGCGGTATCCCCGCACGCGCGCCTCGGTCTCGAACCAGCCGTCGGGGCCCGAGATGTGCGCGATCCGCCGGTGCCCGAGCTCGAGCAGGTGGCGCGTCGCGAGGGCGGCCCCGCCCGACTGGTCCACGGAGAGTCGGTGGTCGTCGTACGCCCGGGCGGAGTGGACCGTCACGAACGGCAGCGTGATGGAGAGTCGCTCGATCTCCGCGAGCGTCTGCGTCTGCGGCGCCAGGATGATCAGGCCGTCCACGTTGTGCGCCAGGAGGCGGTCCAGCGCTGCGCGGATCGAGCCGCCCTCAGCGTCGTCGAGGTGCGCGACGTCGAGGGCGTACCCCGCCACGCGGGCCGCGCTGTCGATTGCCTGCAGGCTCGCGGCCGGGCCGTACTCGAAGCCCTTGCTCACGAGCACGCCCACGGTGGTGGACCGGCTCGTCACGAGGGCCCGCGCGGCACGGTTGGGGCGGAAGCTGAGCTCGTCCATGGCCGCCAGCACGCGGTCGCGGGTCTCCACGCGGAGGCTCGGATGCCCGTTGATCACCCGCGAGACCGTCTGGTGGGAGACGCCGGCCCGGCGTGCAACGTCACGGATGTTGGCGGCACGGCCCGGCTCCGTCGGCCGGCTGCGCCGCCCCGTGGCGGGGCCGGTCGCCGCGGCGTCCTGGGCGTCAGTGGGCGTCGACAATGGTGTCGTTCCGGCCGAAGCGACGGTTTCTGAGGACCGGCAGGAACTCGCGGACGTCGTCGACCCTGCGGTGCGACACCTCGGTGGTGACGACGCCGCGTTCCTCGTCGTCGAGGTGGACCTGCGGGATCCCCATGGGGTCGAGGATGGCGGAGTGGCCGATCGTGTGGCTGCTGGAGGTGCCCGCGGCCGCCACCCAGAGGGTGTTCTCGATGGCGCGGGCCTTCAGCAGCGTCTCCCAGTGCTCGATCTTGTGCTCCCCCTTGAACCAGGACGCCGGCACGCACAGGAGGTCCGCCCCGGCGTCGGCGAGCGCACGCGCCTGCTCGGGGAACCGGAGGTCGTAGCACGTCATGAGCCCCACGCGGACGTCGCCGATCTCGGCGACCGTGATGCCGCCGTCGCCCGGCTTGATGCGTGTCGATTCCTGGTAGCTGAAGGCGTCGTAGAGGTGCAGCTTGCGGTAGGTGTCCACGATCCGGCCGGTCGCGTCGATCAGCACGAGCGTGTTGAAGGGCCGTTCCTCGCCGCTGGGTTCGTACCCGCCGGCGATGATGCCGAGGGAGTGCTCGGCGGCGATGAAGGACAGCTGCTGCACGAAGGACGTCCAGGTGGCCTCGACCGCTTGCTGGAGCGGACCCTCGACCTGCCCGATGGAGAGCATGGACTCCTCGGGGAAGACGATCAGCGCCGAGCCCTCGGAGGAGGCCTCCGCGGCGAGCTCCCGCATGACCGCCAGATTCGCCGGGACATCCCCACCCGGCCGGAACTGCCCGACGCTGACCAACATGTTGCCGCCCTCACGTGTATGCCGTGCCTTTCGACCAGCCTACAGACTCCCCGGGCGCCACGCCGGAGTAGCCTTCTCACCATGAGGAACCCGATGCAGGGCAGGCGGACCCCGCCGGGTCCCGGCCAGGAATCCGTGTGGGACTACCCGAGGCCGCCGCGGGTGGAGCAGGCGACGGCGACGATCGAGGTGCGCTTCGGCGGGCAGCTGATCGTCACCACGGACCGCGCGGTCCGGGTGCTCGAGACGAGCCACCCGCCGGTCTACTACCTGCCGATCGTCGATTTCGTGCCGGGCGTCCTCGTCCCTGTCGAGGGCACCACGCACTGCGAGTTCAAGGGCGCCGCGAGCTACTTCGACGTCGTCGCCGGCAGCGCGCGGAGCCCGCGCGGCGCGTGGACGTACCCCTCGCCGGTGGAGGAGTACGGGGAGCTGGCCTCACGAGCGGCCCTCTACCCGTCGCGGATGGACAGCTGCACCGTGGACGGTGAGGCGGTGCAGGCGCAGGAGGGTGATTTCTACGGGGGCTGGATCACGGCGGCGATCGTGGGACCGTTCAAGGGGGGCGCAGGCACCTGGGGCTGGTGACGGACTGGTGCCCGGTTGATGCCCGACTGGTGCCCGGCTGGTACCCGCGGGCGCCCAGCGCGCGCTCAGGGTCCACCGAGGTCGCGGACATGCTGCGTTGCTAGGCTTGTTGGCCGACCCCGTACGCAACGTCAGGACATCTCTCATGGCCATCTCACGATCAGTGTGGCGCGCACGGCTGCTCACCGCGGCCCTCGTGGCCTCGGCAGCCCTCCTGGGCGGCTGCAGCGGCTCGGCGGAAGCACCCGAGGACACGGCGGCGTCGACCGCAGCGCCCTCAGAGGCGCCCGAGCAGGCGGCACTCCCCGAGCCCGATCTCGAGGGCATCCCGGACGTCGTCGCCGTGGTGAACGGCACGGAGATCAGCCGCGAGCTCTTCACCACCACCTACGAGGGCCAGTTCAGCCAGGCGGCGGGCCAGGCACAGGCCGGCGGCCAGGAGGTCGACCAGGACCAGCTGAAGACCACCGTCGCGGACAACCTCGTCAGCACCGAACTGCTCCGGCAGGAGGCGGAGGCCCGCGGGATCGAGGCGACGCCGGAGGCCCGCGCCGCCGCGATCGACGAGCTCCTGCAGTCCAGCGGGCTCGGTTCGGAGGAGGAACTGCGTGCGGCAGCGGCCGAGCAGGGGCTCGACGACGCCGCGTTCGACCGCCAGCTCTCCGACCAGGTGAAGCTCGACGCGCTCCTCGCCGAGGAGGCCGGCGACACCACGCCCACGGACCAGGAGATCCAGGACGCCTACGACGCCGCGGTGGCCCAGCAGGAGTCCGGCGGTGACACCACGGCGATCCCGCCGCTCGAGGAGGTGCGGTCGCAGGTCGAGGAGCAGCTACGGGGCGGGAAGACCTCGGAGGCCGCGCAGGCGCTCATCGGCAGGCTCCGCGAGAGCGCCGAGATCACGGTCAACCTCTAGCACCCGGTGCACGGCGAAGGGCGGCTCCCGCGGGAGCCGCCCTTCGTGTGTCCAGGCCGCAACGGTGCTGCGGGATGCGCGTCAGCCGCCGATGAGGTCGTTGACCACGATGGTCTGGTCGCGGTCGGGGCCCACGCCGATGGCGGAGAACCGGGTGCCGGAGAGCTTCTCGAGCGCCCGCACGTAGGTCTGCGCGTTGTCCGGCAGGTCCTCGATGGTCCGGGCGCCCGTGATGTCCTCGGTCCAGCCGTCGAAGTACTCGAAGATCGGCTTGGCGTGGTGGAACTCGGTCTGCGTCATGGGCATCTCGTCGTGCCGCACGCCGTCGACGTCGTACGCCACGCACACGGGGATGCTCTCGATGCCCGTGAGGACGTCGAGCTTGGTCACGAAGTAGTCGGTGAAGCCGTTGACGCGGGAGGCGTGGCGCGCCAGCACGGCGTCGTACCAGCCGCAGCGGCGCGGCCGGCCCGTGTTCACGCCGAACTCACCGCCCTTGGTCTGCAGGTACATGCCCATGTCGTCGAACAGCTCGGTGGGGAACGGGCCCGCGCCTACACGCGTGGTGTACGCCTTGATGATGCCGATCGAGCGGGAGATGCGCGTGGGCCCGATGCCCGAGCCGACGGACGCGCCGCCCGCGGTGGGATTCGACGACGTCACGAACGGGTAGGTGCCGTGGTCCACGTCGAGGAACGTGGCCTGGCCGCCCTCCATGAGGACCACCTTGCCGGCGTCGAGCGCCTCGTTGAGCACGAAGGTGGAATCGATCACGAGGGGCTTGAGGCGCTCGGCGAAGGACAGGAAGTACTCCACCACCTCCTCGACCTCGACGTCACGGCGGTTGTAGACCTTGACCAGCAGTTCGTTCTTCTGCTTGAGGGAGCCCTCCACCTTCTGGCGCAGGATCGACTCGTCGAAGACGTCCTGCACACGCAGTCCGAGGCGGGCCACCTTGTCCATGTAGGCGGGGCCGATACCGCGGCCCGTGGTACCGATGGCGCGCTTGCCGAGGAAGCGCTCGGTGACCTTGTCCAGCACCTGGTGGTAGGGGGCCACGAGGTGTGCGTTGGCGGACACGCGCAGCTTCGAGGTGTCGGCGCCGCGCGCCTGGAGCCCGTCGATCTCCTCGAAGAGCGCCTCGAGGTTGATCACGCAGCCGTTGCCGATGATCGGGACGGCGTTGGGGCTGAGGATGCCCGCGGGAAGGAGCTTCAGCTCGTACTTCTCGCCGTTGACCACGACGGTGTGGCCGGCGTTGTTGCCGCCGTTCGGCTTCACGACGTAGTCGACCCGGCCGCCCAGCAGGTCCGTGGCCTTGCCCTTACCCTCGTCGCCCCATTGGGCTCCGACGATCACGATTGCTGGCATGGGATCCTCCCCCATTCGGCACGGGTCCTCGCCACGCAACCGCGGCAGGCACGCCGTGCATCAGAACGCCCCAACCGGCCGCACGACGTGCGACCACTGGGGCTCTTACCGTCCGAGTTTAGCCGAGCGGCCCGAGCGGCGGCGAAATAAGCGGACCGTGACGGCCGCGGGCGGCCGCAGGTGGTGCCGGGCGGTCCACCGGCGCCCCGGTCCGGTGCGCGGGCGGCCCGTGCACAATGGGGTCATGGACCGCTTCGAAGGACACATCGCCGGGATCGGCACCACGTCGGGCACGCGGCTGGTGATCGGACGGTGGGACGCCTCGCCGTTCGGGGCGTTCACGGACGTCATGCTCGAGGACGCTTCCGGCCGGCGGACGCTGCTCGCGCCCAGCCGCGAGATCGCGGAGTACGTCCGGGCCACCTACACGTTCGACGACGTCGTGCTCACACCCGTGGCCTCGACGCTCACGGGTGACCGGCTCGTGGTCGACGCCGGAGAGCTACGGGTCCGGGCCGGGATCGGGCGTGCCACCCTTCTCGGCCGCCTCCTCGGCCTCGTCCCGCGGCGCCTCGCCACGCACCCGCGCTGGCTCGGGCCCATCAGTCCGGTGGCGTCACGGCTCGTGAAGGGCGTCGCGACGGCCGGGTCCGCGGGGAACGGGCGCACCGAGTACTACGGCGTCACCTCCGCCCGGGCGATCGCCGGCGCGACGGCGACATGGCGCGGTGCCGACCTCGGCACCCTGGCCCCGGTGAGCCCGCCCGTGCGGTTCGGCTTCAGCTCCGCCCCTGCGCGTCCGCAACTGGTGACGGTGACGACGACGATCCGCCGCCCGGAGGAGTGACCGGCCCGCCTCCCGGGCTCCGTCCACACGTCTCGGCGGGTCGACGGCGGGCAGTGCCACGACACTCCGCCTCCCGGCGAGGCGCCGGGAACCCGTGCACGACGAGCCCGCAGGCCGGACGCCGGTCCGTCAGCCGTCCGCACGCGCCACCCGGTCCCGCGCCACCCGGTAATGCGGCCAGTACCGGATCGGCCCGGGCAGCAAGGGCACGGCGAGCCGGGCGGTGAGGCGGACGGCGGCGAACACGACCCGTTCGCGTCGGCGCCACGGAAGCGCATAGGCCTCCCGCAGGACCGTCGGCAGGACGCCCGCGGCCAGCAGGGACGGCATGCCCCTCAGCGGCCACGGCACGATCGGCGGGTCCGGCGCGAGGACCTGCCGGGCGATCTGCCGCCCGGCCCCGCCGACGTGGAGCACGGTGCGGACCTGCTGCTCCACATACTGCTCGAGCCCGCCGTAGTCGCCGGGCAGGAGCCGATCCGGCACGGCGAAGAAATGGGCGAACTGCCGCATGTCCCGGTAGTAGGCGTCGCGCTCTCCCGCCGGGACCGGCCGAAGGAACGCGTGCGTCACCTCGATCGCCGACCAGACGAGGGTCGAGAACACCCAGAGGGACAGTTCCGGGTCGGTCGCGCTGTAGGGCGTTCCGGCGGGGATCGGTCCGCCGGGATCAGGGAGGGTCCCGCGGACCGGGCGATGCCTGCGGGCCACGTGGCCGGCGGCGGCGCGTACCTGGGCCCGGTCGCCGAACGTGACGGTGAGGACGGCATCCAGTGTCCCGCGCAGGCGCTGCAGCGGGTCGGTCGCGAACCCGCTGTGGGCCCGCACCCCCTCGGCGACGAGCGGGTGTGCGACCTGCAGCAGCAGCGCGGCCGGGCCGCCGGCGACGATCAGCCGTTCGCGGGCGATCGTCCAGGCGGCCGAGTCAGGGCCGAACAGCCCGGCATCTCCCGCGGCGCCGGGCGCGGGCGCCGCCGGGAAGTATCCGGCGCTACTTCTCATGCCCCGCCCTCCGTCCGCAGGGCCGCGCTGCCGGTGTCGGCGCCACCCTCCGTCCGCGGGATCGCGCCCTCGCCATCGGACCAGTCGCCGGACCCGTCCTCCGAGGCGCCGTCGTCGGTCCACTCGAGCAGGTCACCGGGCTGGCAGCCCAGCACCCGGCACATGGCCTCGAGGGTGCTGAAGCGGACGGCCTTGGCCCGCCCGTTCTTCAGGACCGCCACGTTGGCAGGCGTCAGGCCCACCCGCTCCGCGAACTCGCCGACGCTCATCTTCCGCTTCGCCAGTTCGACGTCGATCCGCACCACGATCGGCATCAGATCACCTCGTCCAGTTCGGTGCGCAGCTGGCGGGCCTCGGCGTCCCGGTCCACCGCCTGCACCAGCAGTGCCTTCAGGACCAGGACGATCAACGCAACGGCCGCGATCGACACCGCCACCCCGCCGATCAGCAGGACGACGCCCGGCGCGACGGCCTCTCCGGGGGCGAGTGCCACGCCGAGCCCGAAGGTCAGCAGGCTCGCGGCGGTGAAGGCGCCGATCACCACGTTCACCAACCGGAAGGCCCCACCCGAGAAGACGGTCCCCTGCCGCACCATGGTCAGCAGCCCCCAGACGCACACCACCGCGACCTGCAGGGCGAGGATCACCAGGACGGTGAGGACGACGAGCGGGGTCCGGATGAGCGCCACATCCGGATCCGCCTGCTCCAGGTCCACGCCCACCAGCGGCACCATGACCACCTGGATGAAGACGGACCCCGCGAACATCATGCACAACACGATCCGCAGCGCCAGGACAGCAAGTTTTCCCATGACAGCTCCTCCTACCGATTTCCAGTACGAAGCTATCGTTAATCGACACTATTCACAAGGATATCGATATCAGTGGGTGTGCTTCACCGGACCGGGGCGGACGCATACGATCGCCCCGCGGCGCCTGTCCGTTCCTGCTGTGCAGCGTCCTGCCCTGTCCGCGGGCCGCGGTGACGTCCGCGACCCGCCGCGCAGGAATCAGATCGTGTAGTCCGAGCCGGGGTTCGCGGCGTCGATGTAGTCCCGGACCGCGCTCTGCGGCACGCGGTAGGACCGCCCGAACCGGATGCTGTGGATGGTGCCGGACTGCACCATCCGGTAGACGGTCATCTTCGAGACGCGCATCATGGCGGCCACTTCCGCCACCGTGTACAGCTGTCCCGTGCTTGTGCTCGTGGCCATGTCAGCCCCACTTCCCTTCGCCTCACCACGGTCTGTGGAGCCTTTAACATTGGTCGCGCTGGTAACAGCGGCACAAGGACAAGGACTACTCGTTTATCACAGGGCCCATCGAGTATCGCGTGCGGGCAGCGCCCGCGTCGGGGACCTCCGCGTGGGCCGGGTGTCGGTCCTGCGGGGGCTCCGGACGCTCTCGGAGGCGGGGGCGCCGGACGGGAGCGTGCGGACCGCCCCGTCAGGACCCGGGACAGCAGGAAGGACGGCCTTCCAGGAGCGGAGACCGTCCTTGCTGCTGCCCCGATGCGGGCGGGCGGTAGGCGGTTCAGCCCGCCAGCTGCGTGCTCGCCTCGGGATCGGACTCCCTGAGGAACACCGCGATCCGCTCGGCCTCCTCGATCTCCCCGATGGACGCCGCGGCCCGCCCCAGTGCGTAGAGCGCGCGGAGGAATCCGCGGTTGGGCTCGTGCGAGTACGGGATGGGGCCGGCGCCGCGCCAGCCGCTGCGCCGGAGCGCGTCGAGGCCGCGGTGGTAGCCGGTACGGGCGTAGGCGTAGGACTCGATGGTCCGGCCCTCGGCGTACGCCTCGTCGGCGAGGATCGCCCAGACGAGGGACGACGTGGGGTGCTTCGCCGCGAGGTCCACGGCTTCGTCACCGGCAGCGAGGCGGCCGACGACGTCGGGCTCCTCGGGCAGGAGGGTGGGCTCGGGGCCCAGCAGGTTCTTCCGGAATTCGTCGGACATGGCTACAGCTTCTTCCCGGCGGACCCGAGGGAGGCCGCGGCCTCGACCACGCGGGCGGCGAGGCCGGCCTCGGCCGAGGCGCCCCACACGCGGGGGTCGTAGGTCTTCTTGTTGCCGACCTCGCCGTCGACCTTCAGGACGCCGTCGTAGTTCTTCAGCATGTGGTCGGCCACCGGGCGCGTGAACGCGTACTGGGTGTCGGTGTCGATGTTCATCTTGATGACGCCGTAGGAGACGGCGTCGGCGATCTCCTGCTCGGAGGAGCCGGAGCCCCCGTGGAACACGAGGTCGAAGGGCTTGTCCTTGCCGAGCTTCCGGCCCACCTGGTCCTGGATGTCCTTGAGGATCTCGGGGCGGAGCTTGACGCCGCCGGGCTTGTACACGCCGTGGACGTTGCCGAAGGTCAGCGCCGTGAGGTAGCGGCCGTGCTCGCCGGCGCCGAGGGCGTCGATGGTGGCGAGGGCGTCGTCCACCGTGGTGTAGAGCTTGTCGTTGATGGCGTTCTCGACGCCGTCCTCCTCACCGCCGACGGTCCCGATCTCCACCTCGAGGATGATCTTCGCGGCCGCGGCGCGGGGGAGGATCTCGCGGGCGATCCGCAGGTTCTCCTCGAGGGTCTCGGCGGAGCCGTCCCACATGTGCGAGTTGAAGACGGGGTCGTGGCCGTTCTTCACGGCCTCCTCCGACGCGGCGAGCAGCGGCAGCACGAAGTCGTCGAGCTTGTCCTTCGGGCAGTGGTCGGTGTGCAGGGCGATGTTGACGTCGTACTTCTTCGCCACCTCCTTCGCGAAGGCCGCGAACCCGAGCGAACCGGCAACCATGTCCTTGACGCTCGCACCCGACCAGTAGGCGGCGCCGCCCGTGGAGACCTGCACGATGCCGTCGGAACCGGCCTCGGCGAAACCGCGCATCGCCGCGTTGAGGGTCTGGGAGGAGGTCACGTTCACAGCCGGGAATGCGAAGCCGCCCGCCTTCGCGCGGTCGATCATCTCGGCGTAAACATCAGGGGTTGCGATAGGCATGCTGAGGACTCCTTAGTGGTGGGAAGTGCTGGCTTCATCCTAGCGAGCGGGTCTGCCGGGCGCAGGAGGAGCCGTCGGGACCCCATTCGAGGGCGTCGGCCGGGCGCCGCCCGACGGGGGTGCCAGGCTTCCTCAGACGCGCTGGCCGAACACGTGCCGGCGCACCCAGCCGTGCATGGCGATCGCCGCGGCCGCCGAGGCGTTGATGGACCGCGTGGACCCGAACTGGGCGATCGAGAGCGTGGCCTCGGCCGCCTCGTGCACCTCTGGGGTGAGGCCCGGACCCTCCTGCCCGAATACCAGCACGCAGCGCTCCGGGAGGTCGTAGGTCTCGAGCGGCACCGAGTCGGGGAAGTTGTCGATCCCGATCACCGTCAGCCCTTCGGCGGCAGCCCAGGCCGTGAAGTCCGCCACCGTGGGGTGGTGGCGGACGTGCTGGTAGCGGTCGGTGACCATCGCGCCGCGCCGGTTCCACCGCCGTCGTCCGATGATGTGCACCTCCCTGGCGAGGAAGGCGTTGGCCGTGCGCACCACGGAACCGATGTTGAGGTCGTGCTGCCAGTTCTCGATCGCCACGTGGAAGCCGTGGCGCCGCTCGTCGAGGTCGGCGACGATCGCCTCGTGCGTCCAATACCGGTACCCGTCCGTGACGTTGCGGGTGTCCCCGGCGGCCAGGAGGTCGCGGTCCCAGCGGTCGCCGTCCGGCCACTCGCCCTCCCACGGTCCGACGCCGACCGTCGGTGCATCACCGACCACCGGTGCGTCGGGGGCGGGCAGGTCGGGGCCGGTGTTCGGGAGGGATTGTTGCACCGTTCAAGCGTAGACGGCGCCGGAGATGGAAGACTGGCCCAGGACGGTCAACTCCCCCGGAAGGACGCCCATGCGCGAGAACGAACACATCGAGTGCTGGCTCACCGACATGGACGGCGTGCTGGTGCACGAGAACCATGCCATCCCCGGTGCCGCCGAACTGATCGACCGATGGGTGGCAACGTCGAAACGGTTCCTCGTCCTGACCAACAACTCCATCTACACGCCGCGCGACCTCGCGGCGCGCCTGAAGGCGTCAGGGCTCGAGATACCCGAGGAGAACCTCTGGACCTCGGCGCTGGCCACGGCCCAGTTCCTGAAGGACCAGCTGCCGGGCGGCAGGGCCTACGTGATCGGCGAGGCCGGCCTGACGACGGCGCTGCACGAGGCCGGGTTCGTCCTCACCGACACGAACCCCGACTACGTGGTGCTCGGCGAGACCCGCACGTACTCGTTCGAGGCCATCACGAAGGCGGTCCGCCTGATCCTTGAGGGCGCACGGTTCATCGCGACGAACCCCGACGTGACCGGGCCGTCCAAGGAGGGACCGCTGCCCGCCACGGGCGCCATCGCTGCGATGATCACGGCAGCGACGAGCCGCGACCCGTACGTCGTGGGCAAACCGAACCCGATGATGTTCCGTTCGGCGATGAACCGGATCGACGCCCACTCGGAGACGACGGCGATGATCGGCGACCGCATGGACACGGACATCATCGCGGGCATGGAGGCGGGCCTGCACACCGTCCTGGTCCTCAGCGGCATCACGCAGCCGGAGGACATCGACGCCTATCCGTTCCGGCCCGCGCAGATCTGCACGTCCGTGGCGGACCTGATCGACCAGGTGTGACCGGTCAGGTCCGAGCCGGCCGCCCCTCCGGCGCACCGAGAGCTTCGAAGGCGCGCTTCGAGCCGCCGCCGCGCGGCACGGGGATGTACTCGCGCTGCACCGCGGAGAGGATGCCCTGGTAGATGCCCGGATTCCACTGCGGACTGGCGTGCGCGGGCAGGGCGCCCTCCGTCACGCGGTCCACGGACATCACATTGTCCGGCAGCTCCCGCGCCCAGCCGGCGCGCGCCGTCGCGTAGTCGACGACGCCGTCGGCCGGGTTCCCGGCGAACACCACCTTCGTGTCGCCGAGGGACAGCCGGAACCGCGTGACGTCGAAGTGGTAGATGTACGAGGACTCCGACTGGATGAGCTCGCTGCTGGGCGCCAGCGGGGAGAGCTGCTCGAGGGTCTGGTCCACGATCTGGTTCCAGGTCCGCTCGTTCTTGTGGACGATCCGCTCGCCCAGCTCATAGGTCCCCCGCACACTGATGGGTACCCGCACACCGGCCTCGTAGAGGCGCACCACGCCGTCGAACATGCGCTGGTCCCTCACGTCGTACCGGCTGGACGGGGAGGAGTCGAGGAGGATCAGCTCCACGGGGATCCCGCGGTCACGCAGGCGTGCTGCGACTTCGACGGCCACCATGCCGCCGAAGCTGTGGCCGTAGAAGTAGAGCTTCTCCAGGCGGAAGTTCTCCACGTAGCGGTTCATGGTGGCCACGATGTTGTTGATGTCCAGCCCGCGGTTGGAGTAGCCCATGACGGCCAGCTGCGCCCGCTTCGACAGCACGGGGCGCAGCGCGTTGAGGATCCAGAGACCCTCCTCCCAGCTGGTCTTGTAGCCGGGGAAGAGGATCCAGCGGTCGTTGGGGAACCGGGCCCGTGCGGCGTCGTCGTCGAGCGGCAGGATGCGGGTCTGCTCCCGCTGCGACTGGATGACGCGCGTGACCACGAGGTCCGTGGTCACCAGCGCGGCGGCCGCCGAACCGATCAGGAAGGACCGGCGGGAGGATTCACGGAAGGCCCGCGCCCGCAGCAGGGCCCGGGCGTCGTCATCCTTCACCTGCCGTCCCCCGCGGCCCTGGCCTTCGTCAGGCGAGTCCCAGCTCGTCCTTGCCGAACGCGAACAGGTACGGCACGCCGGCCTCGGACTCGATGCGCTCCTTCGAGCCCGTGCTCCGGTCCACGATCACCGCGACGGCCCGCACGTCGCCGCCGGCACGACGCACGCCCTCGACGGCGGTGAGCGCGGAGCCGCCCGTGGTCGAGGTGTCCTCGAGCACGACCACGCGGCGCCCCGCGACGTCGGGCCCCTCGACCTGCCGGCCCATGCCGTGCGTCTTCTGGGTCTTGCGGACCACGAACGCGTCGATCGGGCGGCCGTCCTGCGCGGCGGCGTGCATCACGGCGGTGCCCACCGGGTCGGCGCCCATCGTCAGGCCGCCGGCGGCCTCGAAGGAGATGCCGGCGTCGTCGAGGAGCCGGAGCATGACACGGCCCACGAGGGCGGACGCCTCGTGGTGCAGCGTGATGCGGCGGAGGTCGATGTAGTAGTCGGCCTCGACACCGCTGGAGAGCGTGACGCTCTCGTGCACCACGGCGAGTTCCCTGATGAGCTCGAGGAGCCGGGTGCGGTCGGTGGTCTGCGCGGAGGTCTCGGCGGTCATGCGGCCAGTCTATCGACGGGCCGGCGGCGTCCTGAAACGGCCGGGGCGGGAGGATCAGCCGGCCAGGCTCGCGCTCGCCGCATCGATCGCCTCGGGCGAGAGAACGTGCGAGATGGCGAGCACGGCTGCCCCGGCGACGCCCGCATTCTGCCCCGAGACCGAGGGGACGATGCGCAGGTGCTCGGTGGCGAGCGGGAGCGAGCGCGTGTACACGACCTCCCGGATGCCGGCGAGGAGGTGCTCACCGGCCTGCGCGAGGGCTCCGCCGACGACGATCACCGACGGGTTGACGAGGTTGACGCACGTGGCGAGGACGTCGCCGATGTCCCGGCCCGCCTGCCGTACCGCCTGGAGCGCCTGGATGTCACCGGACCGGACCAGTTCGACGACGTCCTGGCTGCCCGAGAGGGCCGGCTCCCCGGATGTGCTCAGTGCTGCGGCCAGCGCCGGCCCGCCGGCGATGGCCTCGAGGCATCCCGCGTTGCCGCAGCGGCAGATGGTCTCCCCTCCCCGCGCCACCCGCACGTGCCCGAGGTCGCCCGCCGTACCCTGCGCACCGCGCTGCAGCACGCCGCCCAGGATGATGCCGGCCCCGATACCCGTGGCCACCTTGATGAACATCAGGTCCGCCACCTCGGGCCAGCTCGCGTTCAGTTCGCCGAGGGCCATGATGTTCACGTCGTTGTCCACCAGGACGGGGACGGGGAAGTCGCGCTGGATGAAACCGGGCACGTCGAACCGGTCCCAGCCGGGCATGATGGGCGGGTTGATGGGCCGCCCGGTGTCGTGCTCCACCGGCCCGGGCAGGCCGATCCCGACGGCGGCGAGATCGTCGGCCGTGCGGCCGTCGCGTTCCAGCAGGCCGGTGATGGCCGACGCCAACCAGCCGAGGACCGCCTCCGGTCCGTCGCCGATGCTGATCTGCTGCTGGGCGCGCCCGAGCTCCCGGCCGGAGAGATCCGCGAGGATGACGATCGCGTGGGTGGCACCGAGATCGGCACCGATCACCACGCGCGCCCCGGGGTTCAGCGCGAACAGCGACGGCGGACGGCCGCCCGTGGACGCCGCACCGCCGAAGGGGGCGACGAACCCGAGTGACATGAGCGTGTCGATCCGGGCGGCGACGGTGGAGCGGGCGAGGCCCGTCAGCTGCGCCAGCTCCGCCCGGGTGCGTGGTTGGCCGTCACGCAGCATCTGGAACACTTCGCTGGCACCGGATGGGCCCGGCGCCGACGGCCGCGGGGCGAATCCCCCATCGCTGGGCAGCCGGGTCGATGACGTGATGGACACCCTTTCAGTAAACCACTCGGCACTTCCAATGGCGCCTTCGACATCTCATAACATTCGCGAAGCATCTTTTGACGGTCTCTCGACAAAAGGGGGAGGCCGTGTCACAGTGGCCGCGTGGACGATGAAGTCAACACCTCAGGGGCTTCCACCCCGATCCTGCGTGTGACAGGGCTCTCGAAGAACTTCTTCGGAGTGCCCGTACTGCAGGACGCCTCGCTCGACCTCTTCCCGGGTGAGGTCCATGGCCTGGTCGGCGAGAACGGGGCCGGCAAGTCGACCCTCATGAAGCTGCTCGCCGGCGTCTACGTCCGCGATGCCGGCCGGGTGGAGCTCGACGGCGAACCGGTCGAGTTCACGCATCCCGTGCAGGCGCACCAGGCCGGCCTGTCCACGGTGTTCCAGGAGTTCAACCTGCTGCCCGAGCGCACCGTCGCCCAGAACATCTACCTCGGTCGGGAGCCGCGGAAGGGGCTGCTCGTCGACCGCCGGGCCATGAACCGGGCCGCCGCCGACCTGCTGGAGGAGCTCGGCATCACGAGCATCCGCCCCACCGCGTCGGTCAGTTCGCTCTCCGTGGCGCAGCAGCAGATCGTGGAGATCGCGAAGGCCGTGAGCTACGACGCCAGGATCATCTCGATGGACGAGCCCACCGCGGCGCTCGCGGGCCCGGAGGTCGACCTGCTCTACGGCATCATCGACCGGCTCCGGAAGCGCGGGACGGCCATCCTCTACGTGTCGCACCGGCTCAAGGAGATCTTCGACCTGTGCGACACCATCACGGTGCTCAAGGACGGCCGGATCGTCACCTCGTCGCCCGCGTCCGGGCTCGACGACGCCTCGCTGGTCCGTGCGATGGTCGGCCGGCCCATCTCGGCCTACTTCCCCGAGGCCCTACCCGGCACCACTGTGGGGGGCGCACTGCTGCAGGTCGGCGGGGGCGGCAACGACCAGCTCGACGGCGTGGACCTGACCCTCCACGCGGGCGAGATCGTCGGGGTCGCGGGACTGCAGGGCTCGGGGCGGACGGAACTGGTCGAGGCGATCTTCGGGGCCGCCGGCTTCACCCGCGGGGAGATGACCCTCGACGGCCGGCCGTACCGGCCACGATCGCCGCGGCACGCCATCCGGCACCGGATCGCCCTGATCACCGAGGACCGCAAGGCCCAGGGACTCAGCCTGAACCAGTCCATCCTCGACAACGCCCTCAGCGTCGTCCGGTCCGTCGACCCCCGCCGCACCGCGCTCGCCCGCCGCCAGGCCCCGGGCGTGTTCTCGTCCCTCGAGGTCGTCGCCCGCGACCTCGACCAGGAGGTGCAGTTCCTCTCGGGCGGGAACCAGCAGAAGGTCGTCCTCGCGAAGTGGCTCGCGATCGACCCGCAGGTGGTGCTGCTCGACGAACCCACGCGCGGGATCGACGTCGGCGCGAAGGTCGCGGTCTACTCGCTGATGCGCCGGCTGGCGCAGGAAGGCAAGGCCATCCTCATGGTCTCGAGTGAACTCCCCGAAGTCCTCGGGATGTCCGACCGCGTGATCGTGATGCGGGACGGGCGGATCGCGGGAGACATCCCGCCGTCGGCGTCGGAGGAACAGGTCCTCCAGCTCGCGACCGGCGCCCGGGGCGTGGCCCCGTGAACCGGCTGAGCTCGACGCACATCGTCTACCTCGTCGCCCTCGCGACGATCATCGCGGGCACCGTCCTCGTGGGGACCACGGGCCGCAACTTCTTCAGCACCGGCAACATCTCCGACATCCTCACCGGGACGAGCATCCTCGGCTTCATCGCGATCGGCCAGACGCTCGTCATCCTCGTGGGCAGCCTCGACCTCTCCGTCCCCTACGTCATCAGCCTCTCGAGCCTCATCGGGGCCGGGGTCATGGCGAACCAGGCCGGGAACATCGTGCCCGGGGTACTCCTGGCGCTGCTCGTCTCCGCCCTGATCGGCCTGGCCAACGGTGCGGTGGTGGCGGGGCTGAGGGTGCACGGCTTCATCGCGACCCTCGGCATGGGGCTGATCGTGAGCGGATACCTCGGCTCCACCTACCAGGGCAGCGCGGGGCAGGCGCCGCTCGCGTTCCGCCTCATCGGGGCCACGGGCATCGGACCGGTCCCCGTCTCCACGCTCATCATGCTGGCCTGCGCCGCCGTCGTGCTCGTCATGCTGAACACCACCCGCCTCGGCCACGCCATGTATGCCGTCGGGGGTGACTCCGCCGTGGCGAGGATGTCCGGAGTCAGGACGCGCACACCGGTCATCGCGGCGCACGTGATCTGCTCCACGATGGCGGGCCTCGCCGGCCTGCTGCTGGCCGCGCGCCTCGGCGTCGGCAGTCCGACCATCGGGTCCCAGGGCGGGTACGACCTGCTGTCGATCGCCGCCGTCGTGCTCGGCGGGACGCTCCTGGCCGGCGGGAAGGGCTCGCTCGTGGGCACCCTCGGCGGTGTGCTCATCTTCGCCATGCTCGACAACATCATGAGCGTGCTGCAGGTCAACCCGTTCCTCAAGGACGTGGTCCGCGGCATCGTGATCGTGGTCGCCGTGGCCGTCTACTCGCGGCGCAGGACCGTGCCCCGGCCCGCACGGTTCGGCCGGGGCACCCACCAGGGCGATACCGCGCCACCGCGGGGACCGGGAGACTCGTCGCAGGGCGACGGGCCGGCCCACGACGACGGCACGGACGCGCGGAACGAGGTGCCGGCATGAGCGTCGCGACCGAACGCGCCGTCCTGCAGCAGAACCGCTCGCCCCGGGGCGAACGCATCCTCCGGGCCCTGCGCACACCCAGCGGGGCGGTCTTCGTCCTCACGGCCGTCCTCTTCCTCGCCGTCCTGGCAGCGAACCCCTCCTTCGGGGAGCCGAGCTCCCTGATCCGCTTCATCGGCCGCACGGCGCCCATCGCGATCGCCGCGATCGGGCAGTACTTCGTCATCGTGTCGGGCGAGTTCGATCTCTCGATGGGCTCGGTGGTCACCGCGCAGGTCATCATCGCCGGCAACCTGATCGGCCAGGACGAGTCGCGGGTCCTTCCGGTGCTCGCCCTGATGATCGTGTTCGGGGCCTTCGTGGGACTCGTGAACGGCCTGGCGACGACGCTCCTGAAAGTGCCGAGCTTCATCGTGACCCTCGGCACCATGCTGGCGCTGCTCGGTCTCGTGCTGTTCTGGACGGGCGGTGCGGCCACCGGCAACCCGGCGGACAGCTTCCGGCAGATCGGCCGCGGCGGCATCCAGGACATCCCGGTCCTCGAGGTGCTGCCCTACCCCGTCATCATCCTCGCCGTCGTCGCCGCAGCAGCCTTCTGGCTCATGCGCAGGCCCTACGGGCGCACGCTCGTGGCCGTGGGCGACAACTCCCGTGCCGCCGCCCTGACCGGTGCCTCCGTCTGGTGGATCCGGACCCGGGCCTTCATGCTGTCCTCGCTGGCGGCCACCGTGGCGGGCGTGATCCTCGTGGGCTACGCCGGGGTCCACCCGTCGGTGGGCCAGGGCTACGAGTTCACGGCGATCACCGCCGTCGTGCTCGGCGGTGTGGTGATCGGCGGCGGGCGCGGCTGGGTCCTCTCCGCCGCCGCGGGAGCCTTCGCCCTCGAACTGCTGTTCACCCTCCTGAACTTCCTCGGCGTCGAATCCACCTGGCGCGACAGCGTCCAGGGCGCGATCATCATCGTCGCCGTGGCAGCCGCGTCCCGGAACTGGCAGCGCAGACGCCGCGGCGCGAGTGCCGAGGCCCATGACGAGCACCGTCCACTAACAGCACCGACGCCCGCACCGGGCACCAATGAGGGAGGAACATGATGCGCACAAGCATCCTGGGCAAGGTCACGGTGATCGCAGCGACGTCGCTGCTCGCCCTGACGGCCTGCACCACCGATTCGTCCATCGAGGATCCGCCGGCCGCCGAAGGCGGCGCGAGCGCGGAGTCCAGCGAGGCCGCGCAGCCCAGTGAGGACAGCACGGAGTGGTTCGACCAGGCCGTCTACGACGAGCAGGACGCGCAGCGCTCGGCCACCTTCGAAGGGGACCCGGAGCAGCCGTACCTGCAGTACATCGACGGGGAGATGACGGACACCGCGGCCTTCGCTGCCGAGGGGCCGCAGAAGGCGTGCTTCTCGAACGCCTCGATCTCCAACCCCTGGCGCCAGACGGGCTGGATCACCATGAACCAGCAGCTCCAGGTGCTGCAGGAGGCCGGCGTCATCTCGGAGATGGAGACACGCGACGCACAGGACGACGACAACACGCAGATCGCCGACATCGACTACTTCATCGCCGAGGGCAACTGCGATGCCTTCATCATCTCCCCGAACTCCACGGCGGCCATGACGCCCGCCGTCGAGCGCGCGTGCGAGACCGGCAAGCCCGTGATCGTGTTCGACCGCGGCGTGCAGACGGACTGCGCCGTGACGTTCATCCACCCCATCGGCGGCTTCGCCTGGGGTATCGACACCGCCGAGTTCCTGAGCGAACGGCTCGGTGAGGGTGACAAGGTGGTGGCACTGCGCATCCTCCCCGGCGTCGACGTGCTGGAACAGCGCTGGGCGGCGGCGGAGCGCATCTTCGAGGAGAACGGCATCGAAGCCGTGGACTACTTCACCGGCGCCGATCCGGTGGAGATCAAGTCGATCATCTCGGACGAACTCGCCACCGGTGACGTGCAGGGCGTGTGGATGGACGCGGGCGACGGCGCCGTCGCCGCGATCGAGGCGTTCGAGGACGCCGGGGCCGACCTTCCCGTCATGACGGGCGAGGACGAGATGAGCTTCCTGCGCAAGTGGGACGAGACCGGCATCGACGCCCTGGCGCCGGTGTACTCGAACTTCCAGTGGCGCACCCCGCTGCTGGCGCTGCAGAAGATCTTCGCCGGTGAGGAGGTCCCTGCCGAGTGGGTCCTCCCCCAGTCCCCCATCACCGAGGACGAGCGCGCCGAGTTCCTGACCGCGAACGAGGGCATGCCCGACGGGCACTACGCCAAGTTCGGCGGCGAGGACCTGCCCGGGTACCCGACGGTGTGGCAGGAGCGCCAGATCCCCTGACGCGACGTTCCGGGACAAGGATCGGGAAGGAGGCAGGACCATGGACGACGGCGTGCGCCCCATCGGCATCAACACGTGGGTATGGACATCGCCCCTGACGGACGCGGACCTGCCTCCCCTCCTCTCCCGGATCGCCGCCCTCGGCTTCGACGGTGTGGAACTCCCCCTCGAGAACGCGGGGGACCTCACGGCCGGGGCGGTGCGTGACGCCCTCGCCGTGACGGGTCTCTCGGCCACCGTCGTCGGTGCGATGGCGCCGGGCCGGGACCTGGTCGGCGCCTCCCCCGCGGACGTCCGCAGGACCCAGCGCTACCTGCTCGCGTGCATCGACCTGGCGCAGGCGATCGGCGCCCGGAGCGTGTGCGGCCCGTTCTACTCCGCCACGGGCCGCGTATGGAGGATGGGCGACGACGAACGCGCCGCGGCGTACGCCGAACTGCGGGAGAACCTCGCGCCCGTCGCCGACCGGGCGGTCGCCGCGGGAGTCGTCCTCGGCATCGAGCCGCTGAACCGGTACGAGACCTCCCTCGTGAACACCGTGGAGCAGGCACTCGAGGCGCTGGGGCCGCTGCTCGGCAGCGGCGTGGGGCTCGCACTCGACTCCTACCACCTCGCCATCGAGGAGCGGTCCTCGGCCGGGGCCATCAGGGCGGCCGGCCCGCACCTGGTGCACCTGCAGGTGTGCGGCAACGACCGCGGCGCGCCGGGCGGCGACCAGACGGACTGGCCGGCGCTCTTCGCCGCGCTCGACGACGTCGGGTACGGCGGGCCTGTCAACATCGAGAGCTTCACCGCCCACAATGCGAGCATCGCGGTCGCCGCGTCCATCTGGCGTCCGCTCGCCGCGAGCCAGGACCGCCTGGCCGAGGACGGGCTGGCCTTCCTGCGCCGGATGGGCGCCGGGCAGCGCCGGCATCCCCCGGGCGCCGCGCTGCAGGACGCCTCCTCCGAGTTCTGACTCTCGACATGTCATGATTTCTCAAGACTTGCGCGTCTTTTGATTGACGCTCGTCAAAAGCTCGGCATACTGGGAGGGAACCAGCTCACAACAGGGGTCCGGCACGTCAGGTGTCGCGGAAACCGTCGAGATGTGGGCTCGGCCGATCGCAGTTACTCAAAGGAGAGATGAACCGTGAAAGTACCCGTCAAGGCCCTGTCCACGCTCGCCGTCCTGGGGCTCGGCATGACGAGCCTCGCAGCCTGCGGCTCCGGATCCGGCGAAGCCACCTCGGGAGACACCCTCACCTACTGGGCGTCCAACCAGGGCACCACGGTCGAGGACGACCGCAAGGTGCTCGAGGAGTCGCTCGCCCGGTTCACCGAGGAGACCGGCACCGAAGTGGAGCTCGAAGTCATCCCGTGGACCGACCTCTACAACCGCATCCTCACCGCCGTCAGCAGCGGCGAAGGCCCGGACGTCCTCAATATCGGCAACACCTGGGCCACCACGCTCCAGGAGACCGGCGCGTTCCTGCCCTTCGAGGGCGACGCGCTCGAGGCCGTGGGCGGCCAGGACCGCTTCATCCAGAGCAGCTGGTCGACCGGCGGCGCGGAGGGCGAAGCCCCCACCTCCATCCCCCTGTACGGCCTGAGCTACTCGCTCTACTACAACACCGAGATGTTCGCGGCCGCCGGCATCGAGGCGCCGCCGGAGACGTGGGACGAGTTCGTCGAGACCGCGAAGAAGCTGACCATCGACACAGACGGCGACGGCAAGATCGACCAGTGGGGCGTCTCCCTCGCGGGCAGCTCCATCTCCAACAACGCGCACCAGGCATTCGTCCGCGGCCTGCAGGCCGGCGGGTCGCTCTTCGACGAGAACGGCGAACCCACGTTCGCGAGCGACGAGCAGGTCGCCGGGGTGAAGCAGTGGGTGGACCTGATGGCCGTCGACAAGGTCGTCTCGCCGTCGAACGCCGAGTTCACCGGCGGCAGCCAGATGGTGGAGGACTTCGCCGCGGGCAACGCGGCCATGTTCTTCGACCAGGCGCCCGCCAAGACCCTCAACGCCCGCGGCTTCGAGAACTTCGCGGCCGCACCCGTCCCGCTGACCGACCCTGCCGCCACGGGTGACGAGGCGACCATGAGCCACGTCGCCGGGATCAACCTCAGCATCTTCAACGAGACGGACAACGAGGAGGGCGCCCTGAAGCTGGCCGCGCACCTCACGAGCGACGAGGAGCAGGTCTACCTCAACAAGTCCTTCACCTCGCTGCCGGTGCTGTCGGCCGCGTACGAGGACGAGGCGTTCCAGTCCGACGAGATCACGCTCAAGCAGGGCATCCTCGAGAACAACGCCAAGCCGATGCCGCTCATCAGCCAGGAGGGCCAGATGGAGACCCTCGTGGGCACCGCGATCAAGAACCTGTTCGCGCAGGCCGCCACGGGGACCGTCACGGAGGACGACATCCGCACGGCGCTCGAAGACGCCAACAGCCAGATGGCGGCCGCCCAGTAACCCAGCCTCCGCAGGTGCCCGCCCCCCGGGCGGGCACCTGCTCCTGATCCCGCTCAGTCCAAGGAGCACCGATGTCCCAGCTCATCGAGAAGCCGCCCGCCTCAGGCAGTGAGCCCGGGGGGCCGCAGCGCCCGGCCCCGGCGGCCCGGCGCAAGCGCAAGTCCCTGTTCGCCTACGTCCTGATCGCCCCGGCGGTGATCATGGAGCTCCTGATCCATATCATCCCGATGGTCCTGGGCGTCTGGATCGCCTTTCTGGGTCTCAGCCAGCTCAACATCCGCAACTGGCTCCGCGCGCCGTTCGTCGGCTTCGACAACTTCGTCGCGGGCCTCGACCCGAACGGGCCCATCGGCGGCGAGTTCCTCGCCAGCTTCGGCCGCACCCTCGTGTTCACCGTCGTCGTGCTGGCCATCGTCTGGGTCCTCGGCATCATGGCCGCCGTCCTGCTGCACAGCTCCTTCCGGGGCAACGGCTTCCTGCGCACGTTCTTCCTCATCCCCTACGCCCTGCCCAGCTACGTCGCGACGATCGCCTGGGCGTTCATGTTCAGCCAGCGCGACGGCGCCATCAACAAGATCCTCGTGGACGACCTCGGAATCCTCGACGAACGTCCCTTCTGGCTGCTCGGTGGGAACGCCTTCTGGGTGACGGTGATCGTGACCGCCTGGCAGATGTGGCCCTTCGCCTTCCTGATGCTCCTGGCGGCGCTGCAGAACATCCCGAAGGACGTGTACGAGGCCGCCGCGATCGACGGCGCGTCACTGTGGAAGCAGTTCCTCCTCATCACGCTGCCGATGATCCGCCCCGCCAACGGCGTCCTGCTGCTCGTCATGAGCCTGTGGATCTTCAACCAGTTCAACGTGCCGTTCGTGCTCTTCGGCGCGGCCCCTCCGGAGTCGGCGAAGCTCATCTCGCCGCTGATCTACCAGCACTCGTTCTCGAACTGGAACTTCGGGCTCGGCGGTGCCATGAGCGTGCTGCTGCTCATCCTCCTGTTCATCGCCTCCGTGATCTACGTCCGCATGGTCCTCCCGAAGGGAAAAGACATTGATTGAGACACCGGGCTTCCGCTGGTTCCGTCGCATCGGCCTGACCTTCCTCTTCCTCCTCGTCGCCCTCCCCCTGTATGTGGTGGTCGTGACGAGCTTCAAACCCCTCGCCGACGTCCGAGGCCTCTTCACCTGGGTGCCGTCGACGGTCACCATCGAGCCCTACATCGAGATCTGGCAGACCGTCCCGCTGGGGCACTACTTCAAGAACAGCCTGATCGTGACCACCCTCGCCACGGTCTTCTCCGTGATCATCGCGATCATGGCCGCCTACGCGGTGGCGCGGTTGAACTTCCGGGGCCAGCGGTCCTTCAGCCTCGTGGTCCTGTCCACGCAGATGTTCCCCGGCATCCTGTTCCTCCTGCCGCTGTTCCTGATCTTCACGCAGATCCAGCGGACGGTGGGACTGCAGCTCAACGGGTCGTACACGGGACTCGTCATCACGTACCTGACGTTCACCCTGCCCTTCGCCATCTGGATGCTCGCCGGCTATTTCGCATCGATCCCGCGGGAACTCGAGGAAGCGGCGATGATCGACGGAACGAGCCGCGCGGGAGCCTTCATCCGGGTGGTCATCCCGGTGGCCAAGCCGGGGATCATCGCCGTCGCCGTGTACTCCTTCATCACCGCGTGGGGCGAGGTCCTCTTCGCGTCGGTGCTGACCAACAACGACACCCGGACCCTCGCCATCGGCCTGCAGGCCTACGCCAACCAGACCGACGTCTACTGGAACCAGCTCATGGCGGCATCCGTCGTCGTCTCGCTTCCCGTCCTCATCGGCTTCATGCTGGTCCAGCGGCACCTCGTCGCAGGACTGTCCGCGGGCTCGGTCAAGTAGCCGGCGCCCCCTCGCACCCCTGGAGAAACACCATGACATCCCCCCTTTCCGGTCAGGTACCGGATCGTCCCGCGTCCCGCCCCCTCGGCGTCGCCATGATCGGCTACGCCTTCATGGGCAAGGCGCACTCCGCGGCCTGGCGGACGGTCGGCAGCCACTTCGACGTCCCCGCCACCGCACGACGCGTCATCGTCGGCCGGGATGCCGGGCGGACCGCCGAGGCCGCCTCACTCTACGGCTGGGAGGACTCCTCCACGGACTGGCGGGAGGCGATCCACCGCGACGACATCGACATCGTGGACATCTGCACCCCCGGCTACCTCCATGCCGAGATCGCCATCGAAGCACTGAAGGCGGGCAAGCACGTGCTCGTGGAGAAGCCGCTCGCCAACACCATCGCCGAGAGCACCGAGATGGTGTCCGCGGCGGCCCGGGCGCGGGAGCACGGCGTCCAGTCCATGGTCGGGTTCAACTACCGGCGCGTCCCGGCCCTCGCCCACGCCCGGGATCTCATCGCCGACGGCAGGCTCGGTGCCATCCGCCAGCTGCGCGTCGCCTACCTCCAGGACTGGCTGGTCGACGCCGAGTCCCCGATGACATGGCGCCTCCGCCGGGAAACCGCCGGATCCGGTGCCCTCGGGGACATCGCCTCCCATGCCCTGGACCAGGTGCAGTTCCTCACCGGCCAGAACGTCACGGAGGTCTCGGGCCGCCTGCGCACCTTCGTGGAGGAGCGGCCCGGCCCCGACGGTCCCGAACCCGTGACGGTCGACGACGCCGCGTGGATCACCGCTGAGCTCGCCGGCGGCGCCGTCGCCACGGTCGAAGTCTCGCGCGTGGCCACCGGGGTGAAGAACGGGCTCCGCATCGAGGTCTTCGGCGAGCGCGGCGCCCTCCGCTTCGACCTGGAGAACCTCAACGAGCTGTGGTTCATGGAGGCGACCGGTCCTGTGACCGAGCAGGGCTTCCGCCGCATCCTCGTGACCGAGCCGGGCCACCCCTACCTCGAGGCCTGGTGGCCCCAGGGACACATCATCGGCTGGGAGCACACCTTCACGCACCAGCTGCGCGACTTCCTCACCTCCATCCGCACGGGCAGGCCCGTCCAGCCGTCCTTCGAGACCGGCCTGCAGATCCAGCGCGTGCTCGCCGCCGTCGAGGAGAGCGCGGCGGCCAAGAGCGCCGTCGTCCAGGTCGGCTCCGCCACCCCCGCCCACTAGTCCATCCCATCCAAGGAGACTGCATGACCCGCAACTTCACCCTGTTCACCGGCCAGTGGGCCGATCTCCCCTTCGAGAAGGTCGCCGAGCTCGCCGGCCAGTGGGGCTACGACGGACTCGAGATCGCCGTCTCCGGCGACCACCTCGATGCCTGGCGGTGGGACGACGACGCCTACATCCAGGACCGGCTCGACATCCTCGAGCGCAACGGCCTGAAGGTCTGGGCCATCTCGAACCACCTCAAGGGCCAGGCCGTCTGCGACGACCCGATCGACTTCCGCCACCAGGCGATCGTCGGGCCGACGGTCTGGGGCGACGGCGACCCCGAAGGGGTGCGCCGGCGTGCCGCCGAGGAGATGAAACTGACCGCGCGGCTGGCGAAGAAGCTCGGTGTGGACACGGTCGTCGGCTTCACCGGTTCCTCGATCTGGCAGTACGTGGCCATGTTCCCGCCGGTGCCCGCCGACATGATCGATGCCGGCTACCAGGACTTCGCCGACCGCTGGAACCCCATCCTCGACGTCTTCGACGAGTGCGGTGTCCGTTTCGCCCACGAGGTGCACCCCTCCGAGATCGCCTACGACTACTGGTCCACGCAGCGCACCCTCGAGGCCATCGGCCACCGGCCCGCGTTCGGCCTGAACTGGGACCCGAGCCACTTCATGTGGCAGCAGATCGACCCGGTGGCGTTCATCTCCGACTTCAAGGACCGCATCTACCACGTGGACTGCAAGGACACGAAGATGCGCATGGGCGGGGGCCGCAACGGCATCATGTCCTCGCACCTGCCCTGGGGGGATCCGCGGCGCGGCTGGGACTTCGTCTCCACGGGCCGCGGCGACGTGCCCTGGGAGGACAGCTTCCGGGCGCTGACGGCCATCGGCTACACCGGGCCCATCTCGGTGGAGTGGGAGGACGCCGGCATGGACCGTCTGGAGGGCGCACCGGAGGCGCTGGCCTTCCTGAAGAAGTTCGACTTCGCGCCGTCGGAGACCTCCTTCGACGCGGCCTTCAGCCAGTAGCCTCCGGCTCGGGGTCGTCGCGCCGGGCTCGCACAGCCGGCGCGGCGGCCCCTCCCCGCAGGAGATGCCCCGGTTTTCGTAACCTCGTAGAAATCGAAGCGAGGTAGCCTTGGGCCATGCGTGAACTCCAGGCACAGATCATCGAGGAAATGGGTGTCAAGCCCACCATCGACCCCGCTGCGGAAATTCGCAGCCGGGTCTCCTTCCTGAAGGACTATGTACGGTCCACAGGTACCCGCGGATTCGTCCTCGGCATCAGCGGAGGGCTCGACTCGACCCTCGCCGGCAGGCTCGCCCAGCTCGCCGTCGACGAACTGCGGTCCGAGGGGGCCGACGCCGACTTCGTCGCGATGCGCCTGCCCTACAACGTCCAGAAGGACGAGGAGGACGCCCAGGCGGCCCTCGCCTTCATCCAGCCACGCACGTCGAGGGTGTTCAACGTGGCGCCCGCCGTGGACGGCTTCCAGCAGGAGTACGCGGACACCACCGGCGAGCAGATCTCAGACTTCACCAAGGGCAACACGAAGGCCCGCGCCCGCATGGTGGCGCAGTACGCGATCGCCGGGCAGCACAACCTGCTCGTGATCGGCACCGACCACGGCGCCGAGTCCGTGACCGGCTTCTTCACGAAGTTCGGCGACGGCGGAGCGGACATCCTGCCCCTCTTCGGCCTCAACAAACGCCAGAACCGCGCCCTGCTGAAGGAACTCGGAGCGCCCGCGTCCCTCTACGAGAAGATCCCGACGGCGGACCTGCTCGACGACCTGCCCGGCCGCGCCGACGAGAACGAGCTGGGGCTGACCTACGAGCAGATCGACGACTACCTCGAGGGACGCGAGGTGGACGCCGACGCGGCGAAGGCCATCGAGCACCGCTACTGGATCACGCGACACAAGCGCACAGTGCCGGTGACCATCTTCAATTCCTGGTGGCGGGAGTAAACACGGCCGTTGGTAACGTAGGGTCCGTGAAGATCGCCACCTGGAACGTCAATTCCCTCCGAGCCCGTGCCGACCGCGTCGAGGCGTGGCTCGACAGGTCCGACGTCGACGTCCTGGCCATCCAGGAGACGAAGTGCAAGGACGACAACTTCCCCTGGGAATTGTTCGAGAACAGCGGCTTCGAGGTGGCGCACTTCGGCCTGAGCCAGTGGAACGGGGTCGCCATCGCCTCCCGCGTGGGGCTCGACGACGTCGAACGCACCTTCCCCGGCCAGCCCGCCTTCGGCAAACCCGGGACGGAGGCGGTGCAGGAGGCCCGCGCCATCGCCGCGACCTGCGGCGGCGTGCGCGTCTGGAGCCTCTACGTGCCGAACGGCCGGGCGCTCGACGATCCGCACATGCCGTACAAGATCGAGTGGCTCGACGTCCTCCGGGGCCACGCGCAGCGCTGGATCAGCGAGGACCCCGAGGCGCAGATCGCCCTCATGGGTGACTGGAACATCGCGCCGCAGGACGAGGACGTCTGGGACATCGACCTCTTCGTCAACGGCGGGTACACGCATGTCAGCCCGCCCGAGCGCGCCGCCTTCCAGGCGTTCCTCGACGCCGGATTCGCCGACGTCGCCCGCCCCTACACGCCGGGCCCCGGCCTCTACACGTACTGGGACTACACGCAGCTGCGGTTCCCGAAGAAGGAGGGCATGCGCATCGACTTCGTCCTCGGCTCGCCGGCGCTGACCAGGCGCGCCACGAACGCGTTCGTGGACCGCGAGGAGCGCAAGGGCAAGGGTGCCTCAGACCATGCTCCCGTCGTCGTGGAACTCAGCGGGCCGTGAGCCCGATGGGCGGTGCCGCCCGGCCGTTCCCGTACGTCTCCTACCTGCGCGTGTACGAGCCGCTGGACGCGTTCTCCGACGCGCAGCAGCTGATGATCCTCGAGCAGCGCGCGCGGGAGCGGGTGCTCACCGAGACGCTCGAGCACGAGCAGTCGCTCCGGCGCATCCTGCGCAGCGTGTCGGACCCCTTCCCGCACCATGAGCCGGACCTCGTCCGTGTCACCCACTTCCCCGCTCTCAGCGGCACGATGGCGCCCTACTACTGCCCCAACCAGCTGGCCGTCCGCACCACGCTGGCCGCCGAGTCGCTCGACCAGAGCCTGCGCGGGCCCCTGATCGACGTCCTCGTGCCCGAGGCGGCACGTGAGGCGCACCAGGCGAGACTGGACCCGGACACGTTCGCCGATACCGTCGCCAAGCTGCACACCCGCTCGGCCACGTGGGGTGTGCCGTTCGCGTGGTTCGTCCTGATCCACGAGGACGACCTGACGGAGGTGGTCGAGGACGACGGCCGGGTGTCCACGGTCCGGATCTCCGCGAGGATCGGAGACTGCATCGATCGGGGCAGGCGCTCCGTGGCTCAGCTGGCCATCGGTGCGCCGGAGATGGACCTCCTCGACGAACTCACGGAGATCGTCGAGTGGCTCGAGGTGTTCCGGCGCGACGCCGTGGTCGAGGTCGACTACGGCCCGGTGGCGGACCGCGTATTCCCCGACGACTCGCCGATGGACGTGCGCCTGGGCATCGAGAGCCTGGCCGAGGCCGACATGATGGGTGCGGCCGCCTCCTACCGGCGCCTCGCCTCCCGGTGGATCCCGATCCGCCAGCTCGCCCGCGCCTCCTGATCCCGCATCGGCCGGCGGGAGGTCAGGGCCGGACGGGCCCCGTGGACGCCCGCTCGACGAGCACATGGGGGCGCGACGGAGGGTACTCGGCGGGTTCGTGCCGCAGCAGCTCTCCCAGCAGCAGGTCCGCCGCGTAGGCGCCCTGATCCCCCGGGTCCTGCCGGACGGTCGTCAGGCCCATGGGCTCGGCGAACTCGTGGTCGTCGATCCCGATGACGGACAGCTCGCCCGGCACGTCGATGCCGAGCTGCGCCGCGGCCCGCAGTACCCCGAACGCCATCTCGTCGGAGGAGCAGAACACCGCCGTCGGCCGGTCCGCCGGGTCGGCGAGCAGGGCCAGGGCGGAGACGCGCGCGGTGGCGAACGTGAAGTCGCCGAACGCCGACCAGTCCTTGCGGACGGGAAGGCCGTGGTCCGCCATGGTCTGCTGGAACGCCTCGCCACGGAGGCGGGGCACCTCGAAGTCGATGTCGAACGACCCTCCACCGCGCATGTGGGCGATCCTCGTGTGGCCGTGGCCGATGAGGTGCTCGACGGCGTCGCGTGCCGCCCGTGCGTCGTCGATCCCCACGTGCCGCACGCCCTCCACCGCGCCGCCCACCACGATATGGGGGTACTCGAGCTGCTGGACGGCCTCCCGTTCCTCGGCCGTCAGGTGCATGCACATGACCACGAGGGCGTCGATCCGCTTGCGCAGGATCGAGCGGTGGAACACGCGGTCGCGGTTCACGCCGTCGCCGCCGAGGCTGAACACGATCAGGTCGTACCCTGCGGCGCGGAGCTGTCGGTCGATGCCCTCGAGCACGGCGGAGAAGTACCAGCGGTCGATCGCCGGGACGAGGACGCCCATCGCCATGGTGCGGCCGGACGCCAGACCGGACGCCGCCGACGACGGCACGTACCCGAGGCTCCTGGCGGTCGAGGTGACCCGGGCACGCGTCTCCTCGGCGACCCCCGGCAGCCCGCGCAGTGCGCGGGACACCGTGGCGGTCGAGACTCCGAGGGCCGCAGCGACGTCATCGATGCTTGTCATGCCTCAGCCTTTCAGACCGCCTGCCAGAAGTCCCCTCACGAAGTAGCGCTGCAGCCCGAAGGACACGCTAGCTGACCCGCTCGGGCCGTGTGAAGCGTACGCGGGCACCCGAGCCGATGCTCACGAGGACCGGCGGACGGGAACCGGTCACGGCGTCGAGGGCTTCGACGAGGCGGGAGACTTCCGCGGCCACGGCGTAGGGGGGAACGCCCTTCCGGGGATAGACGCGGACCCGCAGCCCCGACACCCCCCGGATCTGCCACGTGCTCACCGACGCGCCGGCGAGGTCGGAGCGTTCGAGCAGGGCGGCCTTCAGCGCCTGCTCCGCCGCGGCCGCCGTGATCGTCACGGAGCCCGCGGTCGCGCCCTCGTCCCCGTCCGGTCCGCGGGAGGAGTCCGCCCCGGACCCGGCACCGGTCGCGAACAGGCCGGTCCGGCCCCTCCCCTGGGCGGCGATCCAGGCGGCGAGCATCACGATCAGGAACACCAGGACCACCGCGAGCGCGATCCACAGCCACGTGTCCGTCTGGCCCTCGAGCGTGGTCCGGGTCCGCAGCCCCTCGATCGCCTCACCTGCGCGCGGAGCCGCGGACCGCCACCACACGGCGACGGCGGGCAGCAGGAGGAGGGCGAGTCCGGCGGCCCCCAGGGCCAGGAGGACGAGCCCGGCGACGGCGAGCACGAGGCGGTTCAGGAGCCGCGGCGTGGTGTTCACTGCCCGATCACCCCCGACTCGGCGACGACGACGCCGATTCTCGGCTCGGGTTCCACACTGGAGCGCCGGAGGTCGTCGGCGACGGCCGCGCGGACCGCCTCGGCGTCCACGGGCACCCCGGAGGTGGGCCTGATCTGCACCGTGACGGTACTGCGCCCCACCGTGACGAGGACCTGCTCCGGTGCCACGCCCGCCGCCACGCGTGCCCGCCGGGCGAGGGACGACGCCACCACCTCGGCGTCGACGACGACGGCGGTGCGCTCGTTCGGGATGGTGTAGCGCGCGCGGCGCCCTGGCAGGACGGCGAGGAGGAGCAGCAGACCACCGACCACCAGGAGCAGGACGGAGGCCGCCCCGAGCAGCGATCCCGGGACTCCGGAGGGAAGCGCGCCGAGCCATGCGGCCGCCGCCTCGACGTCGAGCAGGAACGGCTCGTCCCCCACGGCCTTGAGCACGGCCTCGAACAGGAGGACCAGGCACCCGGCGATCAGGAGGACGGCGACGACGACCGAGGGAAGGGCGCGTGACGAATGCAGCTCCCGGCGCACGAGCCGGGCCGTCGACGCCGGCGCAGGTGGTGTGCGCTGGAGCGGGTCGGCGCTCACAGCACCCTCGCCCCCTTGGTCACGGTGCTGCCGATGATGCGGATGTCCACGCGGCTCAGCCGCGCTCCGCTGAGTTCCTGGATCCGCTCGAGGATCGGGGTGCGGGCGGCCTCGGCACGGCTCAGGAGCGGGCCGCCGAAGGAGTCGATGATCCCGGGGTCGTCGAGGACGCGGGCGAGGGGCGGAACGGGCAGGGACAGGGCGAGGAGGAGCGCGAGGAGTCCGCGGTCGTCGGAGAACGACGCGCGGACCTGCCCGGGCGGCACCGCGAGGACATCGGCGGCAGCGCCCTGGGCGAGGCTCGTGAGCGCCTGCGTGGTGATGCGGTTGTGGCCGGCGAGCGGCACTGGTTTCCGGAGGGGTGGGGCCGGAGTCATCGGTGAGGGGGCTGCCGGGAACGACGCGGTGGTCACGAGGAGGAGCGTCGGCCGGACAGGGCGTCGAGGACACCACGGAGATCGAGCTTGCCCTCGGCGATCCTGCCGATGACGGCGCCGCACAGTACCAGCACCAGGGTGAGGAGGAAGCCCCAGAAGCCGAAGACCAGGGCGGCGAAGGCGAGGACCGCTCCGGCGGCCATGCCGATGGTGGTGGGTGTCATGGCTTCCTCACTCGACGGCCGGCTTGGTCTGCGTGGACCCCGTGTGCGCCACGGGTGCCGCGGGTCCGGTGGTGCGGACGCGCTCCGCCTTGGTCTCGGCCGGCTGCGGCACGTGCACGTCCAGGACCTCGACGTTGACCTCGATGACCTCGAGCCCGATCAGGTCGGTGAGGGCGTCGTAGACCGCGGCCCGCACGGAGTCTGCGAGGGCGTGGAGGGCGTAGCCGTACTCGGCGACGAGGCTGACGTCCACCGCGAGCTGGGTCTGCCCGACCTCCACCTTGACGCCGTGGGACGGGTCGCTCGCTCCGACGGCGTCGCGGATCGCCCCGAGCGCGCGCCCGGCACCGGGACCCAGGGCGTGGACGCCCGGCACGGAGCGGGCGGCGATGGTCGCGATCTTCACGGCAGCGGGATCGCCGATGATGGTCCGGCCGGCCGGTGCGCCGGGGAGGGCGGGCAGTGGCCGTCCCATGGGTTGCTCGATCATCGACGTGGACCCCTTTCACTTGTGCCCAGCCTAAGCCACCGCGCCCGGCGCCGGGCGGGACGGCCCGCGGCCCTGCGCCGCCCGGCGTCCGGGCGGCGCAAGGGCCTCAGGAGCGCGTGCAGTGCTTCCCGAGCCACTCCTGCACGGGCGCCATGGCGCGGCGGAAGCGCTTCTCGTCGAAGGTGCCGGAGCCTTTCGGGGGCGCCTCCACGGAGTACGCGAGGGTGGTGAAGTCGTCGTGCAGCTCGGCGGGGACCTTGTCCCTCAGATCGAGGATCTGCTGCTCCAGGGCGAGGAGTTCCTCCGGATCCGTGGTGGGGCGCAGGCTCAGCGGCGCGAGCATGGCGGTGGTGACCCCACCGGCCACGATCACGCAGTGCGGGTCGGACGCCGTCGCGGTCGCTGTGCCGGCGCCGCTGTCGGGCGCGGCGGTGGAGGGCGCCCCGGTGACGGCGTCCGATCCGGCCGACGGGCTGGCCGGCATGGTGAGCATGGTCTCCTCGGGCGAGGGGGAACCCGGACCGCATCCGGTGAGGACCACGGCGAGCGCGCACAGCCCGGCTGCGGAGTGCAGGAGTCTCACAGATGCCCTTTCGTCTCGGCGCGATCCCGGAGGTTCAACGCTTGAAGCCTCCACTACTCTCCCGGGTGGTTCTCTCGGGCAACCGGAAGGGCGGCGAGTCCGGCGGGAGGTGTCCCGCGTGATGCTACGGCGCGAACCACCGCGTTGGCTGGGAGAACGGAGGCCGCATCGGAACCGGGCACGAAAAAACCCCGCGTTCCGGAGGGGAACTACGGGGTTTTGTGGTGGCTCCGACCGGCGTCGATCCGGTGACCTTTCGATTTTCAGTCGAACGCTCTACCAACTGAGCTACAGAGCCTTGCGACCATCGCGATGATGATCACCGTATCCAGCCCGGCCGGCTCCCCGAAGGGATCCAGCCGCCTGAGCGACCCTGACGGGACTTGAACCCGCGACCTCCGCCGTGACAGGGCGGCGCGCTAACCAACTGCGCTACAGGGCCTTGCTAACTTCACTTGCTCGTTTGCAAGAGTTCCAGCCTACCAGCACTTTTCGTACCGGTTGACCGCCCGCGAGGGCTTCTCCTGCGTACCCCCAACGGGATTCGAACCCGTGCCGCCGCCGTGAAAGGGCGGTGTCCTAGGCCGCTAGACGATGGGGGCCTGGACCACACTTCGGGTTCCTGCGACCTTCCGGAGGGCAAGCATTTCCGGCGGATCTTTCCCTGTCGTGGACCTATAAAACTATAGGGGCACTTCCGTGATTACACAAAATCGCCGACGGGCGGGCCGACCGGGGGGCGCAGCGTCCTGCGGGACCGCCTCGGGCGATCGGTACGATCAGGGCGTGCCGTTCAACGTATCGCGTGAAGAGTTCGAGGAAGCCGTCGACGACGCCATCGACCTGATTCCGGACGACCTCGCCCGCTCCATGGACAACGTGGCGATCTTCGTGGTGGAGGAGTACGAGCCGGCACCGGGTGAGCCCGCCGATACCGAACTACTGGGCCTCTACGAGGGGACACCGCTCACCGAGCGCGACTCGTGGTGGGACGCCGGGTCACTTCCGGATCGCATCAGCATCTTCAGGGGACCCCTCATGCGTATGTGCGCATCCCGCGAGGAACTGGTGGAGGAGATCCTGGTGACCGTGGTCCATGAGGTGGCCCACCACTTCGGCATCGATGACGAGCGGCTCCACGAACTCGGGTGGAACTGACGGGACACGCCGTCGGGGGCAGCGGTAAATGACACCCATGTTGTTTATAATACTGGGGTGACACCTGTTGCCATTGTGACTTGTGCGCCCTAGGGTCGTCTCTGTGTTGGCCATCCGCCAGCGACGGATCCGGGCGAAAGAGCGTTGCAGCGTGCAGTCATCGAGAACCACCCTCCTCCGCAGGATCGCCCCCGTCCTGGCCGCCGCGGTCCTGATCGGCTGTACCGCCGGTACGGCCCTGGCAGCCCCCGCGCTCGAGCCGCCCCGCGCCACCGCGCTCCCCTCCGCCGACGAGATCCGGCGTGCACAGGACGACGCCGATGCTGCCGCAGGGCTCGTCACGGAGATCGAGGGCATCATCGCGGCGGCGGGCGAGCAGCTGCAGGAGGCGCAGCTGACCGCGTTCCGCTCCCAGAACACCTACAACGTCGCCCTCGCCGTCCTCCAGGAGCGCCGCACCGCCGCCGACGCGGCGGACCGGCGTGCGGCGGAGGCGGCGCGGAAGCACGACGCCGCCGAGCAGCAGGTCGGTCGGCTCGCCGGTGACCTCTACCGCTCCGGCGGGATGAACCCCGGGATCGAGAGCGTGCTCGACGGCAGCGGCCCCGACGAGGTCATGTACCGGGCCTCGACGCTGTACGGACTGTCCAGCAGCAGCACGCGCACCCTGCAGGACGCCGAGGCCGCCAGTGAGGCCTGGGTGTCACTGACCGAGGACGCGGAGGCTGCACGGCAGGCGGCCCAGGAGGCGGCAGACCTCGCGGCAGCGGCCGGGGACGACGCCCGGGACGCGGCCGAGGACGCCGAGGAGCTCGTGGCTCGGAAGGAAGCCGAGCGCTCCACCCTCGTGGGTCAGCTCGCCGCTCTGCGGAACACCACCGCCGAGCTCGAGGACGAGCGCGTCGCGGGCCTCGAACAGGCCCGGCGCGAGCGCGACCTGGCAAGGACCATCGCGGAATCCGCCGCCGCGGCGCCTGCCCCGGCACCCGGTCCCGGTCGGCCCGCGGGTGCGGCGACGGACACCCCCCCGCTGCGTGAGCCCGCTCCGATCGCGCCCCCCGTCCGGACGCCGCCGTCCACTGCGGTCATGCCGACGCCTCCTGCGCGGCCGGCGCCCGCGCCCGCACCGGTTCAGCCGGCGCCCGCACCCGTCCGACCGGCTCCGGCGCAGCCCGTTCCGGCTCCGCCTGCCCCGCCGGCTCCCGCTCCTGCCCCGCCGGCTCCGGTTCAGCCGGCACCAGCACCCGCTCCGGTCCGGCCCGCGCCAGCGCCGGCGCCGGCCCCCGCACCGCCGTCAGGAAGTGGCGCGGGGGTGGCCGCCATGAGCTACGCGCTGTCGAAGACCGGTGACCCCTACTACTACGCCTGGGGCGGCAACGGCCCGCGCGGCTACGACTGCTCCGGGCTCACCCAGCAGGCCTTCGCGTCCGCCGGCGTGGCCCTGCCGCGGACCGCTGCGCAGCAGTACTCGGCCGTGCAGCATGTGCCGCTGTCGCAGATGCGGCCGGGCGACCTGGTGTTCTGGGGCAGCGGTGCCGACATCTGGCACGTCGCGATCTACCTCGGCGGCAACAGGGTGATCAACGCGCTGAATCCCGAGCAGGGCATCCTCGTCACGGACCTCGCCTCGATGGGTGGCATGGGACCGCTGAACCCCTCCGCGGGACGCGTCTGAGCGCTGCTCCTACCGGACCGGGGCGATCATCGGTCCGAAGGAGCTGCGGTCCTCGAGGCGCGGGTCGGCCTTGTCCGGGACGACCAGCACCGGCCCGCGGGCGTGGTGCAGGACACCCTGACTCGTGGAGCCCATGAGCATCCCCGCGAATCCCCCGCGACCCCGCGTACCCACCACCAGCAGCTCCGACGTGGCGGAGGCCTCGATGAGCACTTCCGCCGGGGGCCCGTCCACGAGGTCCACACGGATGTCGACGTCGGGGAAGTGGCTCTTGAGCCAGTCGCGGCCCGCTGCGAGCTGGACGGCGAGGTCCGCGTGCAGGGCCTCCCGGTCCACAGGCGCCGGCACCCACGCGAGGGAGCCGTTGAAGGGTGCCACCGAGCAGACGACGCGCAGCGCCAGCCCTCTCGAGCGTGCTTCCTCGGCTGCGGCCAGGGAGGCCGTGCGTGCCTGTTCCGAGCCGTCGACGCCGACGACCACGACGGGCTCCACCGGCGCGGCCGCCTGGTCCCTGTCCTTGCGCGGCTTCCTGTCCAGCTCCGGATGGCCGAGGCGCGCACCCGTGCACACGGGGACGACCGCCGTCGGGCATTTGGCGTGCGCGGGCAGGGCGCTGCTGACGGACCCGAGGAGGCGACCCACGAAGCCACCGCGGCCCCGCGAACCCACGACCATGAGCTCGGCCTCCTCGGAGAGGTCGAGGAGCACGCCCGCGGCGTCGCCCGTCTCGATCCTGGGGTGCACGTCCACGCCCATACCCTCGATGTGCGTCAGCGCCTCGTCGAGGACGGCCCGCGCACTCTCCCGGATGACGTCGTCGTCCACGGTGGCGTAGCCGGCGTCCATGCTCGAGGCCGCGAAGACCGGCACCGTGTACGCGGTCACCACGTACAGCGGCGAAGCGCGCCGTTCCGCCTCGCGCGCGGCCCAGAGAAGGGCGCAGGTGCTCTGGTCCGACCCGTCGACGCCGACGACGATCCCGTGCTGCGCCGGCCCGTTCGACAGACCTTCTGCATGCTCGCTGCCCACGGCAGGCCTCCCTCGATTGCGTGTCCCACCGCCTGTAGCGGCCGGTCCATCATTTGTAGCGCACCGGCTCGGCCGCGGTCTATCCACCGGTCTGTTCATCGTCTGTTCATGTCCCGAAAAGTTATATAGGCTGCGAGGACCCGTTGCGGGGGCCGGGCCATGAGACGGTTGCCTCTGTGCGTAGTGCTCTTGGTTGACCCGTTCGCAGCCAAGAGTCCGTACGGTCCGGAAGAGGCGCCGGACCGTACGGGACCATTGCTCCGTGGAGAGGTGACCCGGTGGATCCCTTGCCCCTTGATCCGGTCCGCTCTGCGTCCACGCACCCCGCGTCCGCGGAGCACACGAGCACCGTGGTCATCGGCACGGGACTCTCCGGCCTGGCCGTCGCCAGCGAACTCAGCCGCCGCGGTATCAGCTCGATCGTGGTCGAGAGCGTCGAATGCTCCGACTCCGGCGCGATGCGCACCGTCATGACGGACTCCGTCTCCCTGTCCGAGCGGACCGAACTCATGCGTCTCCTCCGCGCCTATGCCGCCTCCCACCGGCTCGACGTCCGGCAGACCACCGTCGCGGAACACCTCAGCATCATCGGTCACCCGAAGCTCATCAAGGGCCCCGTGGGCCGCAAGAAATGGGCCGTGCAGACCGCCGACGGCGTCCTCCTCGCCGACCATGTGGTCCTGACCAAGTACCCGCAGAACGAGCTGCGGAGGTTCCTGCGCTCCATGGGCATCGCGATCGGTAGGGATCTGAAGGCCGCCCTGCGCGCGATCGGCCTGCACCTCGTCGGCGTCGGGGAACTGCTGACGCCCACCACGCGCGAGATCGTGCGCCAGGCGAAACTCGTGAGCGACGCGATCGTGGCCGAGGGGCCCGCAGCGCTCAACCGGATCGTTCCGCCCCGCGCGGCGATCTCACCGCTGAGGGCGTAGGTCACCGGCCCCGCGGACGGGGCATCCGGCGGTGCTACTTGCCTGCGCCGAGCCGTCGGCGGGCGGTGACCGCGAGCGCGACGGCGATGACCACCAGTGCCGCGATCATCAGCACGATGCTCCAGGGGAAATCGCTCACCCCGGCCGTCTGCGTCTCGTTGTCGGGCGCGTCCTGCGCGTCGACGGGACCGGCGGTGCTCACCGCATCCGGCACCGTCGTCGAGCCCTGCTGGGTCCGGAAGGCGAAGGTGCCCTCGATCGGGTGCGAGTCCGAACTCACCACGCGCCAGTTGACGGTGTATGTGCCGGCCGGCGCGCCCGAGCGCAGCGGCTGGCTGGCGGACCGGTCCACGATCGACACCGGGCCGTCGGCCCAGTCGGTCCCTGCCTCGTCGAGGACCTGGACCTGCGCGCCGATCCCGGACGGGACGTTCGAGAATTCGAGCTCGAGGGTGGGCGGCAGCACCTCCACAGTGGCACCCTCGGCCGGGTCGCTGCCAGTCAGTTCGTCGTGCGCGTTCGCCGCACCGCCCGTGCCGAGGAGCACGGCGAGGACGAGCAGGACGGCGGGCACGATCGGGGTGAGGGAGCGGAAGGGGCGACGACGCGTCGATCGGGGGCGCTGGGCGTGCAGGAGGGCGGACATGTTCCAAGCCTACGTGGAGTCCCTGACCGGGCGCTGGGACCGGTGCCGTCACGAACCGCGTCCCTCGAGGGGCCCGGGATAGACTTTCCCCGACCGTCCCCGCCCCTTCGCCCGAGGATCCCCCATGCTCAAAACTGGTTCCGCGCTGGATCGCTACTTCGACATCACGCAGCGGGGGTCCACGTTCTCGCGGGAGATCCGCGGCGGTCTCGCCACGTTCTTCGCCATGAGCTACATCGTGGTGCTCAACCCTCTCATCCTCGCCGGCGCCGACTCCTCCGGGACGGAACTCGGCTTCGAACGCGTAGCCGCCGTGACGGCGCTCGTGGCGGGCATCCTGACGATCCTCATGGGCGCGTGGGCCAGGTACCCGTTCGCCCTGGCCACGGGCCTCGGCGTCAACGCCTTCGTCGCCATCACCGTCGCGACCAACCCGGGCCTGGCCTGGGCTGACATCATGGGTCTCGTGATGCTCGCCGGGCTCACCATGCTCGTGCTGGTCCTCACCGGCTTCCGGACGGCGGTCTTCAACGCGGTGCCCGAGAGTCTCAAGACCGCGATCGTGGTGGGCATCGGCCTGTTCATCGCCCTGATCGGCCTCGTCAACGCGGGCTTCGTGCGCCGCGTGCCCGACGTCGCGAACACCACGGTGCCCGTGGGCCTCGGCTTCGGCGGCGTGCTCATCGGCTGGCCCACCCTGGTCTTCGTCTTCGGCCTCATCCTGACCATCGCCCTCGTGGTCCGCCGGGTGCGCGGCGCCATCCTCATCGGCGTGCTCGCCGCGGCCGCGCTCGCCGTCGTGCTCGAGGCCGTGTTCGACGTCGGCCCCAGCGTCGCACCGGGCCAGGAGCTGAACCCCGCGGGCTGGTCGCTCGTGGTCCCCGAGCTGCCCGCCGGATCGTGGGTGGGCGTGCCCGATCTGAGCCTCGTGGGCAACGTGAGCCTGTTCGGCGCGTTCGGCCACCTCGGTGGCACCGCCGCCGTCCTGCTGACCTTCACCATCCTGCTCAGCATCTTCTTCGACGCCATGGGCACCATGGTGGGCCTCGCGAACGAGGCGAAGCTCGTCGACGCCAAGGGCAACATCCCCGGCGTGAACCGGGTCCTGGTGGTGGACGCGCTCGGTGCGGTCGCCGGCGGCGCGGGCTCGGTGTCCTCCAACCAGATCTACGTCGAGTCCGGCGCCGGGATCGGCGAGGGCGCCCGCACGGGACTCGCGAACGTCGTCACGGGCCTGCTGTTCCTGCTCGCGATGTTCTTCACACCGCTCATCAGCCTCGTCCCGTTCGAGGCCGTAGCCCCCGCCCTCGTGGTGGTGGGCTTCATGATGGTGGCCCAGGTGGGGCGGATCGACTTCGAGGACTGGGGCGTCGCGATCCCGGCCTTCCTCACGTTCACCCTCATGCCGTTCACCTACTCGATCGCCAACGGCCTCGGCGCCGGCTTCATCGCCTTCGTGCTGATCCGCGCCATCCAGGGCCGCGGGCGCGAGGTGCACCCGCTGATGTGGGCGGTCGCGGCGGCGTTCGTCGTGTTCTTCGGCATCGGGCCCATCGAGCAGCTGCTCGGCATCTGAGCCCCGGGCCGGCCTGCGCCGTGGCCGAGGGCGTCGCCGCGGCATGTCGGCACGGCAGAGCGACGACGGCGGGTGGGGCCGCCGTCGTCGCTGGTTCCGGGGTGGATCGGGCTCGGCTCAGCGCGCGGACCAGCCGCCGTCCATGACGTAGGAGGACCCCGTCACCATCCCGGCATCGTCACCCGCCAGCCAGACGACGAGCGAGGCGACCTCCTCCGGTTCCACGAGACGCTTGATCGCCGATTCGGTGAGCATGATCCGCTCGAGCACCTCCTCCTCGCTGATGCCGTGCACGCGCGCCTGGTCCGCCAACTGGTTCTCCACGAGGGGGGTGCGGACGTAGCCGGGGTTGACGCAGTTGCTCGTGACGCCGTGCGCGCCGCCCTCGAGGGCCGTGACTTTGGAGAGCCCCTCGAGGCCGTGCTTGGCCGTGACGTAGGCGGCCTTGAACGGCGAGGCCCGCAGCCCGTGGACCGAGGAGATGTTGATGATCCGGCCGGAACCCCGGGCGTACATCCCCGGGAGGGCGGCGCGGATCAGGAGGAACGGCACCTCGACCATGAGCCGCTGGATGAGCCGGAAGTCCTCGGGATCGAAGTCCTCCAGGGGGCTGACGGTCTGGATGCCCGCGTTGTTCACGAGGATGTCCGCCTCGAGGGTCAGCGTCTCGAGTGCCCCCGTGTCGAGCAGGTCCACCGCCCACGCCTCGCCGCCGAGGTCGGCGGCCAGGTCCGCCGCGCCGGCCTCGTCGCGGTCCGCGACGACGACGTGCGCTCCCCGTCCGGCGAGTGCGCGGGCGCAGGCCGCGCCGATCCCGCTCGCTCCGCCCGTGATCAGGGCGCGACGCCCGGACAGGGGTCCGGAGGTCAGGGCCGCCGTCGGCCGGGATGCCGTCGTGCTCATGGCCTGGCCTGTCCCACGAACGGCTCGTCCAGCCCGTGTCGCCGCGCGTCCTCCGCATCGACCTCGCGGAGCGATGCCCCGCGGGTCTCCTTGAGGGTCAGGACCGCGACCAGGGTGATGCCGCAGGCGGCCACGAGGTAGAGGGCCACGGGCACCCAGCTGCCGTACTCCTGCAGGAGCGCCGTCGCGATGATCGGCGCCAGGGATCCGGCGAGGATGGACGTCACCTGGTACCCCAGGGAGACGCCGGAGTACCGCATGCGCGTCGGGAACATCTCCGACATGATGGCCGGCTGTCCCGCGTACATGAAGGCGTGGAAGACGAGGCCGATCGTGACGGCGAGGATGATCAGGAAGGGGTTCAGGGTGTCGAACATCGGGAAGGCGAAGAACGCCCACGTGGCGCCGAGGACGACCCCGACGAGGTAGACCGGCTTGCGGCCGAAGGCGTCGGACAGTCTTCCGACCTGCGGGATGACGGCGAAGTGGACCACGTGCGCGATCAGGAGGGCCAGCAGGAGCTGGGAGGTGTCGTACTGGTGCACGGTCTTGAGGTAGACGATCGTGAAGCTGACGATGATGTAGTAGAGGATGTTCTCGGCGAACCGCAGGCCCATCGCTCCGAGGACACCCTTGGGGTACCGCTTGACCACTTCGAGGACGCCGTAGCTGACAGCCTTCTCGGATTCGATCTTCTCGCGTGCCTCGAGGAAGATCGGGGCCTCGCTGACATGCGTCCGGATGTAGTACCCGATCACCACGATGATCGCGGAGGCCCAGAAGGCCACGCGCCAGCCCCAGCTGAGGAACTCGTCCTGCGGCAGGATCCAGCTCATGCCCAGCAGCACGAGCGTGGCGAGGAGGTTGCCCACCGGGACAGCCGCCTGCGGCCAGCTGGACCAGAACCCACGGGATCGGTTGGGACTGTGCTCGGCGACGAGGAGCACCGCGCCACCCCACTCCCCGCCGACGGCGAAGCCCTGGATGAAGCGCAGGATCACCAGCAGTGCAGGCGCCCAGTAGCCGATCGAGTCGAACCCGGGGAGGCAGCCCATGAGGAAGGTGGCGACGCCGACGAGGATGATGGTGAGCTGGAGCGTGTGCTTGCGGCCGAGCTTGTCGCCGATCTGACCGAAGACGATCCCGCCGAGCGGCCGGGCCACGAAGCCGACGGCGTACGTGAGGAAGGCCGCGATGATGCCGTCGAGCTCGGAGCCCGCGTTGGGGAAGAAGAAGGTCCCGAAGACCAGGCTCGCCGCCGTGGCGTAGAGGAAGAACTCGTACCACTCGACGACCGTCCCGACCATGGCGGCCGCGACGATCCGCTTGAGGCCTGACGCCTCGCCGGCTGTCCCGTCGCCCTGCTGGTTACCGGGGGTGTTCGAGCGTTGATTGACGCTCATGGAGATCTCCTCTGTCGACGCTGACATGGTGGGCCCGCACGTCGGGACCCTGGTGGGTTTCTTCGAGTATCCCTGCGCCCTTTCGGTCCGCCAATGGCCAGATCGGCACCCTCGCTCTGCAATACTGCAGATGTGCTTACACCCAATGCCCAGGACCTCGTGGTGCTGCTCGCCGTCGCGCAGAGCGGACGATTCACCACGGCCGGTGATGCGCTGGGGCTGAATCACACGACGGTGTCCCGGCGGATCGCGGCGCTCGAGAAGGCGCTCGGGGGGCGTGTCGTCTCCCGCGGCAGCGGAGGCTGGGAGCTGACGGACCTGGGCCGCCGGGCGGCGGACGCGGCGGCCGCCGTCGCGGAAGCGGTCGCCCGGCTGGGCGACGACGACGGCGCGCTCTCGGGGGTGGTGCGCATGAGCGCCACGGACGGCTTCAGCGCCCTCATCGCCGCTCCCGCCTTCGCCCGGCTCCGGGCCGCCCATCCCCGGCTCAGCATCGAGATCATCACCGCGACACGGCGGGCCTCGCAGACCCGGACGGGCCTCGACTTCGAGGTGGTGGTCGGCGAACCGCAGGTCCACCGGGCGGAGGCGGAGCGGCTGGGCACCTACGTCCTCGGGCTGTACGCGTCCGAGGAGTACCTCGCCGCCCACGGGACACCGGGCACGCTGGAGGAGGCCATGCGCCATCCGCTCGTGTACTTCATCGACTCGATGCTGCAGGTGGACAGCCTCGATGCGCCCCGGCGGCTCCTGCCCACCATGCGCGACGCCCTGAGCTCGACCAACGTCTTCGTCCACGTCGAAGCCACCCGGGCGGGTGCCGGGCTCGGCCTGCTGCCGTGCTTCATGGCCGACCGGCACGGCGACCTCGTGCGGCTCCTTCCCGCCGACGTCGCGGAGGAACTCGACTACTGGCTCGTGGTGCGGGCGGACGCCCTGCGACAGCCCGCGGTCGCCGCAGTCGTCGACGCGCTGCGGCACGCGACCGCGGCGATGGAGCCGCAGCTCCTGGGCCGCTGACGGCCGCTGCCCGTCGCCTGCGTCGCCTGCCGTCGCCTGCCGTCGCCTGCCGTCGCCTGCCGTCGTCCGACGGGGCGCGAACAGTCGGAAGCGACCACGGGCCGCTAGGAGGCCCCGCCCCTCGGCCGGAGGCGCGTCTCCTCGACGTCGAGCACGCGCTGCGCCCTTTGCAGGACACGCGAGGAGTAGGTGCCGCGGGCCCTGGCGGCGAGCAGCGCCTGCCGCTCCGCTTCGAGGACCGCGAGCCGGAGGTCCCTGTACTGCCGGTGCGGGGAGCGCACGAGCTTCTGCTCGGGCAGCCGCGCCTTCTCCCACTCGATCTCCGATCGCATCCCGGTGTCGGTCCGGACGCGCTCCAGCACGTCGTCGTCCACCTCGACGTCCTCGCCCATGATGGCCTGCGGATCGTCCAGCACGCGCAGGCCCTCCTGGCGCAGCTCGTCGAACAGCGTGGCGGACTCCTCACGGTCGGCCTCGACGTCGATCCCCTGGATCTTCAGCACGCGGATGAGCGCCGGCAGGGTGCTGCCCTGCACCAGCAGGGTGGTGACGGCGACGGTGAAGGCGATCAGCACGAGCTGCTCCCGGTACGCGAACGTCTCCGGCAGGGACTGCGCGGCCGCGAGCGTCACCACGCCGCGCATCCCGGACCAGCCGAGCACCGTGGCGCCCTTCCAGCCGAGCCCCTCGCGCCGTTCGAGATCGAGGTCCGCCTTGCGGCGCTGGTACAGCCGCGTGAGGGCGCGCCGACGTCGTTCCTGCCGGGCGTCGAGCCTGCGCAGCTTCCTCAGCCTGCCGAGTCCGCGGCGCAACTGCAGCGTGCGGCGCTCGGCCCGGCTCGGCAGGCGTCGCATGAGCAGCACGAGGGGGAACACCCAGAGGAAGCGCAGCAGGATCAGGGCGAGCGTGACGATGAGGCCGATGATGATGGTCTGCCCGACGGTCAGCAGCGACTGGTCGATGCTCTGGAGCAGTCCGCGGACCTCGAGACCGATCAGCAGGAACACGCCGTTCTCCAGCAGGAACTGCACGGTCCGCCAGTTCACGTTGTCGCTGATGCGTGCGCGGGCGTCGATCCGGCTGGCGCTGTAGTGCCCCGTGTAGATGCCGGCGACCACCACGGCCAGCACCCCGGAGGCGTGGAGCTCCTCGGCCGGCAGGAACGCGATGAAAGGGACGGCCAGGGACAGGGCGGTGTCCAGGACGGGGTCGTCGAGCCGTGACCGGATGAAGACGGTCAGGGCCCCGACGGCGTACCCCACCACCACCGCGACGACGACGGCGAAGGCGAAGTCGGCCACCGCCGCACCGAAGCCGCTGAGGGCACCGGCGGACGCGGCGATGGCGCTGCGCAGGAGCACGAGGGCGGTCGCGTCGTTCACGAGGCCCTCGCCCTCGAGCACGGTGAGCAGCCGCGGGGGCAGGCCGAGGCGGCGGCCGATCGAGGTGGCGGCGACGGCGTCGGGCGGGCTGACGACGGCGCCGACCGCGATCGCGGCCGCGAGCCCGAGGCCGGGCAGCAGGGCGTGGAGGAGCAGTCCTGTGGCGAAGGCCGAGACGACGACGAGGGCCACGGAGAGGCTGGCGATCGGGGTGACGTTCCGGCGGAAGTCCGTCACGGGCGTCTTGATCGCCGCGGCGTAGAGCAGGGGCGGCAGGATGCCCGTGAGGATCCATTCGTCGGGGATGCTGAAGCTCGGCACGCCCGGCACGAAGGACAGCCCGATCCCGACGACGACGAGGATCAGCGGTGCCGCCACGCCCACGCGCTTCGAGAGCACGGCGACGGCGACCAGGACGGCGACCCCCATGATTCCCAGCAATCCCAGTTCCACCCGGCCAGCCTAGTGGGCGAGCGCGCACGGCCCGGGCCGGGTGCGGCGCTTGACGATCGCGGGCGCTGGGCCCGACGCCGTCGTGCCTCAGTCCGTGAGGACCTGCGCTCCCGCGGCGAAGGTGCGCACGCGGGCGTCCTGCCAGAGGTGTGCCGGCACTCCCCCGCCGAGCAGCTCGCGGGCGAGCCCCGGGCTCTCGCCGAGGGGCGCATCGCTCCCGGCGATGATCACGTTCCCGTAGCGCCTGCCCTTCAGCATCGCGGGGTCCGCGATGATCGCCGTCGAGGTGAACGCGGCGGCGATGGTCGCGGCTTCCCGCCGCGCCATCGCGAGGTCGGGGCCGTCACCGCAGTTGACCACGTACACGCCGTCGGGCGCGAGCACCCGCTTGGCGGCCCGCGTGAACTCGCGCGTGGTCAGCGGCGCCGGGGTCAGGGCTCCGGCGAACACGTCGCGGATCACCAGGTCGCGGCTGTTCTCGCTCAGGGCTTCGGTCACGGCGCGCGCCTCCCCCACCCGGATCCGGACGAGGGGTGCCCGCGGGAGGTCGAACCACTCGCGCACCAGCTCGGCCAGGCGTCCGTCGAGTTCGACGACGACCTGGCGGGCCTGGGGATGGCTGGCGGCGAACCGTCGCGCCAGCGAGCAGGCTCCACCGCCGAGGTGCAGCACGCGGAGCCGGTCGGAGGACGCCCAGCGGGAGTCGACGAGCGAGGCGATCCACCGCATGTACTCGAAGTCGAGCTGCAGCGGGTCCTCGAGGTCGATGTGCGAACTGGGCACGCCGTTGATGCGCAGCACCCAGCCGTGGGAGTTGTACGGGTCGGGTTCGAGCTCACACGTCCCGGTGTCGATGGGGAACTCGCCGATCTCGGGGCGGGGCCCCGCGGGCTTCGCCATCTTCGAGGGCCTCGTCATTCCTGGTCGGGGCGGTGCATCCGGAACATGGGCCTGTGGTGCCATGTCGGTCCGCACAGCATCGACGTGCCGTCCGGCGTGAAACCGTTGCGGACGTAGAAGCGTTCGGCCCGCGGGTTGCCGTTGAGGATCCACAGGTAAGCGGCTCCCGTGCCGATCGCGGTGTCCAGCAGCCGCTGCCCCAGGCCTGTGCCGTGGGTGGAGCGCAGCGTGTAGATGTGGTGCAGCTCGAAGTCGGGCCTGTCCTCGTCGCGCCCGGGGCCCGACGTCGCGATCGCCACCGGCTCGCCGTCGTCGTCGAACGCCAGCCAGCTCCGGGCGCTGCCGGGAGTGAGCTCGGCGTCCTCGAAGGCCCTCCTCCGCCGCTCGATGATCGCGGGCAGCTCCGCGTCGTAGTACTCGTGGTACTCGCGCGGCATGATCTGCTCGTACGTCTCGTGCAGCCCGGCGACGTGCGTGCGCGCGTAGGCCTCGGCGTCGTCGACCGTGGCCGGCCGGATGACATAGGGCAGGGTCAGCAGGGGCTGTGTCACCGTGCCAGTTTAGTGGCCTGAGGACACCGGATGCGGCGGGCGGGCGGTCGTCACGAGTGGCCCTCGAACTGTTCCTGCTCGGCGAGGGCCGCCTCCAGCCGTTCCACCTTGCCGGTCAGCTCGCCGGTGCGCCCGGGGCGGATGTCCGCCTTCAGCACCAGCGACACGCGGCTGCCGTAGCGGGCGACGGCGTCGGTGGCGTTCTTCACGACCGCCATCACCTCGTCCCACTCGCCCTCGATGGTGGTGAACATGGAGTCGGTGGAGTTCGGCAGTCCGGATTCGCGCACGACGGCGACCGCTGCGGCGACGGCGTCGTGCACCGACCCGTCGGGGTTCTCGCGGGAGAAATCGGACGATCCGGACGGGGCGACGCTGAAGGCTACGAGCATGGTCCCAGTCTGGCATGCGGTGACCCGGATCAGCCCCCGACGACCGCCTTGACGAGTTCGTTCGCTCCGAGGGCGAGGAAGACGACCGTTGTGACGCCGAGGAACACGTTGGACAGCCACCTGTTCCGCCATTCCTTCGCCAGTCGAGAACTGTTCAGCAGCACCAGGAGCGTGATGGCCAGGAACGGCATGAACAAGGACCCGAGGACCCCGTACAGGAGGATGAGGAAGAAGGGGCGGCCGAGCAGCAGCAGCAGCATCGGCGGGATGGTCAGCCACAGCATGTACGCGCGGGCGGGCTTGCTGTGCGAGCCGGGAGCGTCGTCGTCGGACAGGTCGTCCGCCTTCTTCCGGAAGTTCGCCCAGAAGTCGGCGAACATGAGGCTGACGCCGTGCCACACGCCGAGGAGCGAGGAGAACGACGACGCCCAGAACCCGATGAGGAAGACCTTCGCCCAGACCACCCCGTAGCGCTCCTCGAGCACCACGCCCATGTCCAGCAGGCCGCGGTCGCCGCTCTGGAGCGAGATGTTCGCGGTGTAGAGCAGTTCAGCGCCCAGGATGAGCATGCACACCACGAAGATGCCGGTCATCGTGTAGGCCACGGAGTTGTCGACCCGCATGACCTTCATCCACTTGGGCTTGTTCCAGCCCTTCTCCCGCAACCAGTAGCCGTAGGCGGCGAGGGTGATGGTGCCACCGACACCACCGGCGAGTCCGAGGACGTAGAACACCGACCCCGCCGGGAGGGTCGGTACGAGTCCGGTCAGCATCGAGGGGAGGTTCGGGGTGGCGAGGATCGCCGAGCCCACGACGGAGACGAACATGATGCCGACCATCACCGTCATGATCTTCTCGAAGAGCCCGTACCGGCCGAACCAGACGAGGGCGAGGCCGATCAGCCCGGATGCGATGGCGAAAACGTTCAGAGGGATGGCGGGGAACAGTGCCTGGAGCGGGAGGGCCGTCGAGCTCATCGCCGTCGCCCCGTAGACGAAGCCCCAGATGATGATGTACGGGCCGAAGTACCAGCTGGTCCAGACGCCGAGGGTCCGCCAGCCCTGGAAGATCGTCTTGCCCGTCGCGAGGTACCAGCGGCCCACCCCCTCCACGAGGATGATCTTCAGGACACACCCGATCACCGCCGCCCACAGCAGCGCGTACCCGTACTGGCTGCCGGCGATCAGGGTGGCGACGAGGTCACCGGCGCCGACGCCGGTGGCCGCCGCGAGGAGGCCGGGTCCGACGAGTCTCCATTTCGGTTTCTCGAGTCCGTCGACGTCCGTTCCCGCGCGATCAGCGCTCATGCTGCTCCCTCGAAGTCCTGATGGTCGGGATGAGCCTAGCAAGGGTGATGAGCATTGTGCCCGTTCTGGGTGCAGGTCGGCGAGGACCGGGGCTTCCGTCACCGGGTGCCCGGGAGCTGCCGTGCGTTCCGCAACAGCCTTGGTGACGGTCACGGGTGGACACCGGCCCCGGGGGAAGGCCCGGGCGTGATGCCCGGGCCTTGACCCTTCTGTGCCGCGCTCAGGGGCCGGTGACCCGCAGGGCCTCCCAGCCGTAGAGCTCCCCGTCACCCGAGAAGACGACGACCTTGTTGTTGCCGGGACGCGTGCCGTCCGGCGTGGTCACCGTGACCTCACCGTCGCCCGACGCCTGCCGCCAGCCGAGGCCCGCGTCATTGAGGTAGACGTAGAACCACGCGCCGGCCTCGAGGTTCTCGAGCGTGACCTCGTTCGCACCGCGGTCGAACTTCACGCCGGCCAGGCCGAGGTCGACGCGCGTACCCGCCTTGAGGTCCTTCGCGCCGGCAGGTTCCGGGACGAAGGACGGTTCCTTGTTCACCGGTTCACCGGGCCCCGTGTCCTCACCGGTGTAGGCGATGCTCGGCGCCGGTGGTGCCTCCATGTCGTGACCCAGGAAGTAGGAGGTGTGAGGTGGCTGGTTGTAGGAAGTGTTCTGCCATGCCACGCCGAGACGGTACACAGGGTCCGACTGCAGGGTCCGCAGCCGGTGCTCGGTCAGGTCCACCGTCGTCGAGATGCGCAGCGCCGCCGAATCATCCGTGCGCGTCACGATCTCCTCGCGCCAGTCGCCGAACAGGTCCGCCTGGAGGGCGGGATTCGCCTTCGTGGTGTTGTTGCTCAGCGTTCCCTCCGCCCGGTAGATCTCCTCGGCCGCCTCGGTCTCGGGATTCCACTTCGAGATCGTCGGGACCCCGGCCGCAGCCGCGGCGTCGTAGTCGTTGTCCGTGATCTCCCGGAGCAGGTCGCCGTCCCACCAGGTGACGAAGTTCGCCGCGGGGATCTTCTCCGAGACCAGCTCCCCCGCCGACGAGCGCAACTGCCCGACGGGCGAGTTGTAGGCGGCGTCGCCGCCGATGGCCCAGCCCTCCGCACCGGCGTGGTTCGGGTCGATGTCCGCCATGACTGCACGGCCGGTGTCCCGCGCGGCCGGGATGGACCAGAGGATCTCCCCCGTCGCGGCGTCGCGATAGGTCGCGCCACGGTTTCCCGACGCACCCATGTCCTCGTGGGCCGCGAAGACCTCGAGGCCCTCTCTGGACGGGTCGAAGTCCGCGACGTGGAGCGCGTCGCCGTGCCCGAGGCCGGTGTTGTGGAGCGCATCGCCGTCGTCGTCGATGGTCATCGACCCGAAGACGATCTCGTCCTTCTGGTCGCCGTCGACATCCGCCACGGAGAACTGGTGGTTCCCCTGGCCCCGGTACTCGCTGCCGGACTCGTCGGAGTCGAACGTCCAGCGTGAGGTGAGGTTCGTGCCGTCGAAGTCGAAGGCCGCGATGACCGCGCGGGTGTAGTAGCCGCGGCTGAAGATGACGCTCGGCTTCTCCCCGTCGAGGTAGGCCACGCCCGCCAGGAAGCGGTCCACGCGGTTGCCGTAGGTGTCCCCCCACGAGCCGACATCGCCGCGGGCCGGCACGTAGTCGATGGTGTCGATCGCAGCACCGGTCTCGCCGTCGAAGACGGTGAGGAACTCGGGGCCGCTGAGCACGTAACCGGAGGAATTACGGTAGTCGGCGGTCGCGCTGCCGATCACCGTACCTGCGCCGTCGACGGTACCGTCGGCGGTCCTCATGGTCACCTCGGCCTTGCCGTTGCCGTCGAGGTCGAAGACCTGGAACTGCGTATAGTGCGCGCCGGCCCTGATGTTCTTCCCCAGGTCGATCCGCCACAGGCGCGTGCCGTCGAGCTTGTAGGCATCGACGTAGACGGTGCCCGTGTACCCGGCCTGCGAGTTGTCGCGGCCGTTGGTCGGGTCCCACTTCAGGATGATCTCGTACTCACCATCGCCGTCGACGTCGCCCACGGAGGCGTCGCCGGCCTTGTAGGAGTAGGGCTGACCGTCCTTGGTGACGGCGTCGGCCGGCTTGTCGAGGGGCACGTCGAGGTACTGCTGGTCCCACACGGTGAAATCCTCCGTGGCCCAGCGCTCCACGCCGTCGACCACCGAGCTGACGCGGTAGGTGGCGTCGGCCGAGCCCTCGGCGTCGAGCAGGTTGGTGCTGCCCGTGACGGGCTTGCTCGTGACGCGTTCGCCGTCACGGTAGACGTGGAAGGCGATGGCGTCGTCGTCCAGCCCGAGCATGCGCCATCCCACGTACACCCCGTCCGTGCCGTCGACGGCGACGGGCGCGCGGTTCAGCCGCTCGGCCTGGCGCTTCAGGGTCGTCACAGCCGGGGAGGTGATGGTCGAGGACCGCTCGGATGCACCGCCCGCATTCACTGCAGTCACCGCGTAGGTGTACTCGATGGTCGTCAGCACGTCGGTGTCCTTGAACGAGGCGTCGTCGGTGCGGCCGACCAGCTCGAAGTCCCCCAGTGACCCGTCCGCCGTCGGCTCTGCACGGTACACCTGGTAGAACAGGGCGCCGTCCGACGGTGTCCACGTGATCGTGACGTCGTTCTTGTTGACCGCACCGAGGGCCAGGCCGGTGGGGACGGGCGCCACGGGGACATCCGGATCGACCGTGGTCAGCTCGAGCGGGTTGGAGGGAACGGATTCAGTGCCGGCGGCGTCGAGCGCCACCACGGTGTAGGTGTACTCCAGTCCGACGTCCGCGGTGGTGTCCTTGAAGTCGGGTCCGTCGGTGTCGCCGACGGTGACCGGGGCATTACCGGCCGATGCCCGGTACACGCGATACCCCGCAGCGCCCTCGGTGGCCTCCCAGCCGAGGTCGACCGTGACGACGGAGCCGTCGATGCTGAGATCGTCGAGCACCAGGCCTGACGGCGCCAGGATCAGCGGGGTGATCTCGATGCCGTTGAGCCTGGACGACGATCCGGTGAGCACGAGGTTCAGCTGCCCGTCCGTGACCTGCACCGGCTGGCTGACCTTCTGGGAGACGGCGGCGCGGCCCGCGTTCGAGTCACCGAAGTTCTTGCCCTCGAGCTGGATGGTGGAGCGGCTGGTACCGATCCAGTCACCGTTGTAGGTCGTCACCGCGTAGGAGCCGTTCGGCACGTCCACCGCGAACTCGTGGGCCGTGGTCGGGAGCAGGAAGTCCCGCTCCAGGTCGTTGGGCGCCGGGGTGAAGTTGATGCCCCGGTCTCGGCCGCCGAGTCCCGAGACGTCGAGGAAGCCCCATCCGCGGTCGGCGTCGTAGATGCTGTTCTGGTTCACCTCGAGGTAGCCCGGCATCACCGGGTTGCCCGCGAGCTGGACGTCGAAGGCGTAGAGGGGCGCCTTGGTGGTGATCCTGACAGCCGCGGAGGGCGCCGAGTCACCGCGCCCGTTGACCGCGACGACGCGGAGATCATAGGACTCCCCCTCGGTCAGACCACCGATCGCTGCCTGCGGGAGGGTCGACGTCGTGACCAGCTCATAGGCGTCATCGGCGTCGGAGGCCTTCTTGCTGAACACCTTGTAGATGTCCGATCCTTCGACGGCAGCCCAGGTCAGCTGCGCGCCGGCGTTGGAGACGTTGCTGGCTGCGAGCCCGGTGGGGGCGGCAGGCACAGCGGCAGGAGGTTCGACGGCGGCGACGTTGCCGGCGAGCGGGATGTCCAGGGCCGCGACGTCGGTGGCGACGAGCCGGGCCATCTGGATGGCTCCATAGTCCTGGAAGTGGGTGTCGTCCGCGGTCCCGGTCGGGCGGCTCGGATAGACCCCCGCCGGGACGTGGAGGAAGACGGACTTCGCGGCCTCGGCGCCGATCCCGGACAGGTAGTCGCGGCTGGAGGCGGAGAGGTCGACGACGGGCGTGCCCGTGTCGGCCGCGAGGGACTTGACGGCGTCCACGTAGGCAGGGAAGGAGACGTTCGCCTCCCCCGTCGTGGCGTCGAAGGACCGGCGGGAGACGGGGCTTACGAGCACCGGCGTGGCCCCTCGCTGACGGGCACCGTCGACATAGGTGCGGAGGTACTCGTAGTAGTCACCCGGAGCCGCGTACCGGTCGTCGACGCCGTAGCTGTTGTCGTTGTGGCCGAACTGCACGAAGAGGTAGTCGCCCGGGCGGATGGTGCGGAGCACCTCGTCGAGGCGCCCCTGGCTGATGAAGTTCTTCGAGCTGCGACCGCCGATCGCCTTGTTCTCGACCGTGACGCCGTCGTCGAGGAAGCGGTCGATCATCTGTCCCCAGCCGGCCTGCGGTGCGTAGTCGCTGGTGTAGGTCTGGACCGTCGAGTCGCCGGTGATCCACACCGTCGGTTCGGCGCCTTCGGTGCGCTCCGCCTGACGCGTGAGGACGAGGCCGTTGAGGTTGGGGGCGGTGCCCGCGAACTCCAGGTTCAGCTGGCCGTCCACCACGGCGATGTCGAACGACATCTCCAGGAAGGCCCCCGCCGCCCTGGTGGTGGGCTGCACCTTGGCCATCTCCTCGGCGGTGATGGCGATGTCGGTCGGTCCACCGGTATCGCCCGCGATGAGATCCACGGTGTAGTCACCGTTGGGCAGATCCACGACGAGTTCGGTATCGCCCACCGTGACGAAGTCGCCGCGGGTGGCGTCCGCACCGCCGCGATCGGTGGCCGTGACCTTCGTGGAGTCGATGAATCCCACCCTCGAGTCCGCGGAGTAGGCGGAGGTGGTGTCGATCCGGGTGGCACCCGGCGCCGTCGACCCGCTCCCGAAGTCGAAGGTGAGGACGCCGCCGTCCGGCAGGGCGGGAGGATCGTCGAGCGGGTTGGAGACGGTCAGGGCCGACGGCGACGAGAGGCCGTCCGCTCCGCGGGCCTGGACGCGGTAGAAGTTCGGGGTGGAGGTGTCGGCCGTCGGGTCGGTGACGAAGACGTCGCGGCCGGCGGCGGTCTCTGCGACCTGCGTGAACGGACCGGCCGCGGACGCGGCGCGGGACAGTACGTAGCCCGCGGCGCCGGCCACCTCGTTCCAGCGAAGGACGACGCCTTCCGCGCTGACGTGCGCGAGGCGGAGGTCCGCCGGGGCTGCAAGGGCGGACACCGGCTCCTCCGGATCCGGCTCCGCGGGCGGTGCCGCGGCCTCGGTGATGACGATCCCGTTCACGTAGCCGCCCGCGCCGGGGCCGCTGATATCGACCGTCAACTGCCCGTCGCTCACCATGGTGCTCCACGTCTGCTGTTCCACCGCCTGGCGGGCCTGGACGACGCCGGCGGGTGCTCCCTCGAGGGAGACGGAGGTCTTGGTGGTGCTGGTGCCGGCGAGCTGGTCGCCCGAGAGCACCGTCACGTCGTAGGTGCCGTTCGGCACGTCGGCCACGAACCCCCAGCTGGCCCCGAGCACGAAGTCGTTGGCGACGGCGTCCGGTGTTCCACCGGTGCGGTAGCGCGATACGGGGGTGGTCCCGTCGACGGGAACGATGCCGAAGCTCGAACCCGGTGCGTAGGTGGTCGTCTCAGTGACGCGGCTCCAGCCCTCCCCTACCGGGCTGGAGGCGGTCCCGAAGTCGAAGGAATAGGTGCGGGGTGGATCGGCGGCGTGGGCCGGGGTGCCCACGAGTGCAAGGCTGAGAATGGTCACCCCTGCAAGGAGTGGAGACGCAAGACGGGCGCGTTTGAGACCGGAGTGTGGCATGGAGTTAGTACCTTCTCGTTTCGTCATTGAAAACGGATGCGGGTGTCCACCGCCCTTCCCATACCCCGGGTACGGCGGGGTGAGGGAGCGGACCAGCGGTGACGTGCCGCCAGCCTAACCGGGCCCGCTACAGCGATCAAGGGTTTTGGGAAAACGCTTCCCAAGTCCTCCCTGCCGAACCCGCGGCACATGACCGAACCCGGCGGGCAGAACCAACGGGCCTGGGCACCAGCCGCGGCGGCACCCCCACCGGAAGGCCCCGGTACGGGTACCCGCAGGGGCCATGAGCGTCACGCTTCCTGCGTTCCGGGCGCGACGCACTAGGTTCTAAGGGGGCCGGAGGGACCGTGCGGAGGGAGAGGGCATGCTGGGACTGCTCGGCGGTTTCGCCGTCGTCGGCGCCGTCATCCTGGTCGGCTACATCGCCGGACGCCTCGTGATCGGCGGACCCCAGGCCGGGTTCGCGCTGAACCAGGTGGCGTTCTTCGTGACCAACCCGGCGCTGCTCTTCATCGTCCTGGCGGAGGCCGACCTCGGGTCGGTGTTCACCGAATACGTGCCGATCGCCCTGATCTCCTCCCTCGCCATCGCCGTCCTCTACGTGCTCGTCAGCAGGCTCCTCTTCCGCCGCGCGGCGGCCGAGACCGCGATCGGCGCGATGGCGAGCTCCTACGTCAACGCCAACAACATCGGTATCCCCATCACTGTCTACGCGCTGGGCGACGCGACGCTGATCGCGCCCGTGCTGCTGGTGCAGCTCCTGCTCCTGGCACCCCTCTACCTGACGATCCTCGACCTGACCTCCGACCGGAAGCCCTCCGTGCGTGCCGTCCTGACGCAGCCGTTCCGCAACCCGATGATCATCGCCTCGCTCCTGGGGGTCGCCGTGTCCGCATCGGGGTTCAGGCCGCCGGCCCCCCTCTGGGAATCCATCGCGCTGCTCGGCGGCGCCGCCGTCCCGATGGTGCTGATCTCCTTCGGCATGTCGCTGCCGGGAAGCCGGCCCCTCAGACCGAGCCCGGACCGCGCGCAGGTCTTCACGGCCACGATCCTCAAGAGCGCACTCATGCCGGTGGCCGCGTACCTCATCGCGCGGCACCTCTTCGGGCTCGACGGCGAAAGGCTGCTCGGCGCCGTCGTCGTGTCAGCACTGCCCACCGCCCAGAACGTCTTCATGTTCGCGGCCCGGTACGGTCGCGGTGTACCGCTGGCCCGCGACACCGTCCTGCTGTCCTCACTGCTCGCGATCCCGGCGCTCGTCGTCGTCGCGGCCCTCCTCGCCTGACCCGGGCCCGGCTTCCGCGGGCAAAACCGCGGCGGCACCACTTTCGGAAGCCGGAGCAGGAATGCTTCGCCGCCCCGACGTGTTACCACCGGTGGAGTCAGGTTCCGATCGGACTTGGCTCCCCGCCTCCCGGTTCTCGACGGCGCAACCGGGGCGACGACCGCCGGCACTTCCCATGATTGGTACCCCTTGTCTGTCTCCCTCCCGCCGAGAACCACCGCGAAGGCCTCCGCGCCGTTCCCCTACATCGGGCTGCTGTCGCTCGCGGGGGCGATCTTCGTCTCCGTGACAAGCGAGTTCCTGCCCACCGGCCTCCTGCCCGCGATGGCCCGCGACCTCGGCGTCGGCATCTCCACCGCCGGCTACCTCGTGACCATCTTCGCGGGCACCGTGGTCGTCGCCACCACACCGCTCGCCGCCGTCACGCAGCGGTTCTCGCGCAAGTCGCTGATCGTCGTCGTGCTGCTGGTGATCGCGGTGGCGAACATCCTCGCGGCCGTGGCCCCCACGTACGGCGTCCTCGTCGCCGCCCGCATCCTCGGCGGGCTGGCGCACGGCCTCTTCTGGGCCGTGGTCGCCGCCTACGCCGCGCACCTCGTCCCGGCCCACCAGCTCGGCAAGGCGGTGGCCATCACGGCCGGCGGCGGGACGGCGGCCTTCGTGCTCGGCGTCCCCGTGGGGACGGCGATCGGCAACGCCCTCGGCTGGCGCGCCGCCTTCACCATCATCGGTGTGGTCGTGGCCGTCCTCGCCCTCGTGATCGTGAAGTACCTGCCGCCCGTGAACCACCACGTGGAGCGCGCGGCCGGTGAGGCGCACGTCCCGCTGCGCCGGGACCCGAGCTTCCGCGGCGTCCTCCTGCTGTGCGCGGTCATCCTGATCCTGCTGACGGGCCAGAACACGTTCTACACGTACATCGCCCCCTGGCTGACGGACGTCTCGTCCTTCGAGCCGGGCTCCGTGGCCCTGGTCCTGTTCCTCTACGGCGGCGCGGGCATCATCGGGCTCGTCGGGGCGGGCTACGCCGCCGACCGCTTCCCCCGGAAGGCCTTCGCCGGCGTCGTGCTGCTGGTGATGGCCGCAGTCCTCACGCTCGCCCTCTTCACCGCCAACACCGTGGTGGTCCTGATCGCCGTGATCGTCTGGGGCGCGGCCTTCGGCGGCATCCCGGCCATGCTGCAGACGAGGATGCTGCGCACCGCGTCCTTCCGCACCCGCGACCTCTCGGCGGCCCTGCAGACGACGGCGTTCAACGTGGGGATCGGCGGCGGCGCGCTCCTCGGCGGGCTGCTCCTCGATGGCATCGGGCTCGAGGCCCTGCCCTTCGTGATGATCCTGCTCGTGGCCGCCGGCCTCGCCCTGAGCCTCTCCACGGACACCGTGAAGGACCGCCGGGAACGCCACCGGCTCCACGCGGCCTGACCCGCGCGGGGCATCTTCGCACGCCTGCGAGCCCCCTGGATGGGTCCTTCGTCACAGTCGGAGGTCGTGGTAGGCCTCCCCGACCGGCGGCGGCGGGGGTTCGGTCCGCCGCCCTCCGCCCGGCGCCGGCCGCCCCGCCGGCGCCGGGCGGAGACGCCAGGATCGCCGCGGGTACTGGGAAGCAGTGCTCTCCCGACCCGCGCGGCCGATGCCGTCCGGCGGGCCCCTCCGGCCGGTCGGAACCACCGGCCGGAGGCCCGGGCAAGCGGCTTTTCGCCCCGGACCCGCGCGGACCCTGCCCTCGTGGTCCGCGTACCGTAAGCCGTATGTCTAATTCCACCGAGCCCATTCACGGATCACCGCCCAGCGAGGACACACCCTTCGAGGTCCCTCCAGGAGAGGCTCCCGCCAAGGCTGCGCTGGACAAGCCGGTTCTGTTCGTTTCGCTCTCGATCGTCATCCTGCTGATGCTCGCGGCCGTGGTCTTCCCCACCCCGTTCTCGGGGTTCACCTCCTCCGTACTCAACGGCCTCGTCGTGAACTTCGGCTGGGCGTTCGTGCTCACTGCCACCGGTTTCGTGGTGTTCGCCCTGTTCCTGGCCTTCAGCAAGTACGGGCGCATACCTCTCGGCAAGGACGGCGAGAAGCCCGAGTACTCGCGGGCGTCCTGGATCGCGATGATGTTCAGCGCGGGCATGGGCATCGGGCTCATGTTCTACGGCGTCACCGAGCCCATCTCCCACTACCTCGCACCGCCTGTCGAGGGCATCGAGCCCGGCAGCCAGGAGGCTGCCCGGCAGGCCATGAACTACACGCTCTTCCACTGGGCCATCCATCCCTGGGCCATCTACGCCGTCGTCGGCCTGGCCCTGGCCTACTCGGCGTTCCGGAAGGGCCGCGGCGCCGGCTTCAGCGGCGCTTTCACGGCGCTCTTCCGCGGCCGCCCCACACCCGCCGGGATGCGCGCCATCGACGTGTTCGCGATCTTCGCGACCCTCTTCGGCTCGGCCACGTCCCTCGGCCTCGGCGTCCTGCAGATCAACGGCGGACTCACCGAGGTCTTCGGCATGGGCAGCAGCCTGGCCCTGCAGATCACGCTGATCGCGATCCTGACCGTCTGCTTCGTCGTCTCCGCCGTCAGCGGCGTGAGCCGGGGCATCAAATGGCTCTCCAACGGCAACATGATCCTGGCCCTGGCCCTGCTGTTCTTCCTGTTCGTCGTCGGCCCCACCGTCTTCATCCTCGAACTCATCCCGGCGTCGGCCGGCAGCTACCTCATCGACCTGCCCCAGATGTCGTCCCGCACCGGCGCGTTCGGCGGCCACGAGTGGCTGGCGGCGTGGACCATCTTCTACTGGGCCTGGTGGGTCTCGTGGACGCCCTTCGTCGGCTCGTTCCTCGCGAAGATCTCGCGCGGGCGCACCATCCGCGAGTTCGTGATCGGCGTCGTCGCCGTCCCCAGTGTCATCAGCATCATCTGGTTCGGCGTGTGGGGTGGCTCGGCCCTGCACCTGCAGAACAACGGGGTGGACATCGCGGCGGCCAACGCCGAGAGCCAGGAGTCTGCGATGTTCGCGCTCCTCGCCCAGTACCCGCTGGCCTCCGTGACCTCCATCCTCGTGGTCGTGCTCGTAGCGATCTTCTTCATCTCGGGTGCCGACGCCTCCTCGATCGTGCTCGGCTCGCTGTCCTCCTTCGGCGCGGCCGTCCCGCGCAAGTGGCTGACCATCCTGTGGGGCACCCTGACCGGAGCCGTGGCCGCCGTCCTGCTCTCCGTGGGGAGCCTCGAGGCCCTGCAGACGCTCACCATCATCGCCGCGGCCCCGTTCCTGCTCGTCATGATCGGCCTGTGCGTGGCGCTCATGATGGACCTCGCGAAGGACCCGCTCATCACCGGCGCCCGGCGCACGGGGTCGCGGATCGCACGCAGGGTCGCCCCGCCGCAGGGCTGACCCGGCGTCGGGAGTGATGCACCGGGCGGGGAACGCGCGAGGCAGAATGGTGCGATGCGCGCTGTCTGCTTCGACGGGTTCTCCGCCCGCCCCGTCCTCCGGGACGTCCCCGCCCCCGTCCCCTCGCCCGGCGGCGTCGTCGTCCGTGTCGAGGCGACGGGCCTCTGCCGCAGCGATGTGCACGGCTGGCTCGGGCACGACGCCGGCATCACCCTCCCGCACGTCCCCGGCCACGAACTGGTGGGCACCATCGTGGCGGCGGGCGGCGACGTCCGGCGCTTCTCCGTCGGCGACCGGGTCACCACACCGTTCGTCTGCGCGTGCGGCCGCTGCCCCGAGTGCCGGTCCGGCAACGGCCAGGTGTGCCGCAACCAGACGCAGCCGGGCTTCACGCACTGGGGCTCGTTCGCGGACCTCGTGGCGCTCCACGACGCCGACACCAACCTGATCGCCGTCCCCGCCTCCCTCGATGCCGGCGCCGCCGCACTCCTCGGGTGCCGCTTCGCGACGTCGTACCGCGGCCTGGTCCACCAGGCCCGCCTCGAGGGCGGGGAACACCTCGTGGTGGTGGGGTGCGGCGGGGTGGGACTGAGCGCCGTCATGATCGGCGCGGCGCTCGGCGCCAGCGTGGTGGCGGTGGACATCGACGACGCCGCCCTGGCACGCGCGGCCCGCTTCGGCGCCGTCCACACCATCGACTCCTCCGGTCTCTCCCGAGCCGCGGTGCTCGCCGCCCTGGCCGAGGCCGCGCCCTCGGGGTTCGACGTCTCGGTGGACGCCCTCGGCCGGGAGGAGACCGCCGCCGCGGGGATCCTCTCGCTGCGGCCCCGCGGCCGGCACGTGCAGATCGGCCTGTTCCCCGCCGACCCCGTGATCCCCATGGGCGCCGTGATCGGCCGGGAGTTGTCGATCCTCGGCAGCCACGGCATGCCTGCACAGGACTACGCGGGACTGCTCGATCTCGTGGCCGCGGACCGGCTGCGCCCCCAGGACCTCATCGAGCGCAGGATCACCCTCGACGAGGTCCCGGGCGCCCTCGTCGTGATGGCGGGCGACCGCTCCGCCGGCGTGACCGTCATCGACGTCGGGGCCTGACCTACGCGTTCAGGTCGAGGACGAACCGGTAGCGCACGTCGTTGCGCCGCAGCCGGTCCAGTGCCTCGTTGACCTCGGCCACGGGCAGCACCTCGACGTCGGCCGTGATGCCGTGCTCGCCGCAGAAGTCCAGTAGTTCCTGCGTGGCACGGGTGCCGGCGCTTCCCGCCGCGGCGAGGCTCTTGCGGCCGATCAGCAGCGCCATGGGGTCGAATTCGAGGCGTTCGGTGATGCCGAGGCTGCACAGCGTGCCGTCCATGGACAGAGCCCGCAGGTACGGCGTCATGTCGTGAGGGGCGGACGCGGTGTCGAGGATCAGGTCGTGGGTGTCGGACTGCGCGGCCATGGCGGCGTCGTCGGTGGAGAGCACGACGTCGTCGGCCCCCAGCAGGTAGGCCGCGTCCGCCTTCGCGGGTGAGGTGGTGAAGACCGTGACACGCGCGCCGAGCGCCTTGGCGAGCTTGACCGCGAGATGCCCCAGCCCGCCGATCCCGACGACACCCACCGTACTGCCCGGGCCCACCTGCCAGCGCCGCAGCGGCTCCCAGACGGTCACTCCCGCGCACATCAGGGGCGCGACGGCGGCGGGGTCCAGCTGCGCGGGGACGGCGTAGGCGAAGTCCTCCCGGACCACGTACTCCTCGGAGAAGCCGCCCTGCGTGGGCAGGCCGTCGTGCCGGTCCACGCCGCCGTAGGTGAGGGTGGGGAAGGCATGGCAGTAGTTCTGCTGATCGGCCAGGCATGCCGCGCACGTCCCGCAGGAGTCGACGATGTTGCCGACCGCGACGCGCTGGCCGACGGCGAAGCGCGTGACGGCCGCGCCGATCCCGGTGACCGTCCCGGTGAACTCGTGGCCGGGCACGAGGCGCGCCGGTCCCCGCGCGGCCGAGGCGAGCGCGTCGAGGTCGCTGTGGCAGACGCCGCAGTAGTCGATCCCGACGGCGATGTCGTCGGAGCGGAGGTCCCGCCGCTGGAAGGTCCACGGCGTCACTCCGCTGCCGCCGTGCACGGATGCATATCCGTTGATGTGTCTCATGGGACTCCTCCAGAACTAACCGTTTGGTTGGATCGACCTTACGCGACGTTGACGGAGAAAGAAACCAAACGGTTGGAATAGGGTGGAGGGATGGGCAACAGCGACGCGACCAGGAAGCGGATCCTCGAGGCGGCCACCGCGGAGTTCGCCGAGCGCGGGATCGCCGGGGCGCGGATCGACCGCATCGCCACGGCCGCCCGCGCCAACAAGGCACAGCTCTACGCCTACTTCGGCAACAAGGAGCAGCTCTTCAGCGCCGTGCTCCGCGACCAGCTGCGTGCCATCGTCGACGCCGTGCCGATCGACGGCGAGGACCTTCCCGGGTACGCCGTGCGCCTGTACGACGACTACCTCGCGCATCCCCACATCGTGAAGCTGGCCGTCTGGACGCGCCTGGAGCGCGCGCCCTCCGGCGGGCTCGGGCCCGAGATCGGCACACTCGACGGACCGAAGTTCGACGCGATCGCGGCAGCCCAGGCTCGAGGGCTCGTCGACCCGGCCATCCCCCCGGCCCACCTGTTCTCGCTGGTGATCGCCCTGTCGATGACGTGGTCACCCGTCAGCACCACCATCGCGGCCTCCCCCGACGACGACGAGGCGCAGCACGAGGAACGGCGGCAGCTGATCCGCCTCGCCGTGCAACGCCTGATCACCCCCTGACGAACCCTCGCCTGACCGCCGCGTGTGCAGGCGGCCCGCCCGCCGCGCTCCCGGAACGCTTCCGGATGCCGACCGGACGTGGTGATACTGGGTCATGCAGCCCTCGAACGCGGTCACCCTGCGATTCCTCGCCTCCCCCACCGACCTCGGCCACAGCGGGTCGGTGGACGCCGGCACGGTACTCGAGTGGGTGGACAAGGCCGCCTACGCGGCCGCCGTCGGCTGGGCGAAGACGTACTGCGTGACCGCCTACGTGGGGAACATCCACTTCGCGGACCCGGTCAGGGTCGGCGACCTCGTGGAGGTCGAGGCGACGATCGTGCACACCGGCACCTCGTCCATGCACATCCGGACCGTCGTCTCCTCCGGCTCGGTGTCGGGGGACGACGGCGGCAAGCGCACGGAATGCCTCGTGATCTTCGTGGCGGTCGGCCCCGACGGCAGGCCCGTCCGCGTGCCTCCCTTCGAGCCGCGGACCGACTCCGAGCGGCTCGACAGCGAGCACGCCGTGGCGCGCATCGACGTCCGGAAGCAGATCGTGGAGGAGATGGACCGCCAGGCGTACACGGACGCCGGCACCGCCGAGCGGACGGTGCTGCGGTTCCTCGCCGCTCCCACCGACGTGAACTGGGGCGGGAAGGTGCACGGCGGCACGGTGATGGACTGGATCGACGAGGCCGCGTACGTCTGCTCCACGCGCTACTGCGGCCTCGACACCGTGGCGGTGTTCTCCGGCGGCGTGCGGTTCCTGAAGCCGCTGCACATCGGGGACGTCGTCGAGGTGGAGGCGCGCCTCGTGTACACGGGCTCCAAGGGCATGCACGTGGCGGTCCACGTCCGCTCGGGCAACCCCCGGGCGCGGGAGATGGACCTCACCACCACGTGCCTCACGGTCATGGTCGCGCGCGACGACGAGGGCTCGGCCGTTCCGGTGCCGCCGTGGGTGCCCCGCTCGGAGGAGGACCGGCGCCTGCACGAGCATGCCCGGAACCTGGCCCTCATCCGCAGCCGTGCCCCGGGTAGCGTGCTCCCGACCCACCTTCGGGCGGCGGCCGACCCGGCGTAGGCGCGGACCGCAGCGCGCCGGCCGAACGCCAGCGCGGCCGGTCCGCCATCGCGTCAGCCGTCGTGTCAGCCGTCTCATCAGCCATCGCGTCAGCCGATGGTGGCCGACCGCGCGGGCACGCTGAGCGTCTTGCCGTGGGCGGTGACCGTGCGTGAGGCAGTGGTGGTGTTGACCGCGACCACGCTCCCGTTCGAGAGTTTCACCACGTTCACCCCGCTGAACCTCGTCGGGCCGACGGTGGCGTAGGCCCCGCCGGTCACGGCCTTCGTAAGGGCGGTGACTTGCGCGTCGGCGGCGTCGACCGAGGCCGTCGTCACGGTCTCGAAGTTCGCGTCGTCGTCCCACGCGTTGTCCTGACAGGTGGGCTCCGCCTGGGAGAGCGTGGCCGTCATCTGCCGGGCGGCGGCCGTCCGGGTCTGCAGCAGGTGTCCGAGCGTCATGCGGTGGTCGAGGGTGCGCCGCACCTTGCCGGCCGCCACGACCGAGGCCTTGGACCCGAACGTGTCGCGCAGGCACGGGGCCGAGGAGCCGATGTCGGCGCCCTGGCGGTACGCGGTGGCCGGGAGCTCCCGCAGCGGCACCGAGTAGTCGTGTTCCACCACCGGCATCCCGGCGGCCGTGATGGCCCGGTACGCCGTCGTCGCCTGCTCCAGGTCCACGAGCGGCAGCGGGCTGCCCGTGCCGCCGGCCACGGTGTGTTCGCGGAGCGCGAAGTCCACGCTGCCCGTGGCGGCGAGCTGCCGGGCGAGGCCCACTTGGTTGCTCCACGCGGGGTAGACGCCGAGGTTGACGGCCACGGGGACGTCGCGCCCGAGGGTCCGGGTGAGTGTCGCGTCGAAGCGCTGCACGGCCGAGATCAGGGCCCTGCCGTAGGCGTCGTCGCTCGCCCAGGGCCCCCACTGCCCGACGTCGACCATGTCCTGGCCGTGTGACGGGGACATCGAGGCGTCATCGAGGAAGATGCCGTCGAACCGGGCGGGAGGCGCGTTCGTTGTGCCCCGCTGCGCGTCCGTGGTGAGGATGGTGCGCGCCGTCGCCGCGCAGGCGTCGGCGTAGGCCGGGGAGAGGTCCGCCACGGTGAGGTACGGGAAGCCCGGGTAGGAGGCGAAGCCGTCCTCGTTCCGCGCCACCTTCGGATTGGGCGTGGTGACGGCGAACCGCTTCCCCGCCGCCGTCGCGGTGTCCGCGCAGGAGTTGTGGAACACCCCGTTCCAGGGCTCGGCGTCCCGCATGGCGCCGATGTTCAGGTACGCGAGGAAAGTGGTGCCGGGGTTGGCGGCCTTCATGTCGGAGAGCGTGCAGTCGCCCGGCGCATCCGTGGTGGCCATCATGGGATCCACGATCGCGACCGAGACCTTGCCCGTCAGTGCCTGCCCCGGGCAGAGCAGCTGGCCCTGCCGGTACCCCTGCAGGTAGGCCGGCAGCTGCTGACCAGTGCCCGTGGGCACGGTGCCGGCGCTCGCGGGTGCGGTGAGAGAACAGATGGCGAAGGCGGCGGCCAGCGCGGTGGAAACGATTCTTGCCCCAGCGGCACTCGGTTTCATACGCACATCATGGGTGCGCCGGGAGGGCCGGGACAGCGCAGGAGTGCGACCGTCGGCAATCCTGAGCAGAACCTGAGCAAAGGGCCGCGGAAGACTCCGGTCAGGAGGCGCCGGTCAGCACGTGCCGGTCAGGCGACGCACGTCAGGAAGCGACGCACGTCAGGAAGCGACGCACGTCAGGAAGAGACGCACGTCAGGAAGAGACGCAGGTCAGGAGGCCGGGCGGCGGAACAGGATGCCGCGCTGCGGCTGCAGGACCACCGACTTCGGCGCGGGCCGGCCCTCGGCGTCCACCATGCCGGCCGGGACGCGCACCCTGCGGCGCCGCCTGCCGTCCCGGTTGAAGTTCACGGCGGCGAACCCGCCGTCGAACTCCCGCCACCAGGCATGCCTGCCGCCCTGGGGCGCGGTCCGCGGTGCGCCGAGCTGCCAGTCGAGTTCGGGCGCGTGCTGGAGGCGGCTGTAGTCGTCGTGGGCGGTGGCACTGTAGGCACCGCGGCCCTCCCCGAAGATCCAGAACGCCGAGAGTCCGTAGGTGAAGTTGGGGTGCCGGTCGTCGCCGTCGGTGGGGACGCGGAGGATGGACAGCCCTGGCCCCGCGGCCTGCGCGAGCTGCGCCTCGGCCGTGACCGGGTCGAACAGATCCACGGGACTGTACCCCAGCCAGACCTCCTCGAAGCCCCCGCCGAAGGCGGCGTGCGCCTGCCACCGGCCCGGTTCGCGGCGCGACTCGGCGATGTTCGGTACGACGATCTTGCCGACGGCGTTGAGCGCCGTCCCTGCCGCGTGCACGAGGTCGCCGAGGGCCACCCGCAGCTCCGCCATCTCCGTGGCCCCCTCGATGGGCAGCCGCAGACCGTAGTAGTCCTCGAACACGTCGTTGTCCGCCATGATGCCGTCGAACGGCGAGTCCCGCAGCTCCTCGACGACGTTGTCCACCCAGCGGCGCTGGTAGGCGGGATCCCACACCCGCATCTGCCAGTGCCCCGGATAGCGCTCCCACTCGATGCGCGTGCCGTCCAGGCGCGTGGCGAACCAGGCGCCGTCGGCGTCCACCTCCCGGTAGGAGACGCCGGAGGTGAAAACCGGTCCGGGCTCGTAGCTCCGCACCGAGGACAGGCACTTGTAGCAGAGCACCGTCATGTCCGGCCGGAGGCGCTTCAGCTCCTCGGCGGCCTGCAGCTCCCACGGCTGGAGGATGGCCACCCGGTAGTGCTCCGCCGCGAACGCGAGCTGTCCCGGGAGCAGGGGGTCGCCGTAGCGGATCCAGGCGCCGACCCCGGTCATGAGCCCGACCGCACGAAGTCGCCGAGCCCGGTGGTGGTAAGCGTGCCGAGGTCGGTGATGTCACCCACCGTCCGGTAGATCTCGTTGTAGGAGGACATGATCTCGTGCATCTGGAAGAACTCCTGGACGCGGACCCGGGCGTTCTCCGCGTAGGTCCTGTAGAGGTCCAGGTCGCCGATGACCGCACGGATGTTGTCCGCCATCGCCTCCACGTCACCCGCGAGGACCAGCTCACCGCACGGTCCCACCGTGCGGCCGTCCCGCGTGTTGAGCTCGTCACCGATCAGCTGGCGCATGCCGCCGACGTCGGTGCCCACGGTGGGAATGCCGGCCGCCATTGCCTCGAGCACCACGATGGGTTGTCCCTCGTTGTAGCTCGGGAGCACGAGGAGGTCGAACTGGTCGAGCATGTCCCGGACGTTGACGGTCCCGTGGACGGTGACGTGGTCGTGCAGTCCGAGGCTCTCGATCTTCGCGAGGCACGCCTCGTAGTACTCGGGCACGTGCTCGGTGGGGCCGAGGACGTCGAGGTGGAGGTTCGGGAAGCCGTGCCGGCGCAGGATGTCGATGCTCGAGAGGAGATCGAGCAGCCCCTTGATGGGGACCACGCGGGCGATGTAGACCAGCCTCCAGGTGTGGTTGTCACCGTGCCGTTCCAGGAACTCCTGGGCGGCCCGCCGTGACCGGTACTTGTCGTCGAACTCCTCGATGACCATGGCGTTGGGCACCACCACGGCCTTGTCGATGTCCGTGCCGAGGCGCGCGGCCTCCGTGATCGCCGTCGGGTACAGGTAGGTGATGAGGGTGGCGCTCGGGTAGCAGAAGTGGCCCATCTCGGTCCACCATGCCATCCAGGCCCGCTGGTCCGGCGTGACGTCGAAGGTCCGGTAGTCCTCGGAGGTGATGGACAGCGCCATGTTGCGGTCCAGCAGGGTGTTGACGGTGTCACGCACGTACAGGTTGTGCTCGGTCAGCAGGAAGGACGTGTCGTGGTCCCGGGCCGCCGCGGCGCCCAGGAGCGAGGCGTAGCCGGTGGTGTGGGCGTGGTAGACGCGCGCCTTCGGCATGGTCTCGCCGAGGATGGCGAAGGCGAGCGAGAGGAAGTTCCGCAGCGTCCAGAAGGAGTCGGCCAGGGACAGGTCGAGCTGGGGCATCCGCACGGAGAGTGCCTCCATGAACTCCTTCGACCCCAGCAGGGCCCACAGGGGGTACGCGCGGGTGCGCTCGTTGAAGCCCTCGTCGATCAGCTGCCACAGCGGCTCCACCTCGCGCCGCTCGGACAGCGCGTACAGCGCGTCGAACAGGCGGTCCGCGAGCGCCGACCGCTCGGCCGGGCTCATGCCCAGGTCCTTCGAGGAGACCGCCATGAAGTCGTGCCGGTGCTCCTGCATGCTCAGGTACACGGGACGCACCCACACCACGTTCTCCGGCATGCCGTACAGGTCCTCCTGGGGCGACGAGGAGTCCCAGGTGATGTGGATGATGCCGTACGTGAGGTCCGGGTTGTGCGTCACGATGTCGTGCACCACGGCCGAGACGCCGCCCTTGAGGTACGGGTAGGTGGACTCCATGACGATGGCGACGTCGACATCCGCGTAGGAGGCCTGCGCGGCGGCCTGGGCCGGATGGACGGCTGCCGGGGACTGCGCGAGCGCGGCGCGGCGGGTTTTCGGGGTCTTGAACACGTACATGGGGCTTCCTTGTCGCTGGGTGCGGGTCGGTAGGGCGGGGTGGGGCTACCAGGACGTGGCGTGGCGCCAGAACAGCGTGTACTCGGGCTGGGTCCAGTGCCGCTTGTAGAGCACCCAGGCGACGGCGACGAGCACGAGGTCCGCCACCACGAGCGAACCGTACGCGAGCACGGCTCCAGCGGAGCCCTGCACCGCGCCGACCAGCAGGAAGGCCGCGGCGCACAGTGCCACGTGGATGCCGCCCAGGACCTGCGGCAGGACCTTCTCGCCGATGTAGTCCAGCTCGTAGCTGAGGAGCGTCAGGATCATGAAGGCCCAGGATGCCACGCCCACCGAGACGGCCAGCAGCACGTTGACGGGCTGGATCCCCTCGAGGAGGAGCACGACGACGAGGGTGAGGATCATGCCGACGGCGCCCGTGCTGAGGATGGCACGGTCCACGGTCCGGCTCAGCCGCTTCGACCGCGTCGCGAGGACCGTCAGCGGCTCCTCGGCGATGGCGCGGTGCAGAGTCGCCACGGCCCGGTCCACCCGCGGGGCGAGATTCACGAAGTAGTAGTTGTAGGCGACGACGGCGGGCAGCATCGCCAGGAACACGATCACCACCTGGAAGTCGCCGTCCGTGACGAGGAACAGGACGAACTTGTCGGCCCAGAGCACGGCACCGAGCAGGAGCCCGCGGACGAGGTCGGTCGAGAAGTGACGGGCATCGAGGCGGCGGGCGAGCCGGACGGCCACCAGGCCTCGTCCCATGGCGGCGATCTGAGTGAGGGCCCCGAGCAGCGGCGGGAGCCACCAGATGGTGGGCACGACGAAGAGTGCCGCGGCGTACGCCGCCCAGGCGATGGCCCACAGTCCGCGGCGCTCCCCGACGTTCGCGAGGATGAGCGACTGCACGAAGAGCAGGTGGAGGGCGCAGAGTGCTGCGTAGGTGGCGAGGGCCGGGAGCGACCAGCGCGTGGCGAGCCACAGCGGGACGGCGAACACGACGACGAGCGGCAGCGACTGGACGAACATGGCGGGCCACGTGGTGCAGAAACGGCGCGTGATGGCGGTCATGTCCCGTTCCGCCATGAGGTCGCCGATGGCGCGGTAGGCGGGCAGGCAGGCGGCCTGCGCGAGCCACGGGACGGTGATGGAGGATGCGAGCACCACGAGCGTGAGCTGCACGCCTCCGACGTTGACCGCCGCCATGGCGGGGCTCACGAGCGGGTACACGAGGTTCAGGAGGATGACCGGCGAGAGGTACAGCAGCAGCCCGGCGCCGCGGCGGTTGCCGCCGTCGGACTGCCGCGGATCGATGCCGCCGGAGGAGCCGGGGCGCGCGAGCATCAGCAGCGTGGCCATCAGCAGCAGGACGCCCGCTGCCAGCAGCACGGAGGACCAGCCGGCGGGCAGGAGGGTGTCGGCGAGCGGCACGAGGGCCGTCAGGAGGAGCGCGACGATGATGGCCACCGTGCGGCGTCGGGCGTACGAGTCCTGGAGGAGGGACTGCAGAGAGGTCATGATTTCCCCTGGGCCGGTCGCAGCCGGAACGGCATCGACGGCCTCGTGTGAGACGGAAGTGGGACAGGAGTTCTTCCAGCCGCGGGCCGGCGGAGGCCGCCCGGTAGCTGTGTGCCCTGGCCGGGCCGGTTCGTCCACCCGCCCCGAAGGGGTAGGGTGCGTCGTCGCCGGCTCTGCCAGCGAGCACCTGGCTCAAGGTATCGAGCACGCGGGGGCCGCCTCACGAGTACGGGTCCCGCGACCTCGGGAGGCCACCTGCACCCCTTCCTCCCCTTCCCTACCTGACAGCGGGTACCGCCCTACTCGCGAACCGGGCCGCGCACTACCTGCATCCCCGCTCCGGCGGGACTGCTGCGGCACCCCCGGCGCCCTCGCCCTGTGATCAACGCCACAGAGTGTCCCGTCCGAGGGATCACCGCCGGGCGGACACCTCGCCGGCGATCCTGTAGGACTCCTCGATGAGCTCCCCGAGCTGGTCGTGATCGAGACGTCCGAGGCGCACGAGGACCAGGGAGTCGTACCGCTCGTGGTGGGGGTGGAGCAGGAAGACGCCCGGCTGCGTCGCGAGCAGCGCGGGACGCTCGTCCGTCTTGACCGTCAGGACGGTGTCGTCCCACATGCGCGCGAAGAGGGTCCGGGCGAACCACGCCGGACGGTTCCAGCTCAGCCGCTCCGAGGTGCCGGGCAGGGCGAGGCACATGGACCGGACGTCGTCTTCGCTGACCATGGACCAACCTTCGCACCGGCCACCGGGCCGGTCCAGTGATTCCGGGCTCCCCCGGAAGATCACGGATCGCCTACGGAGTGCACACGGAACGGCAACGATCCCGCGTCCGGTGCCACGATTCGGTCACCGCCCTGTACCGGCGCCCGGGCAGACCGCACCATGGAACGGTCCACCCGCGATACGAAGGAGTAGCCATGGGTCGTCCGACCGCACCAGTACTGACGTCATCCGGGGCCGTGGGCCTCGCAATCCTCCTCGCCGGCTGCGGTGCCGGTCCGGGCGCCGCGCCCGAGGGCTCCGAGTCGCAGCAGGCCCGTCCCGCGGCCGCCACCTCGGCCCCATCCCCCGCCCCGACCCTCCCCCCGACCCCCACGCAGGACTCGACGACGCCGGCGGGAACGCCGTCGGAGCCGGGCGCGGCCGGGCCGCCGGAGGGGTGGGTGACCTACACGACGACGGACGGGAGCCTCGCGTTCGACCACCCGGCCGAGTGGACCGTCGCGGACGCCCCGGAGCCTCCGCCCGCGGGGGTGTCCGTCGTCGTCGGGGACGCCACGGGCCGGCACCTGGCCACGCTGCAGACGGACCTGGTCACCGGGGCCGTATGCCCCGCGGAGCTCCCGTACTCCCTGCTCGACGCGGAACCGCTCCCGGCCCTCGCCCAGGGGACGGTCACCCCGCGGTTCGTGTTCGAGGGACGCACCGACCCCGCCGTCGCGGACCCGGTGGCCGCCTCCACGCTGGCGTACGGCATCACGGCGGCCCCCGAGCCCACGGGGGCGACGGCCTGTCCCCTCGCCCATTTCTTCCCGTGGCCGCCGTCGGGCGCCGCCTTCGGCGGCATCTACGACCCCTTCCTCGTGTACCCCGGGAAACCGCCGCACATCGACACGCCGCACGCCTACATGGAGACGGCGGAGTATCAGGGGATCAGGGCGATGATCACGTCGCTGCGTCCCGCCGGCTGATCGTCCTACCGCGTCACCGGACGATCACCGCCGGCCGCCGGTGGTCCGGATCGGGCAGCAGGAACGCGGCGATGGCGGCGGCGATCTTGCCTCCACCCTGGACGGACGGCTCGATCGGGTTCGCGTAGTCGCCGTCGTCGTCGCACACCAGCCGGAGGTCCACGACGGACACACCGCGCGCGAAGGCCTCCCGCGTGATGCAGTCGTTGAAGAAGTTCAGCGCCGTACGGATCACCGCGGAGCCCGGCTCGGAGGAGGGCGTGTCGTAGATGGTGCACACGCTGGTAGGCAGACCCGCCGCGAGGACGCCGTCGAGCATGGCCCCGTAGTCCTGCGCGAACGTTCGCCGGGGTCCGTCGAAGACCAGCAGGGCCTCGACGACATCTCCCACCGGGCGCTGGAGCAGGTGGCGGTACCCGAGCGCGTCATTGCCGCCGGCGCTGACCACGAGGTGCGTGGCGTCGGGCGGCAGGGCGCGCAGCTGACGCGCGACGCCGGAGGTGACATCGCCGTCGACCGCCAGCAGCGTGGCCCGCCATCCCTGGGGCAGGGCGTGGCGGACCTGCGCGACGACGTCGGGCCCGCCGGACACGTACCGACCGTTGTCGAGGATGGAGTCCCCGAGCAGCACCACGTGTCCCGTGCGGCCTCCTGGTGCGCTCATCCCCCCATCGTGGCCCGCCCGGTGGTTCTGCCGCCAGCGCGCACCGCATGCACCGCGGCGCGGGAATCGGGGTACAAGCGCCCGGTGTCGCTCACCGCGCCCGCCGCGTCCGGCACGCAGCCCGGCCGTCCCGAGGCAATTGCCCATTTGGGCCGGTGAACCCCGTGCGGCACGGCATGATGGACGGAACGAGCGGCACCGCACCGCCCCCGATCCCTGAAGGAAGTGCCGTGGCCAGCATGTCCGTCCGCAACGCCGCCGAACTGCGCGGGATCCTCCCGCGCCCTGTGGACGGCGGGCGGGCGCTGCTCGGGATCGTCGGCGCCCCGGGCGCCGGGAAATCCACGATCGCCGTCGCGGTCGCCGCGCTCGACCCGGCCGCCCATGCCCTGGTGCCCATGGACGGGTTCCACCTGGCCGACCAGGCCCTCACGGGCCTCGGGCTCCTCGACCGGAAGGGCGCCCCGGAGACCTTCGACGCGCACGGCTACGCCGCCCTGCTGGCACGGCTCCGCGGCCGGCCCGATCACACCGTCTACGCGCCTGCCTTCGAACGGGACCTCGAACAGCCGCTCGCCAACGCCCTGCCGGTGCCGCCGTCGTCGACCCTGCTCGTCACCGAGGGCAACTACCTGCTGCTCGAGGAGCCCGGCTGGCGGGACGCACGGGATCTCCTCGACGAGGTCTGGTTCATCGACGTGGACCCCGAGGTGCGCCGCCGCCGGCTCGTCGCCCGGCATATCCTGTTCGGGAAGACACCGGCGGCCGCCGAGGAATGGGTGCGCCGCGTGGACGGGCCCAACGGTGCGCTCGTCACGGCCACCCGGGACCGCGCGGACCGCGTCCTCGACGTCTCCGAGTGGCAGCTCACCTGATCCAGACAGCCCACCGACTACTACGCAAAGGCGCGCCATGACCCGACTCTCGGCCTCCACGCTGTCCTCCCTCCCGTCCACGCTGTCCGTTCCCACCTACGACCGGTCGGGGCTGACCGCGGGCATCGTCCACTTCGGCGTCGGCGGGTTCCACCGTGCGCACCAGGCCATGTACCTGGACCGCCTGCTCGAGACCGGCCAGGCGCGCGACTGGGCGATCCTCGGTGTCGGGGTGCTGCCCTCGGACGCCCGGATGAAGGCCGTGATGGACAGCCAGGACGGTCTCTACACCCTTGTCTCCAAGGCCCCCGACGGCTCCCGGGAGGCCCGCGTCATCGGGTCGATCATCGGTTTCCTCCTCGCTCCCGAGGATCCGGAGGCCGTCATCGAGGCGATCGCGGCACCGTCGGTCCGCATCGTGTCCATGACCATCACGGAGGGCGGCTACTGCATCGACCCCGTGACCGGCGTGGTGGACCCCGACCATCCGACCCTGCGCGCCGACCTGGAGCCGGGTGCGGTGCCGAGCACCGTCTTCGGCCTCGTCACGGAGGCGCTGGCGCGTCGACGCCGTCGCGGCCTGCCGGGGCTGACCGTGATGTCCTGCGACAACATCCAGGGCAACGGCGATACCGCCCGGTCCGTCTTCGCGGCCTTCGCCCGGCTGCGCGACCCGGACCTCGCCGCGTGGATCGAGCAGGAGGTCACCTTCCCGAACTCCATGGTGGACCGGATCACCCCGGCGACACGGGACGAGGACCGCGACGAGGTGGCGACCGACTTCGGGCTCGCCGACGCCTGGCCGGTGGTGTGCGAGGACTTCGAGCAGTGGGTCCTCGAGGACCACTTCGCGCAGGGACGCCCCGCCTGGGAGGACGCGGGCGTGCAGCTCGTGGACGACGTCGAACCGTACGAGCTCATGAAGCTCCGGCTGCTCAACGTCAGCCACCAGGCGCTCTGCTACCCCGGCTACCTGGCCGGGTACCGCCTGGTGCACGAGGTCTGCCAGCATCCGGACTTCGCCGGGTACCTCCTGAACTACATGGAGCAGGAGGCCACTCCCACGCTCCGGCCCGTGCCCGGCGTCGACCTCGACGCCTACCGGCGCCAGCTCATCTCGCGGTTCTCGAACGCGGCCGTCCGCGACACCGTCCCCCGGCTGTGCGCCGAGAGCTCGGACCGCATCCCGAAGTGGCTCGTCCCCGTCATCCGGGACAACCTCGAGGCCGGCAGGAGCATCCGCTACGGCGCCGCGATCATCGCCACCTGGGCACGCTACGCCGAGGGGACGGACGAGGCGGGAGAGCCCATCGAGGTCGTCGACCGGCTGCGGGACCAGGTCACGGCGGCAGCCGCGCGCACCCGGACGGACCCGCTCGCGTTCCTCCGGCAGCAGGACCTGTTCCTCGACCTCGCCGAGCAGCCCGTGTTCGTGAAGTCCTACCTCGAGGCGCTGGACACGCTCCACACCCAGGGCGCCGCGGCGCTCGTGGCCGCGCTGGCGGACTAGCCCCCGCGCGGCCTGCCCGATCAGGTCAGGAACCAGTTCCGGGCCGGATTCTCGACGCCGGGTGCCTCGCGCCGCGCGCGCTCCGTGCCGGGCTGCGCCACCCAGTCGACGGCGTTGGCGAGCACGCGCTGCACCTGCGGGTGGTGGTAGACCGGGTACTCCTGGTCGCCGGGGCTGAAGTAGAAGATCCGGCCCTTCCCGCGGGAGAACGTGACGCCCGAGCGGAACACCTCGCCGCCCTCGAAGGAACTGATGAAGATCAGATCGTCGGGTTCGGGGATGTCGAACAGCTCGCCGTACATCTCCTGCTCGGGGATCACGATCGGGCTCTCGATGCCCGCCGCGATCGGGTGCGACGGCTTGACGGTCCACACGAGCTCGCGTTCGCCGTCGTTCCTCCACTTCAGCGAGCACGTGGTCCCGAGGAGCCGCGTGAGGATCTTCGAGAAGTGCCCCGAGTGCAGCACCACGAGGCCCATGCCGCCGAGGACGTGGCGGTGCACACGCTCCACGACGGCGTCGGACACCTCGCCGTGGGCGATGTGCCCCCACCACAGCAGCACGTCGGTGCCCGCGAGCCGTTCCTCGGTGAGGCCGTGCTCGGGGTCGGTGAGGGTGGCCGTGCTGATGTCGGAGCCCGGGAAGTAGCCGGCGAGGGCGTCCGCGATGGCCCCGTGGATGCCTCCCGGGTACATCTCGCCGATGGTGGCGGGTTCGTTGCGGGCCTCGTGGACGCCCTCGTTCCAGACGACGACGGTCGGTTTGCCGTCGAACGTGGTGCTCGCTGTCGTGTCGGTCGTCATCAGAGCTGGATCTCCCGGTGCTGGGCTGCGGATGCGTAGCAGGCGTCGATGATCCGGGCACGGCCCAGCGCGAGCGAGCCGTCGTGGCGGCCCCACTCGGATTCGCCCGCGCGGATGGCGGCGAGGAACTCGTCGACGACGCCCTGGTGGCCGAGCGACGGACCGACCTCCGGGTCGTAGTCGCCCTTCTCGCTGAAGACATGCAGGGATTCCCGGGCGTCGTCCGGTCCGCCCCGCCGGGTCAGCTCTGCCCCGCCGTCGGTGCCGTAGACGCGGAAGTCCAGCAGGTCGTCGGCGTCGCGGTAGGCGGCCCAGCCCGCCTCGACCAGCAGCGTGGCGCCTCCTTCGAGGCGGATGAACGCCGAGGCGAAGTCCTCCACCTCGAACGCCGAACCCATGGCCTGGGCACTGTATCCGCCGCCGCCGCCCCGGCCCTGCGGTCCGAGCTCGGAGTAGGCCGACGCCGAGACGGACAGGACCTTCGGCTCGCCGAGCAGGTGCAGCGCGTAGTCGATCACGTGCACGCCGATGTCCGCGAGCGGACCGCCACCGGCCATCTCCCGGTTCGTGAACCAGCTGCCCAGGGAGGGGATACCGGAGCGGCGCAGCCAGGAGGCCTTGGCGTAGTAGGGGCGGCCGAGCCCGCCGTCGTCGATCACGCGCTTGAGCGCCGTGATGTCGCCGCGGCGCCGGTGGTTGAAGGCCACCTCGAGGACGCGCCCGGCACTGCGGGCGGCGTCGACCATGAGCTGGCCCTCGTCGCCGTTCCGGGCGATCGGCTTCTCGCTGAGCACATGGAGGCCGCGTTCGAGGGCTGCGACCGTGATCGGTGCGTGCAGGAACGTGGGCACGGCCACGCTGACGGCGTCGAGTCCCTCGAGGGCGATCAGGTCCTCCCAGCGCTCGACCGCGTGCGGGATGCCGTACTCGTCAGAGAGCCCGGCGAGGAGGTCCGGCTCCATGCCGGCCAGTCCGAGGATCTCGACGTCGGCGCTGTTCGCATAGGCCTCGAGGTGCTGGCGGCCGGCCCAGCCGATGCCCACCACCCCCACCTTCAGGCGGCGTTGCTTCGGGCGCTGCGGATCGGGCGGGGTCTGGTGCACGGCGGAGGTCCTTCGTGGGTGGGAGTCTTCTCCCTGCAGTCCTACCGCCTCGCCGCGGGTACTGTCCACGCGGCGTCCCGGGAAGTCTTTTCGGCCGCACCCCGTTACCGCTGGTAGACGCACCGTCCGGGTGCCCGAATCGGAGGACAGCCATGACCATCGCCATCACCGGAGCCACCGGCCAGCTCGGCCGCCTCGTCGTCGAGCAACTGCTGGCGCGCGGCGTCGACCCGTCGACCATCGTGGCCGGCGGACGCAACGAGGACGTACTCGCCCGCCTGGCCGGGCAGGGCGTCCGCACGGCACGTATGGACTACGCCGACGCGTCCACGCTCGACGCCGCCTTCGCCGGCGTGGAGAAGGTCCTCCTCATCTCGGGCAATGAGCCGGGCAAGCGGTCCGTGCAGCACAAGGCCGTGATCGACGCCGCGCGCCGCGTAAACGCGTCGCTGGTCTACACGAGCGCGCCGAGGGCCACGACGACGCCGCTCGTCCTCGCCCCCGAGCACAAGGCCACCGAGGGACTGCTCGAGGGGTCCGGCCTCACGTACACCGTGCTGCGTAACAACTGGTACACCGAGAACTACGACGGCGTCATCCGCCAGGCCGCGTCCACGGGCGGCCTCCTGACGGGTGCAGGCAACGGGAGGGTCGCCAGCGCACCGCGGCGCGACTTCGCCGAGGCGGCCGCCGTCGTCCTGCTGTCCGACGACTACGCGGGCGAGATCCTCGAACTCGGCGGCGACGAGCCCTGGACGTTCGACGAGCTCGCCGCGACGGTCACCGAGGTGAGCGGCACACCCGTCACCGTGGAGAAGCTCTCCGGGGACGAGTACGTCGCGGCGCTCATGGCCGCGGGGCTCGACGAGGGCACGGCACGCTTCACGGCCGCGCTGGACGCCAACATCGCCGACGGGGTCCTGGCCGACAGCGACGGCGCCCTGGCGCGCATCATCGGCCGCCCGACGACGCCGCTGAGGGAGTACGTCGCCGAACTGCTGGACCAGTAGGTTCCCGCGGTCCGGCCGGCCGCCGTCTTCCCGGATGTCGGGCCTGCTGGTGCGTGTCGGCGGGCCCGACGGACGCGGCGCTACGCTGGCAGGACGACGGCGCAACCGGAAGGACGCAGCGTGCCCCCTGAGCAGGGCCTCTCCGTAGGACAGCTGGCCGCGCGCAGCGGCATGAGCGTCTCCGCCCTGCACTTCTACGAACGCCAGGGCCTGATCCAGAGCCGCCGCACCTCGGGCAACCAGCGCCGCTACGACCGCGCGATCCTCCGCCGCGTCGCCGTGATCCGGGCCGCGCAACGCGCCGGCATCCCCCTCGCCACGGTCGCGAAGGCGTTCGCCGAACTGCCGAGGGACGGCGTCCCGGATCAGGAGGACTGGCAGCGGCTGTCCGCCGCGTGGCAGCAGGAGATCGAGCAACGCATCGCGCAGCTCGAACACCTGCGGGACCGGCTGGGCGGCTGCATCGGCTGTGGCTGCCTGTCCCTGGCCACCTGCGGCTTCGTCAACCCCGACGACGACGCCGGGCGGCGCGGCATCCCGTCCACACTCCTCGATCCCTGATCCCTGATCCCTCGATTTGACCTCGACCTTTGTTGAGGTTCTAGCGTTGACGGCATGACTGCCCCCGCGGACCACGCGCTCCTCACCGCCGACCTCTTCAAGAACGCCTTCCGCACCCATCCGGCGGGCATCGCGGTCATCACGGCGCAGGGACCGGACGGACCGGTGGGCCTGACGGCGTCGTCGGTGTCGTCGGTCTCGGCCGAACCGCCCGTCCTCGCCTTCTCCGTGTCGACGGTGTCGTCGTCGGCCGCGGCCCTCGTCCGGTCGGACACCCTCGTGGTGCACCTGCTGGGCGCCGACCAGCTCGAGATCGCCCGGCTGTTCGCGACCCGCGGCGCCGACCGCTTCGGCGGGGCAGCCGCCTGGCGCCCGCTACCGACGGGCGAGCCGCTGCTGGCCGATGCACCGTGGGCGCTGCGCTGCAGCATCCTGCACCGGCTTCCGGTCGGCGGATCGATGATCGTCGCCGCGGAGGTCCTGGCCATCGAGCAGAGCGGGCCCGACGGCTCCACGCCGCTCGTCTACCACAACCGCTCCTACCACCGGCTGGACGACCGGTCCATGATGGCCTGACTCCTCACGGCACCGGGATCAGCCGGACCGGGTTGCCCGGCGCCCAACCCTCGACACGGTCGCCCGGGCGACCCACGCTGCCGGATGCCGCGCCTTGACGAAGCCCCGAGGGCAGTGCGCTCAATCAGTTGCTTAGGCAACCTAAGAAATAGCACGGAGCGTCGTCATCGAAGGAGGAAAGCCATGAGCGGAGCACTGCAGCGCCTCGGCTCCTTCACGGTCGTCGGGACGGTCGCGTTCGTCGTCGACATCTCGGTGTACAACATCCTCGCCTCGGGCTTCGGCGTCGGGCCGATCACGTCGAAGATGGCCTCCGTGACCCTGGCCACCGGCGTCTCCTGGCTGGGCAGCCACTACGTCACCTTCCGCCAGTTCGCCGGTCGCCCGAAGCGCGATGAGGCCGTCCTGTTCGGCCTGACGAACCTCGTGGGCCTCGGCATCGCGGCCGCCTGCCTCTTCGTCTCGCACTACGTCCTCGGGCTCACGAGTCCGCTGGCCGACAACATCTCCGGGAACGTCGTGGGCCTCCTGCTCGGCAACGTGTTCCGCTACCTCGCCTACCGCTTCTTCGTCTTCCGCCCGTCGGCCCTCGAACATGCCTGAGCGCGGCGGCTCCACCGGATGCGCTCGCCGTCTTTCCCGCCTTCCGTGTATGGACCGCGCGGCGGACCGGGACACGCAGCGGCTCGACCACCGGTCGCCCAAGACCCGGTGCCGACGGCGGGCGCTCCCCCTGCAGGGTACCGGGACGGCAGCCGAGGACCCCGGCTACCCGGATCCGACGCCCCTTGGCAAGCGTCCGGACCAGGGCATGAGGCCCGCCGGCGACCACGGGCGGACCGTACGACGGAACGGACCTGTCAGCGTGCTGCCGGCGGCCGCCCCGTCGCTCCCGCAGCCGTTCGCCGCCCCTCGGAAGAGACTCCGCCATGCACCTTCCCGCCATCGTCAGCGCCCTGGCCCTGAGCAGCGGGATCCTGCTCTCGGCTCCGGCAGCGGCCCCGGCGATGGGCCCTGCGACCGTCGGACCTGGCATCCCGTCCTCGGAGCCCGCCCTGCCTCCCCCTGAGGAAGCCATCGCACCGCCCGTCGCCCCCGGGCCGCCCACTGCGGATCCCGCTCCGTCGCCGACGAATCCCGCTCCGCCGCCGACGGACCCCACCATCCCGCCGGTCCGACCGGCCCAACCGACGGCTCCCCCGGCCGTCCCGCCCACCGCGCCTCCCGTGATCCCGCCGACGGGCGGGGTCACGGACCCGCCGGCTCCGCCCACCGTGCCGCCCGGACCCGATCCCGCTCCACCCACCGACCCCGAGCAGCCTGCACCCCTGGTGCCCGCGCCGCTGGAACCGGCAGCACCGGCGCCAACACGGGCGCCAACACGGGCGCCAACACGGGCGCCACCACCGGCGCCAACTCCCGCGGGAACCCGGAACGACGCCTCCGGCGGGCAGGTGTTCCGGGCCCCGGCGCAGCAGCCGTCGGACCCGCTCCCGGGCACGTCCGCTACCGCGTCGACCACCCCCGGGTCACCGCCCCGGGACGAGGCAGCAGCGGGTGAGGACGTGGAGCAGGCGAGCCTCGCCCCGTCGGGGCGCTACGTCGCCGCCGGCGTACTCAGCCTCGTGGTGCTCGCGCTGGCAGTCGCGGTCGCCGTCGTCGTCTGGCCGAGGCGCCGCAAGCACACGCCCTAGGGCGCCCGCGCGGGCCCGGCCCGCCGTCGTTCGTCCCTTCCGGCACCGGAGCCGCTCGTGGCAGGGAAACCTGCCGCACCCCGGCCCTCGGACGCGCAGAACCCGGGAAGGACGGCGGGGCGGACGGGAACGCAGAAGGAGCCGGGAGTGACCTCCCGGCTCCTTCCGTGCATTCCGCTGTCGCGAAGGGACTAACGGACGTGCAGGGTCAGCATGCCCGTCGAATTGGACTGCACCACTTCGATCTTCGTCCCGGTACCGGCGACGACGACGGAACCCTGCGGGTTCGTGGCGTCGTAGTAGGCGTTGGGGTTGGTGTCGTCGAAGACGGGGACGCCGGACTGCGACGGCACGGTGGCCGTCGTCATGCCCGCGGCCGTCTCACGGTGCAGGCTCAGCGGATCGGTGGCCTCCTTGCCGAAGGTGGCGTCGAAGCTCTGGATGCGGTTGCGGAGCGCGGTGCCGTCGGACCAGGTGAGGGCCTTGGGGTGTGCGTCCACGGGCAGGGCCAGGCCGGCGCCGGGGTGCTGGCGCGTGTTGTTGTTTGCCTGCGCGGTGTTCCAGTACGTGATGCTCAGGCCGTCCTGATACCTGTAGTGCTCCACCGTGTCGGGGGCGGTCACGCCCCAGCCGAAGTTGTACGGGCCGGTGGCGAGTGTGGCGTCGTAGCCCGCGTACACCCGGTTCTCGGCGATGTAGAAGCGGTTCTTGCCGGCGGCGTCCTTCGGCAGGTTCACGACGACGGCCTGCGGGGCCTTGGTCGCGTGGAACGAGGGGCCGATCTTGTGGGTCGACTTCACCCCCGTCGTGGCGACGTCGTAGTCGAGCCAGCCGAGCTGCAGCTTCTCCCAGGCGCCCATGTGGTTGGGCGTGGTGCCGATCGATCCGTCGCCGTGGCCGAGCCATGAACCGGAACTCATGAGCGTCCAGAAGCCGGTGCCGTTCTCGCCGCCGCTCGTGTCGTACAGGTCGGGCAGGCCGAGGTCATGGCCGTACTCGTGCGCGAAGACACCGAGGCCGCCGTTCTCGGGCTCCGTGGTGTAGTCGCGGATCCAGACGTTCGACTTGCCGATCTTGATGCCGCCGAAGGGGTTGGCGGCGGGGCCGGCAGTGCCGCGGCCCGCCTGACCGACCGCCCAGCGGTGCGACCAGATGGCCGACGACGCCGCGCCGGCCTCCTCGCCCTCACCGGCGTGGATGGCCTGGAAGTGGTCGATGTAGCCGTCGGCCTCGTTGAAGTCGCCGTCCTTGTCGAAGTCGTAGCGATCCCACTGGTCGAAGCCCGCGAGGTACGCGTCGATCTCGGCGGCCGTCTTGCCGGCCGCGATCTGCGCGTCGTACCAGGCGTTCGCGGTGTCCTGCACGAAGCGGGTCATGTCCGCCTGGCTCTCGGTCTCGCCGTAGCTGGCAGAGGTGTAGGGGACGGTCACCCAGTCGCTGACGTCGCCGTCGACCGTGTACCGGCCACTCGACATCTCCTCGTAGACGCCCTTCAGCGACTCGCCCTCCGTGCCGAAGAACAGGTCGAGGTAGTGCTCACGGTCGAAGGTGTCGGACCAGTAGGTGGAGTTGTCCACCGCGCGGTTCGGCTCCTTGATCGCGCCGTGCGTGGGGCCCGGGGTGGAGGCCGGGAAGCGGGGGTCCACCTTGTCGCCGAAGTCGACGAGGAAGGACAGGATCTGGTCGCTCTCCTGCAGGCCGTACTGCGCCCACTGGCCGGGAGCGACCTTGACGGACTTGGAGCCGTTCCGGTCCTCGACCTTCGCCTCGCCGGAGATGACCTTCTCCACGCCCTGCTGGTTGAGGTCGCGGCGCTCCTCGGCCGCAGGATCGGAGCGGTCATCGAGCTTCTGCGCGGCGCCGTCGGCGCTGGGCGAGGACGTGAACGACGACGCCGCGGTCGGCGAGTCGGCCGCGATGCCGGTAGTGGCCTGCGCGCTCACGGGAGCGAGCACGACGGCGGCGGTCACGGCGAGCGCCATCGCGCACCGTAGCCCCCGGGGACGAGTGGTGAGATTCAAGGGTTCTCCTTCATGAAATATCCCAGCTGATGTGAAGCGCGCTCAGGTCAGATGCCTGAGATCACGAACATGTTGCCTAGGTCACATGTTCTGACTGGGACGCTAGCACCGGCCCCGGACACTTTCAGGATCGGTTGCGTTCTGTGAACCATCGGCGTGCTGCAGTCTGGCGTGATGGCGATCGGCGTCCTATAGTGCCGTGCGGGAACGACGGCCGGGCGCAGCGATGACCCGGGCGCAGCGGCGCGACACGTCAGGCGAACGGCGCCAGGACCTTCGCGGCCTCGCCGAGCACCTCGGAGCGCGTGGTCGCATGGACGGAGAAGCGGATGCGGTCCTCCCCGTGCAGCGTCACGGTGATGCCGGCGTCCGCCAGCGCCGCATGCGCCTCGGCCGCGCGCCCGGGGATGCCGGCCACCACGATCCCGGCGCGGTCCGCACGCTCCCGCGGTGAGAGGACGTCCACACCCGCGGTATCGAGCTGCTCGATGAGCGCCTGGGCGTGGGTGGCGACGATGCCCTCGATCGCCGGCACGCCCACCGACTCGATCAGGGCGAGGGCCTCCGCGAAGCCCCCGGTCGCATACGGCGAGAGGTTCGAGATGGAGAAGCGCTGCGCTCCTGGCAGCGGCGGGTGCTCCTCGCCGTCGTACCGGCGGGACCCGGTGACGCCGGTCCATCCGGTGAGCAGCGGGTCGATCCGCTCGAGGGCCCGCGGAGAGACAGCGAGCGCCGCGACGCCCCAGCCGGCGCGGATCCACTTCTGCGCCCCGGCGACGAGCACGTCGGCGAGCGTCCACTCCAGGTCCGCGACGCCGAAGCCCTGGATGCCGTCGACCACCAGCAGCCGGTCGGGCCCGATCGCTGCGCGGATCCCCGCGAGGTCGGCGCGGTAGCCGGTGCGGAAGTCGACGGCGCTGACGCTCACCGCGACGGTGTCGTCCGTCAGTCCGCGGGCGACGATGTCGGGCGTCATCCGGGTGCCGGGTCCACCGACCAGCTCCACGCGCGCCCGTCCCGCGGCGCTCGTGCGCAGCCAGGGATAGGTGTTGGCCGGGAATTCTCCGGCACTGACGAGCACCGATCCGCCCGTCAGGCCGAACGCCACCTGGAACAGTCCGAGCGAGGTGCTGGCGGTCAGGCCGACGTTCTCGAGGGGGAATCCGCTGAGCCGCGCGAAGGCTTCCCGAGCGCGGAGGTCCTCCCCGTACAGGGCCTCACCCGCCTCGCCCCCGTCGCCGGCGATTCCCAGGAGATGTGCCACCCGCTCGCGGACGGCACGCGACGGCGGGCCGAAACTCGCGAAGTTCAGGTACCCGTGCGCTTCGGTGAAGGACGCCTGGTAGGACGCGAAGGCCGCGGCGTCGTGCTCGGCGGGGCTGCTCATCCGGCCATGATCCTCTCGAGCGCTTCGGTGTGTCCCAGCAGCCCGGGCAGTCCCCCGGTGTGCCAGAACACGACGCGCCGACCGCGGACCAGCTCGCCGTGCCGGGCCGCGCGCAGGAGCCCGGCCATGGCGCGTGCCGTGTAGGTGGGATCGAGGACGAGGCCCTCGGCGCGCGCGGCGAGGCGCATGGCCTCGAGGACGGCGTCCGTCACGGAGCCGTAGCCGGGCCCGAGCAGGCTCCCGTCGATCCGCAGGGCCGCGGCATCCGCGGGCTGTCCGGTCAGCTCCGCGACCATCCGGGCGACAGCCGGGGCCGGCTCGGACATCGCCCCGGTATCCACCCCGAGGACGCGGCCGGCGCCGAGCGACGAGACGAGGCCCGCCATGGTTCCGCCCGAACCGACCGCCACCACGACCTGCTCCACGGCGGGATCCTGGCCCAGGAGTTCCTCGCCCGCCGTCCGGTAGCCGGTGGCACCGAGGGCGTTCGACCCACCGAAGGGGATGACGGCGGGCCGTCGGCCCTGCGCGGCCAGCCCGTCCGCCACGTCCTGCACACGGGCGGCGAGCTCCTCGTCCGCGACGTCGCCGCACCAGTGCACGGTGGCGCCGAGCAGGGTGTCGAGGGCGATGTTGCCGATCGGTGCGGACTCCCCCGTCAGCACGAGGACGACGTCGACCCCGAGCCGGGCGCCCGCAGCAGCGGTCAGGCGGGCGTGGTTGCTCTGGGCCGCCCCACTCGTGACCAGCACGTCGGCGCCCTCCGCGAGCGCGGTTCCGGCGGTCCACTCGAGCTTGCGCACCTTGTTGCCGCCACCGCCGAGGCCGATGAGATCGTCCCGCTTGATCCAGAGGTCCTCGGGATCGAGGCCGAGGGCGGACGACAGGCGGGGCGCGGGTTCCAGCGGCGTCGGCCAGGATCCCAGGCCTGCCCGGACAGGGGTGCCCGCGGGCCGGACGATCGGACTCGTCATATGTTCCTCCACGTGCTCGTCGGCGTCCTCCCAGACGCTAGCGGATCCGCCGGCCACCTGGGGGCACCCAGCCTCGAGCGGACTCCCGGGCGGCAACCGGCCCCCTCGGCCTCAGCGCCGCTTGTTCCTGCCCTTGAGGAGCGCGTTGGGGCTGTTGGTGACGATCCTGGCGGACTCGTCCTCTGCCGCCTGTCCGCGGCCTGCACTACCGGCCGCGCGCCGCCCACGGCCCCTGGCGCCCCTGGAGTCTCCGGCATCGGGATCGGTCATCGCCTCGCCGTCGACGCTGCCGGCGATGCGCTCCTTCCGCACCTGCTCCCTCACCGTCGTCCTGCCGGTGACGGTGGCCTTGCCCAGCCGGACGCGCTCCACGGGCACGGTCTCCTTGCCCACCAGCACGGCATGCTCCTCGTGGCCCACGAACTCGACGATCTCCTCCTGGAACAGCGAGTCACCGGAGGCTGCCTCGGACCTCGTGACGGGCTCGCGCTCGATCCGCAGCTCCTCCCGCTGCACCGGCACGCGCAGTGCGGCTTCTTCCGTGACAACGTGCTTCCGCAGCCGGACACGGGCCGCCTCGTACGTCTCCGTCCCGACGCGGAGCCGTTCCTCCGAGCGGATCATCCACGGTTCGCCGTCGTCGTCGCGCCCCTCGTGCAGCGCCGGGTCGTCACTCGCCGACGCCGTCGTCGCCGTCGTCGTCGTCGTCGTCGAGTCCAGGCCGTAGTGCCGGAACAGCGCGCTCTCGTCCTCGGGGCTCAGCCGGCCGTCGCGCTCGGTCGAGGGGGCGTGGCGGATGAGGTCCCGCGGGTACGCGACGACGAGCCTGCCGTCCTGCACCGCGGCGCCGTCGAGCGGCACGAAGGACTCCCTGGTGCCGAACAGGCCGGTGTGCACGGTGATCCAGGCCGGCGTATCGGTGGCGTCGTCCAGGAACACCTCGCCCACCGTGCCCACCTTGTCCCCCTGGTGCGTGACGACGGCGCTGCGGTGGCCGAGAAGGGGTTCGAGATCGGGCATGTTGAGCATGGGGGTTCCTGTCGTCGGTGCCGCCCGCCTGAGGCGACGCATCTCGACAGAATAGAGCGGTTCAGCCCAACATAACAAGCATGCTTACTATCCGTGTCGGAGCCTGGCAGACGGACGGTGCTTGCGCTCCGGCGCGCGTCGCCGCCCGGCGCGTGCCCGGACGGTCCGCGTCAGCGTAGGGCGAGCGTGGCCAGCAGTTCGTCGGAGGCGGCCTGCGCCTCGAGGTCGTACGCCCCGCCGCTGACGAGCAACTCGTCGGCCCCCGTACGGGCCTTCAGCTCGACGAGTTGTCGCTCCACCTCGGGCGCCGTCCCGTACACGGCCGTGGTGAGCGATTCCCCGACGAGGCCCTCCTCCCGCGCGGACAACGGTCCGTCGGCGGCCTCGAGCGGCGGGAAGTACCCCCGTGTCCGGGAGACGGCTAGCGCACGGGCCTCGGGCAGGAGCAACCGCCGCGCCTCCGCCGTCGTGCCCGCGACGGCCACGTTCAGCGATGCCGTGATGTGCGGGGCGCCCCACCACGCGGACGGGCGGAAGGAGGCGCGGTAACGGTCGAGGGCGGGCTGGCTGTCACGGAACAGCGCGGGCCCCCCGAGCACGACGGCGAGTCCGGCCTCCGCGGCGAGGTCCACGCCCCGCCCCGTGGCGAGGACGAAGACGGGCGTATGACCGCCGTCCTGCGGGCGGGCCGTGATGGACGCGGTGCCGCCCAGGAAGGCGAGCAGCTCCGCGATGTCCTCCCCGAACCGGTCCGCCTCCTCCTTCCCGGTCCGCAGTGCCGACCGCACGGCCTGCGTGAAACCGAGCGACCGGCCGATCCCGAGGTCGAAGCGCCCGCCGGACAGGGCGGCCAGCGTCGCGGCCTGCTCGGCCACGACCAGGGGCTGATGGTTCGGCAGCATGATGCCGCCCGTGCCCACGCGGATCGTCGTCGTGGCCGAGAGGACGGCTGCTGCAAGCACGGTGGGCGCCGACCCCGCGATGCCGGGCACGCCGTGGTGCTCCGCGACCCAGAACCGCTGGAAACCGGACCGCTCGGCCCGGCGGGCCCGCACGATGACGTCCTGCAGCGTCCGGGCCTCGGGGGAGCCGAGGCGTGACTGGGCGCGGTCGAGGAGGGACACGCCGGCGAAGAGGGAGGTCATATCCGTGGAACCAGCGACGCCGCCGGGCCATTCCGGTAGTGTTGCGCCACGGGCGACGTCGACGTCGCCCGTGCCAGTCGAACAACGGGGTCCGGCCGGCCGACCACCAGCGGAGTCAGCGTCATGGGCATCTTCACCAGGGACCGTCGTCCACAGCAGCCCGCGCCGGCACCCCCGGCGCATGACGGGAACCGCGCCCTCCGCCTCGCGGACAGCATCGCCCACTCGCAGGCACGGCTCCTGCTGGTCGCCGACCGCATCGCCGCGGGCCGCGCGGAGCCCGGCGACGAGGCCCGAGTGCGCATCCAGTGCGAGATCACGGAGAGCTTCCGGAGGAGCCTGGAGAAGGTCGCAGTGCCGACCGGCCTGGGCGACGACGCCGAGTTGTGGCTGTGCACCATCACCACGCCGTCCGGCGCCGACGACCGGCAGCTCCGCCCCCACTGACGTCGGCGGTGCTCCCCTTCTCACGATAATGACGGTGGCGCGGGTCAGGATGGGATCTCGTCGCCGGCTGCGATCCTGCAGCCGGCGCGGTCTCACCGAAAGGACTCCCGCGATGATGGGCGCCCACCATGCTGCCTGCGGCGCCGCCGCCTGGGTAGCCGCCACCACCCGGATCGACGTGCACCCGGGCCATCTGCTGCCCGTCCTGCCCGACACCGTCACCCTCGGCCTCGGGCTGCTGGAGGTCAGCCCCGTCGGCGTCGTCACGGGCGCCCTCGTGACCGCGGGTGCCGCGCTGCTGCCGGACGCCGACCACCACAGCGCCACGATCGCGCACTCCCTGCCGCCGCTGTCCAACCTGCTGTGCGCCGGGGTCGGGGCCATCTCGGGAGGGCACCGGCGCGGCACGCATTCGCTGCTCGGTGTCGCCGCGTTCGTCGCCGTCGCATTCGTCGCCGGCCTGTGGACCGTGGAGACGGCGGACTTCGGCACCATCTACCCGGGTGCCGGCCTGCTCACGGTGCTGCTCGTCTCCTTCGCGGCCAAGGCCCTGAAGATCATTCCGGACAGCATGCGGCGCTCACCGTGGGCTGTCGGCCTGACCGCGGGCGCGTTCGTCACGGCGTTCGCGCCCGAGGAGCAGTTCTGGTTCCCGCTCGCCGTGGGTATCGGCGTCGTCGCCCATATCCTCGGCGACATGCTGACCACCGGCGGCTGCAATCCCGTGTACCCGTTCCGGCTCCGCAGGCCCCGCAGCCTGGCGAAGGTGCCCGTGATCGCCCAGGTCTGGCGGCCCAACGGCAACATCGCCGTGCCCGTGCTCGGCAACGCCGGCTCCCTCCGTGAGTGGTGCCTCCTCGTGCCGATCTCCCTGTATGCCGTCTGCGGTATCGGCTGGGCCATCGCGCGCTTCGACGACGGCGCGATGGTGGTGGCGCGCGTGACGGGAGCCGGCTGAGTCGGCTCCGTAAAGTGCCGGAAACACGGCAGGGCTAGGGTCTGCTCTGACACCGGACGAAGGGAAGGTCAATGCACCGCGACGGATTGTTCTTCGATCCCCTCGAGGCGGAGGAGGAGGCGCCAGTGCGCGAGCCCGGGCCGACGCGGCGCAGGCGGCCGGACCCCGAGGACCTCAAGGCCCAGCGTCAGCGCGAACTGGCACGCGTCCAGGACGAACTACGGAGGATGGCGACGGGGTCACCGCGCCGCTGAGGCGGCAGAGCGCCGTCAGCGCATCAGCCGGTCCGGGCTCAGCAGCCGTCCGGGCCGCAGGCGGGGCCGTCGGGCGACGGCGTGAGTGACACCAGGGGGTGGGACTCGCGCCAGGCCTGGTCGAGTGCCTGCCGGAACAGCTCGACGGGCTGTGCGCCGGAGATCCCGTACCTGCGGTCGATGACGAAGAAGGGGACGCCCTGCACGCCGAGCGTGCGGGCTTCCTCGATGTCGTGGCGGACGTCGGCTGCGAACCGGTCGCCTGCGACGGTCTCGCGGATCTCGTCCTCACCGAGGCCGATGCCCACGCCGAGGGGGACGAGCACCTCGACGTCGGAGGTGTCCAGTCCCTGCTCGAAGTGCGCGGACATGACGGCCTCCTTCGCTGCGTCACCCTGACCGTGGGATTTCGCGAGGTGGAGGAAGCGGTGCGCGGTGAAGCTGTTGCCCACCACCACCCGGTCGAAGTCGAAGGAGAGTCCTTCACCCTCGGCCTGCCGGGAGAGATGCTGCCACATCTCCCGAACCTGCTCCGGAGCGATGCCCTTGCGCTCGGCGAGGTACTGCTGCTCGGTGCCGTCGTAGTGATCGGGAAGGGAGGGGTCGAGCTGGAAGCTCTTCCAGGTCACCTCCACGGTGTCCCGGTGGGGGAACTCCGCGAGGGCTTTCTCGAAGCGGCGCTTGCCTACGTAGCACCAGGGGCATTTGACGTCGGACCAGATCTCTATGTGCACATCCAGCGCAACCGCGGAGCGCCCAGGCCCTATTCCCGGAGGGGGCCCGGGCGTCTTCGCTACTTGCGGTTGAGCAGGTTGCGGATGAACCCGCCGGTCTTGCCGGAGGGGACGGGGGTGCCGCGCCGGCCGGCCGTACCTCCGACGGGCTTGCCCGTCGTCCCGGTGCCCGACCTGCTGAGGTAGCGGTTCGCGGCCGTCCTGATCCTGTTGCTGATGCCCATGCTGATCTCCTTCGATCATCGCCTCGTCACCCCGAAAACATCAGGTGGCTTGTCAGTTTAGGGCGCGACTGCGCGGGCGGCCAGCCCTCGGTCCGAAACGCGGCGCCGGACCGCCCGGCGTACGGTGGAAGGATGAGCGTGCCTACAGAGTCCAGGGTCACCTTCGACGGCCGCTTCGCGCGGGAACTGCCCGAGATGGCGGTCGCCTGGCAGGCCGCCGACGCCCCGGCGCCGCGCCTGCTGGCCCTCAACGAACCGGTGGCGGCGGAGCTGGGGTTCGATCCCGGGTTCCTCCGCTCCCCCGACGGCCTCGCCCTGCTGCTCGGCACCTCGGTGCCGGACGGCGCGACCCCGGTGGCCCAGGCCTACTCCGGCCACCAGTTCGGCAGCTTCAACCCGGGCCTCGGCGACGGCCGGGCGCTGCTGCTCGGCGAGGTCACCGACGCGGCGGGCCGCTTCCGCGATCTCCACCTCAAGGGCTCCGGCCGTACCCCGTTCGCGCGCGGCGGTGACGGACTCGCCGCCGTCGGGCCCATGCTCCGCGAGTACATCGTCAGCGAGGCCATGCACGCGCTCGGCATACCGACCACGCGCTCCCTCGCCGTAGTCGCCACGGGGCGTGACGTACGCCGCGAGACTCTGCTGCCCGGTGCCGTCCTCGCGCGCGTCGCGAGCAGCCACCTGCGCGTCGGGAGCTTCCAGTACGCGGCCGCCACCGGCAACGCGGACCTCCTCACGCGCCTGGCCGACCACGCGATCAACCGCCACTACCCGGATGCCGCGTCCGCCGAGCGCCCCTATCTCGCACTGTTCGAGTCGGTCCTGTCCGCGCAGGCGTCGCTCGTGGCCCGGTGGATGCTCGTGGGTTTCATCCACGGCGTGATGAACACGGACAACATGACCATCTCGGGCGAGACCATCGACTACGGACCCTGCGCGTTCATGGACGTCTTCGACTATGCCACCGTCTACAGCTCGATCGACCGCGGCGGCCGCTACGCCTACGCCAACCAGCCGCTGATCGCCGAGTGGAATCTCGCCCGCCTCGCCGAGACCCTGCTGCCGCTCATCGACGACGACCAGGAGCGGGCCGTGGCCCTCGCCGTCGGCGTGCTCGAATCCTTCCGCCCCCGGTACAGCGGCGCCTGGCTCACGGGCATGAAGGCCAAGCTGGGGCTGCCCGGCGGCGTCGAGGACGAGGTCGCCTCGGCCCTCGCCAACGACGTCCTCACCCTGCTGCAGGAGAACCACGTCGACTACACCTCGTTCTTCCGGGGCCTCGGCTCCGTCGTGCACGGCGACGCTCGCCCCGCGCGGGACAAGGTGCTCGACGTCGCCGCCTTCGACGCCTGGGCCGAGCGGTGGCTCACCCTCGGGCCCGACGCCGGCGCGATGGACCGCGTGAACCCCGTGTACATCCCGCGGAACCACCTCGTCGAGGAGGCGCTCGACGCCGCCACCGTCGGCGACCTCGAGCCGCTCGAACGGCTCGTGGACGTCGTCATCAGGCCCTTCGAGGAGCGCCCGGGACTGGAGCGGTACGCCGCCGGGGCGCCGGAGGACTTCGGCAAGTACACGACGTACTGCGGCACCTGAGGCCGCAGCCACCACCAGGGCACCGCTGCATCAGCGGTGGCCTCGAGACGTTGAGAGGCACCGGGCACGCGAGAGAAGATTCGTTCCGGGTGCCTGGGATCTTCGTGAAGGCCGGGGCGGCGTCATCGCCGGCGCTCGTTTCCTCCTGCTCGCCCCCACGGCGGTAGCGCCTGACGCGGGTCCTCGGTACCACGCTGCAGAGCAGTGCGGCGGCCATGAGGGACGCAATGGGGATGGCCACTGCCGCGAGGGGTTGTGATCTGCAGCACGTTGAATATAGGATAAACGAGCTTCCTATATGAGAAGGGCATTCGCCGATGAATTCCCAGCAACTCCTGCCCCCGCAGGATCTCGTCCGCTTCGCATCCGACGCACTGACCGCTCGGGGGGTTCCGCGGAATGACGCAGAGCTGACCGCCCGCTCGCTCGTGCAGGCTGATCAGCGCGGCATCTACTCCCATGGCCTGCTTCGACTTCCGCTGTACTGCGAAGCGCTGCGGCTCGGAGGCATCAATCCGCTGCCGGACCTGAAGTTCTCCAAGGATCAGGGCAGCGTCGCAGTACTCGACGCCGATGCCGCGCTCGGTCAGGTCGCGATGCAGGCTGCTGTGGACCGCGTGATCGATGTCGGTCGCGTGCAGGGCATCGCCGCCGTCGCCGTCCACAACAGCAGCCATTACGGCGCCGGCGCCTTCTGGAGCGACCAACTCGCAGAGGCGGGCTTCCTGTCCTTCCTCACCTCCTCGACCGGACCGGTCGTGGCGCCTCACGGCGGCACGAGCAAAGTCCTCGGCACCAATCCGTTGACCCTCGGGGTTCCCAGCTCTTCCGGTTGGCCCCTCACAGCCGATCTGGCGACCAGCAACGGCGCCTACGGCAAGGTGATCGCCGCGAAGAACGAAGGCACCCGACTGCCGGAGGGCTGGGCCGTCGACGCCGACGGCAACCCGACCACCGATCCCGTCGAAGCGGAGAAGGGGTCGATGATTCCTTTCGGCGGACACAAGGGTTCAGCAGTCGCCGTCCTGCTCGAAGCCTTTGCCGCGTCCCTGACGGACGCGACCTTCGCCTTCGAGACGATCGACATCTGGTCCAACCCGGCCTCCCGCATGAACAACGGCCACCTGCTGATCGGACTCGATACCGCCGCCTTCGCCGGGAACGCGCGCACCGCTTCACGGGTCGCCACACTTCAGGACCGCGTGCGCTCCTCCGGCCCGGGGGGCGTGCCCGTCGACGCTCCGGGAGATCCGGAGCGTCGACGCCAGACGGAAGCCGCAGACGCAGTCCCCCTGCCATCCTCGACCATCAGGCAACTGGCCACGCTGGCCGACGAGCTGTCCCTATCGCCCCTCAAAACCCATCCAGCACCGTAACCACCGCACTTCTCGGAAGGATTCAGCAATGAAGCTTGAAACTCACTCCACCTGCAGTTCCACAGCTCGCCGCGGCAACCGTAAGGCCGTACTGGGCGTTGCCGCGGCAGCGGCCCTGCTGCTGTCCGGGTGCAACGTCGGTACTGCGGTGGACCGCGACAGCGTGGAAGAAGTGGACACAGAAGCGAAGACCCTGCGGCTGGCCCATGTCTACGACGCGGCCCACCCGGTCGAAGAGTGCGGCGTCGCCGCCCTGAAGGAGGAGTTGCAGGGAAGCGGTCTGCAGATCCAGAGCTTCCCGTCCGCACAGCTCGGCAACGAGTCCGAGTTGCTCGAGCAGGTCGCTTCGGGCAGCCTCGACATGGCCGTGGCGGGCCCGTCCTTCCTCGGCGTCTGGGAGGAGAACGCGGCGGTCCTCGATGCGGCGTACCTGTTCCAGGATGTGGACCACTTCGTCGAGACCGCGAATGGCGAGGAGATGCAGGGTGTCTTCGACGACCTGTACGAATCCTCCGACATCAAGGTGCTCTCGAGCTGGTACTACGGCACACGCCATGTGACGGCGAACAAGGAGATCAGCACCGCAGCCGACTTCAGCGGCCTCAAGATCCGGACGCCCAACGCCCCCCTCTACCTGACGAACATCAGCGCGATGGGTGGCACGGCGACCCCCATGGCGCTCGACGAGGTGTACCTCGCGCTGCAGCAGGGCGTCATCGACGCACAGGAGAACCCCATCCCCACCATCGCGACGGCGAAGTTCAACGAGGTCCAGGACTACATCAACCTGACGGGGCACATGATCCAGGGCGTCGAGCTCACTACCGGGCGCGCCGTCTACGAGGGCCTGACCGACGAGGAGCGTACCGCGCTCGAGGACGCGATGCAGACCGCCGCGGACGCCACCCGCGAATGCGTCGAGGAACAGGAGCAGTCCATCCTCGAGGAATGGAAAGCCGGTAGCGGCATCCAGGTCAATGAGGACGTCGACCGTGACTCCCTCGCCGCCGCGGCCGGGGAGGCCATGCGCGAGCAGCCCTGGGGTGACCTGTACGAGCAGATCCAGGCGTCCCGATGAGCGAAGCGGTCGACCCGCGGCCATCCTCCGGCAACGAGAACAACCTCGCCACCGGCCTCCGGGTCCCGCAGGAGCCTGACGACCCGGATTTCCCGGAGCAACGGAACGGCCTGTACCGGTATCTGGTCGTCGCGGAGCGGATCGCCGCCTGCACCTTCCTCGTGGGCACCCTGGGCCTGATCATCCTGCAGGTCGTCAGCCGCTACATCTTCGATTCCCCTTTCACCTGGACGGAAGAACTCGCCCGGTTCGCCCTGCTGTGGTTCACCTTCGTGTCCGCCGGATTCGTGATGGCGCGTCGCATCCACATCGCGGTGGACATCGTCGCCAGCAAACTCGGCCGGCGAGGAACCGTGGTCCTCGACACCTTCGCCCTGCTCATGGTGATCATCGCTTCAGGAATGATGGCCTTCGCCGGGGCGGAATTCGCCGCCGGGGCGGCACGCCTGCAGGCTCCTGCGACGTCGTTGCCCATGAGCCTGGTCTACAGCTCGGCGGTGGTGGGATTCATCCTGATCTGTTTCCACGCCCTCGTGCACATGTACCTCAACATCCGTCATCCGGAGCTCGTTCCGGATGCGATGGAGAACCTCGAACGGGAAGCGGTCTAGGAAGAACATGACTCTCCTCATCATGGTGATCAGCCTGTTGCTGCTCCTCGCCCTCCGTGTCCCCGTGTCCTTCGCGCTCCTGATCCCTTCCCTCGGATATGTGATCACGGATCCCTCCGTGCAGCTCGGCACCGCCGTCCAGCAGACCGTCTCCGGTGTCGACAGTTTCTCGATCCTGGCTGTCCCGATGTTCATCCTGCTGGGAAACCTGGCCAACGTGTCCGGCGTCACCGACAAGCTCTACGATGCCGCGGTTGCCGCGATCGGACACCTCCGGGGAAGCCTGGGGTACGTGAACGTAGCCACCAGCTTCGGGTTCTCCTGGATGAGCGGCGCCGCGATCGCCGATGCCGCGGCCATGGGGCGGGTGCAGGTGCCGGCGATGGTCAAGCGTGGCTACAAGCAGGAGTTCGCACTCGGCGTGACGGGTGCCTCCAGCCTGATCGCCCCGATGATCCCGCCGAGCATTCCGGCAGTGATCTATGCCGTCACGGCAGGTGTGTCCGTCGGCGCCCTGTTCATGGCCGGCATCGTCCCGGCATTGATCCTGGTGGCCGCGCTGTGCCTGACCGTGTGGATTCTCATGCGGAAGAAGAACGAACTCCGCCTGCCCAAGGCGACCTGGGCTACCCGTGGCAAGACAGCCCTCGGTGCAGTACCTGCCCTCGGATCTGCCGTCATCATCCTGGGCGGAATCCTCAGCGGCATCTTCACCCCCACCGAGGCGAGTGGCATCGGCGTCGTCTACATCGCGATTCTTGCCGTCGTCTACAGGGCGCTGACGTGGCGGAAGATGTACCGCACGCTGCTGACCACCGTCGAGACCTCCGGCTCGGTGCTCCTGATCGTCGCCGCAGCGGCACTGTTCGGCTGGGTACTCGCGCGGGAGCAGGCGCCGCAGGTGGCCGCGAACCTCATCCTGGACATCACGAACCAGCCGATCATGTTCCTGATCCTCGTCAATGTGCTGCTCCTGCTGGTGGGCTGCGTGCTTGAACCGACGGCCGCGATCCTGATCCTGGTCCCGGTCCTCCTGCCCGTCGCGGAGACGTTCGGTATCGATCCGGTCCATTTCGGGATCATGGTCATCTTCAATCTCCTGATCGGACTGATCACCCCACCCGTGGGACTCGTGCTGTTCGTCCTCTCGAGCGTGACCAAGGCACCGGTCCCCGTCGTGATCAAGGGCATCCTCCCGTTCTTCGGTCCGATGGTCCTGACCCTGCTGTTCATCACCTTCATTCCCGCCGTCACCCTCGGCCTGCCGGTACTGCTCGGCTTCCTCTGACCCGCCCCGACCGACCTCCAAGGAGACCTTCATGTCGAAAATCGAATCCGTCCGCACCACGGACGTCCGCTTCCCCACGTCGCTCGAACTGGACGGCTCGGACGCCGTCAACGTCGACCCCGACTACTCGGCGGCCTACGTGGAGATCAACACCGACGACGGTGAGAGCGGGTACGGCCTCGTCTTCACCTGTGGCCGCGGCAATGAGATCGTCACCGCCGCGATGGACAGCTACGGCGAGCTACTCGTGGGCCGGGACACGGATGAACTGGTCAACAACCTCGGAGAGTCGGCGCGGCGCCTCGTCCACGACTCGCAGATGCGCTGGCTCGGCCCCGAGAAGGGCGTCTCCCACATGGCAGCCGGTGGGCTGATCAATGCGATGTGGGATATCCGGGCACGGCGGGAGAAGAAGCCGCTGTGGCTGCTGCTCAGCGAGATGTCCTCGGAGGAGGTCATCAGTGCGGTGGACTTCACCCACATCCGCAATGCCCTCACTCCCGAAGATGCCGCTGGCATCCTCCAGCGGGGCCAGGAGGGCAAGGAGGCTCGCATCGCGGAGCTCAAGGAGAACGGCTACCCCGCGTACACCACGACGCCCGGATGGCTCGGGTACAGCGACGAGAAGCTGGTGCGCCTGTCCAAGGAAGCGGCGGCGGACGGCTTCGGCATGATCAAGCTCAAGGTCGCCGGCAGCATCGAGGACGACCGCCGCCGGCTGTCCCTGGCGCGGGAGGCGGTGGGACCGGATGTCCGGATCGCCATCGACGCCAACCAGCGCTGGGAGGAGCAGGAGGCCATCGACTGGGTCAACCAACTCCAGGACTTCAAGCCCTACTGGATCGAGGAACCGACGAGCACGGACGACATCCTCGCCCACGCGGCCATCCGCAAGGCTGTCCACCCCATCAAGGTCGTCACCGGAGAAGCGGTCCATAACCGCATCATCTTCAAGCAGATGCTCCAGGCCGGGGCGATCGACATCATGCAGATCGACTCGACCCGAGTGGCCGGCGTCAACGAGAACATCGCCAACCTGCTGCTCGCGGCCCGCTTCGAGACACCTGTATGCCCCCATGCCGGTGGCGTCGGGCTGTGCGAACTGGTGCAGCACTTCTCCTTCTTCGACTACGCCGCCATCACGGGAACCATGGAGGACCGCGTCATCGAGTTCGTGGACCACCTCCACGAACACTTCACGGAACCGGCAGTGGTCTCCAACGGCCGGTACCAGGCACCGAAGCTTCCCGGCGTCGGTGCCGAGATGCTGCCCGAGTCCACCTCACGTTGGTCGTACCCGAGCGGCGCGGTCTGGCAGGAACTGAACGCACGCTGAGATTCCGGAAGGATTTCCATGAGCACCACGACCCTGACCATCGCCACCACTCCCGAGCAGGTGGACCAGGCCGCGAGGCAGGCGCACGCCGCCTTCCTGAGCATCGCCGACGAGTCCCCCGCGACACGAGCCGCACGACTGAACGCTATCGCTGATGCGCTCCGCGCCAACGTCGAGGAACTGGTCGCACTCGCCGCCACCGACACGAACCTCGCCGAAGCCCGGCTCCAGGGAGAGCTGAAGCGGTCGGCGTTCCAGTTGGACCTGTTCGCCGACGAGGTCCGCACCGGAGTCGCCCTCGACGCCACCATCGACCACGCGGATCCTGACTGGGGCATGGGCCCACGGCCGGACATCCGCAGGGTCAACGTGCCACTCGGCGTGATCGGTGTCTTCGGAGCGTCCAACTTCCCCTTCGCGTTCAGCGTGATGGGCGGTGACAGCGCCTCGGCTCTCGCCGCCGGCTGTGCCGTCCTGCACAAGATCCATCCTGGGCACCAGAAGCTTGCGCGACGGACGGGCGAGATAGTGGTCGCTGCCCTCGCGGACGCCGGTGCACCCTCCGGACTGTTCGCCCTGGTGGACGGTCGTCCCGCCGCGGAGGCGCTGGTGGATCACCCACTCGTTAAGGCCATCGGGTTCACCGGCTCCACGGTCGGGGGCCGGGCGCTCTTCGACCGTGCCAATGCACGGCCCGTACCGATCCCCTTCTATGGGGAACTGGGCAGCATCAACCCGGTCTTCGTGCTGCCGACGGCCTGGAACGCCCGGGCCGAGGACATCCTCACCGGCTATGCCGGCTCGTTCACGATGGGCATGGGCCAGTTCTGCACCAAGCCAGGCGTGCTCTTCGTGCCGGACTCCGCGTCCGAGGAGCAGTTGCGCAGCACCCTGGGAGATGCGCTCGAGAACGTTCCGCTGGCCAGGCTACTCACTCCCGGCCTGCGGGATTCCTTCGGCAAGGCACGCGACGAGGTGGCTTCGTTCGACGGCGTCCAGGCCCTCGTACCCGGTTCCGACGGCGAAGTGCCCTCCCCCACCGTCCTGCTGGTCGATGCGGAGTCGGTCGCGTCCGACCCCGAGGTGCTGCAACGGGAGATGTTCGGTCCTGCAACCGTGGTGGTCCGGTACCGCGACGTCGCAGACCTGCCGGCGCTCGCGGCCCGGATGGAGGGCCAGCTGACGGCCACCATCCACGCGGACGACGGCGATCCGACCGGCGAGTTGCTCGCGACCCTGACCGGCATCGCCGGCAGGGTGCTGTGGAACGGCTGGCCCACCGGCGTCACCGTCTCCTACGCGCAGCAGCATGGCGGGCCCTACCCGGCGACGACGGCACCGGGTACGACCTCCGTGGGCACAGCCGCGATCGACCGCTTCATGCGCCCGGTGGCCTACCAGGATGTGCCCGATGCCGCGCTGCCACCGGCGCTCCAGGAGTCGAACCCCTGGGGCATCGCCCGCCGGGTGGACGGCAGCATGGAACCGGCAGGAGGATCCCGATGACGCCGGTCGAACCCGAGGCGATCCTGCCCGAGGACGCCTCCGAGGCCCGGCTCATCGGCCGGCTATGGGACCCGGAGACCCGGGGCCCCCGCCCCGTCCTTTTCCACGAAGGCGTTCTGCTCGACCTCTTCGACCAGGCTCCCACGGTGTCCGCCCTGCTCAACCGCGACGATCTGCCCGACATGCTGGAGCGTGTACGACGGGACGGGGCACGTGCGTGGGAACTCCGCGATGCCCTGGACACGCCCCGTGGCAACGGTGACGACGCACTCCACCTCCTCTCGCCGGTGGACCTGCAGGCCGTGAAGGCGTGCGGTGTCACCTTCGTGGACAGCATGATCGAGCGCGTCATCGAAGAGCGGTGTGCCGGGGACCTGACTCTCGCGGAGCAGATGCGCTCGCAGGTGCTGGCGGCGATCGGAGGAAGCCTCGCCGGGGTGCGGCCGGGCTCGGAGGAAGCCGCACGGGTCAAGGAAGTACTCGTTCGTGAAGGCTTCTGGTCCCAGTATCTCGAGGTCGGCATCGGCCCGGACCCGGAGGTGTTCACCAAAGCGCCTGTCCTCTCGACGGTCGGCTACGGCGAGCGCATCGGCATCCCCTCCTTCTCCTCCTGGAACAACCCCGAACCCGAACTGGTGCTGATGGTCGACAACCAGGGGCGGATCCGTGGTTGCACCCTGGGCAACGACGTGAACCTGCGCGACGTCGAGGGGCGCAGCGCGCTTCTGCTCGGCATGGCGAAGGACAACAACGGATCCGCCGCGCTCGGCCCGTTCCTCCGCCTGTTCAATGATTCCTACACGCTCGACGACGCCCGGCAGGAGACGATCCGGCTGACCGTGACCGGAACCGACGGGTACACCCTCACCGGGACCAACAGCGTGCAGCGACTGAGCCGCCCCTTCGAGGAGCTCGTCGGCGCTGCCTACGGCCGGCACCACCAGTACCCCGACGGATTCGCCCTGTTCACCGGGACGCTCTTCGCCCCGAACGAGGACAGGAACGCGCCTGGCATGGGTTTCACCCACGAGACCGGTGACGTCGTCGAGATCAGCAGCAGCCGCCTCGGAACGCTGAGCAACACGGTGGAGCCCACCGAGGACCTCGCACCGTGGACCTACGGGATCGGCAACCTGCTGGAGTATGTACTGCATGATGGAAAAGCCCGCCCCGCCGTCCCTGCCGGCACACCATGACTGACGGCTCCCTCGAACTCGACAGCCGGGCACGGCCCTCCGTCGACGTCTATGCCGCGCTGCGGACCAAGATCCTCGACCTTCAAATCCCACCCGACGAGAAGGTGAACATCGATGCCCTCGCCCGCGAATTCGGGGTCTCCCAGACACCTGTCCGGGAGGCACTGAGCCAACTCGAGGGTGACAACCTCATCATCAAGACCCCCGGCAAGGGATACAGGACCACAGAGCTGCTGGGCATCGCCGAGCTTCGTGAACTCTTCGAATTCCGGCTGATGGTGGAGCCCTGGGCCGCCCGGGTCGCGGCGGTCAACCGGTTGAGCAATCCGGCTCGCGCGCTGCAGAAGTCACTGTCGAACTTCGAGGAGGGCACCGAGACGGCGCCCAGCGTACGGCACCTCCTCGTGGCGCACGACACCCACTTCCATGACAGCATCCTCAAGGCCAGCAGCAACCAGTTCGCACTGCACGCCTACCGCGCCACGCATTGCCACCTGCACCTCTTCCGCCTCCACCCTGCGGACTACCGGGGGAAACAGACGGTGGAAGAGCATCGGAACATCGTCGATGCGATCGGGGCCTGCGACCCGGACGCCGCCGAGGACGCGATGCACGCCCACCTGATCGGGGCCTACCACCGCTTCGCGGAAGCATTCTCCCAGGAGTCCGGGAGAACCCTCCGGGTTCCACCGCCGGCCAAGCTCTGCTGATCTGCCCGCCTTCATCGTTCATACCTCCAGGAGTGCACATGGGTTCCTTCTCCGGCGTTCGCGCCATCGTCACCGGCGGGGCGTCCGGCATCGGTGCGGCCGTGACGGCAGCGCTGGTCGACCGCGGGGCGCGCGTCGCCGTCCTGGACCTGCATCCCACGAACCTGCCCGACGCCGTGTTCGGCCAGCAGTGCGACGTCGGCGACCGCGCCTCCGTCACCTCCGCCGTGGAAGCGTCCGCGCGCTCGCTGGGCGGGATCGACGTCGTCATCAACAACGCAGGCATGGGCGCCATCGGCACCGTCGCCGACAACGACGACGAGGAGTGGCTGCGCGTGCTGGGTGTGAACGTCGTGGGCATCGCCCGGGTATCGACAGCCGCCCTGCCGTACCTCCGCAGATCGGACTGCGCGGCTATCGTCAACACCGGGTCCATCGCCGCCACGCACGGCCTTCCGCAACGCGCCCTCTACACGGCGAGCAAGGGAGCCGTCGATGCCCTCACGCGGGCGATGGCCGCGGACCACCTGCGTGAGGGGATCCGGGTCAACTGCGTGAACCCCGGCACTGCGGATACCCCCTGGGTGAATCGTCTCCTGGGGGCCGCAACCGATCCGGAGGGCGAGCGCCGGGCGCTGGAGGCGCGGCAACCGCACGGTCGGCTGGTGTCCCCGGACGAAGTAGCGGCTTCCGTGCTGTTCCTGGCCGACCCCGCGAATGGATCCACCACCGGTGTCTCACTCGCGGTGGACGGCGGCATGCACAGCCTCCTCCTCCGGCCCTCCTCCTGAAGCACTGCTGACCCACTACGAGCTAGGAGCACGTCGTCGATGGACCTGATGAGACTGGGAGAGGCCGGACGGGAAGTACCGGCGGTCCGGGTAGGAAGCACCTACTACGATCTGCGCGGCATCGCGGCGGATATCACCGGGGCCGCCCTCGGAGCCGGGCTCATCGGGCAGGTGCGCGATGCCCTTCGGGACGGATCCCTGCCAGAGCTCGCGGACGCCGCCTCCCTGCGGGTGGGGCCTCCGCTGTCCGGGATCGGCGCCGTCGTCTGTGTAGGTATGAATTACGCAGCCCATGCCGCCGAGACCGGGGACGCACCACCCCCAGCGCCCATCATCTTCTTCAAACACCCGAACACCGTCGTCGGCCCGAACGACGACGTCATCCTTCCCCCCGGAGCCCAGAAGGTCGACTGGGAAGTGGAGCTCGCGGTGGTGATCGGCAAACGCGCCTCCTACCTGCAGAGCCACGAGGAGGCGATGGAGTGCATCGCCGGGTTCACCATCAGCAATGACGTGTCGGAGCGGGACTACCAGCTCCGGCACTCCGGTGGTCAGTGGTCGAAGGGTAAGTGCGCCCCCACGTTCAACCCACTCGGTCCGGCGTTGGTCCCTGCGTCCGAGGTGGCGGATCCCCAGTCACTACAGCTGTACTCCAGTGTGAACGGGGAGGAACGGCAGAGGTCGACGACCGCCGACATGGTCTTCAGCGTCGCCGAGATCGTCCGGGACCTCTCCCAGTACATGGCACTCGATCCGGGGGACGTCGTGAATACCGGAACGCCCGAGGGTGTAGCCCTCTCGGGACGGTTCCCGTACCTCGCTCCCGGGGACACCATGATCCTCGGTGTCGAAGGGCTCGGCGAGCAGCACCAGCAGGTGGTGGCGCACTGACGCGCCCACCCGCCCCGCGGCCCACCCAAGCACCCCCGCATACGAAGGAGCGAAACTCATGACCGCTGCCACCTACACAGGTTCACGAACCTTCACCACCGCCGAGCCTGTGGTCGGACCGCCCGAACCCGGCCAGGTGCAGATCGCCGTCGCCTACACGGGACTGTGCGGTACGGACCTGCACATCTTCCACGGGGACATGGATGCGCGGGTGAGCATGCCCGCGGTGATCGGCCATGAGATGTCGGGCACCATCGCCGCCCTGGGTGAGGGGGTCACCGGGTGGTCGGTCGGCCAGCCGGTGACGGTCATGCCCACCCTCTCCTGTGGTTCCTGCCCGGCGTGCCGCCGGGGGAACACGCACATCTGCCACAACCTGAACTTCGTCGGGATCGACTCCGAGGGATCGATGCAGAACGCCTGGAACGTCCCGGCCGACATCCTCATCGCCCTGCCCGAGGGCCTCGCCCTCGACGAGGCGGCGCTCATCGAGCCGACCGCCGTCGCCGTGCACGACGTCCGACGGTCCAAGCTCGCGGCCTCGGACTTCGTCGTCGTGATCGGCGGCGGCCCGGTCGGGCAACTCATCGCCTCCGTCGCCCTGCAGCAGGGTGCCCGGGTCGTGCTGGTCGAGCTCGACCCCGGCAGGAGGGATACTGCCAAGGGTTTCGGTATCACCGCGATCGATCCGCGCGAGGTGAACCTCGTCGGCCACGTCCTGCAGGAGACGGACGGGGCGGGAGCCGACGTGGCATTCGAGGTCTCCGGCGCGGCTGCCGGGGTCAACTCCGCCGTCGAGGTCCTGACCACCCGGGGGCGGCTCGTCATGGTGGCGATCCACCCCAAGCCGAAGGAGATCGACCTCCACCGCTTCTTCTGGCGGGAGCTCGAGATGTTCGGTGCCCGCCTGTACCAGCGCGAGGATTTCGAGGAAGCCGTACGTCTCGTCGCCGACGGCGCCATCCCCGCCCGGCAGCTGATCTCGCAGGTCGTCCCCCTGGGGGATGTGGAGAAGGGGTTCCTCGCCCTCGAATCGGGCGGCGTGATGAAGGTCCTCGTCGATTGCCGCGAGGTGACGCCATGAGCACCGCGGGTCCCTTCGACCTGACCGGGAAGACCGCCGTCGTCACCGGAGCCAGAAGAGGCATCGGCATGGCGATGGCCGTAGCCCTCGCCGAAGCGGGAGCTGACATCATCGGAGTCTCCGCGAACCTCGAGGCCGACGGCAGCGCCGTCGGACACGCGGTCACAGCGCTCGGTCGCAGCTTCACGGCGATGCGCGCGGATTTCGCGGACCGCACGGCGGTCCGTCGACTCGCCGCCGACCTGACGGCGGCAGGGCCCATCGACATCCTGGTGAACAACGGCGGCACGATCGCCCGGACGCCCGCGGCCCAGCACCCGGACGACATGTGGGACCAGGTGATCGAGGTCAATCTCTCGAGCCAGTTCATCCTCAGCCGCGAGGTAGGCCGGCAGATGCTGGAGAGGGGAAGCGGGAAGATCATCTTCACAGCCTCGCTCCTCAGCTTCCAGGGCGGAATCAACGTCCCGGGCTACACCGCGTCGAAGTCGGGCATCGCGGGCCTGACCAAGGCCCTCGCCAACGAGTGGGCACCGCGTGGCGTGAACGTCAACGCGATAGCTCCCGGCTACATCGCCACCGACAACACGCAGGCGCTCCAGGACGACCCGGACCGTGAACGGGGAATCCTCGAGCGCATCCCCGCAGCACGGTGGGGACGCCCCGAGGACCTCGCCGGCGCCACGGTCTTCCTCGCATCCCGCGCGTCCGACTACGTCAACGGCGTCGTCCTCCCCGTCGACGGTGGCTGGCTCGGCCGCTGACACCCAGCCTCCTGCCACCGCAACGGTGCCCGCTCCCCACCATCCGAAGGATCCGTCGTGTCTCCATCAGAACAACCGCCCGCCGTCGGACGCGCCTCCGCGTCCCGGATATTGCTGGAGACCGGGACCGTTGCGGTTCTGCGTGCCTCCCGGGCGAGCGCCTATGCCCCCGTCGTGGAAGCACTGGTCAGCGGCGGGGTGCTCAGCATCGAGCTGACCCTGAGCACGCCCGGGGTCTTCGAGGAACTCCCGCGGTTGCAGGAACGGTTCGGCGGCGCGGCCGAGTTCGGCGTAGGCACCGTCACCACGGTCGACGAGACGATCCGCGCGATCGAAGCCGGCGCGTCCTACCTGGTCACCCCCGTGACGGATACCGCGACCATCGCCGCCGCGGTGCAGCACGGCGTCGCCATCTATCCGGGTGGCCTGACCCCCACCGAGCTGTTCAACGGCTGGGCGGCCGGAGCGACGGCGGTCAAGGTCTTCCCCGCATCGGTCGTCGGTCCCGGTTATGTGTCCATGCTGCGGGGCCCCTTCCCCGATATCCAGGTCGTCCCCTCGGGGGGCGTAGGCATCGACGATGCGGCCGCCTGGCTGAAGGCAGGAGCGCTGGCAGTCAGCCTCGGTGGCCCGCTGCTCGGTGATGCCTTCCGGGGCGGGGATCTGCGGCGCCTCACCGAACGGGCAAGCCGCCTCCGGGACCTCGTCGACGAAGCACGGGCGACATCGTGAGTACGGAGCTTGCGGGGCCATATATGGTGACTCTCGGGGAGACGATGGCGCTCCTCACCGCCGAGCATCCCGGACCACTCGCCCATGTGTCATCGATGGGTCTCGGTATCGGCGGCTCCGAATCGAACGTCGCGATCGGCGTCCAGCGGCTCGGCGGAAACGCGGTGTGGTGCGGGCGCACGGGAGCAGACTCCCTCGGCCAGCTCGTCCGCCGCGAGATACGCGCCGAAGGAGTCACCGTCCGCGCCACCGAGGATCCGGCCGCGCCGACGGGCCTGATGCTGAAGGAACGCCGGACGATGGCGACGCAGAAGGTGAGCTACTACCGTGCGGGCAGTGCAGGATCCAGGCTGGCTCCCGAGGACCTGGATGCCGCCCTCATCAGGGGAGCCGCGATCCTCCATGTCAGCGGCATCACGCCCGCTCTCTCGGACTCGGCTGCGGCGACGATCCGCGAGGCCATCGAGATTGCCCGATCAGCAGGGGTGGTCGTCTCGTTCGACCTCAACTACCGGGCGAATCTCTGGAACGCAGCGGACGCGGGGCGCTCGTACCGGGAGTTGATCCCCCTCACCGACATCGTCTTCGCCGGCGACGAGGAGGCAGCGCTGGCCGTCGGACCCGCGGCCGACCCCGCGGACCTGGCCCAGCGGCTGACCGGACTCGGCCCTTCGCAGACGATCATCAAGCTGGGCAGCAAAGGCGCAGTGGCGAGCATCGACGGCGTGATGCATCACCAGCCCGCGGTGCTGATCGAACCTGTCGACACCGTCGGTGCCGGTGACGCATTCGTCGCCGGGTACCTGACGGAGCTGATGGCAGCAAAGGCCCCGTCGGAGCGGCTCGAGCTGGCCGCCAGGACCGGAGCGTTCGCCTGCCTGGCCTACGGAGACTGGGAAGGACTCCCGACACGTGCTGAGCTCGCCCTTCTCGATCAGGGCGAGTCGGTCACGCGATAACCGGCGGAACCGGCTTCCGAGCTCCGAGCTCCGAGCTCCGCCAGTGCACCACAACCACGCAGAAGCCCGACGCCGGGCCCTACACCACCCGCCGCGGCGCCGGGGAGGAATTTCCCCGGCAGGACAGCACTCCCCGGCGACCATCCCGCTGGAAACCGTTGATGCGCCACCGGAGAGCGCTCTGCCGCAGCGGCTGAACGCCCGGCGCACGATCTGCAGGGAGGTCATCGACCCATGTCACCGAAACGCAGGAACGACCGATGTACCTGCTGATCGGCACCGGTTTCACCGGAGCGCTGATCGGTTTCGCCGTCCTCGGCATCCTGTACGTCCTGCAGCTGGCCACGATCTCGGCGACCTTCCCGGCGATGTTCCCCACCCACGTCCGCTTCGCCGGGTTCGCCATCACCTACAACATCGCCACGGCGCTCTTCGGCGGCACGGCCCCCTGGTCAACGAGGCGCTCATCGGCGCGACCGGCAATCTCCTCGTGCCGGCCTTCTACCTGATGGCCGCGTGCCTGGTGAGGATGGCGGCGCTCCCGTTCGCGAGGGAGACCGTGGGGTGCTCGCTCCGCCGAACTGCCCGGGAATCCGACGGCGGCGGAGCGTCGCCAGCCGGTGGCGAACCGCTAGCGCCGTCTTCAGCGAGGCCGACTGCGGGTGCGGCTAGGCGCTGGGTCCGCTGTCCCGTCCCGCCGGCCGATGGCCGGCGACGGCGGCGCGGATGGCGCCCGCCTCGTGCTCGCCCTTCTTGCCGAACGGCAGCAGCTTCAGCAGGGGCTGCACGACCGCCATGACCACGAGGCCCCATGCCAGTCCGAGGACGGCCGAACAGAGGGTGTTCACGAGCCAGGCAAGGAGACCGCCCACCACGGGGACGCCGACGAACGGGTGCTCGAGCACGTGGACCAGGTCGTACGGCGCGTGCCACCCGAGGTCGTAGGCGCCCTGCAGCATGATGTGACCGCCCACCCACAACATCGCGATGGTCCCCACGAGGGTGATCGCCGCCAGGACGCCGGGCATGCCCTTGACGAGCATCCGGCCGAGGCGTTGCGAGCCCTCCGAGTCCTTGGTGGTCAGGTGCAGGCCGATGTCGTCCATCTTGACGATCAGCGCGACCGCGCCGTACACGAGCACCGTGATGGCGAGCGCGACGACGACCAGGATGAGCGCCCGGGCCACCAGGGACTCGTCGGCCACCTCGTTCATCGAGATGACCATGATCTCGCAGGAGAGGATGAAGTCGGTGGTGATGGCGCCCTTGGTGACCCTGGCCTCCGCCTCCGGCCCCCGCTCGACCGCCGGCGCCTTCTTGGACTCGTGGTGGCCGCGGAGCTTGTGCCAGACCTTCTCGGCGCCCTCGTAGCAGAGGTAGGTGCCGCCGAGCATGAGGATGAAAGGGATGATGCCCGGAATGAACGCACTGATAAGCAGCAGGGCCGGCAGGATGAACAGCAGCTTGTTCCGCAGCGAGCCCCAGAAGATCCGCTTGATCATCGGCAGTTCGCGGGACGGATCGGCACCGGAGACGTACTGCGGGGTGACGGCGGCGTCGTCGATGACGACGCCGGCGGCCTTGGCCCCTGCCTTCGCGGCCCCGGCGGCGACGTCATCCACCGAGGCGGCCGCGATGCGGGCCAGGGCTGCGACGTCGTCGAGGAGCGCGACGAGACCGCCGCTCACAGCTCGCTCCCGTGGTGCTCAGGAGAGGGATTCAGGGCGGGGATGCCATAGGAAAGGCGGGCGTTCGGCATGCTCGGAGTATACGTGGGCGGACGACTATGCTGTCGACGCCGTCGGTGGTGGCCGGGAGCGTCCGTCGGTGCTGCGGTCTACTTCGGGAGGGTCTTCCCCTCGGCGTCGAGGTAGTCGCGCCAGGATCGCCGGGCTGTCCAGCCGAGCATCTTCTGGGCCTTCCTGCTGGAGATGCCCGACGCGTCCGTGCGGTCCAGGTCGCGCAGTTCGATCTGATCGCCGTAGTACTTCGTGAGGATCTCGGCGAAGTCGTAGCCGCCGACGTTGTCGGGGGATGCGATGTAGAAGACCTCGTGCCCCGGCAGGTCCGACCCGGTGGCGAGGACGATGGCGTCGGCCAGGTCGTAGACGTCGATGTAGCTCCAGAGATTGGCGCTCAGGTTCGACGCGTCGCGGACCTGCGGTCCGAGGTTGTGCTCGTAGTTGCCCTCGAACTGGACCCAGCTGGGCCGGATGGAGATGCAGCGGATGTCCGCCCGGGCCACCGCGGCGTCCATGAGCTGCTCGCCGAAGTGTTTGGACAGGGCGTAGGGGTCCTGCGGGTGGATCGGGTGCTCCTCGTCCACGGGTGCGTAGTCGGGCAGGAAGTCGCGCTCGGGGAAGAAGAACCCGGGCACGGTCTCGCTCGAGATGTAGACGAAGCGTTTGACGCCGAAGCGGACCGCCGCCTCGAGGACGTTGAACGTGGCCATCAGGTTGGTCTTGAACACGACGTGGGGCGGGTTGCCGGTCGGCTCGGGGATCGCGGCGATGTGCACGACGGCGTCCGCACCGTGGACGACGGCGTAGGCCTCCCCCGCGTCGGTGAGGTCAGCCATCGTGTACCGGGGCGCGTCGTCGGCCTTGCGTTCGAAGCCGGGGCGGGTCAGATCGGTGGTGTGTACCTCGTGGCCGGCGTCGATCATCGCCTGCGTGGTGGCGCGGCCGACCTTCCCGTGGGCGCCGGTGATCAGGACCTTCATGGTGTCTCCTCGGTTGGGGTCGGCCGGGGTGCCGGTCGACCGGGATGGAAGGGGGGGGCGGCCCGGACGGGCTACTCGTCGACCCCGGTGCTCTCGCTGAGCTGCCGCCAGGTCTCGAGCGAGGCGAGCTGCGCCTGGAGGACGCCGGCGTGGGCGGTGGTCGCATCGGCCCCGAGGATCAGCACCTCAGGGGTATCGGCGGAATCCACCGCGGTGATGATCGCCGCGGCTGCCTTGGCGGGGTCCCCGGGCTGCGTGCCGTGGGTGGTGTCGTTCTCCTTGCGGCGCTTGCCCGCGGTGTCGGCGTAGTCGTCGATGGCGTCCGCGGACTGCTGGAGGGACCGGCCGGAGAAGTCGGTGCGGAATCCGCCGGGTTCGACGACCATCGCCGTGATGCCCAGGGGTTCCAGTTCCTTGCGCAGCGAGCCGGTGAGCCCCTCGACCGCGGACTTGACGGCCGCGTAGTAGCCGGAGCCGGCCGGCGTCACCCGCGCGCCGATCGAGGACAGGTTCACGATGGTGCCCTTGCGGCGGGACCGCATCTGCGGCAGGACGGCCTTGATCATGTCCACGGTGCCGAAGAAGTGCGTGTCGAACAGGGTGCGCACATCGCCGTCGTCGCCCTCCTCCACGGCGGCCCGGTACCCGTAGCCGGCGTTGTTGACCAGCACGTCGATCCCGCCGAACGTCCCGGTGCCGCGCTCCACGGCCGCCTGCACCTGGCCGGCGTCCGTCACGTCGAGGGAGAGGGCGAGCGCCGTATCGGGATACGCCGCAGCGAGCTCCTCCACCGTCGAGGCGTCACGGGCCGTGGCCACCACGGTGTCCCCGCGCCCGAGGGCGGCCTCCGCGAGGGCGCGTCCGAGTCCCGTGGAGCAGCCGGTGATCAGCCAGGTGGTCATGATGTCTCCTTCATGGGCCGGCGCTCTACCGACTGTTCACCCAGTCAACGCCATGCCCCGGGTTTTCGTGCGGTCCGTGACGAAACACACACACGCGATGCCCGGTCTGTTTGACACCCCGTGGAACGTGACGCCCAGGCGCTGACACATACCCGCGAAGAACGCAGCCAGCTTGGTGTTTCCTGACAGGTAGCTGGGAGCGCGGACGCGAGTAGCGGGACCGAAGAGACAAGTACGCAGCACTGTGTCCCGATCCGATAAGGCTCCCTACCTTTGGTGAGGCGGCGACGTAGCTGCCCTCACTCACTCACTCAGGAGCAACTCCGTGCGCACTGGTCTCACCGCAACCCCTCTCACCCGCCGCCTCGCCACCGCGGTCCTGCTGCCGGGGCTCCTCGGTGGGGCGCTGTTCCTCGCCCCCCAGGCCTCGGCCACCACCGGGCCGACGTCGGGTATCTGCAACGGTGTGGTGAATCAGCTGGCACACCGCGGCACGGTGCAGGAGAACCTCCTCAAGGCCGCGGCGAAGAAGAACGCCGACACCATCACCAAGCTGCAGGCGGACCGGTCGGCGCTGCAGGCAAGCGCGACGACCCTGAGGACCCAGATCGACGAGGCGAACAAGGCGATTGCTGCCCTCGAAGCCGAGGACGTTCGCCTCGCCACCGCGCTCACGGCAGCCGGAGCGGACCTGGCAGGGGTGACCGCGGAACAGGCGTCCGTGACCAGGACCATCGCCACGACGAAGGATCAGCTGACCGCTCTGCAGTCGCAGCAGACCGCCGCCATCACGGCCCTCGCTCCGGTCCAGGCGCAATTGGCGGAAGCCGAAGCGGCTGCGGCCGACCTCCGGAAGCAGGCCGTCATGGCGACTGCGCAGGTCGATGACCAGCGCGAGGTTGTGCGTCTCGCGAGCGATGCCCTGGCGGGCCTCGAAGCCGCCGCAGTCCAGGCCGCCGGCGGTGTCACGCGCCAGGACGACGCCGTCACGACGGCGAAGGGTGAACTGGCCGGGCTGACTGCGAAGGCACAGGACGCTGCCGGTGCCGTCACCGCTGCCGAGCAGGCCGTCTCGGACGGCGAGAACCTCCTCGGACAGCTTGTCGCCGCCGGCACCACCGCCCAGGCAGAGCTCGACGTGCTGCGCTCCGACATCGCCCGGGCCGGGGAAGCCCTCAGGACACGGCAGGCCGATGCCGCGACGGCTGGTGCGGCGGTCACGGCCAAGAACACCACCATCACGGCCGCGCAGACCGAACTGGCCACCCTGCAGACAGCTGCCGCCCGTGCCGCTGATGCTGTCACCACGCAGACCACGGCTGTCACGACCGCCGAGGCCGCACTCGTCCCGCTCCGTGCCGACGCCACGAAGGCTGGCGACGCGGTCGCCGCGAACACAGCACTCCAGAGCACGGTTGCCGGGGAGATCGCAGAGCTGCAGAAGAACATCGCAGCGGCGAACAGCGAGGTCACCGCGAAGCAGACCGCGCTGACGACGGCGCAGACCCAGTTGGCAGCCCTGACCAAGCAGAGGACCACGCTCCAGGGCGAGATCGCCCGCCTGACCACCGACATCAATGCCATCAATGGCAACTCCCAGCGCAAGCGCGAGCTCGAGGCGACCAAGACACAGAAAGAGCTCGAGCTGGCCGGTCTGAACACCCGGATCACGGACGCGAACGCTCAGATCTCGGGTTTGCAGGGCAACCTCACCGGGCTCAAGACCCAGGTGGACACCCTGAACGCACAGCTGCTGGCGAAGCAGGGGGAGAGCAGTGCCCTGCAGCGGGAGGCCGCTCCCCTGCAGTCCACGCTCACCGCCGCGAACGCCGTCGTCGTGACGAAGGAAGCCGATATCGCGACCCTGAAGTCCCAGCTGCCCGCCCTGCAGACAGCGCTGACCGAGGCCAAGGCCCTCGTCGCCACCCAGCAGGGGAACGTGACTGCCCTGCAGGGTCAGCTGCCGGCCCTCGTCACGGCTGCCGATACCGCCCGCAGCGCTGTGGCAACCCAGGAGAAGGTGGTCGACGATCTCGTCGCCGAGCTGCCCGACCTGACCGACGGTGTCGCCGCTGCCGAGGCCGCCATCACCGCCCAGAAGGACGCCCTGAGCGGACTGCGTACCGACCTCTCCGGCGCGGAGGCCCGACTGGCGTCGGCGACCAGCGCCGTGGCCACCAAGTCGGCGGAACTCACCGGGCTGCAGGATCGCCTGCCCACCCTGCAGGCCGCAGCCGACAGCACGGCGAAGGCAGTGTCGGACAGGCAGTCGGAGATCATCACCCTCAGTGCCGAGATGGATCGCCTGGTGGGCGCATTGGCCGCACTGAACACCGGTATCGCCGGCAAGGAGTCGGATGTCCTGGCACTGCAGGGCCGGGTGGCTCCGCTCCTCGCGCAGCTGGACAAGCTCAACGGTGAGATCAGCGCGACCGAGACCAAGCTCACGTCCCTCCAGGGTCAGCTCACCACCCTCGACAAGCAGGTGACGGACGCCCAGACCGTGCTCCGTGGACTCGAGGCACAGAAGAAGCAGAACAAGGCAGCCATCACCGCCCAGAAGGTGACGGTCGATGGACTCGAGGACAAGCTCGGGGCCGTCCAGGGCCAGATCAAGGCCATCGACGGACAAATCGCGCTCGGCGGTTGTGTCGTCTGACGCACCCGCACGCTGATCTGGGAGGGCTCCGGGACCATGTGTTCCGGGGCCCTCCTCAGCTGATCAGCAGGCAGAACGTGGAGGAGGCCCTGCGCAGGTCGGCGCGCCTGTTCGCGAACCGGCTAGAACGTCAGCACCAGCCGGCCACGGACGCCGCCTGCCTCCAGGCGTCGGTGTGCCTCGGGTGCCTCCTCGGCAGGAAGGGTGCCCGCCATGCTCGGGGTGAGCACTCCGTCCTCGACGGCCTGCCTCAAGGAGTCGAGCTTTGCCTGCGAGTGGTACTCGTCGAACACCCAGGCCGCCTCGAAGCGGATGTCACGGGTCGCCTCACCTTTCCAGCCGCGCACGGAGATGAAGACTCCGCCGTCACGAAGGGCCGGTACGACGTCGTCGTGCAGCAGCGCTGTGTCCGCGATCGCGTCGACGCCGTCCGGGCAGACCTCCCTGATGCGACCGGCAAGGCCCTCGCCGCGATCAAGGATGTGATCGGCGCCGAGGCTCTGCACCAGATCGCGATCCTTCGGTGCTGCGTCTGCGATGACCGTCAGGCCCTGCTGCTTGGCGAGCTGGATCGTGTAGTTGCCGAGCGTTCCGGCGGCACCCGTGACAGCGATGACCTGCCCGGGTTCGAGAGTGGCGAACTCGAGGATCTGCACGGCCGTCAGCCCGTTCATCGGGATGGTGGCAGCCTCCTCGAGCGTGCTGGTGGCCGGGATGCGTGCAACCGAGTCATCGGAGGCCACGAGGTATTCGACATACGCACCCCCGTGCTCTCCGAGCGGCAGGGCGATGGCCATGACCTCGTCACCGACCGTCCACGCACTGCCGGCACCGACTTCGTCGATGACGCCGGCAGCGTCCATGCCGGGCAGGTAGGGCGGCTTGGACTGGCTCATGTCATAGGCACCCGTCCGCACATTCGTGTCCGTCGGGCTGACCGCAGCCGCCCTGACCCGGATACGGACTTCCTTCTCGCCCGGGTGCGGCTCGGGAAGGTCGTGGAGGGTCAGGGCGTCCGGACCGCCGAATTCGGTGACTCCGATTGCTTTGATGACGCATCAACTCCAAGATCTCGTGTTCGGTGCTGCCGGGGACTCTGCAGTCCCAGGCAGGCAGGTCGGGGCAAGGATCCGTCATCGCGATGACCAACCACCCCTGGCTGTGGCCGTCGGCGTCCGCGACGTGGACCTCCGAGTCCCGTTCTCTCCAGAACAGAGGGTCGGCACGAACAATTCCACCGGGCTCGCGCGAAACGTCCCGGCCACCTGCAGCAGGTGACCGGGACATTCGTCGTGCAGCGGGCTACTTCCGGCTCGTCGCGGTGCTCTTGTCGTCGTCGAGCCCGGACTCCGTGTCCGCGTCCGTGTCCGCGTCCGCGAGCTCGGCGTCGGCTGCGATGACAGGTTCGCCGTCGACCTGCTCGCGGTTCTTCTTGGCGCCGTCGCCCCGGGTCTTCATGAGGCTCGCGACGGTGGCGACGAAGACGGTCGCGGCGATGAAGAGGAGCGAGAGCCAGATGGGGATCTCGGGCACCCAGAGGAGCGGCTCGCCGCCGTTGATGAAGGGCAGCTCGTTGACATGCAGGGCGTGGAACACGAGCTTCACGCCGATGAATCCGAGGATCACCGCGAGGCCCTGGGCGAGGTAGACCAGACGCTCGAGGAGTCCGCCGATGAGGAAGAACAGCTGGCGCAGGCCCATGAGGGCGAAGGCGTTGGCGGTGAAGACGATGTACGCCTCATTGGTGAGGCCGTAGATCGCCGGGATGGAGTCCACGGCGAAGATCAGGTCCACGAAGCCGATCGCGATGATGGTGAGCAGCATCGGCGTGACGTAGCGCGTGCCGCCCTTCTTCACGGTGAGCTTGTCCTCGTGGTACTCGTCGGTGACGGGCAGGACACGGCGGACGAGCTGCATGAACCTGCCGTCCGCCGGGTTGGCGTCGTGGCTGCCGAAGGCCTGCTTGTAGGCGAGCACGAGGAGCAGCGCGCCGAAGATGTAGAAGATCCAGGAGAAGTTCTCGATCAGGCCGGCGCCGATGGCGATGAACGCGCCGCGGAGGATCAGGGCGATGATGATGCCGATCATCAGCACCTTCTGCTGGTACTTCTTGGGGACCGCGAAGCCGGTCATCACGATGAGGAAGACGAACAGGTTGTCGATCGAGAGGGCCTTCTCGGTCAGGTAGCCGGCGAAGTACTCACCGCCGAACGTCCAGCCGGAGACGACGCCGATACCGACGCCGAACAGCAGGGCCAGGCCGATGTAGAAGGCGGACCAGCGGGCGGATTCGCCGATGGTCGGTTCGTGGGGTTTGCGCACATGCGCGAAGAACTCGTAGACGAAGAAGAGGATCGTCACGGCAATGGTGATCAACCAGATGGTGGGGGTGACCTGCATGAGGGTGCTCCAAGGGGTAGGCGTCGGACATAGGCGCCAAGGTCTCCTCCGCCCGGCCTGAGCCGGTACCGATGGCCCGGGATGCTTTCCAGCATCCGTAGTGACGAGCCAATCGCAGTCGGGAGTACTCCCCTTGATACGTCCATGCTAACGCATGGGTAACCGCCCGTCGCTCCCAGCGGTGCACGGACACACCCCGCTCGCATTCTCGGACGGTGCGGGTAGCTAGGCTGGGCGGATGGCCACAGTCATCCTCGTGCGGCACGGACGCACCACAGCCAATGCCACCGGAGTTCTGGCCGGGCGGACTCCCGGCGTCAGCCTCGACCAGGTGGGGCGCGACCAGGCGGCCCGGACCGGCGCGCGGCTCGCCCCCGTGCCCGTGGTCGGCGTTGTGTCGAGCCCTCTCGAGCGGTGCCGGCAGACGGCCCGGTTCATCCTCGACCGCCAGACCACGACGCCGCCCGCGCCGGTCGATCCCGATCTCACCGAGTGCGACTACGGGCAGTGGCAGGGCCGCGCACTCAAGGAGCTCGCGACCGAGGGGTTGTGGTCGGTGGTGCAGTCGCAGCCGTCCGCCGTCATCTTTCCCGGCGGCGAATCCATGGCCGCGATGCAGGCCCGGTCGGTGGCAGCGGTCCGACGCCACGACGCGGCCTTCGAGGCCGAGCACGGACCGGGAGCCGTGTGGGTGGCGGTGAGTCACGGCGACATCATCAAGTCGATCCTGGCCGACGCGCTCGGCATGCACCTCGACCTCTTCCAGCGCATCGACGTCGGGCCGGCCTCGGTGTCGATCGTGCGCTACGGCGCCGGTCGGCCGACCGTCCACGCGACCAACACCGACGCCGGGGACCTGTCCTGGCTGGCCAACACACCGCCCACGGGCGACGCGCCCGTGGGCGGTGGTGCGGGACACACGGCCCCGCCGGCCCGATGAGCCTAAAATAGAGCCATGCCTACAACTGTTCACGAGTTCGCCTGGCCTGACCGCGTCGTCGTCGGCACCATCGGCGTTCCGGGGGAGCGCACGTTCTACCTGCAGGTGCGCACGGGGAAGCAGATCGTGAGCATCGCCCTGGAGAAGCAGCAGTCGGCCCAGCTGGCGGAGAAGATCGACGAGATCCTCGACCAGCTGATCACCCTCGAGGGCAACCCCTTCAGCGTTCCCACGAGCACGCCGATCGAACTCGTCGACAACGACCAGCTCGAGCCCGTCGAGGAGCAGTTCCGCACTGGCGTCATGAGCCTGGGGTGGGACCCGACGACGGCGCAGATCGTCATCGAGGCCTACCCGATCGTCGAGGTCGAGAACGAGTCCGACGCCGTCGAGGTGTTCCTCGATGACGACGACGCCGACGCATCCGAGGTGCTGCGCGTGCGCATGCCGGTCGGCACCGCCCGCGCCTTCGCCAAGCGCACCCTCGAGGTCGTGGGGGCAGGCCGTCCCACGTGCCCGATCTGCGGGTACCCCATCGACGCAGACGGGCACACCTGCACCCTCCCCGAGGTCTGATGCCGGCGCCGGACCTCGTGACCACCGAGCTGACGCTCACGGGCCGGATCACGACGGCGTCGAACGCCACTTTCCTGGGCAGCATCGGCGACGCGGCGGTCGTGTACAAGCCGGTCCGGGGCGAGAAGCCGCTGTGGGACTTCCCCGATGGGCACCTGGCCCATCGGGAGGTTGCCGCGTACCTGGTCTCGGAGGTCCTCGGATGGAACATCGTGCCGCGCACCTGGCTGCGCGAGGGCCCGTTCGGCGAGGGCATGGTGCAGTTCTGGCAGGAGACGGACCCCGATCAGGACGCGGTGGACCTCGTCCCGATGGACGACGTGCCGGAGACGGGCTGGAGACACGTCCTCGACGGCCAGGACGAGGAGGGACGCATCGTCGCCCTCGTCCATGAGGACACACCGGCGCTGAGGCGCATGGCGGTGTTCGACGTCGTGGTGAACAACGCCGACCGCAAGGGCGACCACATCCTCGAGATGGCGGACGGACACCGGTACGGCGTGGACCACGGGCTCACCTTCCACAGCGACCACAAGCTGCGGACGGTTCTGTGGGGGTGGGTCGGCGAGGCGCTGACTGCCGAGGAGTCCGAGGGCATCAACCGTGTCAGCCATGCGCTGCAGGGCGATCTGGGTCGGGACCTGGCAGAGTTGCTCACCGCCGACGAGATCTCCTCACTCGCCGCACGCTGTGCCGCCCTGCGCGCCACGGGGCGGTTCCCGGGTCCGCGCGGCGGGATGCCGGCGGTTCCCTGGCCCCTGTTCTAGGCTCGCTGCGGGCGTGGATCAGTGCCGGCGGTCAGGGTTTCGTCTCTCTTCGCCTTGAGGAAGAGCATCTCATCGGGAGACAACCAGTGCTCTCCACGCTCGTCGAGGTGGAGGGTCTCACCCGTGCCGCTCTGCACCTGGTTGACGAAGGCCCGCGGCAGGACCATCGTCCCGGGATTGCGCAGAAGCCACTGCTGGATATCGGTGTCGAGCGTCGTCCACAAAGCACTGATGCTGGTCATGATGTGTCCTTCGGGCCAGGGTTGTGACAGAAGCGCCCCGGTGCGGCGTGCCCCGGGTTCCACTTCATACAACCCTGTGCCCGCGCGGGGCAGTAGGGCACAACGTCCCGGCGGTACGTGGCACCGGCGGTCGGCGCAGACGGGGTCACCCGCACCGGCATCAGCCGTACGTCCCGTCCTCGGCCGCGATGGCAAGGGGACGTAAGGCCCTGCCGTGAGGAAGGGGGACACGTCATGCTGATGGTTGGCGTCAGCGGGCGTCGGGTCTTAGGTGAAAAGGGAAAGTGCGGGGTCGCCGGCGATGAGGATAAGCAGATGAAGGACGTCACGGTGTTCCTTCTGGATGACCATGAGCTGGTCCGGCGGGGTCTTCGGGAGCTGCTGGAGGCCGAGGGGTGCATCATCGTCGGAGAGTCCGGTTCCGCCGAGGAGGCCACGCGCCGGATTCCGGCCCTGTCGCCCGATATCTCGATCCTGGACGCGAGGCTTCCGGACGGAACCGGCATCGAGGTCTGCCGGGATGTGCGGTCGATCGATCCGTCCCTGGCGTGTCTCATCCTGACCAGTTACGACGATGATCTGGCGGTGCGCGGTGCGGTGCTTGCCGGCGCCTCGGGTTACATCCTGAAGGAGATCCTCGGTTCCGACCTGGTCGGCAAGGCCCGCCGGGCCGCTGCGGGTGAGTCCCTGTTCGGGCCCGGCCTCAAGGAGCGCATCATCGCCGGGTTTCACGACGCGCCGGAGGAAGACGTACGCCTGGCCGGCCTGACGACGCAGGAGAAGAAGGTTCTGGCCCTGATCGGGGGCGGGCTGACGAACCGGGAGATCGGCGCGCAGCTGTTCCTGGCCGAGAAGACCGTGAAGAACTATGTGTCCTCGCTCCTGGCGAAGCTGGGATTCCAGCGCCGCACGCAGGCCGCCGTCTATATCACCGGGCCTGTAGAACCGCCGGCCCCGACCCCTATTCGATAGTTGCACGTATCGGTGAAGGTGTTGGACAGGAGGTGAGGGGCACGGTCAGCAGGACAGTTGTTCCCTTGCCCGGGGGACTCGAGATGGACAGGGTGCCTCCGCAGAGTTCGGCGCGGCGGCGCATGTTCGCCAGTCCGCTGCGGGAAGGGGTCCGCTCGAACCCGGACCCGTCATCGGTGATGCTCAACTCCAGACGGTCCGGAAGAGCCCGCAACGTCGTCGTGATGGATCGCGCGTGGGCGTGCCGGAGTGCGTTGGACAGGCCCTCGAGAAGGATCGCTCGCACGTGGTCGGCGCATTCGGTATCGATGGCGGCGTCGAGGGGCCCGGCGAGTTGCAGGACGGGTTGGAGGTCGTGGCCGTCGAACGCGGCCGCGACGAGGGCGAAGATGCTGGAGGTGAACCTCAGGGTGCTCTGAGGGATGGAGCGAAGCGAGTAGATGGTGTCGCGCAGTTCCCTGATCGTGGCGTCCAGTTCGCCTGTGACGGCGTCGATCCGATCACGTACTTCAGCGTCCGGCAGGTACTTGCGCAGACTCTGGATGCTCAGGCCCGCCGCGAAAAGACGCTGGATGACCAGGTCGTGGAGATCGCGTGCGATCCGGTCCCGGTCACCGAACACCGCTTCCTGCTCCCGCTGCCGGTGGACGCGCAGCAGTTCCAGGGCCAGGGACACGTGGGAGGTGAACGAGCGCACCATCTCGAGGTCGACGTCGGAGAACCCCGAGGAGCTCTCCTGCCGGCCGAAGAGAAGGAACTGCCGCTCCCCCGAGCCCGCCAGTCGTGTGATGAGGGCGGTCGATATGCTCGCCGGCGGAGCTCCTGGAAGGAGTCTGTTGATATCCTCTTCCGTCAGCAGCAGGGGCGCCGACTGCGCTGTCAGCCCATCCAACTGGATGTTGTCAGCTCCTGATTGTCCGACCAGAGCGCCGGCACTGACGCCGCTGGCAGCTTCGCAGATCAGGCCGCGCTGATGACCGAAATCACGCAGGACGACCGTGAGGCCGCTGTGGGACGCTCGCAGAGCATGATGTGCGACCAGCTCGAGGTCGTCACGGACATCGTCGGTCTGCTCGAGGAGTTCCCGGGCAGCGTCCAGCCCTCCCTCGAGCCACCGCGTCCGCCGGCTCGAGTCGTCGAAGAGACGCGAATTCTCAATCGCGACGCCCGCCGCGGCCGCCAGCGCGACCAGCAGTTCCTCATCGGTATCAGTGAAATCCCCTCCCCCGTTCTTCTCGGTGAGGTACAGATTCCCGAAAACAGTTCCGTGGATCCGGATCGGGACACCGAGGAAGGAACGCATCTGCGGGTGATGGGCGGGGAACCCGACGGAAAGCCCATGCCCGCGCAGATCACGAAGCCGCACCGGGCGCGGTTCAGAGAGCAACAAACCCAGGACACCAAGCCCCTGAGGAGGAGATCCCACCCGTATGACCTCACCATCACCCAGGCCGACGGTGATGAAAGGACCCAGCGTCCGGTCCGCGCCGATCACACCCAATGCCCCGAAACGGGCGTCGACCAGCTCACAGGAGGCCGTAATCACCCGGTCAAGGACGGTATCCAAATCAATGTCCTCAGCCATCGCCGCGAAACCGGCGAGCAGGTTACTGATCCCGGCAGTCGTGCCACCGGTCGGGTCCACTCGGGTCGTCGCTGTTGATCGGTGCTTGGCAATTGCGACCACTGGACGCTCCAAGGGTGTCGGTGGGCCTCGCCCCAGGAACTGGCAACTTGTCGATGCAATCCTTGTGCTGACGATGGCGAGGTGTGGAGGCACGGGATCCTCGTGCAGCAGATACCCGAAAGAGTCGGGTCTCAGACGGGACCGGCACCCGTGTCCGTCTCGGACAGTGTGATGACGAGGGTCAGGCAGGGCGGGCGCAGGAGCACTGTGTGTGTCACCGAGCCGATTCCCATCCCTGCCCCGGCGCCGCGCCCGTGGCGACCGATCACCAGGAGGGCTGCGTCCTGGCTGTGTCTGGTCAGAGCCCGTGCCGGGGCGCGCTGGGCGTCCACGATCCAGCTCACTCCCAGGGACGGGTAGGCGGCGTGAATGGCCGAAAGCATTCTGGGAGCACTGGCGGCCAGCGTGTCCGAGGCCTGTGATCCCGGTTTCACGGCTGCGATCACTCGTAGTGCAGCATCCAGCCGATGTGCTTCGGCAGCCGCCCGGATCAAAGCCGCGTCGGACGCCGCTGAACCATCCACGCCGACCACGACGTGCCCGTGGGCGGTACCGTTCTTGTCGCCGTTGTCCAGAGGACCGGTCGGGATGACCAGGACCGGGGCGAGCGACCCCAACACGACCTGGATGGCCACGGAACCCTGGAAGACACCAGTGAGGGTGTTCACCCGGTCCGCGCCGACGACGAGCAGAGATGCGTCGGCTGAGAGTCCCAGGAGGGCATTGACGACATCGCCGCAGTGCAGATAGGTGCCCACCTGCACGGTCGGGTATTTGATGGACAACCGAGTGGCTTCGTCCTGCAGCATTCTCCGGCCCGCGGTGACCACGTCTGCATAGCAGGTGCCGGGAGGCATCGAATCGGCGGCGGGAACAGCATGGACGAGTGTCAGCGGAAGATCGGTTGCTCTCGCACGACGGGCAGCCCACTCGAGGGACACATTGACTGACAACGGACCCCGTATGGCGACCAGAATAGCCCGCCGCTCCACGGGAGACGGCAGTACCGGGTCCTGAGGTCGAGCGACCGTCAGCACGGGAATCTCACGCCTGCCACTGGTCGGTGTACTGGTCGGTGTACGGGTCGGTCGATGTTGCGGTGCCGGATCGTCATCTGCCCTGTCCTTACCGTTGGCGCGACCGCAGAAGATTTACTTGCTGCAGCACGAGCGCCCCTTCGACGGGGCGACACTCACGACCCGGGGCGGGCCGCTTCCATTCAACCATCGCCGTAAGCAGCCCACTCGGTCAGGGCCTTTCGGCCCTGATTAGGCGAGCCATTTCTCCGTACGGTGGGTCGAGGAGACGGCCGAGCATCAGCGCCGGTCGAAGGCAGGCGATGCACTCCCGCGTCCGCCGCTGTTTCGAGCCACCGACAAAGGGTCTCCATCAGCAAGGGACAAGGACGCACCATGACGACAACGCCCAACCAGGACGCCTACTGGGACTCCCCCGGCACTCTGCGCACCTCTGAGCAGCTCACGCCCTCCCAGTGCTGGGCCTTGGCGACGACACAGACCATGGGCCGGCTCGGTTTCTACCGTGACGGGCTCCTGGACATCTTCCCCGTGAACTACTTCATCCTGGACGACCACGTGTACTTCCGCACCTCCGCCGACGGCACCATCGCCACGAGCTACCTCGACCACGCCGCGTTCCAGATCGACCACGTGGCCAAGGACACCCCCGACGGTTGGACCATCCTCCTCAACGGTCCCGCCACGCCTGTGACGGATTCCGCGCTCCTGACGATCCTGTGGGGCAAAGCCGTCGATGAGCCCTGGGCGCCGGGTCAGCGTGATCTCTTCTACAGCCTGACCCCCACCCTCGTGAGGGGCCGCCGGGTGGGCACCACCCACTAGTGCCCGCTAGTGCCACCGAGGACAACCATCAGGGCCATCCAGCATCGCGACCAGAGAGACGAGACAGAACTTGACGCGCTACAGCTCTCAGGATCAGAAGAGCGCCCAGCACAGTGAGCTTGGTTCACTGGACGACGCTCGTTCGGCCCTGGCGGCCGACGTCGCGTTGCTCGCGCGGGCGATACCCCTGCGCATGCCCCATGGAAGCTCGGAGACCCGCCCCCCGGAGCAATCCGGTGTCCCTTCCGAGGACAGGCAGGCCCTTCTGCGTGCGGCGATCGCGGACCTGAACGTGATGTACGTCGTCCTTCACGACGATCGGCGCTGATCCTTCCCCACCTGTCACGGGCAACAGGAACGGATGGTCGTCAGGGTCGCCGGATCCAGTGGGTGTGTTCCGCGCAGCTTTCCCGAGGAGATTGATCGGCACGGCGAACGCGCGCGACACGCCTCCCTCGCCTGCTCCGCGTTCCTCGTTCGTTCATGACGGAGATAACGCACGAACTCTGCCCAGCAGAGGCTAAACTGGCCGTACTAAGTGTCTGCCCGGGGCTATTCCGGTTCCTCGGTGGTGTTTTGAAGAGCACGGACACGCATCGTTTCCCGGTCGAAGCCGAAGCAGGCCCCGAATGACCGCTCACACCCAGCAACACAGCACCTGGCTCGCAGCCCACCACGCAGACCTGACCGCCGAGGACCTGTGGCTCCACTACTACAGCATCTGCGGCAACCTGACGCTCTTCGAGCTGGACGCCTATCTGCACGGCATGCTCGCACTGCCGCAGGGCGAGCGGAACCTCGTCGCGATGGCTCTGAACGAACTGATCGACGATCTCCCCCCACGCCCCAAAGCCGAATTCGTGCACGGTCCGGCCCTGGACTAGCACTCTTTCCCCTGTGCCACCCACCGGTCCCGAGCGGCGGGACGGTCCGCACGAAAGCTGGTCACCCGATGTCCGTACCCGGCAACTCGCCATCCTCCTTCACTGCCGGCCACCCTGCCGGCCACCCTGCCGGCCACCCTGCCGGCCACCCTGCTGAGCGCCTGATCGATCCCGAGCGGGTAGAACCGGGGTCGTTCTCGGACACGATTCAGGATCTCGTCCTGGACAGCCCCGACATCGGTGCCTTCCTCGAGGGTCTTTCCCGGCAGGCCGCCACCACCCTGTCGCGCCCGGATTCCGAGATCCACTGTGCTGTCCTGCTGGAGCGGCCGCGGGTGCGGGCGACAATGGCGGGCAGCAGCCCCGAAGCCAGGGCGATGGACGAGGTCCAGTTCAGGTACAACGACGGACCCTGCCTGCGAGCAGCACGAGAGCAGGCACCGTGCACGGTGGAGGACTTCCGGGCCGACACCCGCTTCGGCAGATATACCACCAGCATTCTGCACACCGGGATACGGTCCGCCCTCGGGATTCCCATACCGCTCGAGGGTGATGCGCTGGCGGCACTGGACCTGTACTCCTCTCGGCCCGGTGAGTTCGATGAGGAACGCTTCCAGGCAGCACTCCATCTCGCCGCGGAGGCGTCCCGGGCGCTGCGGACCGCGGTGCGGATCGCCCGCTTCAGCGACACAGCGCGGAACCTGCACAGCGCGATGGACAGCCGGGCGACGATCCAGCTCGCGGCCGGCATCATCATGGGGCAGAACAGGTGCAGCCACGACACCGCGATGACCATCCTGAAGTCCGCTTCCAGCGGCAGGAACATCAAGCTCAAGGACGTGGCCGCCGCGGTCCTGCTCTCCATCGGGCAGCACCCACCCACCGCACACTTCGACTCCTGAACCTGACCCCGGCGGCACCTTCCTGCCAGGCAGCACAGGAAGCAGGGAGCCAGGCCGCGCCCGGAATTTCCCTATGCCGGCCGTGTCGGTAATATTCTGGGGCGGATGCCGTGTGAGCGGGGTCCATCGGGGTTGAGCAGACAGCCCCCAACCGGCAGGGGTGGCACCCCTGCAGCACAGTTGAAGGCCCACCGTGAATACGACCGCCCAACCCTCCTCCTCTTCCTCTCTTCCTCCTGAGCTCCTGGCGGTCTTCGGGCGCACCAACGGCTACCTCCTCACCGAGCAGACCGCCCACGACGCCGTCGACGGGCTCGCCGAGATCGCCCGCGACATCATCGGCGCCGCCGAGGGCGCGGGTGTGAGCATCATCGGTACGGACGGCACCCGGATGAGCGTCGGGGCGACGGACCCGCGCGTGCTCGAAGCCGATGACCTGCAGTACGAATTCGGGGAAGGGCCGTGCATCACGGCCTGGTCGCTGGGTCAGTCCGTCTACATCCCCGACATCCGCACCGATGACCGATTCCCGCGGTGGGCCTCGGCGGTGGAACCAATCGGTGTCCGCTCCTGCCTGAGCGTGCCCCTGCTGAACACGCCGGCAGGACTGGGGGCGATGAAGGTCTACTCGAACACCGTCGATGCCTTCACGGACGAGGACCGGCGGCTGCTGATCAACCTCGCCCGCTCCGCCGCAACCCTGCTCGGCCACATCCAGGCCAGCGACACCCCGCAGCGGATCAGCAACGACGTCAAGGCGTCCCTGGCCGAACGGGACACCATCGGCGTGGCCCGCGGCATCCTGATGGAACGCCTCGACCTGGACCGGCAGGCGGCCATGAACCACCTGATCGAGCTCGCCACCGACGCGGACACCACCATCGGCGCCATGGCCGCCAGGATCAGCGAGCGTCAGGACGGCACCAGACCCACCACCCCGGGTCAGTGATGTCCGGATACTCCCCCGAGGAGCAACGACAGCGCACGTTGCACGCCATGCACGCCAGCGGGCTCGAGCTGCAGAACGTCTGGCTCCGCTACTTCTCCCTCACCGGGAACGCTGACGAGTTCGAGATCGACGCCTACCTGAACGGACTGACCCCCCTCACCCCCCAGGACCGCAACCTCGTCTCCCACGCAGTCAACGAACTCATCACCGAAACACCCCCACCCACTGCCCCCTACAACAACGACCCCACCAACGACCCGATCGCCCCGGACGCAACAGGTGTCCTGAACATCCTCGATGAGCTGAGCGAGGACGGCGGAGGACACGGCCCGGATACCGCGGGATAGGACGAGGCGCGGGTTTTTGCTAATCTGTCCGTTTGGACACGGGTTAAGACGCCAGCCCGTGTCGAGCACGTCGAACGGCTTCCCCATGACCACCACCAACGAGCCCGCTGTACCCGTGTCCGGGGCCGTGTCCAGCGTCGAGTACTTCATCGACTGCCCCACCGGCACCGTCGAGCACTACTTCGCCGAGAACGTCTACCACTGGTCGGATGAGCTGTACCGGATCCACGGCTACGAACGCGGCGACGTCGTCCCCACCCTCGAACTCGGTATGTCCCACGTCGAGCCGGCGGACCGGGACTCCGTGCGGGCGTTCTGGACCAAGGTCACCACGGTCGGAGGACCCTCATCGGTCTACACCTCCCTGCGTGACCTCAACGGGCACACCCACAAACTCCTCATCTCGGCGGACCTGATCCTCAATGACACCGAACCCGTCGGGGTGTGGGCGCTGGTCGTCGACCTCACCCGCTCCATTCACGCCGACACCCACCGCCTCGCCAACGAAGCCGTCGCCGCGTCCGCGGCAAGCCGGGCCGTCATCGAGCAGGCCAAGGGCATCCTCATGGGACGGGCCGGCCTCAACGCCACCGAGGCCTTCGACCGGATCAGCTCCCACAGCCAGCACACCAACCGCAAAGTCGTCGTCATCTCACAGGAGATCATCGACCGGGCGGGCCTGCTCACCCAGGATCAGCCCAAGTCCGGAGATCAGGCCCTGCTGGAGCTCTTCCACGCACTCTGACCCGAACACCCCTGATGCTCCTGATGGGCGCCGATTCCGGAAGTGCTGCGCAGAATTGGGCGTCGGTCGCCGAGCGAGGCGGACGTGCTGGGAAATGCAAGGACTAGCCTGGTTGGTTCTCGGAACGAACTGCCCGCTAGGCTGGTCACGAGACCGGGGTTTAGCCACGGGCCAGGTTTCGGACAAACAGAGAACGGCCATGCACGAACTTCCCAATCCGGCCCGGACAGATCCCGTCTGCCCCGCCGTCCCGCGCCTCCGGGGCGCTCAATACCCACCCATCCGGCCAGCGGTCCGGACGAGGATCACCAGGTGACGTCCGGCGAACCCGGTGCGCGGGCGCAGCAGGCAATGGATCGCGGTCACGCACACCGGCTCGAGGAGACATTCCGCGACAATCCCGTCGACGGTCGTTTCGAACTACTCATCGGTGGCGCCCTCGCCGCTCACCTCACGTACACGGTGAGGGGAGGGCAGGTCGTCCTGACCGACGGAGTGGAACACGCCGGATTCCGAGACCAGGGAATGGACGTGACCCTGATGCGCCACATCGTGCTCGACGCCCACAGACGACGCCTGAGCCTCGTTCCGCAGTGCTCGATGGCCTTCTCATTCCTCGCGGATCACCCCGGCTGCCCTGACGCGGACTCCGACCCCGGACACTGAGCCCACCGGCGATCCCGTCCGGCACCGCGGACCGGCGCCTCCGCGTTCCCCAGCCTGCTGCGAGATCCTCGCCATGAACGGCGGGCACCGGTACGGCGTGGACCACTGGTGCACCGTGGTCAGGGGTGGGCTGAAGGAGGTGCTGTCCCTGCACTCGCCGCACGGTGTGCCCGGTTGCGTTCGGCGGGGCGGTTTCCGGCGCCGCGTGGTGAGATGCCGGCAGTGCCCTGGCCGCTGTTCTAGACGTGCTGCGGCTGCAGACTCCTCACGCCGCGGCAGAGATCCTGCGACCCTCACGCGGTTTCAGGGTCACCGGGAAGGAGAGCCGGCACGACGGCTAGTGCAGGCCGCCTGCCTGGGGGGAAGGCTGCAAGCGGGCATTCAGACTCATCGCAGCACCGAGGAGGTCCGCGGCGCCCCACCATTCCGCTGCCACGCCACCCCTGAACCGGACAAGGTGCATGGCGGTGATGGTCATCGGCTTGCCGGTGCCGGGCAGACCCAGGAACGCCCCTGTATGCGTGCCGGTCCACAGCACCCGGCCGGCAACCCTGTCGCCCTCCATCACGGTGTCACAGACGACGCCCGTCATGTCGGGGGCCGCGGCATGCATGCTGTGCATCCAGAAGATGAAGCCCGCGCGCCCTGCAGGCTGACCGGGAACAGGCATGTGGTCGATCAGATCAGCGGCGATGAGACCCTCCAGGGCCACAGCATCACGGGCGCTGACCGCATCGATGATTCCCTCGTACACTCCACGCACATCTGGACCAGCTGCCATTACGGCTCCTCGTACATCGTTCCAGGCGCTGCTCGCCGTCCACCTCCGGCCAGTGTGAGCCGGTGTCGGCGGCCAGGCAAGGACCCGCTGTCGAACCGGCGCTCCACTCGTCCCATCGTCGGTCACCCCCCCCAACATGCCGAGTGGACGTCCCGATGGCCCCCGTCCTCACCACGTGTGGACGCGGACCGGTGGACAGCTTCTCGCCGGACCCCCATCAAGATCCAGCGCACGGGATGGCGTGGTCAGCGACACCGCTTCACGACCGCAATACCCTGAAGGCATGCGCTATCCCCTGCGCCCGGCCAAGCACGGCGCCAGGCTCGTGCTCTATCTCGTGGCTACCGTGCTTGCCGGGGCCACGCAACTGGTGGCGGGATACTTCTATCTGGTCAGCGGCCTCGCCGCCCCTCTGTGGGCTGTGGGCTTGTTCCTCGTTTGGTGGCTGATCCTCACCTATGTCGGCGTGAAGCTGGCGTTACGCCAGTCCTACCGGGTGCTTCTTGTACCTGTCACGGCGATGGTCACATGGTTCGGCGCGATGTGGGTCGGCGGCACCTTCCTGGGCTGGACCGCCTGAGCGGGAGCGGATGCACACGGACCCGACCACCCGTAGACGCGCTCAACCCTTCAGCGCCGCAGTGCTCTCCCGCACCACCAGGCGCGTCGGCACCAGCTCACGTCCCGGCTCCGTCGAGTTCTCCCGCATCTGCTTCAGCACCTTGTCCACACAGCGCCGTCCCACCTCCGCGAAGTCCTGGTGCACCGTGGTCAGGGGCGGGCTGAAGGAGGTGCTGTCCGGGATGTCGTCGAAGCCCACGATCGAGACGTCCTGCGGCACGCGGATGCCCTTCTCGTGGAACGCCCGCAGCACCCCGAGCGCCATCTGGTCGTTCGCCACGAAGACCGCAGTGCAGTCCGACGCGGCAAGGGACAGCCCTGCCACGTACCCCGAGTCCGCCGACCAGTCCCCGCGCAGCAGCGGCGGCTCCTCCAGACCCCGTGCAGCCAGGGTGGAACGCCAGGCGTTCACGCGCCGCTCGGACGCGAAGGACGCCGACGGCCCGGCAACATGCCACACCGTCGGATGTCCCAGGTCCAGCAGGTGCTCCACCGCCTTCTGCGCGCCGTCGGCCTGGTCCGTGTCGATCACGCTGTACCCGTCGCTCGCATCGGAGTCGACGACCACGGCGTGCACGCCCGGCGGCAGGGACACCGTCGCGGCGTCGAGCAGATGGACCTCCATGATCACGATGATCGCGTCCACCGCCAGCTCGTTCAGCCGCGAGAAGGCGCCCCGTACACCCGCCTGCGTCGGCGCCGACACGGGGATCAGCGTGATGGCGTAATCCTCCTCGGCGGCGCGCGCGGCGATGGCCTCGAGAGTGCGGACGTTGCCGGTGGTGGAGAGCGTGAAGAGGATGACGCCGAGCGTCCGGAAACTCCCCCGCTTCAGGGCCCGCGCGGCACTGTTGGGCCGGTAGCCCAGCTCGTCCATCGCGGCGATGACCTGCTGCCGCGTCGCCTCGATGACGCCGGGGCTGCCGTTGGACACCCTCGATACCGTCTGCGCCGAGACGCCAGCCAGGCGGGCGACGTCCGACATCGAGACGCGCCGGTCCTCACGGAGGAGGTGTTGACGCGATGGGGAGGACATGTGACCATCGTAACAACAATGTTTACGTAAACATCCAGAGCTGAGCCCTGCTATGTTTACGCAAACATCATCGACTGAGTCAGAAGGATCCACCCATGACGACGGCGTCTCCCCCACCGGCCGTGCTCGGCATGCAGCCGAAGCCCGCCAAGCGAGTGCAGAAGCGCCCCCAGAAGCGCTCCTGGTCCGGCTGGCTGTTCATCGGCCCGTTCATGGCGGTCTTCGCGGTCGTCTTCCTGGCGCCGATCGCCTACTCCATCTGGCTCAGCTTCTTCCGCAACCAGCTCGTGGGCGGCAACGGCTTCGTCGGCCTCGCCAACTACAGCCAGGCCCTGCAGGATTCCCAGTTCTGGTCCTCCCTCCTCCGCGTAGTCCTCTTCCTCGCGGTGCAGGTGCCGGTCATGCTGTTGATCGCCCTGCTGGTGGCACTGGCCCTGGACAGCGGCAGGCTCTACGGGAAGTCCTTCTTCCGCATCTCGATCTTCCTGCCGTACGCGGTGCCCGCCGTTGTCGCCAGCCTCATGTGGGGCTTCATGTACGGCACGCGGTTCGGTCTGGTGGGCAACATCAACAGCGCCCTCGGCATCAGCCTGCCGAACCCGCTCTCTCCCGAGCTGATCCTCGCCTCGATCGGCAATATCGTCACCTGGGAGTTCATCGGCTACAACATGCTGATCTTCTACTCCGCGCTCAGCGTGATCCCGAAGTCCCTCTACGAGGCCGCGGAGATCGACGGCGCCAGCCAGTTCCGCCTCGTCACCGCCATCAAGCTGCCCGCCATCCGCGGGGCCATGGTGGTGGCCGCCATCTTCTCGGTGATCGGCAGCTTCCAGCTCTTCAACGAGCCCGCCATCCTGCAGAGCCTCGCGCCGAACTCCATCTCCACGTACTTCACCCCGAACCTGTACGCCTACTCGCTGAGCTTCTCCGGCCAGCAGTACAACTACTCCGCCACCGTGGCCATCATCATGGGCGTCATCACCATGGTCATCGCCTACGCCGTGCAGCTGCGCGGCATGCGGAAGGAGGGCTGACCATGAGCGTCGCCGTCGAACCCACCCGCACCCAGAAGCCGAAGCCCGCGTACGTGCGCATGAAGAGCACGCGCCGCGGCGTCGACAACCCGAAGCGCAGCGTCCTGCTGACCGTCCTCACCGGGATCGTCCTGATCTACAGCCTCATCCCGCTGGTCTGGCTGCTCATCAACTCGTCCAAGACCCAGGCCGATCTCTTCACCTCGTTCGGCCTCTGGTTCAGCGGCGACTTCGCCCTCTTCGGCAACATCGGCGACACCCTCGCCTACGACGACGGCATCTTCGGCCGCTGGTTCCTCAACACCGTGCTGTACGTGGTGGTGGGAGCCGGCGGGGCGACGTTCCTGGCCGTCCTCGGCGGGTACGCTCTTGCGAAGTTCAGCTTCCCGGGCAAGAAGGCCGTGTTCGCCGTCGTCATCGGCGCGGTGGCCGTACCCGGCACCGCCCTGGCGGTTCCCACGTTCCTCATGTTCAGCGAGATGGGCCTCACCAACACCCCGTGGTCGGTGATCATCCCGTCCCTCATCTCCCCGTTCGGCCTGTACCTGATGTGGACGTTCGCCTCCGAGGCCATCCCCACCGAGCTGCTGGAATCGGCCCGCATGGACGGCGCCGGGGAGTTCCGCACGTTCTTCCAGATCTGCCTGCCGCTGCTGGGTCCGGGCATCGTCACGGTGCTGCTGTTCACCATGGTGGCCACCTGGAACAACTACTTCCTGCCGCTGATCATGCTGAAGGACCCGGCCTGGTACCCGCTGACCCTGGGCCTGAACGCGTGGAACGCACAGGCCTCGACGGCGGGCGGCGAGGCGATCTTCAACCTCGTCATCACCGGCTCGCTCCTCACCATCCTCCCGCTGATCGCAGCGTTCCTGCTGCTGCAGCGCTACTGGCAGTCCGGCCTCAGCGCCGGCGCCGTCAAAGAGTAAAGCCCCTTCCGACAACGATGATGTGAAAAGGAACCCCATGAAGAGCAGATTCTCCCCGGCAGTGCTGCGCGGTTCGGCACTCGCCCTCGCCGCGGCCCTCGCCCTCACCGCCTGCGGTGGCGGAGGCGGGAACGACGCCGGCGGTGCGGCCCCCGAAGAGGTCAGCGCCGACGACGTCCAGGCGGCCCTCGAGGCCGGCGGCGACCTCACCGTGTGGGCGTGGGAGCCCACCCTGGAGAAGGTCGTCGAGGACTTCGAGGCCGAGCACCCGAACGTGAACATCGACCTCGTGAACGCCGGCACCGGCAACGACCAGTACACGGCGCTGCAGAACGCCATCGCGGCCGGATCGGGCGTGCCCGACGTCGCGCAGATCGAGTACTACGCCCTCCCCCAGTTCGCCCTCGCCGAATCCGTCCAGAACCTCAGCGGCTACGGCGCCGGTGACCTCGCGGACACCTTCAGCCCCGGCCCGTGGAGCTCAGTCCAGGCCAACGAGGGCATCTACGGCCTCCCCATGGACTCCGGGCCCATGGCCCTGTTCTACAACACCGAGGTCTTCGAGAAGTACGGCGTGGAGGTCCCCACCACGTGGGACGAATACGTCGAAGCGGCCCGCGCACTCCACGCGGCCGACCCCAACGTGTACATCGCCAATGACACGGGTGACGCCGGCTTCGCCACCAGCCTCATCTGGCAGGCCGGCGGCAAGCCCTACACCGTGGACGGCACCGACGTGAAGGTCGACTTCTCCGACGAGGGCTCCACGAAGTTCGCCGAGACCTGGCAGCAGCTCCTCGACGAGGACCTCCTGGCCCCCATCAGCTCCTGGAGCGACGAGTGGTACCAGGGCCTCGGCACCGGCACCATCGCCACCCTCGCCACCGGCGCCTGGATGCCCGGCAACTTCACCTCCGGCGTCCCCGCGGCCGCCGGCAAGTGGCGTGCGGCACCGCTCCCCCAGTGGGAAGAGGGCGGCACCGCGAGCGCCGAGAACGGCGGCTCCTCGCTGACCATCCCCGCAGCGAGCGAGCAGGGCGCCCTCGCGTACGCCTTCCTCGACTACGCCAACGTGGGTGACGGCGTCCAGACCAGGATCGACGGCGGCGCGTTCCCCGCGACGTCGGCCGCGCTCGAGTCCGAGGAGTTCCTCAACGCCGAGTTCGAGTACTTCGGCGGCCAGAAGGCCAACGAGATCTTCGCCGAGTCCGCGCAGAACGTCTCCGAAGGCTGGTCCTACCTTCCCTTCCAGGTCTACGCGAACAGCGTCTTCAACGACACCGTGGGCCAGGCCTACGTCTCCGACACCCCCCTCAAGGACGGGCTGAAGAGCTGGCAGGACGCGAGCATCAAGTACGGCACCGAGCAGGGCTTCACCGTCTCGGAGTAGTACCACCGAACCCGGACCGGGCGGGAGCTCGCGCGCACCCGCCCGGTTCGTTCCACTCCCCCGCTGTATCCCACCGTCGTCGCCCCCGCCCCTGTACGAGGGGCGCCCGACGACGGCGGGAGGCGCAACCGCGCCTGAACGCCTCGAGAATCACCGTCAAGGAGCACTACCGTGTCGACACCCACTCCCCACCGCTGGCTGCGCTGGCCGTCCGAGCCCGACCGAGCACGCATGGCCTTCGGCGCCGACTACAACCCCGAGCAGTGGCCGCGCGAGACGTGGGACGAGGACGTACGGCTCATGCGCGAGGCCGGCGTAAACGTGGTGTCGCTCGCGATCTTCTCCTGGGCACGCCTGCAGCCCGAACGGGACACCTGGAACTTCGCGTGGCTCGACGAGGTCATCGACCTCCTGCACGCCAACGGCATCGCCGTCGACCTCGCCACCGCGACCGCCTCCCCGCCGCCGTGGCTCGCCACCGAGCACCCCGAGATCCTCCCCGTCACGCAGGACGGCGGCACCCTGTGGCCCGGCGCCCGCCAGCACTGGCGCCCCACCAGCCCGGTCTTCCGCGAGCACGCGCTGAAGCTCGTCGCGGTGATGGCCGAGCGGTACAAGGACCACCCTGCCGTGTGCGCCTGGCACATCTCCAACGAGCTCGGCTGCCACAACATCTACGACTTCTCCGACGACGCCGCCCGCGCCTTCCGCACGTGGCTCACCGACCGCTACGGCAGCATCGACGCCCTGAACGACGCCTGGGGCACCGACTTCTGGTCCCAGCGGTACACGCGGTTCGAGCAGATCCTGCCCCCGCGCCAGGCCGCCTCGCACCCCAACCCCACGCAGCAGCTGGACTTCAAGCGCTTCTCCTCGGACGCCCTCAAGCAGTACCTGCGCGAGGAGCGCGATATCCTGCGCAGCATCACCCCGGAGATCCCCATCACCACCAACTTCATGGTCATGGGCGAGACCAAGGGCATGGACTACGCCGACTGGGCCGCCGAGCTGGACTTCGTCGCCAACGACCACTACTTCGTCCCCGGTCCGCAGGCCGTCGACGAGCTCTCCTTCTCCGCGAACCTCACCGGCAACATCGCCGGCGGCAGGCCGTGGTTCCTCATGGAGCACTCCACCAGCGCCGTGAACTGGCAGCCCGTCAACACCCCGAAGAAGTCCGGTGCGCTACGCCGCGACTCCCTCACCCACGTGGCCCACGGCGCCGATGCCGTCTGCTACTTCCAGTGGCGGCAGTCCAAGGCGGGCGCCGAGAAGTTCCACTCCGCGATGGTCCCCCACGCCGGTGAGGACAGCCCGATCTTCCGCGACGTCGTGGACCTCGGCCGCGAGCTCGGCGAGCTCTCCGCCGTCGTCGGATCGCGCCGCAGCGCGGCACCCGCCGCCATCCTCTTCGACTGGGACTCCTGGTGGGCCTCCGAGCAGGACTCCCACCCGTCCGACCGCCTGCGCTACAAGCAGGAGGCCCTGGACTGGTACTCGGCGTTCCTCGCCCTCGGCATCCGCGCCGACGTCGTCCCCTCCGCGACGGACCTGACCGGCTACGGCCTCGTCGTCGCGCCCATCCTGCACACCGTCCCCGCGGCGCTGAAGGCGCGCCTCGAGGAGTACGCGGGCGGCGGCGGGCACCTCGTCGCGACCTACTTCAGCGGTATCACGGACGAGAACGACCACATCTGGCTCGGTGGCTACCCCGGCGCCCTCGCCGACCTGCTCGGCGTGCGCATCGACGAGTTCGGCCCCCTGCTTGACGGCGAGGCCGTGCAGCTGGACAACGGCACCGTAGCGACCATGTGGGCCGACCGCGTGCACCCCCGCGCCGATGACGTCGAGGTGCTCACCCGCTACGCGAGCGGCGAGCACGGCGGTGATGCCGCCGTCACGCGCCGCGCCGTCGGGGCCGGCAGCGCCGCCTACGTGGGCGCGCACCTCGGCGCCGAGGGCATCGCACCGGTCCTCGCTGACCTCGCCGCCCGCGCCGGGATCGCCAGCGAGCTGCCCGCCGAGCTCCGGGGCGCCGTCGAGCAGGTTATCCGCACCGGCGACGACGCCGACTACGTCTTCCTCATCAACCGCACCGACGCGCCCGTGGACATCACCGGCGTAGACGGCGACACGCTCACCGGCGAGGAGTCGAAGCTGACACCCCGCTCCGTCGCCGTCCTCACGAGGAAGGTCTCAGGCACCACCGTCTCGTAGTTCAACCCCTTGCTGGAAGGAACCCGTTCAATGACGAATCGATCCAGGCGTGTCACTCAGGCCGCCGCCACGGGGGTGGCCGCCGTCCTGGCCGCCGCCTCAATGATCGGGGGTGCGGCGCAGGCCGCACCTCCGGTCCCGCCCGCACCGGCCGCGGTGCCCTACGGCGCCCTCACCCTCACGCCCGACCCCTCCTACCAGGGTGAGGAGTTCGAGGGCTGGGGCACGAGCCTCGTCTGGTTCGCGAACGCCACGGGGGACTACCCCGACGAGATCCGGAACCGCCTCGCGGAGCTGGTCTTCGGGCCCGAGGGCCTGAACCTGAACATCGCCCGCTACAACATCGGCGGCGGCAACGCCCCCGACGTGAAGGACTACCTGCGTCCCGGCGGCGCCGTCGAAGGCTGGTGGAACGCGCCCGAGGGGACCACGCGCGAGGACACCGACTGGTTCGACCCCGAGGACCCGGCCGACTGGAACCTAGAGGCGGACGCCACGCAGCGCTGGTGGATCGACCGCATCAAGCAGGACATCACGCACTGGGAGACGTTCAGCAACTCCCCGCCCTGGTTCCAGACCGTCAGCGGCTACACGTCGGGCGGGTTCAACTCAACCGCCGACCAGCTGAAGCCCGAGAGCATCTCCGACTTCAACGCCTACCTGGTGCGCGTCACCGAGGAGCTCGAGAAGGCGCACGGCATCGAGGTGGACACGCTCGATCCGTTCAACGAGCCGAACACCAACTACTGGAGCACGCAGCTCGACGCCGCCGGCGAACCGACCGGCGGTCGCCAGGAGGGCGCCCACATGGGCCCGCAGCTGCAGCAGCAGGTCCTCCGGGACCTCGCCACCCAGCTGCAGGACGCCGACACGGACGCCACTATCTCCGCGATGGACGAGACCAACCCTGGCACCTTCGCGACCAACTGGAACTCCTACCCCGAGGACGTCCGCGCCCTCGTGGACCAGCTCAACGTCCACACCTACGGCACCGGCCAGCGCACCACCGTTCGGGACATCGCCAAGGGCGAGGACAAGCCGCTGTGGATGAGCGAGGTCGAGGGCTCCTGGGGCAACGGCCAGAGCTTCACCAGCATGGAGCCGGGCCTCGGTATGGCCAAGCGCATCACCGACGACCTCCGGGAGCTCGAGCCCAGTGCCTGGGTGTTCTGGCAGCCCGTCGAGGACTACGACAACATGGCTCCCGGCGGCGAGAGCGCGGCCGGCGCCAACTGGGGCAGCATCCAGATGCCATTCGACTGCACCGATGCGGACACCCTCGACACGTGCCCCATCTACACGAACACCAAGTTCAATACGGTGCGGAACTACACGCACTACATCCAGCCGGGCGACCGCCTGGTCTCCGTGAACGACACCGACACCACCGCCGCGATCACCGGGACCGGCGCCGCCGTCGTGCACATCAACGAGTCGACCGACGCCAAGCCCGTGGTGCTGGACTTCTCGAAGTTCGGCTCCGTCGCGCAGGGCGCCACGGTGACCCCCGTGGTCAGCGACGTCGACGGCGCGCTCGTCGAGGGTGAGCCCGTCGCGATCGAGGGTGGCTCCGCCGTCCTCACCGTGCCCGCCGAGTCCGTGACCACCTTCGTGGTGGAAGGCGTCTCCGGCGTCGCCGAGGACGCCGCGGCCATCCGGGACGGCTCCGTGTACCGGCTGCAGGGTGTGCAGAGCGGCAGGTCGATCGAGACCACGGGCGGCACCGCCGTCATCAGCACGACCGACCCCGCCGACGCCGCCCAGCTCTTCCGCTTCACCAGCCTCGGCGAGGACGGCACCAACCGCGAGCGCTACTCCATCACCACGCTCGACGGCACCTCGCAGCTGGCCGACGAGGGCGGCGCCGCCGTCGTCGCCCCCACGGGTGCGAACCCGCGGGCGGAGTGGATCGCCTCGACCACCGGCGACGGCACCTACACCTTCGTCAACGCCGCCACGAACCTGCTGCTCGAGGTGGGCGGCGGATCGACGGCCGAGGGCGCACCCGTGACCCTATACCTCGCGAACTCCGGCGCCAACCAGCGCTGGACGCTCATCGACGAGACCGTCCTGTCCGTGGAGCCCGCCACGGCGTTCACCCTCCCCGGCACCGCGCCCGTGCTGCCCGGGACCGTGACGCCGGTGTTCCGCGACGGCGCCCGCGGGGCCATCCCCGTGGAGTGGAAGATCCCGAACGACAACCGCTGGAGGAAGCCCGGCACCGTGAGGGTCAAGGGCACCGCGACGGACGCCACCGGCGCGCAGTTCCCTGCGGAACTGACGGTCACGGTCGACACCCTCGTGTCCACGCAGGCCGCACGCGCCAAGGCCGTGGTCGGTGGACTCCCGGCCCTGCCGTCCACGGTGACCGCCGTGGGCAGTGAGGGCGGGACCGTCGAGCGCCCCGTCACCTGGAACACCGCTGTCAGCTACCCCGCCCCGGGCGTGTACGAGCTGTCCGGGAACGCCGATGCCGGCAACGGCACCACCCTCCCGGCGACCGTCCGCATCCAGGTCACCGAGGGCACGCCGGACAACGTGGCCGACGACGGCGGCACCACCGCGACCGCGACGTTCACCGAGCCGGGCTACGGCACGGCCGGCCTGTTCAACGGCGACACCCGCGACAAGGCCTGGTCCAACTGGCGCTCCAGCGCCAAGAACCCGGCCGACACCCTGACGGTGACCCTGCCCGAGGCGCAGCCCCTCGGCGGCGTGAAGGTGCACTTCTTCCGCGACGGCAGCACGGACAGCTACGCACAGACCGTGCAGCTGCAGGTCCAGGGCCCCGACGGCCGGTGGACGTCCTCCGGCGCACCGGTCGGCGTCCCCGCGGGCTCCCCGGCTCCCGTGGTGACCCTGCCCCTCAACGCGGTGACGGCGTCGTCCGTGCGGGTGGTCATGACGGCCCGCACGAACACGCACATGGTGGTCAGCGAGATCGAGGTGCTCGGTTACGTCCCGGCCACCTCGTCGGACGCCACGCTCCCCGGCATCAGCGTCGGCAGCACCCCGGTGGCGGGGTTCTCGCCGTCGGTCACGAGCTACTCGGCGCCGATCAGGGGCAAGACGCCCGTGGTCTCGGCCGTTCCCGCCGATCCCTACGCGACGGTGACCGTCACCCAGCCCGCCGGAGGGAACCGGACCGCCGTCATCTCGGTGACGAGCGAGGACGGCTCGGCCACGAGCGAGTACCGGGTGGACCTGACGAAGTAGCGCAGTACCTGGAAAAGCGCACAGCCACCCACTCCCGATGGAGTGGGTGGCTGTCGGTCGTCCCGGAGCGGGACCGTCACTCGCTGGTCAGAGCGCCCCGCCCGTGGTGCGGTTCTTGTCCACCAGCGGATCATCCAGGGCGTCCGTGGCCGCACCGGTCTGTCCGGGCCGTGACCCGGTGCCGACCGGGTCGACGTCGTCCACGGGCAGGAGGGTGTCCCTGGTGCTCGGAGACAGCTCGCTCTCCTCGCTCGTGTACACCTCGGGCACTGCGCCGTCGACGGGGGTGATCGTGACGTCGTTCTCCACGGCGTCCGCGTCGCCGTGCTTCTTGCCGGCAGCGACCCCTACGGCTGCCGCTGCAGCGGCCAGGCCGACTCCGGCTGCGACCTTGCCGGAGATCCCGGCCTTGCCGCCGTCACCACGGGAAGCCGCAGCCGCCTCGACACCGGGCTCGCCCGTGTCGATGCCGGTACCTACGGTTCCGCGCCATGCACCGGTGGCGTACCCCTCGTCCTCGATGAAGGCCTTGAACCGCTTGAGGTCCGCCTCGGCCTGGTTCTCGACGACATTGAGCTTGTCGCCGATCTTCTCGACCAGGCCCTCGGGCTCGTACTCGAGGGCGAGGTGGACCTGCGTCTGTCCGCCTCCGACGTCCTCGAAGGAGACCGAACCGGCATTCGTCGCGCCCTCGGTCGCAGCCCACGACACCTTCGTGTCGGGCACCTGCTCGAGAATCGTCGCGTCCCACTGGCGACGGACGCCGCCTATCTCCACGATCCAGTTCAGGCGCTCGTCATCGAGCTGCGTGACGGACTTGACCCCACCCATGAAGTGCGGGAATTCTTCGAACTGGGTCCACTGGTTGTACGCGATGCTGATCGGGACGTTGACCAGGATGCTCTTCTCGACCTTCGTGCTCATGGAGTCTCCTTCGGTTAGGACGGACTGCGTCTAGCGATGCGAGTAACAACTGAAACAATTCATCAGCCTGCTTAGTATAGCGCGGCCTCCGTGTTCTGCATCCGAGGAGCGCTCTCGGGTGTTACGCCGCGCCGTCGCCCAGCCGGTACACGGACACGTGACTGCCCGACTCCGCGGTGAAACCGCTCCGGTCCCAGTCCGCCCACCGCGACTCGAGGCGGAATCCGGCGATCCTCGCCATGAGGTCGAGCTCGGCGGGCCAGATGTATCGGTGCGGGGTGCGGCCGAGGTGCGCGTCCCGCGAACCGGTCACCTTCGGGTCGAACCGCACGTGATGCGAGACGACGTGCTGGTGCAGCATGTCGTAGGTGTCCACCAGGAGGTACCCCGGTTCGCCCACCTCCACGGTCCCGGCATGCCCGGGTGGCAACGAGCGCAGCTGCGGCACCCAGAGTTCGACGACGAAGCACCCGCCGGGCGCAAGGTGGCGGGCCGCGTTCTCGAAGCAGCGCACTTGTTCGTCCTGCGTCAGGAGATTGGCGATGGTGTTGAAAACGAGGAACGCGAGCGAGAACCCTGTCCCCGCCGTCGCCTCCGTCATGTCGCCACGGACCACCGGGATGCGCTCCTCGCCCGTCTTCTCCCGAAGGCGCGCGATCATCGCGCGGGACACCTCGATCCCGGCGACGTCGACCCCCGCATCGGCGAGAGGGATGGCCACGCGGCCCGTGCCCACGGCGAACTCCACCGCCCGCCCTCCGGCAGCTAGGTCCGCCAGCACCCGAACCGTGGGGCCGAGGACCTGTGGAGCGAACATGCCTTCGCCTGGCGTGTCGTACTGCCGGGCCACCTCGTCGTCCCAGAGCTTCTGCTGATCGACCATACCGTCGCCGCCGGGATGCTCAGCTGACCGCCTTCGCCACCAGGCGGCGCAACTCCTCCTCCACCGCGCCGTTCCACGCGGTGATGGAGAAGGCATTGGGCCAGAACACGCCGTCGTCCAGGTTCGCGGCGTCGTTGAAGCCGGTCGTCGAGTAGTGCGAGTCGAACTTCGCCGCAGCCTGGAAGAACGTCACCACCTTTCCGTCGCGCGCATAGGCCGGCATGCCGTACCAGGTCTTGGGCTCGAGGTCCGGGGCGACGGCGGAAACCAGTGCATGGTAGTTCTCCGCGATCTCGCGGTCGGGCTGTGGCATCTCGGCGATCTTTTCCTGGATCGCCTTCTCCCCCGCGGCCCGGCTCTTGCCGCGCTTCGCCTCGGCACGCATCTCCGCCGACCGCTCCTTCATGGCCGCGCGCTCCTGCTCGGTGAATCCCTCAGTCGTGTCGGTCTGACGTGCCATGATCTGCCTCCCTCGATGTGGTCCGCGGGTCGATGCCCGGCGGTGCTCCCACCCTAGGGACGACGCCGCGGCATGGGTAGGGCCGGCGGTACCCGAACGGGGCACGAGTAGCGCCGTCGGTAGCATCCGGAGCGCCCCCTGGCGACACGGTCGGAAATCCTTTCGCATCACCGCCCCCCGACGGCCGATACACAGTAGGCTTACGATGCCGGGCGCAATGCGCAGGCGATGCTTCACCAGAAGCCGCCCCATCGTCCCGGCAGGTCTCACCATACTCAGCGGACTACCCGCGCCACCGTCGGCAGCCGACGATTCTCGGCGCGCCGATGCACCGCACACCTGAAGGGGAACATCCATGACCACCGCCAACACGCCCCACGCGGGCGCACGCACCAATGTCCAGAAAGCAGCCCTCGCCGTCGGCGCGGTCTTCCTGCTCGTCGGGATCCTCGGCTTCATCCCCGGCATCACCTCCGACTACGACACGATGATGTTCGCCGGCCACGAGTCGGAAGCGAAGCTCCTCGGCCTGTTCCAGGTCTCGATCCTGCACAACATCGTCCACCTGCTCTTCGGTGCAGCCGGCATCGCCATGGCCCGCACCATCAGCGGCGCCCGCTCCTACCTCCTGTACGGCGGCATCATCTACCTCGTCCTCTGGGTCTACGGCCTGGTCATCGGCGAGGACTCCGCAGCCAACTTCGTGCCCCTCAACGGTGCGGACAACTGGCTGCACTTCCTCCTGGGCGTCGGCATGATCGCCCTGGCGCTGCTGCTGACCCGCAACACCACCCGCAAGACCACACACGCATAACCCTTCCGCCGGAACTCCGGCAGGAATCCCGCCGCACTTCGGCGGGCAGCACCCGAAGAAGGCCCCTGGTTCGCGCCCGGGGCCTTCTTCGCGTCCGCAGCGTGTCGTCGAATTAGGACACGTGGACATGACGTTATTTCTTGCACTGCTGGTAAGGAGAACCTAACCTAAGAGCGTGTCCCTGCAACCCGCCCCCGCGCCAGCCCTCTCCGTCGCGGACCTCGGCGTCTCCTACGGCAGCCGACAGGTGGTCGGGTCCGTCTCCTTCAGGCTCACGCCGGGCACGGTCACAGCCCTCATCGGCCCCAACGGCAGCGGCAAGTCCACGCTGCTCCGCACCATCGCGCGACTGCACGCCCCGGACTCCGGAACGGTGATGCTCGACGACGGTGCCGACGTCCTCGCGCTCTCCCCCCGCGAGTTCGCCCGCACCATCACCCTGCTGGCCCAGAGCCGCCCTGTGCCCGGCGGCCTGACCGTCCGCGAGGTCGTCGGCTTCGGCCGCCACCCCCACCGCAGCCGCTGGACCGGGCAGGACGCCCAGGGCACCGCCGCGGTGGACAGGGCCCTCGAGCTCACCCGCACCGCCGAATTCGCCGACCGCCCCGTCGCGGCGCTCTCGGGCGGGCAGATCCAGCGCGTCTGGCTGGCCAGCTGCCTCGCCCAGGACACCGGCGTGCTGCTCCTCGATGAGCCCACCACCTATCTCGACCTGCGCTATCAGGTGGAGATCCTCGACGTCGTCCGCGACCTCGCCACCGACCACGGCGTGGCCGTCGGTGTCGTCCTGCACGACCTCGACCAGGCCGCTGCCATCGCCGACCACGTGGTGCTGCTCGAGAACGGCGCCGTTCTGGCCCAGGGCGCGGCCGTGGACGTCCTCACCGCCGAGAACCTGTCCCGCGCCTACGGCGTGCGCGTCGACGTCACCGTCTCGGGCGGCGCCGTCACCACCCGCGCCGTCGGGCGCCACAACGCGGCCCCTCTGATGTCGCGCGCGCCCGCCGCCTCCTGATCCCCCTCGCGCACCCCGCGCTCCGAAGAGAAATGAACACGATGACACAACCGAAGATCCTCGCTGCCCTCGCAGCGGTCGCCCTGCTCTCCCTGACCGCGTGCGGCACCACGGAGGAGGCCGGCGGCAGCACGCCCACCGAGGCCGCCACCGGCGAGAGCATCACCGTCACGGACGCCCGTGGCAAGGAGATCACGCTGGACGGCCCCGCCGAGCGCGTCGTCGCCACGGAGTGGAACGCCGTCGAGAACCTCGTCTCGCTCGGCGTCATGCCGGTCGGGGCTGCGGACGTGGAGGGCTACGCCCAGTGGGTCAGCGCCGAGCCGCTCGACGGATCCATCACGGACGTCGGAGTGCGCGGCGAGCCCAGCATCGACACCCTCGTGTCCCTCACCCCCGACGTCGTCATCGTCACCGACCAGCTCGCCGAGGGCGCCATCGAGCAGATCGAGAGGACCGTGCCCGTCGTCGTCGTCCCCGGCGGCGACGCCACCGACAACATCGGCCAGATGTTCGAGAACCTCGAGCTGATCGCCACGGTCACCGGCACCGAGGACCAGGCCGCCGAGCTGAAGTCCGGGCTCGAGGCGAAGATCACCGAAGGCAGAACAGCCATCGAGGAGGCCGGCGGCGCAGGCACGCCCGTGGCCTTCTCCGACGCATACGTCGACGCCGGCAGCGTCTCGATCCGCCCCTTCACCGAAGCCTCGCTCGTCGGCAGCGTCTTCGCCCGGCTCGGCCTGGCCAGCGCCTGGACCGTGGAGGGCGACCCCGCCTACGGCCTCGCCCAGACCGACGTCGAAGGCCTCACCGCCCTGCCCGAGGACACCGACTTCTGGTACATCGCCAACGACGCCTTCGGTGACCCCTACCAGGAGCAGCTGAAGGACAACGCCGTGTGGACAGGCCTCCCGTTCGTCGAAGCCGGCCGCGTGACGCGCTTCCCGGACGCCCTGTGGACCTTCGGCGGACCCAGCTCCATGGGACAGTTCGTCGACGCGGCGGTCGACGCCGCCACCGCCCAGGCCGCGAAGTAGTGCCGTGCCGCCGGCAACGCTGACCAGGCCCGCTCCGCCTCCGGCCCGGGCCGGCACCCCGCGCCCCGGCATGCGCCTGGCCGTTGCCGGCGGTCTCCTCGCCGCCGCCACCCTGATTCTCGCCCTCGCGCACATCACGCAGGGCACCTCGAGCGTCGGTCCCGCCGACATCCTCGCCCTGCTCAGCGGGAACGACGACGGCACCACGACAGGTGCCGTCGTCGCCGCCAGCCGCATCCCCCGCCTGGCGGCCGGCCTGCTCGTGGGGGCCGCGCTCGGGGCGGCCGGCGCCGTCATGCAGTCCGTCGCGCGCAACGCCCTCGCCTCCCCAGACACCCTCGCGGTCAACGCCGGCGCCCACCTCACCGTGGTCGCCGTCGCGGCCCTCGGCCTGCAGGTGCCCCTGCTCGGATCGGTGGGCGTGGCGTTCCTCGGCGGGCTCGGCGCCGCGGCACTCGTCCTCGCACTCTCGGGCGCCGGACAGTCGTCGAGCGTGCGCCTGGTCCTCGCGGGGTCGGCCATCGCCCTCGCCTTCCACGCCCTGACCAGCACCCTCCTGCTGCTGTTCGCCCAGGAGACGCGCGGCCTCTTCGCCTGGGGCTCGGGCTCCCTCGGGCAGAGCGGGCTCGAGAAGTTCGCGCTGCTCGCACCCCTGGCCGGCGCGGCCCTGCTCGTGCTGCTCCTCAGGTCGCGCTCCCTGGACCTGCTGACGCTCGGCGACGACCAGGCCCGCGTGCTCGGCATCAACGTGCGCGGCACCCAGGTCCTCGCGATCGTCCTCGCCGTGCTGCTCTCCGCCGCAGCCGTGACCGTCGCCGGACCGATCGGCTTCGTGGGCCTCGCGGCGCCCGCCCTCGTGCGTCTCGCGGCACCGCGTGTCCCCGGCCTGCACCGGCACATCGCCCTGATCCCCGCCTCGGCGCTGACGGGTGTGTTCCTCGTGCTCGGCGCCGACGTGCTGCTGCGTGCCGTGGTGGGGGCCGAGAGCGCCGTGGAAGTGCCCACCGGCGTGGTGACCACCGTCTTCGGCGCCGTGTTCCTCGTGGCCCTCGCACACCGCATGCGCTCCGACGGACCCACGCGGGAGGCGCGGACCGTCTCCCTGCACACCGTCGGGGCCCGCAGCGCGGCGGTCCTCGTGGTGCTCACCGTGCTGCTCGTCGCGGTGACGATCGCCGGATTCCTGCTCGGAGACGCGAAGCTCCTCCTGGGCGACATCGCCAACTGGGTCTCCGGCCAGGCCGGACCGGTGGTGTCCAGCGTGATGGACACCCGGGCTCCGCGCGTAGGGGCGGCGCTGCTCGCGGGCGCCTCCCTCGCCCTGGCCGGAACCGCCATCCAGGCTGTGACCCGCAATCCCCTCGCCGAGCCGGCGATCATCGGCGTCTCGGGCGGAGCCGGCGTGGGCGCGATCCTCGTGATCACCCTCGTGCCGCTGGCCGGCTTCTGGACCATCAGTGCGGCAGCCGGCATCGGTGCCGCCGTCGTCGCCCTGATCGTGTTCGGGCTGTCCTTCCGCGGCGGCATGCAGACCGACCGCCTGGTGCTCATCGGCATCGGTGTCTCCGCGGCAGCGACGGCCGTGATCACGCTGCTGATCGTGCTCACCGACCCGTGGAACGAGGCGAAGGCGCTCACCTGGCTGTCCGGCTCCACCTACGGGCGGTCGGTGCAGCACCTCGTGCCCATGGCCGTGTCCCTGCTCATCGCCCTGCCCATCGCCGCGTCCCACCACCGCACACAGGATCTGCTGGCCCTCGATGAGGACACCCCGCGCCTGCTCGGCCTGCGGGTGCCGCAGGCACGCGTGCTCCTGCTGGCCGCGGCGGTGCTGCTGACGGCGTCGTCGGTGGCCGGGATCGGGGTGATCGGCTTCGTGGGCCTCGTGGCACCGCACGCGGCCCGGGCCCTCGTGGGCGCCTCGCACCGGCTGATCATCCCGACGGCGATGCTGCTCGGCGCGATCCTCGTCTGCCTCGGGGACCTCATCGGCCGGACTGCGATCGCCCCGGCCCAGCTGCCGGCGGGACTCCTGACCGCGCTGCTCGGAGCGCCCTACTTCATCCACCTGCTGTTCCGGAGCCGCCTCAGCCGCTGATGGGCGGCCGGGACCGCGGACGGAAGCTGTCCTGCGGCCCGCTGCGCGCGGACCGTGGCCGCGGCACAATCGACACATGACTCTCCGCTGGTACTCCACCGTCATCGAATCCTCCGACCATCGCGCCCTCGCGCACTGGTGGTCCGACTCCCTGGGCTGGGAGGTGATCTTCGAGGACGACGAAGAGGCCGCCGTCGTGCCGCCGTGGGCCCGCGAGCTGGAGCCGAGACTCTCCTTCGAGCAGGTCCCGCCGGGCCTCGTGTTCGTCGCTGTGGATCACGAGAAGCAGGGGAAGAACCGTCTTCACCTGGACTTCGCACCGCACAGCACGGACGACCGCGCCGCCGAGATCGAGCGCCTCGTCGCCCTCGGCGCACGCCGCGTCGACGTCGGGCAGGGGCCCGACGTCAGCTGGGAGGTGCTGGCGGACCCGGACGGCAACGAGTTCTGCATCCTTTCCGCCCGCGAGCACTAGGGCCCGACGGAGGAAGGACAGGAGCGACCGCCCCACCTGCGGTGGGACGGTCACTCCTGTTCTCGAGGTCGGGCCGAAGCCCGGCCGGGACGCCTACAGCTCGACGCGCTCCGTATCGATGACTTCCTTGCGCACCTGGCCGCTGACGACCTCGTCGTGGGTGCGGGCCTCGCGGCGTACGCGCACGCGCTCGATCGGCACCACGTCCACCTCCACGCGGGGCTTCTCCTCGTAGAGGACCACCTCGACGGTGTCGCCGTTGAAGGCCGTCTCGACGGCGGAGTACAGGCGCTCGCGCTCGGCCTCCGTGTAGGAGTTCTGGCCGTCGTCGTAGAACGGCACGCCGTCCTTGACGGGCACGCGCTCGACGACGAGCTCCTCGCGGCGGATCTGCACCGTCATGGTGACGTCCTCGGTGACCACGCGCTTCACGAGGCGGACGCGCTCGGTCTCGCGGATCTCCGTGCCCACGCGCAGCTGCTCCTCGGACCGCGTCATGGAGTAGTCGCCCTCGGGGCGGGAGACCTGCGTGCGGGCGCGGCCGGCGCGGGAGGTCTCGGAGGTGTCGGAGGTGTCGGACGTGTCCGCCACACCCGCGGCCGTCGGGTCGGCGGCGTCGTCCTTCTCGGCCATGAGGCCGTAGTACCGCAGCAGGTGCTGCTCCTCCTCGGGGCTGAGGTGGCCATCCAGGGACATCTTCGGGGAGTCGTACACCTTGGCATGCGTGTAGGGCAGGCGGACGTCGCGGCCCGTCAGCGTCGCCCCTCGCAACGGTGCGAAGGACTCGGGGTTGCCCATGGCGTGCGTGGCCACGGTGACCCAGCTGGGCTCCCCCGTGGCGTCGTCGACGTAGAGCTGGCCCATGGGGCCGAGAACCGCCCCGTCCTCGCTCAGCACGTTGGCGCCGGCGTTCATGGCGTCCTTCATCTGGTCAAGCGTGATCATGACGTCCCTTTCGAAGAGGTTGCTTTCGTTCACCGTAGGTCCCACCCGAGGCGATAGCAAGCATGCTTACTACTCGGGTGTCGACTTCATCTACCGGGAGCCCTCGGCGATCGGCCGTACCGGTCCTATTCTGGCTGCATGCATCTCCCGCGGAGACCCCTTCGGGCGGCGCGCGTCTCGGACGAATCGCACCGCGTCACCACCTTCGAGCTCTTCTTCGACCTCGTCTTCGTGTTCGCGTTCACGCAGGTCACCGGTTTCATGGCCCACGAGCACTCCTTCACCGGTGTGCTGCAGGGCATGATCGTCCTGGGCCTGCTCTGGTGGTCCTGGGTGTCCTACGCCTGGCTCGGCAACCAGACGCACGTGGACGAGGGCATCATGCGCCTCGGCCTGTCCGCCGTCATGGTGGCGATGTTCATCGCGTCCCTCGCCATCCCCGAGGCATTCACCGACCTCGAGGGCGGCCTCAGCGGGCCGCTCGTCCTCGCCCTCGCGTACTTCGTGGTGCGCCTGCTGCACCTCCTGCTCTACCTGTACGCGTCGGTCGACGACAAACCGCTCCAGCGGCAGGTGATCAGGACCTCCGTGGCGATGTTCTCGGGCTCTGCACTCATCACCGCCGGCGCGGTCATCGGCGGGCCGTCGCAGACCTGGTTCTGGCTCGCCGGACTCGCCCTCGACATCACGCTGACCTACCTCACCTCCTCGGGCGGCGACTGGCGCGTGCTCTCCGCGGCACACTGGACCGAGCGCCACGGCCTCGTGATCATCCTGGCGCTCGGGGAATCGATCGTCGCCATCGGGGTGGGCGCCTCACAGGAGCCCGTGAGCATCCCGATCCTCCTCGGCGCGCTGTTCGGGATCGCCCTGTCGGTGTGTCTGTGGTGGCTCCACTTCGATGTGACCGCGATTGCCGCCGAGCACCGCTTCGCAGCCCTGCAGGGCAACGCACGCACCTCGGCCGCGGTGGACGGCTACACGTACCTGCACCTGCCCCTGGTCGCCGGGATCATCCTGTCGGCGTTCGGCGTGGAGGACGTCCTGGCGTACATCGACAAGACGAAGGATTTCGGTGTGCTCGGTTCCTTCGCGCTCTTCGGCGGTGCCGCCCTGTTCCTGCTCGGCAGTTCCGCTTTCTGGCGCCGCATCGGCGGGTACTGGAAGAAGTGGCGGCTCGGCGGGGCGGCGGTGCTGATCCTGCTGATCCCCGTGGCCGCGCCCCTCGCACCGCTGGCGGCCCTCGCGCTCGCGGCCGCGATCGCCGCGGTACTCGTGGCGGTGGAGAGCCTCCTGTACGCCGAGACGCGGGCCTCCGTGCGCGAGGAGCACGCCAAGGGCCAGCACTGAGCGCACGTATCGAGCGACCGGCTCCAGGCGGCCCGGCGTGACGCGGGCGCCTGAACGGGCACCCGAACGGTCGCCCTAGGCGTCGTGCCGCAGGGCGTAGGCGGAACTGGGCAGGGAGTCGACGTTCCAGTCGGCGTGCGACGCCGGCTGGTCCGACGGCGCGTCGGTGCGGATGATCCGCAGCAGGTACCGCACCAGGAGGGTCGTGAGGACGATGGCCAGGAGGATCAGGAGAAGATTCATGCACCGATCCTGATCCTCCTGGGCCGTAAAAAAGAGTGGCAGGAACGACCCGCAACGCTCAGAAACTGCCATACTGCTTGCATGTTCTCCACGGTCGCCGTCATCGTCCTGCCGGACCTCGCCCTGTTCGAGTTCGGGGTGGTCTGCGAGGTGTTCGGCGTCGACCGCTCGGCGCTCGGCGTCGGCCTGCCCGCCTTCGGCCTCCGCATCTGCACGCCCGCCCCCGGCATGGTGCGGACGTCCTCGGGCGTGTCCCTGCAGGTCGACGAGGATCTCTCCGGAGTCGACGACGCGGACCTCGTGATCATGGCGCCCTTCTCGGCCGGGACCGACGTCCCCGCCGCCGTCCTGGAGGCCCTGCAGGCCGCGGACCGCCGGGGCGCGCGGATCTTCTCGGTCTGCTCGGGCGCCTTCGCGCTCGCGGAGGCCGGGCTGCTGGACGGCCGCTCCGCGACGACGCACTGGCGGTACACGAGCGCCCTCGCCGACACCTACCCGAAGATCCGCGTGGACGAGAACGTGCTCTACGTGGAGGACGGCAACATCCTCACGAGTGCCGGTACGGCCGCCGGGATCGACGCGAGCCTGCACCTCGTCCGCCAGGCATTCGGGCCGAAGGCCGCGACGGCGATCGCCCGCGGCATGGTGGTGCCCCCGCACCGGGACGGCGGTCAGGCACAGTTCATCGAGCGGCCCATCCCCACCGAGTGCGGTGCGTCGATGGAGGAACTGCTGGTGTGGCTCGCCGATCACCTGGATCAGGACATCACCGTGGCGACCCTCGCCCGGCGCCTGCACATGAGCGAACGCACCTTCGCCCGGCGGTTCCGCTCGGAGACGGGCACCACACCGGCCGCCTGGCTCACCGGGCAGCGCCTGCTGCGTGCGCAGTCGCTGCTGGAGGAGACGCGGCTGACCGTGGATGCCGTCGCCCGTGCGGCAGGGTTCGGGCAGGCGGTGCTGCTGCGCCACCACTTCCAGAAGGCCCTCGGCGTCAGTCCGGCCGCATACCGACGCACGTTCCGGGGATCCGACAAGGGCTGCGACCTCGACCTGCACGAGCTTGAGGAACAGTTCGGCGGACGCGCGCTCAGCCGGTGAGCGCACGGATGACGAAGAACACCACCGGGAGGTAGAGCACCCCGGCGATGGTCTGCAGCGTGATGGTCGAGGCCATGAGCTGCGCGTCCCCGCCGAGGGCCCGCGCCATGACGTACGCCGAGGACGCCGTGGGCAGGGACAGGAACAGGATCACCGTGGCGGCCGGCTCCCCCGTGAGGCCCAGCAACAGGCACCCGGCGATACCGAGACCGGGCAGCACCGCGAACTTCACCGCGGTGGCCAGGACGACGGCGCCCGGGTTCCGGCCGATACTCCGAAGGTCCAGGGCCGCGCCCACGCAGAGAAGCCCCAGCGGCAGCGACGCGCTGCCGAGCGCCCGCACGAACTCGGCGACGCCCGGCGGCAGTCCGACACCCGACACGTTCAGCAGGATCCCGACGACGCAGCCGACGATCAGCGGGTTGGTGGCGATGCTCCGGACCGTGCCGGCGAGCGTCAGCCGCTCCGCCCCGTAGCGCGCGAATCCGAGCGTGCACAGGACGTTGACGAGCGGCACGAGGACGGTGTTCGCGATGGCGGCGAGCGCGACGCCGCCGGGTCCGAAGAGCGCGAGGGCGATCGAGAGGCCGAGGTAGTTGTTGAACCGGATGCTGCCCTGCAGCACGGAGGTGAACGCGGGCCCGTCGAGGTCCAGCCATCGCTGCGCGACCACGAGCCCGAGCGCCGTCACGACGACCGGCCCGGCGAGGATCGGCGCCATCAGGGCGATCGGCAGACCCGCGAGATCCGCCGTCGCGGTGCCGCTGATGAACAGCGCGGGCAGCAGGACGAAGTAGCAGAGCCTCTCCGCGGGCGGCCAGAAGGCCGGCGCCAGGAACCTGCGCGCCCGGAGGGCGTAGCCGAGCGCGATCAGCCCGATGACCGGGCCGAGCACCACGAGGGTCTGCAGGATCACGCGGCCCCACCCCCGGGAAGGACCGGGCCGGTCACCAGCCCTGGGCCGTGAGCCAGTCGGCGGCGAGCCGGGTCCACTGCTGGGCGGCGCCGGCGCCCTCGGCCAGCCCGAGGCCGTGCTCGCCCTCGGCGAACACGTGCAGGGCGTGCGGGACGAAGTGCGCGGCGAGCGCCTGCCCCAGCAGGTACGTGTGCTCCACGGGCACGGCGTCGTCCTCGGCGGTGTGCCAGATGAAGAACGGCGGGGCGTCGGCCGTCACGAGGCGGTCCAGGGAGGTGGCGGCGCGGAGCTCCCCGCCGGCGCCGGGCCCGAGCAGTTCGTCCTGCGAGCCGCGGTGCGTCGCGAGCTCCATCGACACCACGGGGTAGCAGAGGACGGCGGCGTCGACGCCCTCCACGGCGTCCGCCGACGCCGTCAGCGCCGCGTGACCGGCGAGGTGCCCGCCCGCGGAGAACCCGAGGAGGGCCAGCCGCTCGACGCCGGCGGCGCGGACGCGGCGGATCTCCTCACGGACGGCGTCGAGCGGGCCGGGGTGCCGGGTCTGCACCGGGTAGTAGAAGACACCGGCCGAGAGGCCGAGCGAGCGCAGTCGCTCAGCGATGACCTCGCTCTCGGTGTCGGACAGCATGCCGTAGCCGCCTCCGGGCAGGACGATGACGTGTGAGGACTCCATCCCTCCACCGTACTGGGCGGCACGCGCGGAACCACGCCCACCACGAGCACCCGATCGCGCACGTCTGGTCGGTGCGGATCAGCCGGGGCTGCGCACGCCGGCCGCCTGACGAAGAAAGCCCCTGGCCGAAGGGCCAGGGGCTTTTCGTAGAGCGGTCCGGACGTCGTGTCAGCCCTCGCACTCGGTGCAGTACTTGTCGCCGTTCTTCTCGCGCGCAAGCTGGCTGCGGTGGTGGACCAGGAAGCAGGACATGCAGGTGAACTCGTCCTCCTGCTGCGGGATGACCTGGATGAGGAGTTCCTCGTGGGAGAGGTCGGCCCCGGGGAGGTCGATCCCTTCGGCGGTCTCGCCGTCCTCGACATCGATCAACGCGGTCTGCGTGGTCGCGCTGCGCTGTGCCTGGATAGCCTCGAGGGACTCGTTGGCTGGCTGGTCTTCCGGACGGACGCGTGGTTCGTCGTAGTCGGTTGCCATGGGGGTAGATCTCCTTCTGTGGGCGGGAATACGCCCAGATGCCACTCTCAACCTCGGGGGAGGCGGAAGTATTCCATATACCGGGAGCAATATACCGGCTGGAACTGGAACTTTTCTCCACGCCCCGCTCGCCCGCCGATCCGCGCCCCGATGTGACGGACCGGGGCCGCGCGTGCTACACGCACCGGCCGGGCGCCGCCGTCGTAGGGTTGGTTCCGATCCCCTCCCCCGACGGCCCAGGAGCTTCCATGGCATTGGCAATCGACCTCAGCGGCAGGACGGCGCTCGTCACCGGGTCCACGCAGGGCATCGGGATGGCCATCGCGGCGGGTCTCGCGTCCGCGGGTGCCCGCGTGGGGGTGAACGGCCGCAGCAACCGCGGGGTCGTCCGTGCCATGGAGACCATCCGCCAGGACGTGCCCGACGCCGACCTCGTGGCCGTCGCGGCCGACGTCACCGCGGACCACGGCGTCGCCACGGCGCTCGGCATCCTGCCCGCCGTGGACATCCTCATCAACAACCTCGGGATCTTCGGTGCGCAGCCGGCGCTGGAGATCGACGACGCCGAGTGGCGCCGCTACTTCGAGGTCAACGTCCTCACTGCCATCCGCCTCACCCGCTCCTACCTGCCCGGCATGATCGATACCGGCTGGGGCCGCGTCCAGTACATCGCGAGCGATTCCGCGGTCGCCATCCCCGCCGAGATGATCCACTACGGCGTGTCCAAGACGGCACTGCTGGGGGTCTCGCGCGGATTCGCGAAGGAGGCCGGCGGCACGGGCGTGACGGTGAACTCGATCATCGCGGGCCCCACCCACACCGGCGGGGTCGAGGACTTCGTCTACCAGCTCGTGGACAAGGACCTCGAGTGGGAGGACGCGCAACGGCAGTTCATGAAGGACCACAGACCACAGTCACTGCTGCAGCGCCTGATCGAGCCGCGCGAGATCGCGAACATGGTCACCTACCTCGCCTCCCCGCTCGCCTCGGCCACCACCGGCGCGGCGGTCCGCGTGGACGGCGGCTACGTGGACGCCATCCTCCCGTGAGCCGCACCGCGGTCCTCACCCCGAACGGCGCGCTCGAGCCCGGTCCGCTGGCGGCGATCCTCGCGAACCATGCCATCCCCGGCTGCGAGATCGCCGGCTCGGGTGTGTCCGGCCGCACGCACACGCGCCTGCTTCCGACGCCTGGAGGCCCGCGCCGCGTCACCGTCACCGTCCGGTCCGACGACGTCGAGCTCACCGCGGACACGGACGACGACGGTGAGTTCGCGTACCTCGTGCGCACCACGCGGACGTGGCTGGACCTCGACACGGACGTCGCCGCCGTCGCCCGCGCGTTCGACGGCGACCCCCTCCTCGGCCCGCTCGTCCGCCGCCGCCCGGGCCTCCGTGCGGTCGGTTATCCGGAGGCCTTCGAGGCCGCGATCATGACGGTCCTCGGGCAGCAGGTGTCGGTGGCCGCGGGCGGCACGTTCGGCGGACGGCTCGTCGCCGCCTACGGGACGCCGACCGACGCCGGCCTCACATTGTTCCCCACACCGCAGGCCATCGCCGCAGCTCCGCACGAGGAGTTGCGGGCCGCCGTCGGCGTGACCCGGACGCGGGCCGCGACGGTGCAGCACGTGGCGCGCGCCGTCGCCCGCGGCCTGACGCTCGACCCTGCGGGTGACCACGCGATGCTGCGGAAGGACCTGCTCGCCATCCCGGGGATCGGCCCGTGGTCCGCCGACTACCTGGCCGTGCGTGTCCTGCGGGACCCCGACGCGTTCACACCCGGCGATCTCGTGGCACGCCGCGCCATGGGCGGCCCGACCATCCGGGACGCCGAGCGGCTGTCGGAGGCCTGGCGCCCCTACCGCGCCTACGCGCTGTTCCACCTCTGGACCGCGGCCACGTACAGCGGGACCTAGGCGGCAGCCCGCCGGTGGCTGCGCAGCGCGATCTCCAGCTCGAAGCGCACCTTCGGATCCTTCAGGGCGTCGCCGAACAACTCGCGCAACTGCAGCACGCGGTAGCCGACGGTCTGCGGATGGATGCCGAGCTCCTCGGCGATGGGCGCCCGCTGGCCCCAGTGCCGCAGCCAGGCCAGCAGGGTCTCCTCGAGCTTCTTCCGCTGGCCGTCCGGCAGCCCTGCCAGCGGTGCGAGCCGCCGCCGGGCCAGTTCTTCGACGGCCGAGGGCTCGGCGGCCAGGACCACCTCCGTCAGGTGCTCGTCCGCCCAGACCGGCGGATCGTCGTCACCCTCGCGCGGCGGCACCATGGACGCCGCCAGGACCGCCAGGCGCAGCGACTCCGCGACCTGGTCGAGAGTGCCTGCAGGACCGATCGCCGCGCTCCTGCCGGCGAGGACCCGGTGCAGTTCAGCACGCGACGCCGGCCCCCGCTCGGGCACCAGTGCGACGGCGTCGGTCTCCCGTTCGACGACGATCGCCCCGGGCGCGAGCCGCTGCCGGAGCCCCTGGGCCCGCTCCAGCGGAAGCGTCACGACGGCGAGCTGCGCGGGCACGGCCCAGTCGGCGAGCGATGCCGCCTGGCGCAGCGCCGTCTCGTCCGCCTGGCCGAGCAGCAGCAGTTCGAGCAGTTCGGCGCGCCGCCGGTCGACGGCACCCGCGCGTTCGGACTGCTCGAACGCATAGGCCTGGGCGCTCACGGCGGAGAGCTCGTCGATGTACGCCATGATCGATTCGCCGAGGTCCACCACGACGGCGGAGCCGAGGCCCTCCTCCATGGAGCGTCGCGACATCTCACGGAAGGTCACGCGTGCCCCCATCCGGTAGGCGCCGAGCAACGAATCCATACTGCGTCCGTGCTGGAATTCGCCGCGGCCGAGGCCCGCCACGAGTTGGCGGCTCTGGTCGGACAGGGCGGGCAGCCTCGTGCCCGGCAATTCGAGGAACCGGTCCAGGGCCACGGCCACGCCGAGGCGCAGTCCGCGGCCGAAGCCGCCCTCGATCGGCCGGGCATAGGCCGGGACCAGCTGGGGGACGGCCTGGATGATCGCCTCGACCAGATCGGCGGTGAGGGGCCTCAGGCGGTCGCTCACCTCCGGCGGAAGGGCCAGCCACGGTGGCTCCGGTGGAGTCACGGATACCTTGTCACGATCCACTCGAGCACCCCATCTATTTCGCCACGATAGTTCTTCTCCTCCAACTGTATGCCGAGAGAGAAGATTTCTAGCGGGAGAGGCTATATCGTAGATACAATGATCCGGCTCACCAAGCTGGCGCGTGCAGCTTCCGCGCTCATCACCCCCCTCACGCCGGAAGACTTCCTCGCGCTGTTCAATCCGGTGTACTCCTCTCGGCAGCTCCGCGGCATCGTCACGCGCGTGGTGCACGAGACGGAGGACTCGGCCACCATCTACTTCCGCCCCGGCCACGGTTGGCACGCACACGAAGCCGGCCAGTGGGCGCGCATCGGCGTGGAGCTCAACGGCGTGCGCCAGTGGCGCTCCTACTCGCTGAGCAACGCGGCCGGGCATGATCCCGCCATCACGGTGAAGGACGCCGGATCGGTGTCCCACGTGCTGGTGCGGGACACGAAGCCGGGCGACGTCCTCTTCCTGGCCACACCGCAGGGCGACTTCGTGCTGCCCGAACACCCGCGGTCACTGCTCATGCTCACGGCGGGAAGCGGGATCACCCCGGTCATGTCGATGATCCGCACGCTCGTCCCCCGCAGGCCGGACGCCGACGTGGTGCTCATCAACTCCAACAGCACACCCGAGAAGAGCCTGTTCCGCGAGGAACTGGACGAGCTCGCCGACCAGTTCCCCAACCTGACGGTCCGCCACTGGTTCACGGGCGTCCGCGGCAGGCTCGAGTTCACCGCGAAGACCATCGCGGACCTCTGCCCGGACTGGCGCTCACGGGCAGCCTACGCCTGCGGGCCGGAGGGCTTCCTCAATGCCGCCGAGGAGTTGTGGGAGCGCGAGGCGGCCCTGGAGACCGCACGCAGCGCGCCGGGCGTCACGGCGGGCGCCGAAGGGCAGGCCTCGAGCACGGGCACGCTGACCATCGAGCGGTTCAGCACGGACCTGACGGCCGGCGCCGGGCACGACGGCGGACTCGTCACCTTCGAACAGTCCGACCGGGAGGTGGAGGCCGACGGCGACACGCCTCTGCTCGACATCGGCGAGGACGCCGGTGTCCTCATGCCGAGCGGTTGCCGGATGGGCATCTGTCACAGCTGCCTGATCCCGCTGCGCGCCGGCCAGGTCCGCGACCTCCGCACCGGTGAACTGCACAACACCCCCGGCGAACTCATCCAGACCTGCGTCTCGGCTGCCGCCGGGCCCGTGAACCTCGACCTTTAATCCCCCACCAGAGGAGTCCCCATGACCGACACCCTGACCCGCCCCGGCGCCCTCGCGGCCTCGGGCCACCCCCTGGTCCGCCCCGACGCCGCGAAGCACCTGACGGACGAGCAGGTCGAGGAGCTGGGCCGCGAACTCGACGCCGTCCGCGACGACATCCTGGCCAAGCGCGGTGCTACCGACGCCGCATACATCCGCCGCGTCATCAAGCTGCAGCGTTCCCTCGAGTTCGCCGGGCGCGGCACCCTCCTGTTCAGCAAGTACAAGCCGGCCTGGTTCGCCGGCACGGCCATGCTGAGCCTCGCCAAGATCCTCGAGAACATGGAGATCGGGCACAACGTGCTGCACGGCCAGTGGGACTGGATGCGCGATCCGGACATCCACTCCACCACCTGGGAGTGGGACTTCGTCACCCCGGCGCGCTCCTGGCAGCACACGCACAACGACCTGCACCACCGCTGGACCAACGTCATCGGCAAGGACAGGGACATCGGATACAACCTGCTCCGCATGGACCCCGACCAGCCGTGGAGGCCGTTCAACCTCGGCAACCCCCTGTACAACGCCATCCTGGCGCCGGTCTTCGAGTGGGGCATCGCCCTGTACGACCTCGAGATCCCCGAGTACAAGGAGGGCCTCAAGTCCAAGGAGGCCATGAACCGCGACCTCAAGGCGGTGGGCGTCAAGGTGGTCAAGCAGTTCTCCAAGGACTACGCCGCCACGCCGGCCGTCGCGATGCTGACCGGTTCCGGCAAGCAGGCGCTGTACGGCACCCTTGCCGCCAACGCCATCCGCAACTTCTGGGCGCACGCCGTCATCTTCTGCGGCCACTTCCCCGACGGGACGGACACGTTCACGGAGGAGGAGGTCGACGGCGAGACGCGCGGTGACTGGTACGTCCGCCAGATGATCGGCTCGGCCAACATCTCCGGCTCGAAGCTCATGCACTTCCTCACAGGCAACCTGTCCCACCAGATCGAGCACCACTGCTTCCCGGACCTGCCGTCCAACCGCTACGCCGAGGTGGCGGTCAGGGTCCGCGAGATCTGCACCCGCTACAAGCTCCCCTACACCACGGGCCCCCTGCCCAAGCAGGTCGGCTCCACCTGGGCGAAGATCTTCAAGCTCGCCCTGCCGCCCCGCAAGGCGAAGACCGCGACGGCGTAGACCGCACAGGCACGAAGGCGCCGTCGTCCCTTTCGGGGACGGCGGCGCCTTCGTGTGTCCGTCAGGCGACGGCGTCCTGCTCGGCGAGGATGGCGTCCACCTGCCCCAGGGCGCCCTTCAGCCCCTCCTCCATGCCCATCCCGACCATCTGGTCGAGTTGCTCGAGGGACTCGAAGCCCGTCACCAGGGTCATGCGGGTACGGCCACCGAGGTCCTCGAGCGTGACGACGGCGTGCGTCCGGCCGAGCTCGTCCATCGGCTCACGGTTCTCGTCCGCGAAGCCGTCGTCGAACGAGAGGCGCGTGGGGGCGTCGATGCCGGTGATGACCCACCAGCCGTGCGCCTTCTCGCCGTCGGGCCCGGTCATGTAGTACTCCGCGCGCCCGCCGACCGTGAAGTCGTAGGTGTCGAACGTCGCGGGCCAGGTGGGCGGGCCCCACCACCGCTCGAGCTGGCGGGGATCCTCCCAGATCCGCCAGACCCGCTTCACGTCGGCGTCGAACTCGGCGACGATCCGGAAGTTGAGCTCCTGTGTGTCCTTGTCTGCGCTGATGACCGCCATGATGCTGCCTTCCTAGTTCCGATCCTCGTCTTCGGCGAGGATGTCCTCGATCCGGTCGACCCGCTGCCGCCAGATCCTCTCGTAGTCGTCGAGCAGGCGGCGGGCCCTCTGCACGCCGTCGACCTCTCCGCGCACGATCTGCTCCCGTCCGCGCTTCTCCTTGGTGACGAGTGATGCCCGCTCGAGCACTGCCACGTGTTTCTGCACGGCGGCGAAGCTCATGGCGTACTGCTCGGCGAGTCGGGATACCGAAGAATCGGCGACCAGGACGCGCGCCACGATGTCCCTCCGTGTCGCGTCGGCGAGCGCCTGGAACAGGCGGCTCACCTCGTCCTCGTGCAACTTATCTACAACCATGTGGTTGTACGTTACGCCGGACGCAGGGAACCGTCAATGCCTCGGGGCATCCTCCGCGTCGGGACCGCAGGAACGACCGGGCACGGTGTCCACAGGTGGTCGTTGCTGCCGTCGCGACGCCGCGGCCGGGCAGAAGGTGAGCGTGACACCCGTTATGGCGGCCCTCCCGGGAGCCTGCAAGACTGGGCCCATGACCCGCGGAATCTATGTGAGCGCCATGACCAACGGCTCCGGCAAGGCCCTGATCTCCCTGGGCCTCGCCGACATGCTGCACCGGCACGCCGACCGCGTGGGCTTCTTCCGGCCCATCGTCGAGGGCAGCGACCCCGCCGAGGACCCGATGGTGGGCCTCATGCAGCGCGCCTTCAACCTCCCCGCGAGCCGCGCCCGCGGCGGCCTGACCCGGGCGGAGGCGCGCGCCCTGCTCGTGGCCGGCGACCGCGCCGAGATCGACGCGCGCTGCGTCGCGATCTACAGCGAGATCGCGGCGGAGTGCGACGTCGTCATCGTGGAGGGCACGGACCTCTCGGGCAACGACGCCGCGGTCGAGTTCGACCTCAACGCACGCCTCGCCAACAACCTCGGCGCCATGGTGCTCGCGGTCGTCAGCGCCAAGGACATGTCCGTGGACGAGGCCGCCGACGCCGTCGACGTGGCCCGCCGTGAACTCGACGCCGCCAAGGTGTCCCTCCTCGCGATGATGGTCAACCGTGCGGCGGACGACGCCGTCGCAGCCATCAGCGAGCACGTGCGGCCCGGGAAGTCCGGGCGTCCCGTCTACGTGATCCCGGAGCTCGCCGAGATCTCGCAGCCCACCGTCGCCGAGGTGTCCGTCGCGCTCGGTGCACGGCAGATCGCGGGCAACTCCAACCTCGAACGCGACGTCACGAGCATCCGCGTGGCCGCCATGAACGTGGGCAACTTCCTGCACCTGCTGAAGGACGGCGCCCTCGTGATCGTGCCCGGCGACCGCGCCGATGTGCACGTGGCGACCCTCGCGTCGTCGTTCTCCCCGGAGTTCCCCGTGCCGTCCGGCATGATGCTGACGGGCGGGCTCGCCCCCGAACCCAGCATCCTCGCCCTCCTCGCCCAGGCACCGTTCCCCGTCTTCGCGCTCGACGACGACACCTACACCGCGGCACGCCGCGTCAGCGAGGTGCGGGGGGAGATCGCGAGCGGACTGCGCCGCAAGGCCGCCGCAGCCCTCGGCGCCTGGTCGCGGCAGGTGGACGAGAACGAACTGCTCGAGCGCCTCGAACTCCCCCGCCCCGTCAGCATGACCCCGCTGCGCTTCCTCCACGAGCTCATCCAGCGGGCACGGGCCGAGCGCCGGCACATCGTGCTCCCGGAGGGCGAGGACGTCCGCGTGCTGAAGGCCGCCGAGATCCTGCACCGCCGGGACGTCTGCGACCTCACGATCCTCGGCCCCGAGGCGAAGGTGCGGGAACTCGCTACCGGGCAGGGCATCGACCTCACCGGGATCACGCTGATCGATCCGGCCACCTCCGAGCTGCGCGACGAGTTCGCGGCCGAGTACGCCCGCCTCCGCGCGCACAAGAACGTCTCCATCGACCAGGCCGGCGAACGCATGCTCGAAGGGGCATACTTCGGGACCATGATGGTGCAGCTCGGGAGGGTGGACGGCATGGTCTCGGGGGCCGCCCACACCACGGCCAACACCATCCGTCCCGCGCTCGAATTCGTGAAGACGAAGGACGGCGCGAAGATCGTCTCCTCCGTGTTCCTCATGCTCCTCCAGGACCGCGTGCTCGTGTACGGGGACTGCGCCGTCAACCCGGACCCCGACGACGAGCAGCTGGCGGACATCGCCGTGGCCTCGGCGGAGACCGCGGCCCAGTTCGGCGTGGAACCGCGCATCGCCATGCTCTCCTACTCCACGGGCGAGTCGGGCACCGGCGGTGCCGTGGACGAGGTGCGCCGCGCCACGGAGATCGTCCGGCGGCAGCGGCCGGACCTCGCCGTGGAAGGACCCATCCAGTACGACGCCGCCGTCGACGCCTCGGTCGCGGCCTCCAAACTCCCCGGCTCGACGGTGGCCGGGCAGGCGACGGTGTTCATCTTCCCGGACCTCAACACGGGCAACAACACCTACAAGGCCGTGCAGCAGTCGGCCGGTGCGGTCGCCGTCGGACCCGTGCTCCAGGGCCTCCGCAAGCCGGTCAACGACCTCTCGCGCGGCTGCACCGTCGAGGACATCGTCAATACGGTCGCCATCACCGCCGTCCAGGCCCAACAGCCCACCTCCTGACCACCTCCTGACCACCTCCTGACCGTCTCCCGCCTTCTCCCCGACAGGACCCCATGATCATCCTCGTCATCAATTCCGGCTCATCCTCGCTCAAGTACCAGGTCCGCGAGGGCGACGACGTCCTGGCGGAGGGGCTGGTGGAACGCATCGGCGAGGCCGAGGTACCCGACCATGCGGCAGCCCTGGACCGCGTGGACGGCGAGGTCGCGGCGGCGCTCGGAGACCGCACGATCGACGCCGTCGGGCACCGCGTGGTGCACGGCGGGGAACGCTTCAGCGAGCCCATGCTGATCGACAACGAGATCACCCGGGCCATCGAGCGCCTCAACCCGCTCGCACCCCTGCACAACCCCGCTGCCGTCACCGGCATCCGGGCCATCACCGAGAAGTGGCCGAGCATGCCGCAGGTGGCCGTGTTCGACACGGCGTTCCACCGGACCCTGCCCGAGCACGCCTGGCGGTACGCGGTCCCCGACGAGCTCTACCGGCGGTTCGGTATCCGCCGGTACGGCTTCCACGGCACGTCGCACGCCTACGTGGCGCGCGGCGCCGCGGGACTGCTCGGCGAGGACACCTTCACCGGGGTGATCGCGCACCTCGGCAACGGCGCCTCGGTCACGGCCGTGCGCGACGGCGAGAGCATCGACACGTCCATGGGCTTCACGCCCCTCGAAGGACTGGTCATGGGTACCCGGTCGGGCGACATCGACCCGTCGATCCTCCTGTTCCTGCTCCGCGAGGGCTACTCGGAGCAGGACCTAGACACACTCCTCAACCGCAACAGCGGGCTCAAGGGCCTCGCCGGCACGAACGACATGCGCTCGGTGACCGAGGCCGCGGACGGCGGCGACCAGCGTGCGGGACTCGCCCTCGAGGTGGCCTCCTACCGCCTCGCGAAGTACGTGGGCGGATACCACGTGGCGGTCGGCGGGGCACGCGCGCTCGTCTTCACCGCGGGTATCGGCGAGAACTCGGCCACCTTCCGCAGCGCCGTCGTCTCGAAGCTCGGCGCCCTCGGCCTCGAACTCGACGAGGAGAAGAACGGCGAACGCAGCAAGGAGGCACGCTCCATCAGCACCGGGGCGTCGGCCTTCCCGGTCCTCGTGGTGCCCACCGACGAGGAGGCGGCGATCGCGGAGGCGACGGCCGCCGTCGTCGACGCCTCGTAGCGCACCGCTCGGGCAGACTGGAGCCATGACGATCCTCCGCATCGCCCTCCTGTTCGTGCTGGCCGCCGTCGCGGAGATCGGCGGGGCGTGGCTCATCTGGCAGGCCGTCCGCGAGGGGAGGCCCTGGTGGTGGGCGGGGCTGGGCATCATGGCGCTCGGCGCGTACGGGTTCGTGGCGACGCTGCAGCCGGACGCGCACTTCGGGCGGATCCTCGCCGCCTACGGCGGGATCTTCGTGGCGGGGTCGCTGGCCTGGGGGGTCCTCGTGGACGGATTCCGGCCCGACCGCTGGGACGTGATCGGTTCGGCGGTCTGCCTGGTCGGCGTCGCGCTCATCATGTTCGTGCCGCGTCCGACGGCCTGAGCCGCTCCTAAGCCGCCCCCAGCAGCCTCGCCAGGCCGGCGGCGAGCGCACCCACGGCGACGACGGCGAGGAACGGCGCCCGCAGCCACAGCGCGACGCCGGCGGCCACCAGGGCGACCACGCGGGCATCGACCACGAGCTGCTGACCCGACGCGAACGCATTGACGGCTGTCAGCGCGGCCAGCAGGCCGATGGTCAGGGACCCCGCGACGCGCAGCATCCGCGGGTTGTCGAGCAGCTTCGCGGGCACCAGGTAACCGGCGAACTTCGTGGCGACCGATACCGCGCATGCCAGCAGGATCCACCCCCACAGGTTCATGCGTCTCCCCGCGGCGAGCGGGCAGGGCGGTCGGGGCCGGAAGGGTACGGCTCGACGTCGGGCTCCAGCCCTTCGGTGGCGGGCCCGAGACCCGCGAGCCCGAGGACTGCGGCCACGACGGCCGCGATGAGGATCGGGACTCCCGCGGGCACGAGCGGGACGGCGATGAGCGTCACCACGGCGCAGACGACGGCGATCGCGGCCGGTTCCTTCGTGCGGACCCGGGGCCAGAGCAGCCCGAGGAACGCGGCGACCGCGGCGCCGTCGAGCCCCCAGCGGGCGGGGTCGCCCATGGCGTTGCCCGCGAGCGCGCCGACGAGCGTGAAGAGGTTCCACAGCACGAACACGCCGATGCCGGCGGCCCAGAACCCGCGGCGCTGCTCGTCCGGGTCGGTCTGGCCCGTGGCCGTGGCCACGGACTCGTCGATGGTGAGGTGCGCGGCCGGCAGCTTCCGCCACCGGGTGGGGCGCAGCAGCACGTTGACCTGCATCCCGTAGACGCCGTTGCGGATGCCGAGCAGGGCGGCGGCGGACATCGCCGAGAACCCGCTCCCACCGCCGGCGACGACGCCGATGAATGCGAACTGGGATCCGCCGCTGAACAGGAGCAGGCTGAGCGCCACGGTCTGCAGCAGATCGAGGCCGGCGGCGACGGACAGCGCGCCGAACGAGAGCCCGTAGAGACCGGTCGCCACGGCAACCGAGAGGGCCACACGGACCGCCGGGGATTGGAGAAGCACCACCGGACAAGGCTAGGCGAGGCTGTCCTCGGCTTCCTATCTGTGACGAACCGGTGAATAGTAGGAAAGGAAAGCCTACTTACTACCCAGGGAGCAACACATGAAGGCAGTGACATGGCAGGGCAAGCGCAACATCAGCGTGGAGAACGTCCCCGACCCCACCATCCAGGAGCCGAGCGACGCGATCGTCCGCATCACGTCGACCGCCATCTGCGGTTCCGACCTGCACCTCTACGAGGTCCTCGGCCCCTACATGCACAAGGGTGACATCCTCGGGCACGAGCCCATGGGCATCGTCGAGGAGGTCGGCGCGGGCGTGACCAACCTGAAGGTCGGCGACCGCGTCGTCGTGCCGTTCAACATCTCCTGCGGGTACTGCTTCATGTGCACCCGCGGGCTGCAGTCCCAGTGCGAGACCACCCAGGTGCACGAGAAGGGGTCCGGCGCGTCACTCTTCGGCTTCTCCGAGCTGTACGGCTCCGTGCCCGGCGGGCAGGCCGAGTACCTGCGCGTGCCCTTCGCCGACTACGGGCCCGTCAAGGTCGGCACGGACCTGCCCGACGAGCGCTACCTCTACCTCTCGGACATCCTGCCCACGGCCTGGCAGGGCGTGCAGTACGCGGACGTCCCGGAGGGCGGCGTCCTCGCGGTCTACGGCCTCGGCCCCGTGGGCCAGTTCGCCGCGCGCATCGGTAAGTACCTCGGCCACCGGGTGATCGCCGTCGAACCCGTCCCCGAGCGCCGCGCCATGGCCAAGCGCCACGGCATCGAGACCATCGACTTCACGAAGAACACCGCCGAGGAGCTCCGCAGCATGACCAACGGCCGCGGGCCGGACGCGATCGTGGACGCCGTCGGCATGGAGGCGCACGGTTCCCCCGTCGGCGCCTTCGCGCAGAACGCCGTCGGCATCCTCCCGGACAAGGTCGCCCAGAAGGTCATGGAGACCGGCGGCAGCGACCGCGTGGCGGTCCTCCACTCGGCGATGGACGCCGTCCGTCGCGGCGGCACGGTCTCCCTCAGCGGCGTGTACGGGGGATCAGCGACGCCCATGCCCCTGATGAGCATGTTCGACAAGCAGGTCCAGTTCCGCATGGGCCAGTGCAACGTGCGCCGCTGGACCGACGAGCTGCTGCCGATCGTCGAGGAGCCCTCGGACCCGCTGGGCGTCACGGACCTCATGACGCACGAGGTCTCGATCGACGAGGCCCCGGCCGCCTACAGGAACTTCCAGAAGAAGACGGACGGCACCATCAAGGTGGTCCTGAAGCCGCAGGGCGTCACGGTCTAGCAGCAGCAACAGCCCCGGGACGACGGCGGGAGCCCGGCCACGCGGCCGGGCTCCCGGTGCGTCCGGCCGCGGTGACCGGCGGCTGCCACTCCCGCTACTCCCGCTACTCCCGCTACTCCCGCTACTCCCGCGCGATCAACTCGTGCGTAGTCGCCTCGCCGCGGGCCACCTGCAGCGCATCGGCAGCACGCACGAGGGCGAGGTGCGAGAAGGCCTGCGGGAAGTTGCCCGCCATGCGCCCGTTCTCGGCGTCGTACTCCTCCGAGAGCAGTCCCAGCTCGTTGGAATACCCGACGAGCTGGTCCATGAGGCGTGTCGCATCGTCGAGCCGGCCGCCGTGCGCGTACTGCTCCACGAGCCAGAAGGAGCACGCGAGGAACGGGTGCTCGCCGGGTTCCAGGCCGTCGTCGGACTCGCCCGTCCGGTACCGCAGCAGCAGGCCCTGGGGATTCAGCAGATGCTGCTCGATCCGCTCGACGGTGCCCAGCATCATCGGGTCGTCGTAGTCGAGGAAACCCACCTGCGGGAGCTGCAGCAGGGAGGCGTCGACCTCCGTGCCGTCGTAGACCTGCGTGAACGAGTTGAGTTCCCGATCGAACCCGTGCTCGAGGATCTCGGTGCGCAGCCCGTCCCGCAGGCCGATCCAGTGGTCCAGCGGCCCCGGGAGGCCGTGGTCCCGCACGGCGCGGACGGCGCAGTCGAACGCCGCCCACATCATGACGCGGGAGTGCGTGAAGTACTGCAGGTCGCCACGCATCTCCCAGATGCCGTGGTCCCGGTCGTCCAGGTGCTTCTCCGCGAAGCCCAGCAGGGCCCGCTGGAGCGGCCAGGAGAAGCTGTCCTCGGTGACGCCGTGGCCGCGCAGCTTCTCCAGAGCCACCATGACCTCGCCGACCACGTCCGCCTGGTACTGATCCACCGCGCCGTTGCCGACGCGCACGGGTACCGAGTCGGCGTAGCCCGGCAGATGGCCGAGCTCGCGTTCCGGCAGGTGGCGTTCCCCGGCGAGCCCGTACATGATCTGCAGGTCCTCGGGGTCACCCGCGACCGCCCGCAGCAGCCAGTTCCGCCACTCCAGTGCCTCCTCGGCGAAGCCGTGCGTCATCATCGCCTCGAGCGTCAGTGCGGCGTCGCGCAGCCAGCAGAACCGGTAGTCCCAGTTGCGTGCGCCGCCGAACTGCTCGGGCAGGGACGTCGTGGGAGCCGCGACGATCCCGCCTGTGTCCTCGTGGGTGAGCGCCCGCAGCACGAGCAGCGAGCGCCGCACGGCGTCGGTGTGCCAGCCGTCGTCGACACAGTTGGAGGCCCAGGCGCGCCAGTAGCTGATGGTGGAGTCGAGGGCGTCGTCGACGTCGAGCGGGGCAGGGGTGTCGCGGTGCGACGGGTACCAGAGCATCTCAAGGTCGACGACGGCGCCCTCCCTCACCTCGAAGGTGCCTTCGTGGCGGTGGTCCGTGGCCCGCAGCCGGGGTCCGCGCAGCGCCAGCGCGTCCGGTCCCGCGATGGCGAGGAGCGTCGGTACGCCGTCCTGCGTACCCTGGGTGACCCACGGGACCACGTCGCCGTAGCCGAACCGGATCTCCAGCTCCTGATGGATGGTGACCGTGCCCCGCAGGCCCTGGATGCGGCGCACCACGTTCGCGCGGCGGTCGGTGACCGGCATGAAGTCCGTGACGAGCACCTCACCGTCGGCGGTCCTCCAGTGGGTCTGGAGGACGAAGGTCGAGTCGATGTAGCTGCGGTCCACCACCTCGGCCGTCGGGTCCACGGGTGCGACGACCCACCGGCCGTGCCCCGGCGTACCCAGCAGGGCCGCGAACACCGAGTCGGAGTCGAAGCGGGGGAAGCAGAGCCAGTCCACGCTGCCGCGTCGTGAGACCAGTGCACCGGTATGGAGGTCGGAGAGGAGCGCGTAATCCTCGATGGGCGATTGCATCTCTCCACTCAACCACAGCGGCCCGGGGAGTTCGTGCGCCTACTGCCTGTTGCCCTCGAGCGCGAGTCGGATGCGCGCCGGATAGTCGGAGGTCATCTCCTGGACGCCGAGGTCCGCGAGGAACAGGGCGTCCTCCTCGGAGTTCACCGTCCAGGCCCGCACACGCATGCCCTCCTGGATCCACCGCCGCACCCGCTCCGGGTGGTCACGCACGTACTCGACGCCGGGGCCCGCGACGCCCACCTCATGCGCGTCGATCAGCTCCTCGCCCTCCTTCAGCGCGCGCTGCAGCACGGCGATCAGCGCACCCTCGACGATCGAACCGAAGCGCAGCGCATCACGGACCTCCTGGGGTTCGACGTCCGCGACCAGCTGGCAGAGCATGTGGTGCGGGGCCGACTCCGCGAGCTGCCGCATGGAGTCGGGGTTGAAGCTCATGAAGCTGATCTCGATGCCGCCGAGCATCGAGGTCTCCGGGTCCCATCCCTCGTCCATGAGGAAGGCGATCAGGGCATCCTCCAGGCGCAGCCCGAAAGGGCTCGGGTGCTTCAGCTCGATGGCGAGGCGGATCGGGCGTCCGGCATCGTGCAGCAGGTCCAGCAGGTCGGCGAGGGTGAGGAACTGCTCGTCCGCGCCGCCGAAGGCGGACGGGATGCCCACGCCCTTCCAGGCGGCGATGTCGAGCATCCGCAGCTCGGCCACGGTGTGGTCCGCGACGTCGCCGGATCCGTTCGTGGTGCGGTCCAGCGTGGTGTCGTGGATGCAGACCAGCTGCCCGTCCCGGCTGAGGTGTACGTCGCACTCCACACCGTCGACGCCGTCCGTGAGGGCCTGGAGGTAGGCGGCGCGCGTGTGCTCGGCGTAGGTGCCGCTGCTGCCGCGGTGGGCGAAGATCACAGGGGGCACGGGCGATGCCTTTCCGTCGTGGGTGGTGTGCCTATCACGGTACGTGAACCCACCAGCCGCGTTCCATCGGGCCACCGCGCTCCTCCGAGGCGGACGGCGGCCTCGCTAGACTCGGAGCGTGAATGCTCAGATGACCGGTGCCGACGCCGAGCGGGCCGACGCCCTCCGCCGCATGAAACTGCTGGCAACAGGGCTGCTCGCGGTGATGGCCGCCATCTTCCTGGTGGCCTTCGCCCTGCAGGACACGTACCCGTGGCTCGAATACGTGCGGGCTGCCGCCGAGGGCGGCATGGTGGGCGCCCTCGCGGACTGGTTCGCCGTCACGGCCCTCTTCAAGCATCCGATGGGGCTGAGGATCCCGCACACCGCGATCATCCCGCGCAAGAAGGACCAGATCGGGGAGTCGCTCGGACAGTTCGTGGAGGAGAACTTCCTGTCCGAGGACGTGGTCCGCGCGAAGCTCGACTCCGCGCGGATCGCCCAGAAGGCGGGTGCCTGGCTCGAGAAGCCCGAGAGCGCGGACCGCGTCGCCGTCGAGGGTGCGGCCCTGATCCGCGGCATGTTCACCGTGCTCAACGACGACGCCGTCCAGGGCGTGATCGAGTCCATGGTCCGCAAGCACCTGCTCGAGCCGCCGTGGGGCCCGCCGATCGGCAGCATCGCCGAGCGCGTCTTCGCCGAAGGGCACCACCACCGGCTCGTGGACCTCCTCGTGGACCGTGCAGGCGACTGGGTGGACGCCAACTACGCGGTGGTCACGCGCGTGGTGGCGCAGCGCTCCCCCACCTGGGTGCCGCGCCTCGTCGACGGCGTTGTCGGGGACCGCGTACATGCCGAACTGTCGAAGTTCATCCGTGCCGTGCAGGACGATCCGCGGCACGACGTGCGCCTCGCCATCGACAAGTACCTCCGGGACCTCGCACAGGACCTCCAGCACAAGCCCGAGACGATCGCGAAGGCGGAGGAGATCAAGGGGCAACTGCTCGACGACCCGCGCGTCCGCGACCTCACCGCCCGCACCTGGGCCACCATCAAGAACGCCCTGCTCGAAGCCGTCAACGACCCGGAGAGCGAACTGACGTCCAAGTTCAAGACCGCCGTCCGTGACTTCGGCTCCCGCCTGACGAGCGACGCCGAGCTGGCCGGGAAGGTGAACCGCTGGATCGCCGACGGCGCCTCGTACGCGGTGCGCACCTATCGCAGCGAGATCGCCGGGGTCATCTCCGAGACCGTGGGCCGCTGGGACGCCGAGGAGACGTCCCGCAAGATCGAACTGCAGATCGGCAAGGACCTGCAGTTCATCAGGATCAACGGCACCGTGGTCGGCTCGCTGGCCGGCCTGGTGATCTTCGCGCTCGCGAACGCGATCTTCGGCTAGGCCCGCTTCTGCCGCGACCCGGGATCGGGAAGCTGCAGCACCTCGGCCAGCTCGCCGGGGATGGTCTGCGGCAACGGACCGAACGCCTCACGCGTGGTCTTGATGACGCCCTTGCCCATGAGGTGGTTGCCGGTGCCGCCGATCACCGCGCCGGCCCCGAACGGCAGGGCTCGCCCGAGCATGAAACCACCCTGCTTGGCCAGGATCTTCTTGAGGAAGCGCCGCTGGATGGATCCGGTGACGGTCTTCACGAGCGAGCTCGGCGCCGACTTGTTCACGAGCTGTCCCCAGTACTGGGGCGCACCCTGCCCGGCGGAAGCGCCGAGGATGGAGCGGATCAGGGCGGTGCCCTCCTCGCCCATGAGGATGGCCATCACCATGGCGCGGGACCGCTCGGGGTCCTCGGTGTTGACACCGTGCAGCTCGGCGATGGATTCGGCGTACAGCGCCGTGGCCTCGAGGAACCCGACCGTCGCGGCGGCGGAGAGCCCGAGGGACGCCACGGTGCCGACGGCGGGGACGGCAGCGGTGGCGCCGACGGCGGCACCCGCCAGCGTCGTCGCGCGCAGGTAGTCGCGCTCGAGCAGACGCGCGAGCTCGGCGGGGGAGGCTCCCGGACTGCTGCGGCGCAGGCGGTTCAGGTTGGAGAGGATCAGCGGCCGCTGCACGTCGAGAGCCCGTTCGATGCCGCGGAGGATGGCGGGCTTCGGGTTGCCGTCCTTGTCGAACAGCGTCCCATTGGCAGCCTTGACGGCTGGATTCTCCTTGTTTCGGCCAAACATCATGGTCCTTCCGCAGGTGGATCGGCATGCCCCTGGCAACGAGTCTAGGTGTGGCGTGCCGCGTCGGGTGAGGGTTCTGCTGGTGGCGCATCGCCCCGGGAGATCGATGGAACAGGAAAGGGCGCCACCGTGGTCGGTGACGCCCTCCATCGGCTGTTCCCCCAAGGTTCAGCCGGCACTGCGGAAAATCAGACGCGCGAGCCCTTGCGGCCGGTGATGAGGCCGTAGATGAAGAGGACGATCAGTGCGCCGATGACGGCGAACAGGATGGACATCAGCGAGAACGTGCCGCCGAGGTCGACGCCGAGGATGCTTCCGCCGATGAAGCCGCCCAGGAAGGCGCCGACGACGCCGAGCAGCATGGTGACGATGATCCCGCCGCCCTGCTTACCGGGCATGATCAGCTTGGCGAGGGCGCCGGCGATAAGGCCGAGGATGAGGAATCCGATGAAGCTCATGTGGTGCTCCTTGAGTGATGAGGCACCCATCCGGGGACGGGATGCTGTCGAGTAATACGGTGCATCGAAGTGCAACTGGCTGCAACTGTACTTCATCAGCATGCTTAGGGTGCAATCCTAGCACCGCACTAATCCTGCTTAGCAAGGCGTCGCGGTGAATCTTTCCCGAACTGTTGCGACACGATCCGACCCGGCGCGCTGCCGGTACAGCCGCGGTTTTGCAACGAATCAGCCGTATGATGAGCGCAAGCGGGCCGCCCCGGGAGTAAGCGGCGAAGACAGTGAAACCGCTGGGGAATTCTCTCGAATCTGCCACCTAAGCCACACCGGAGGAATATTTCAAATGCGTATCGGTTCATCGATCTTTCTTATTGCACTGGGTGCAATTCTTGCTTTCGCCATTCAGATGCAGGTCAGCTTCGTGGACATCACGCTCGTCGGCTACATCCTGATGGCCGTCGGCGTGATCGGCCTCATCGCCTCCCTGCTGCTGGCCGCGCCGCGCCGACAGAACCGGGTGTCGGAGTCGCGATCCCTCGTCGATCCCGCCACCGGGGAGACCGTCACGCGCCGCGAGACGCACGACACGGGCCTCTAGCACCACGCACAGCACCAGGCACAGCACCAGCTGAATCGACCGAAGGGCCGGAGCCACGCTCCGGCCCTTCGGCATCTGCGGTTGTTTTTGATCGTTCCCCTTTTGTGCTTGACGTCACACCCAAAGCGGGGCTAGAGTCACTCAAACAAAGATAAAGCCACATGCTGCGGCCCCCCGCAGCAGCAGACGACGGAGTCGCCATGTTCGCGGAAGAGCGTTACCGGCAGATCAGCAGCCTCGTCTCTGCCGATGGCCGCGTCACGGTGGCAGGCCTCTCGTCCCGCTTCGGCATCACCAAGGAGACCGTCCGCCGGGACCTCGCACTGCTCGAGAACGACGGCGTGCTGCGCCGGGTACACGGAGGCGCGATCGCCGGCAGCGGCGCCACCACCCACGAACCGAGCCTCATCAGCCGCTCGGGACAGCATTCCCCGGAGAAGATGCGCATCGCCGAGGCCGCACTCGCCCTCGCCCCCGAGACCGGGGCCGTGGTCCTCGACGCCGGCAGCACCACGGGCGGCCTGGCCGACCTGCTCGTCGACGAGGCACGACCGGGGCTCGCCGTGGTGACCCACTCCGTCCCCATCGCGGCGCTCGTCTCCGGTGCGGGCCTGAGCGTCGAACTCGTGGGCGGTCGGGTGCGGGCCCTCACGAGCGCGGCCGTGGGAAGCAGCACCGTGGCGAACTTCGCCCGCCTGCGCGCCGACATCGCCTTCATCGGCGCCAATGGCATCAGCGCGGGCTTCGGCCTCAGCACGCCCGACGTCGACGAGGCAGCGGTGAAGACCGCCATCGTCCGCTCGGCCCGCCGCGTGGTGCTCCTCGCCGACGCGTCCAAGTTCGACGAAGAAACCCTGATCAGCTTCGCCCCCCTGGAGGAGATCGATGCACTCATCACCGACCGCGCACCGCGCAACGCCCTCGCAGCTGCCCTCGCCGACGCCGATGTGGAGGTGATCGTGGCATGATCCTGACCCTCACCGCGAACCCCAGCATCGATCGCACCGTCGCCATCGGCGCGCCGCTCGCCCGCGGGGCCGTGCAGCGTGCCACGCACGTGGTGCAGGAGGCGGGCGGCAAGGGCGTGAACGTCAGTCGCGCACTCGTCATGTCCGGCACCCGCACCCTCGCCGTCCTCCCGGGCGACGACGACGACCCCGTGCTCACAGGCCTGCGCTCCGTCTCCGTCCCGTTCCGCAACCTGCCGATCGGCGCGGCCCTCCGCATCAATACGGCCATCACCGAACCCGACGGCACCACGACGAAGATCAACGAGCCCGGCCCCGAGCTCTCCGCGGAGCACCTCGAGGACCTCCTCGCCGTCGTCGTCGCCGAGAGTGACGGCGCGGACTGGCTGGTCCTCGCCGGATCCCTGCCCCCGGGGATCCCCCCGACGTTCTACACCCGCGTCACCGCGGCCGTCCGTGCCACCTACGGAGCAGCCGCGCCGCGCGTGGCGATAGACTCCTCCGGCGAACCCCTCATCGAGGCGGCCGCCGGCGTCCCGGCGCCGGACCTGCTGAAACCCAATGCCGAAGAACTCAGCGAACTCACCGGCATCGGTACCGGCGACGAGCTGGAGCAGGACTTCGAACTGGCCGCCAAGGCCTGCGCGGTGCTCATCACCGCGGGGGTCGGAGCGGTTCTGGCGACCCTTGGTTCCAAGGGCGCCCTGCTCGTGACGAACGCGGGGGCCTGGCATGCCGTGCACCCGCCCGTCACGGCGCGCTCCACGGTCGGCGCGGGAGACTCCGCGCTGGCCGGCTACCTGCTGGCGCACAGTGCAGGCGAACTCCCCGAGAACTGCCTGCGCCAGGCCGTCGCCCACGGATCGGCAGCCGCCGCCCTACCCGGCTCCACCGTTCCTTCCCTCGACCAGACGACGCCCGGCGTCGTCGTGGTCACCCCCCTCATGGTCACGCTGCCCGTGATCGAACCGAGCGCTACGGGGCCCGCCGCAGGGTCCCTCGCACAGGAGGAAGTCTGATGTCCGATCTCATCACTCCGGAGCTTGTGACTCTGGACAAGGACCTGGGGACCGAAAGGTCCTCGGTGATCCGCTACCTCGCGGAACAGGTCGCCGCGCAGGGCCGCTCCACGGAGGTCGACGGCCTGTACGCCGACGCCCTCGCCCGTGAGAACAAGACCTCGACGGGTGTTCCCGGAGGCATAGCCATCCCGCACTGCCGCTCCACGGCGGTCTCCGAAGCCACCCTCGCCATGGCCCGCCTCGCGCCGCCCGTGGACTTCGGTGCGAAGGACGGCCCGGCGGACCTCGTCTTCTTCATCGCAGCACCCGACGGAGCCGACCAGGAGCACCTCAAGCTGCTGTCGAAGCTCGCGCGATCGCTGATCAAGAAGGATTTCACCGCCTCCCTGCGCGCCGCCCGGACGCCGGCCGACGTCGTCGCCCTCGTCAACGGCGCGCTGGGCCTCGGAGACGCCCCGACGACGGCGCCGGAACCAGCCGGCGCCGGAGCCCACGCCGCCGGTGCCGCCGGTGCCGCCGGGACTGCCGGCGCCGGGACACGTGCCAGCGAGGCCGCCGCGACGCTCGGCACCTCACCTGGCGGGACCGACACCACCGGACCCGCCGTCGAGCACGGCCCGTCCACGGACACCAAGGTGCGGCGCCTCGTCGCCGTCACCGCCTGCCCCACCGGGATCGCCCACACGTACATGGCGGCCGACTCCCTGGTCGCGGCAGCCCAGGAGCGCGGGATCGACCTCCAGGTCGAGACGCAGGGCTCCTCCGGCGCCACTCCCCTGGACCCGGCCGTGATCGCGGCGGCCGACGCCGTCATCTTCGCCGTCGACGTCGACGTCCGCGACAAGCAGCGCTTCGCGGGTCTCCCCGTCATCAGCGCGCCCGTCAAGCGCGGCATCGACGAGCCGGGTGAGATGGTCGAGGAGGCGGTCGCCGCCGCGCAGAACCCCAACGCCCGCAGGGTCGCCGGCACCGCCGGCGGCGAGCAGACGGACGACGACGGCGGCCGGGACGGCATCGGCAGCACCCTCAAGCGCGCGCTCCTCACCGGCGTCAGCTACATGATCCCGTTCGTCGCAGGCGGCGGCCTCCTGATCGCCCTCGGCTTCCTGCTCGGCGGGTACCTCATCACCGAGACCGCCGATACCGTGGTCCTCGAGAACAGCCTCGTGAACCTGCCGGCCGGAGGGCTCGGTGAGTACCTCGGGGCCGTGGCCTTCAAGATCGGCCAGTTGTCGCTCGGCTTCCTGGTTCCCGCCCTCGCCGGCTACATCGCGTACGCGCTGGCCGACCGGCCGGGCATCGCACCCGGCTTCGTCGCCGGCGCCGTCGCGGGGTTCATGGGCGCGGGCTTCCTCGGCGGTATCGTCGGCGGCCTGCTCGCCGGGTACGTCGCCATGATGATCGGTCGACTCTCGGTGCCGCGCTGGCTGCGGAGCCTCATGCCCGTGGTGATCATCCCGCTCGTGGCGTCCATCGTGGCGTCAGGTCTGATGTTCCTCGTCCTCGGCGGCCCCATCGCCGCGATCACCGTGGGGCTCAACGACTGGCTGTCCGGCCTGACCGGCACGGCGGCCGTGGGACTCGGCGCCATCCTCGGCTTCATGATGGCCATCGACCTCGGCGGACCCGTCAACAAGGTCGCCTACTCCTTCGCCGTCGCCGGCCTCGGCGCCGGGTCACTCGACAATCCCGCCCCCCTGCAGATCATGGCCGCGGTGATGGCGGCCGGCATGGTTCCGCCGCTCGCCATGGCCCTGGCCACCCTGATCGACCGCAACCGCTTCACCCAGCCCGAGCGCGAGAACGGCAAGGCCGCCTGGCTGCTGGGCGCGGCCTTCATCTCCGAGGGCGCCATCCCGTTCGCGGCAGCGGATCCGCTGCGCGTCATCCCGGCGTCCATCCTGGGCTCCGCGGTCACCGGCGCGATCGTCATGGGGACCGGCGTCACCTCGCAGGCCCCCCACGGCGGACTCTTCGTCTTCTTCGCCATCGGGAACTTCGTGATGTTCCTGGTCGCGATCCTGGTGGGGACGGTCATCTCGGCACTCACCGTCATCGCCCTGAAGCGGTACGCCACCAGCAAGAAGAAGACCGCCGTCGCCGAGCCGGTTGCAGCCTGACCCCCGGTCCGGTTGGCTGTACCTGAACCCATCCACGAACAAGGAGCACATCATGGCAGAACGCAAGGCAACCGTCGCGAGTCGCGTGGGACTGCACGCCCGTCCGGCCTCCATCTTCGCGGAGGCCGCCGGTGAACTCCCCCTCGAGGTCACCATCGCCATGGACGGCGAGCCCGCCGAGGAGGCGATGGACGCCTCGAGCATCCTGTCCCTCATGAGTCTCGGCGCCTCGCACGGCGACGTGATCGTGCTGCGTGCCGAGGGCGACGGCGCCGAGGACGCACTCGAAGCGCTGGCACGCATCATCGAGACGGACCACGACGCCGAGTAGCTCCGGCCGGGCCACTCCAGGAAAGGGCGCCATCCCCGCGAGTTCGCGGCGGGTGGCGCCCTTCGGCGTCCGGGGGCCGGTGCTGTCCGGTGCTGTCCGAGTGCTGTCCGAGTGCTGTCCGAGTGCTTAAGAACAAATAGGTGGGTCCACCCGTTCTAATGGACACACCTATCTGCCGGGTAACAATCCGCTGACCCCCCACGGAAAGCGGCAGTTACATAATCATTATTTTTACACACGATCATGAAACCGTGAATGCACGGAGGACACGATTGTGTCTCGTTTATTACGTAGGGCAAGTATCCGGACCGAGGGAGGTGCGGACGCCTAGGCGAGCCGGTTCGCGCCCGTCCGGCGCCTCCTGCCGAGGATGTGACTGAGCCAGATCAGGCACAGTCCCAGCACGGTGAGCAGGATGGCCGAGAACGGCAGGAGGTAGTCCCAGGCCATCAGGTCGACGGCGGTCAGCCGCAGCAGCACGAACACCACCACGAGCAAGAAGCCGCCGGCGAGGAGTGCGCACGCCACGCGGTGGATGGTGCGGGCCCGTCGATCGACCGCCGAGGCGATCGCGGGGATCACCAGGCAACCGGCCACGTAGCCGGGATAGAGGCGGCCCACCGTGGCGTACTGCTGAACCGTGTCCTGGTCCGCGAACGCGATCAGGGCTGTGGAACTGCCGGGCAGCTCGCTGGCCACGAAGAAGTACAGCGTCGCCGCGACGGTCACCGCGAGGACCGCGACGCCGAAGGGCCCGACGATGAGCCGGCGGGCGAGGGGGGAATCGAAGGCCGCCGCCATGCGGATGCCGAGCAGCACGAACACGGTGTACAGGGTGAGCCGGAGGATCAGGTTCGCGAGATTGACCGCTCCGAGGAGACCGTCGACGGCCTCGTAGATCGGCACGATCGACAGGCCGACGGCGAGGGTCAGCAGCACCAGGGCGATGAAGACCGTCCGCCCGTGCCCCCTCCGCGCGCCGGGGACCCGCACCGCCGCGCCGAGAGCACACAGTCCGAGCGCGAGCCACTGGATGGTCGTGGTGGTCATCCGAGGTTCTCCCACATCGCGCGATCCTTGCCGTCGTCGAGCTCCGCCCGCCGGAGTTGCTTGCCGAGCACGTCCAGCCGGTCCCGTGCGAGGAAGACGAGGTCCAGATCGCTGAGGGCGCACAGTGCCCGGGCGCGGCCGTCCTCGGGCCACCCGCCCTCCGCCTGGGTGAGCAGCCCCGTCACCACGAGGCCGCTGGTCAGTGACACCCCCGCGAGGCGTGCGGCCTGCACCGCGATCTCCGGGGCGAGGCGGCCCGCCGTGAGCTGCGCGGAGAGGTTCTGCCGGGCCACGCCGGTGCTCAACGCGAGCTGCTGACGGAGGTCCCCGGGATCGATCGCCTCGATCCACGCGCGGACCGAACTGCGGTGCGGGAACGGCGCGAGACGCAGCTGGACATCGGTGCAGGGGGGCTCGCTGTCCTCACTGCGGGCCACGAGGAGGCGCAGGATGTCGGTGTGCGAGACCTGGCTGACGAGTTCGGCGTCCGTGGGCAGCGTGGTGCCGCGCTCAAGATCCTCGAAGCCCTCGAACAGGGCGAGCGCGCCGACGGGCGGCTGGTCGTACCCGCGGGCGACAGCGACGATGGTGGGGACCGACACCTTGCCGCGGACCAGCTGCTGGGCGAGGGTGGACCGTTTGATGCCGGCGATCCTGCAGAGATCGGCCAGCGTGTCCTGCGGAGCGATTCGGGAACGCCACAGCTGAAAAGCTTTGGCTGTGACGGCCATCATCACCTTTCGATTGGACTTTTCGGGCTCGCGTAGAAGTATACTGAGGTTGCTGGCTCCGATTTCTGCGATTCCCCCATACGCAGAACTCGGAGCCAGCTCCAATTAAGCCGGTGATCACCGGCAGCCGGACGACCGGTATCGGAAAGTGCCTACCAGCGCACTTTCTTCTCCTTCTTTCCCTGCTTGCTGCTCTCGTGCGCCGCCTTGACATGCGCGGCCCCTGAGGCGGCCGTCGGATTGGCTGCGTGATTCTTCTTCGCGAGCGCGAGTTGTGCACGCGGGTCGTCCTGAAGCCTGCGGCCCTGCGGCTGCTTCGGCGGTGTGCCGTTCTGGACCGCGTTCTCAGCGGGCTGGTTCCCTGCAGGCTGCGGGCCGGGCTGGGACTGCTTCTTCTGGGACGTGCTGGTCATGGTGTTCCTTTCTGGTGGCTGCGCCCACGGAACGTGCCCGACCGGGCACTACGACGCGCGGGAAGACCTGCGACGGGAGTGCCGGGAAGGATCGGACAGCTTCAGCAGGCGCCCTTGGAGAATGTCATCGACAAGTGGCGCTGAGCACGGCGAAAGCCGGCTCGCTTACTGAAACAGGATCGTCCTCATGACTCGACCGTACACCCGGGCCCCCGGCCCGACAAGGTCAGCGTTGCCGGGCGCCGTTCAGGATGACGTCGACGTGGACCAGCCTGTGGTCGCTGGTGGGGAAGGGGAAGATCCCCGTCAGCTCGGAACCCGGCGTGCCTGCTCGAGGCCAGAACACGCCGGAGCCGGTCACCTTCAGGTTGCGGGACGGCAGCACGTAGTCGACGCGGAGGTTCCCCCCGATCCTGTCCTCGAAGTCGGCGGTGTCGTATGCCGGATCGCCGTCGTGGTCGGCATTCGCGCCCCCTTGCAGGGCGGATGCCTCGACGGCGCCCTGCGACGCAGGCAGGGGATCCTGGACGAGCCGGTTCTCCAGCAGCCGTCCGATCGAGCCCGGTAGGGAATCCCCGTCGAGCGGGTCGCTGTTCTGGTCGCCCATCACGACGAAGCGTTCGCCGCGGCGGAGGCCGCCTGACCCGCCGTCGTCGTCGTAGATGTAGGAGGCCCCGGCTCCACCCGTGACGTAGTCCGACCAGAAGCGGATCTCGTCGCTGTTGCGCCGACCGTTGCGGTCCTCGGGGCCGTCGAAGACGGGAGGAGTGGGATGGCTGGCAAGGACGTGGACCGTCCGGCCGCCGATGCTCACGGGGACGTCCCAGTGGGATTTGCTGGAGAGCGGCAGGATGGCGAGCTCGTCCTCGGAGTACCAGTCGTCCCGCATGCCCGTGGCGGGATTGGCGGGCAGGAGTGCGCCTGGCATGTCCTTCCACAGGAAGTTCCGGAACGTCCGCACCGACTCCGTCTCGATGGGGTACCTGGAGTAGATGACCATCCCGTACTGGCCCTCGAACGCGCCGAAGCCGAGGGCGTCGTCCGGCCCGCCGACGCTGCCGTCGTTGTTCAGGTCGAACCCGCTGGGGACCCCCGTGTTGGACGGCGCGGTGTAGACGTACGGGTAGTCCAGGGGCGCCTTGCCGTTCTGGCTGACGCGGAGGTAGTTCTCGTTGAACAGGTCGGCGGCCCGGTTACCCGGGACGTAGTCGAACTCGTTGAGGAGGACGACGTCGGGTTGGTTGATCTGGATCACCTCGGCGATGGCCCGGGCCTGGGCGTTGCCCGGGGTGCCGAGGTCGCGGACCAGTTCGCCCGGTGCGAGCCTGTTGAGGCTCGCGTTGTAGGTCGCGAAGCGGACCTCCTGCCGGTTCCCCGACCTGCTGTCGAGGGCCGCGCTCCGGGAGTCGCCGGGAGGTTCCGCCAGGGCGGTCGGCGCGGCGGTGACGAGCAGGGAAGCGGCCAGCAGGCCTGCACAGCAGTGCGTCAGGACGCGCACGATGACCCTCCCCCAGTTGTTCGTTTCGGTAACTTAAAGCCTAGTCGTGGAAGGTTCCGTGGAACCGAATGGAAGGTAACGATTCAGGGTCAAGGGATGCCCGATGTCGTGCCGGGTGGTTCTTGCCGTCAGCGACGAGCTCATGTTCGGCGGCGCGGAACGCCTCCTCCAGCCGGTGGACCGCCGCTGCGTAGCGGTCCAGGTCGGGGGCGGCGCCGTCGTCGCGCGCGGCGTCGGCCGCACGCAGGGCGCGGACCACCGGCCTCCCCACGGGGTGGCGGGGATCGTGCATGGCCGGGAAGCTGATCGCCCTGGCAGGGTCGAGGTCGTACTCAGCCCAGCGTCGGACCACCTCGGCGTGGCGCCGTCGCAGCTCCGCCGAGGCCGCCGTGCGTGCGGCCTCGGCGGCCTCGACGCTCCGCCGGTCGTGGCGGCGCCACGTCCACGCGGCCACCGCACCCGCCGATACGAGGCCCACCACCAGGACTGCTCCCCCACCGCCGAGCGACCCGCCGACGATGCCCGCCGCCGCGAGGACGACCGTCCCGCCGAAGCCGACCCAGAAATAGTCGTCGGCCGCACCGCCCCGGCGCGAGACCGCATCGAGACGCCAGCCGGTCAGGGCTGCGGCCACCGCCATCACGGCACATGCGGCCAGGCTTCCGGTCAGGGCGACGGCGTCCATGGGCAACCTCTCTGCTCGGCCGCGTCACGCCCTCCGGCGCACGCGGCACCCAGTTCCTCCTACCAGTGCAGACGAGCCGGGGCGGCTAGTCAATCCCCGGCCCGGCCGGGATCCACTCCGTTACCCGGACGTGTCGTATGACAGGCTTGGCCACATTTTCCGTCGTCGCGCCGCGGGGCGCGGGAACAGGAGCGACCGGTGCCACTGTGGCTGCAAGCATTCGCCTGGGGCGCCGTTGCGGGCGGCGCGCTGCTCATCGGGTGCGCCATCGCCTGGAAGTGGAAGGTACCGCCGCGCACCGTGTCCTTCGTGATGGCGTTCGGAGCCGGCGTGCTCATCTCGGCCCTCTCCTTCGAACTCGTCGCCGAGGCCCAGGAGACCGGAGGGCTCGTCCCCACGGCTCTCGGCTTCCTCGTCGGAGCGGTGACCTACGTGGGCGCCAACGCCGCCCTCGCGCGAAGGGGCGCGCAGCACCGCAAGCGCTCCGGCGGGCAGCAGCCCTCGGAGTCCGACACCGCCGGCAGCGGCAACGCGATCGCCCTCGGGGCGCTGCTCGACGGCGTCCCGGAGTCCGTCGTCCTGGGACTCGGACTCGTGGCGGGAGGCTCCGTGAACCCTGCCGTGCTGGTGGCGATCTTCATCTCCAACGTGCCCGAAGGGCTGTCGAGTACCGCGGGCATGAAGATCGCAGGGCGGAGCTCGCGCTACGTGTTCGGGCTCTGGGGCGGGATCGCGCTGGTGTCCGGACTGGCCGCGCTCGTGGGGTACGCGCTACTGGACGGGGCCTCGGGCGTCACGGTCGCCTTCATCACGGCGATCGCCGCGGGCGCCATCCTCGCCATGGTCGCCGACACCATGATCCCCGAGGCCTTCGAGAAGCAGCGCATGCTGACCGGGCTCATCGCCGCCCTCGGCTTCCTCACGGCCTTCGTGGTCCACGAGGTGTCGGGGTAGCCCGGGAACGGGAAAGGACCCCGGGAGTCCCGGGGTCCTTCCTGGTGGGCCCTGTGGGGCTCGAACCCACGACCCACGGATTAAAAGTCCGTTGCTCTAGCCAACTGAGCTAAGGGCCCGCCACACCGCCCTGTCCGGAGCATCCGAGGAGGATCCGCCGGCGCGGAGCGATGACCCGCCTACTTTATCGCAATCGCTCCCGCTCCGAGGACTGCCTCCGCACCCCTCCTTCCGGCCCGAATTTCCGCAGGAGTATCCTCGTTCCATGGACGGCGACTACACCAACAAGAGCCCAAGGCCCCACAAGCCGAAGCCCTTCGCTCCGGCTGACTTCGAGGTCTTCGCCGGCGGGGTGGACCCCTCGCGGGTCTCGGAGGCCGCCCACATGGCGGCGCACGCCCTCGTGCACCACGGGCGCGACACCGACGATCCGGACGTCACGCGCCGCCTCGTCGAGCTCGCCGACCAGCAGGGGCTCGAGGCCATCGCGGAGATGTGGGCGGAGAGCCCGGCGCGGTCCCTGCCCGGGGCCCTGTGGCGTCTGTACGCGCTGCGGGCCGCCACGCAGCAGAACCCCGAGCGGATAGCCGCCTACTTCGCATCGGGCAAGGAAGTGGCTCAGGTGTCGAAGGTCGTGGCCGGCGTCGCCGAACCCCCGGGCGCCACCGAGATGACCACGATGGCCAACACCATCCTCTCCGGGGCCTTCGAGGGCGACTTCGACGTGGCTCTCGAACGCTTCGCCGCCTTCTGCCGCGTCGTCGCGCTCGGGCAGGCCAATCACGCCGACGACGCCGAGCTCGCCAACGGCCCCCATGCCTCGAAGCTGACGCGCAATTCGCACCAGCTCATCAAGACCGCGGAGGACCTCGAGCACGCCGCAGCGTCGTGGCGGCGCGGGGAGCTCGACTGATCCGTCCGCTCGGGCCTCCGAGAGCCCGTGTTGACAGCGGCTCCGGGGAGGGCAAGACTTAAGACGGCGTCGGACCGTGGAACCCCCGGGCTTCAACACTCAGCCGCTTCGAGCGGCCTTCCGCCGAGAGGCGCTCCCGGTTCGGCGCCACTACTTTGCCCTCCGGCACCCAGCGCCTTCGCGGCCTGCTTGCTGATACGTCCATATGCTGCGAGGAAGACTCCGTGAAATTACGCCTCTTCCCGCATGAGAACGCTGGGCTCGAGCTGCTCTCCCGCATGGCGCAGCAGCTCGTCCTGGGCGTCGGGACGATGTCCGCCATCCTCGGCGCCTCCACCCAGGAGTACGACCGCCTCTCCGAGGAACTGCACCAGCACGAATCGGTCTCGACGGACCTGCACTTCGCGCTCCTGACGTCCATGCGGACGTCCTTCATCAACCCCCTGCCCCGCGAGGACCTCTACGCGCTGTCCCGTCTACTCAATGAGGCCATCGAGAAGCTCGACGGCGCGGGAGAGCTCATCGCGCTGTACAAGCTGAACAAGCTCAGCCGGCGGGCGGCCGACCAGCTCGAGGTCATCAACCGGCAGGCCGAGCTGACCGCGACCGCCATGCAGCGGCTCAACTCCATGGAGGATCTCGAGGAGTACTGGATCGAGATCCTGCGCCTGGCACGGCGTGCCGAGCGCACCCATCGCAGCTGGTGCGCGGAGCTCCTGAACGACCACAAGCCGCTCGTGTACGCGCGGCACCGTGACGTGGCGAACCAGCTCGTCGACGTCACCAAGGACATCCGGCGGGTAGCCACCCAGGTGGGCAGCATCCTCGTCAAGGAATCGTAGGTGGAGCCCTTCCTCCTCGGCACGGTGATCATCGCCGCGGGCGGTTTCGCGTTCCTCAACGGTTTCCACGACGTCTCCAACTCCGTCGCCACCGCGGTCCGGACGCGCGCCCTCACCCCGACCATCGCCGTCCTGCTCGCTGCACTGTTCAACCTCGTCGGTGCACTGCTCAGCACCTCGCTGGCCCTCTTCTTCACGGACGCCGGCTTCGGGCTTCCCTCCGGCACCACCGGGCTCGGCATCCTCCTCGCGGCGTTGCTGGCGGCCGGTGCCTGGGGTGTGTTCACCTGGTACCGCGGCAAGCCGTCGTCGTCCACCCATGCCCTGCTCGGCGGGGTCCTCGGCGCCGGCGGGGCGTCCCTCCTGACCGACGGGCCGGCGATGAGCGGTGCGGGCGAGGCGCTCCTGCTGCAGATCGTGCTGCCCCTCCTGCTCTCCCCGATCGTCGCCTACCTGCTGGCCTACGCCGCGGTGTTCCCGGCCACCTGGTTGCTGCGGCACCGCTCGCCCGGGGGCGTGAACCGGGGCAACCGGATGGCGCAGTCCGTCCTGGCCGGGGCGTTCGCCCTCGGGCACGGGCTCCAGGACGGGCAGCGGACCATGGCGATCATCCTGCTGGCACTGGTCGGATCCGGCTACGCGACGGGCTCGGACATGCCGCTGTGGGTGCAGGTGTTCGCCGCCGTCCTCCTGAGCACGGGGTCGCTCCTCGGCGGGTGGCGCATCACGCACACCCTCGGTCACCGGTTGGTGCACATCGACCCGCTGCGCGGCATGACGGCCCAGGGGGTGAGCTCGGCGATGCTGTTCATCGGTGCCATCTCGCTGCACTTCCCGCTCTCGAGCACGCACACCATGACCTCGGCGATCGTCGGGGCCGGCGCGAACCAGCGCTTCTCCTCCGTCCAGCGGCCGCAGGTGGCGCGCATCCTGGCCGTCTGGCTCGGAACGGCACCGGTGACGGCCCTGCTGGGCGCCGTCTTCCTCCTGGCCCTGAGCCCGCTGCTGTAGGCGCCCCGTCCGATGGGCGGCACCCTTCGGTGGCACCCTTCGCTGGCAGCCTTCGGTGGGGGCACGGATGCCGGAACGACGACGGCGGCCCCCGTAGGGAGCCGCCGTCGTCGTGCCGTGCCTGGGCGTGTGCCTACCCGAAGCGACCGGAGACGTAGTCCTCCGTCGCCTTGATCGAGGGCTTGCTGAAGATCGTCGTGGTGTCGTCGTACTCGATGAGCTTGCCCGGCTTGCCGGTGCCGGCGATGTTGAAGAACGCCGTCTTGTCCGACACGCGCGCCGCCTGCTGCATGTTGTGCGTCACGATCACGACCGTGTACTCGGACTTGAGCTCGTTGATGAGATCCTCGATGGCAAGCGTCGAGATGGGATCCAGCGCGGAGCAGGGCTCGTCCATCAGGATCACCTGGGGGGATACGGCGATGGCGCGGGCGATGCAGAGGCGCTGCTGCTGGCCGCCGGACAGGCCGGACCCCGGCCGGGCCAGGCGGTCCTTGACCTCGTTCCACAGGTTGGCGCCGCTGAGTGACTTCTCCACGAGGTCGTCGGCGTCCGACTTGCTCATGCGCTTGTTGTTGAGCTTCACGCCGGCCAGCACGTTGTCGCGGATGGACATGGTGGGGAACGGGTTGGGCCGCTGGAAGACCATGCCGATCTGCCCGCGCACCGTCACGGGGTCCACGGCGCCGTCGTAGAGGTTGTCGCCGTCGAGCAGCACCTCGCCCTCGACCCGCGCGCCGGGGATGACCTCGTGCATGCGGTTCAGGGTGCGGAGGAACGTGGACTTGCCGCAGCCGGAGGGACCGATGAACGCCGTCACGGAACGGGCTTCGATGTTGATGTTGACGTCCTCCACCGCAAGGAACTTGCTGTAGTAGACGTTGAGGTCCTTGACGTCGATTCGCTTGGACATTGCTTCCTTCGGGTGAGGTACCGCGGGCGCTTAGCGGCTGGTCTTGGGGGCGAACATGCGGGCGACGAACCGGGCGACCAGGTTCAGGAGCATCACCATGAGGATCAGCAGGAGCGCTGCGGCCCAGGCGCGCTGTGTACTCGGATCGGGCGCCGTCGGGGAGGTCGGCGTGAGGATCTGGTAGTAGATGAAGGTGGGGAGCGTGCTCATCCAGCCACTGAAGACGTTCCAGTTGATGGAGCTGGCGAATCCCGCCGTTACAAGGATAGGGGCGGTCTCGCCGATCACGCGGGCGATCGAGAGGGTTACGCCAGAGGCGATACCGGAGATCGCCGTCGGGATGACCACGTTCGTGATGGTGCGCCACTTGCGGACGCCCAGCGCGTAGGAGGCTTCGCGGAGTTCGTTCGGGACGATCTTCAGCATCTCCTCGGTGGAGCGGACCACCACGGGGATCATGAGGACGGACAGGGCGACGGCGGCGACGAACCCGGTGCGGGTGCCCGGTCCGAACAGGAGCGCGAACAGGGCGGCGGCGAACAGGCCGGCCACGATCGAGGGGATGCCGGTCATGACGTCCACGAAGAACGTGATCGCCTTGGTGAGGTTCTTGCCGGCACCGTACTCGACCAGGTAGATGGCGGTGAGCAGGCCGATGGGCACGGAGATGAGCGTCGCCCAGAGGGTGATCTGCAGCGTGCCGAGGACGGCGTGGTAGGCGCCGCCCAGCACGGGCGTGCCGTTCTCCACGGCCTGGTTGTCCACGGCTCCCGTGACGCCGTTCATCGACGTGAACAGGAAGTTGTAGTTGAGGCCGGGGAGGCCCCGCTCGAGGACCGTCCAGAGGACCGAGACGAGGGGCAGCAGCGCGATCAGGAAGGCCCCGTACACGAGGAACGTGACGAGCCGGTCCTTGGCCTTGCGCTCGCCCTCGCCGACGGCGGTGACGATGGTGGCCGCGATGACGAAGACGACGGCGGAGATGACCGCCCAGCCGATGACGCTGAATCCGATCAGGGAGGAGAGCGCCGCACCGAGGATGACGGCGGCCGCGAGGACCACCCACACGGCGTAGGAGGGGAGGTGACCGCGCGTGAGCTGGGACTGGCGACGCTGCAGGGTCTGGTTCGCTGCCATTAGTTAGCTCCCGAGAATTCTTTGTGCCGCGTGATGATGAAGCGGGCGATCATGTTGACGATCAGCGTGATGACGAAGAGCACGAGGCCCGCCGCGATCAGCTCGTTGAGGCGCAGGCCGAAGGCCTCCGGGAAGTTCAGGGCGATCTCGGCCGCGATCGTCTGATTGCCCGTCTTGACGAGGCTCGCGACGAGAGCACCCGGTGAGAGGACCAGGGCCACGGCCATGGTCTCGCCGAGGGCGCGCCCGAGGCCGAGCATGGTGGCGCTGATGATGCCGGGGCGTGCGAACGGCAGGACCGCCATGCGCACCATCTCCCAGCGCGTGGCGCCCATCGCGAGCGCCGCCTCCTCGTGGAGGTTGGGTGTCTGCAGGAAGATCTCCCTGCTGAGCGACGTGATGATGGGGATGACCATGACCGCGAGGACGATCCCGGCGGTGAGCATGGTCTTGCCGGTCTGGCTGGCGGGTCCCTCGAAGATCGGGATCCAGCCGAGGTTCTCTGCGAGCCACGTGTAGCCCTTGGCGAGCTGCGGCGCGAGGACGATATAGCCCCAGGCGCCGTAGATCACCGAGGGGATGGCCGCGAGCAGGTCGATGACGTACCCGAAGGCCCGTGCGAGGCGGCGCGGCGCGTAGTGCGAGATGAAGAGGGCGACCGCGATACCGATCGGCGTCGCGATGATCAGCGCGATGACCGCGGCGATGATGGTGCCGATCACGATCGGCAGGATGTACGCGGTGAAGCCGTTGCCGCCGGTGATCTCGGTGGAATCGGCCGTGAAGGCCGGTGCTGCCTGCACCAGCAGGAACACTGCGACGCTGAAGAGCACTGCCAGGATCAGGACACCGGCGGTGAGGGAGATTCCCGAGAAGATCTTGTCGCCTGCGCGGCCTCGATCTATCGTCGCTTTCAGCGAATTGGTTGACACGTCTCTGCCTTCCAGGGCGGTCGATTTCGAGTGCAGTGACGGCCCGGGAACGGACCGACGGGGCGTCACTGCTGATGCCAGCCGTGAACGGCGGACGGTCCCGCCCGGTCCTTATTAGACCAGACGGGACCGGGGGATCTCGCTAGGAGGCGACCTTGATCGATTCGATCGAAGCCTTGGCCTTCTCGCTGAGCGACGCGGACAGCGGGGCGTTGCCGGCGGAGGCCTCGGCCTCTGCCTGGCCTTCCTCGCTGATGACGTAGGAGCCGAACGCCTTCACGAGGTCGACGGTCTCCTGGCTGTCGTAGGAGGTGCAGTACAGGTGGTAGCTGACCAGGACGACGGGGTAGGCGCCGGACTCGGTGGTGTCGCGCTCGAGCTCGAGGGACATGTCGGTCTCGGGACGGCCCTCGACCGGGGTGGCGACCTCGACGGCCTTGGCGGCCGCGTCGGAGCTGAGTTCCGTGTACTCCTCGCCGACCTTGACCTTGGTCTTGCCGAGGTCTCCAACAGCGGAGGCGTCGGCGTAGGTGATGGCGCCGACGGTCGACGTGACCGTCTGGACGACACCAGAGGTGCCCTTGGCGTTCTCGGACTGCAGTTCTGCGGGCCAGGCGCCGCTGACCTCGTAGGTCCAGTCCTCGGGAGCCGCGGCGGCGAGGTACTCGACGAAGTTCTCGGTGGTGCCGGACTCGTCCGAGCGGTGCACGACGGTGATCGGGGTGTCGGGGAGATCGACGCCCTCGTTCTGGGACGCGATCGCGGGATCGTTCCAGGTGGTGATCTTCTTGCCGAAGATCTGCGCGATGGTGGGGGCATCGAGGTTCAGCTCGGTGACGCCCTCGAGGTTGAAGGCGATCGCGATCGGCGAGATGTAGGCCGGGATGTTGATGGCGCCATCGGGGCCGCAGATCTCCATGGCCTGGGTCATCTCTTCGTCCTTGAGGTAGGCGTCCGAGCCGGCGAACTGCGCGCCGCCGCTGAGGAAGGCCTTGCGGCCCGCACCTGATCCGTCCGGGGAGTACTGCACCATGGCGCCCTGGTTGGCGGACTCGAAACCGGCCTTCCAGGCTTCCATCGCAGAGTTCTGCGACGAGGCGCCGATACCGGTCAGGGTCCCGGACACAGCGGTGCCGGCGGCGGAGGACGCGGGTCCCTCTGCAGCGGGCTCACCGGTGGCGTTGTCGGAACCACAAGCGGTCAGCGCCAGCGCGGCTACGGAGATAACTGCCGCAGCGCGGCCAAAGCGAAGAGCCTTCACGAAATTTTGCCCCTTCCAGGGATGTATTCATCGGTGCACGAGTGGCACTCGGTAGAGGTGTACGCGTTCTTGTACATCCTCGAAGCTAGGCAGTGCAGGTAACGAGACTGACCAAGCGACATTAACGGAAGGTGAACAGCGCAGGGCCATTGGCCTGTGCAGCCGGTTCGCACAGGTGAATGAGACGAACGTCTCGCTCCGGTGCACCTCCTAGACTGGGGGCATGCCGCCGCGCCAGGGAGTCTCCGCAACCCTCGCCTTCCTGCGCAAGCGTTCCCGCATAGGCCTCAAGCGGAGTTCCAACTCGGTGGTCGCGGCACTGCAGATGACGGTCTGCGCGGTGGGTGCGTACGCCTTCGCCGAGCAGGTCCTCGGCCACAGCGGGCCGCTGTTCGCAGCGACGTCGTCGATGATCTCGCTGGGTTTCTCCCGGGACCCGCGCATCCGGCGGGTGCTCGAGGTGGCGATCGGCTGCACACTCGGCATCGCCGTCGGCGATCTCCTGCTCACCCTCTTCGGTACGGGCCTGTGGCAGGCCGCCGTCGTGCTGTTCATCTCGATCCTGCTGGCCCGGTTCCTGGACAGCGGCACCATCTTCACCACGCAGCTCGGGCTCCAGTCCCTGCTCGTGGTGCTGCTCCCCGCTCCGGAGGGCGGCCCGTTCACGCGGAGCGTCGACGCGATCGTGGGCGGCCTCTTCGCGCTCGTGATCACCGTACTCCTGCCCCGGGACCCGCGCCGCGAACCGAAGTCCAACGTGCGCGGGCTCCTGGGCGAGCTCTCCGGCGTGCTCCGCGAGGGTGCCTCGGCCCTCCGGCAGAGCGATTCCACCCTGGCGTGGCACGCGCTGGTCCGCGCCCGGAACTGCCAGTCCCAACTCGACACCCTGACGGGCGGCATGAAGGCCGCGCAGGAGGTGGCACGCATCTCGCCCGCGTACCGGCGCCATCGTGACGAGCTCGGCGACCTGCGCACCGCCATCGACCTGATCGACCTCGCCATCCGCAACAGCCGTGTGTTCTCGCGCCGCCTGACGTCGGCCATCAACCATGCGGCGCTGACGGACGAGGCGATCGAGGCCCTCAGCCAGTCGCTCGAGGACACGGCCGACGCCGTCGACGTGCTGAGCCGGGCCCTCTCGGCGGGCGATCCGGCCGAGCGGCGCCTGAACCTGCGGCAGGCGCGCAACGAACTCGCGGCCGTCGCCACGGACCTCCACCCGGAGACCCTCAACATCAGCCGCCTCGAGGGCGAGGGGCTCGTGCTCCTCCTGCGCCCGCTCGTCGTCGACCTCCTGAGCGCCACGGGCCTGTCCCACGAGGACGCCGCGGACTACCTGCCCCGCCTCTGACCCGATAGGAACGGGCGGGCCATGCTGTCGGTGCGCGCCGGTAGCCTGAAACCATGCCCACGAAGACCTCCGCCGCCGCACGCGCGAGCCGCAGCAACGCCCCGAACTACCGCTGCGCCGAGTGCGGCTGGACGACCGCGAAATGGGTGGGGCGGTGCGGCGAATGCCAGGCGTGGGGCACGGTCGAGGAGACGGGTCAGGTGGTCGCGCGGACCACGGCCGCGGCCGCCGTCACCACTCCGGCGCGGCGGATCGCCGACGTCGATGCCACCCTGTCCGGGTTCCAGCCGACGAAGATTGACGAGCTCGACCGCGTCCTCGGCGGCGGGCTGGTTCCGGGAGCCGTCATCCTGCTCGCCGGCGAGCCCGGGGTCGGCAAGTCGACGCTGCTGCTCGACGTCGCCGCGCGGGTGGCCCGGCTGGGCAAGGACGTCCTCTACGTCACCGGCGAGGAGTCGGCGGCCCAGGTGAAGCTGCGGGCGGACCGGATCGACGCCGTCGCCGACTCGCTGTACCTGAGCGCGGAGACGGACCTCGGCCAGGCGCTCGGCCAGGTGGAGTCGATCGACCCGGCGCTGCTGATCGTCGACTCCGTGCAGACCCTCAGCAGCGCTGCGGTGGACGGCAGCGCCGGCGGTGTCACGCAGGTCCGCGAGGTGGCGGCATCCCTCATCGGGGCGGCCAAGGCCCGCGGCATGACCACGCTCCTCGTCGGCCACGTCACGAAGGACGGCTCGATCGCCGGGCCGAGGCTCCTCGAGCACCTCGTCGACGTCGTCTGCCAGTTCGAGGGCGAGCGCCACTCGCGCCTGCGGCTGCTGCGTGCGGTGAAGAACCGGTACGGCCCCACCGACGAGGTGGGGTGCTTCGATCTGACGGACGGCGGCATCGAGGGACTCGCCGATCCCAGCGGGCTCTTCGTCTCGCGCACCAAGGACCCGGTGTCGGGAACCTGCATCACGGTGACGCTCGAGGGCCGGCGGCCGCTCCTCGCGGAGGTGCAGGCACTGCTGGCCGAATCCCCCAACTCGCAGCCGCGCCGGGCCACCAGCGGCCTGGACAGCTCGCGCGTCGCCATGCTGCTCGCGGTGCTGCAGAGCCGCGCCTCCGTCAGCCTGCACAAGGACGACAGCTATGTGGCGACGGTGGGTGGCGTGCGCCTGACCGAGCCCGCCACCGACCTCGCCGTCGCCCTGGCGATCGCGTCCGCCAAGACCGACCACCCCCTGCCCGCACGGCTCATCGCGTTCGGGGAGGTGGGGCTCGCCGGGGAGGTGCGCCCCGTCCCGGGCATCGGGCGACGTATCCAGGAGGCGGAGCGGCTCGGGTTCACGCATGCGATCGTCCCGTCCTCACCCGGTGGCACCGGTCCCGTACCGAAGGGCTTCTCCGTGCGGGAGGTCTCCACCCTCGCCGAGGCGCTAGCCCTCCTCTTCTAGGAGAGCGTCCGATTCTAGGAGAACGTCCGGGAAGCCACCGGGAAGCCAGGAAGACCGCGACCGCCGCCGTCGGCGCGGTGCCGTCGACTCGGAGCGTTACCGATCTGCGACGGCGCCGATACGGAGGAATTCCTGTGCGCCAGTAGTATTATCTTCGGCTGCGCGGGTAATCCCGCAGCTCCTGACCGCTGTCCGACGCTCGACGGCGGCCGCCCGACTGCGCCGGGCCATCGACAGCGCGGGCGGCGAAAGGATAGGCCATGGTTCGTAGTCCGGAGGACTCGCTCAAAGCCACCCTCGCCAGAGTAGCCCCGGGGACCCAGCTGCGTGACGGGCTCGAGCGGATCCTGCGGGGTCGCACGGGCGCGCTGATCGTGCTCGGCTCCGACCGCACCGTGGATTCGATCTGCTCGGGCGGCTTCGACATCGGCATCGAATTCTCGCCCACGCGCCTGCGGGAACTGGCCAAGATGGACGGCGCCATCGTCTGCGACAAGGACGCGAGCCGGATCCTCCGCGCGGCCGTCCAGCTCGTACCCGACCACACCATCGAGACGCAGGAGTCCGGGACCCGCCACCGCACGGCGGAGCGCGTGGCCAAGCAGACCAGCTTCCCCGTGATCAGCGTCAGCCAGTCCATGCAGATCATCGCCCTCTACATCGACGGGCTCCGGTTCGTCCTCGAGGGTTCCGAGCCCGTGCTCGCCCGCGCGAACCAGGCCCTCGCGACGCTCGAGCGGTACCGTGCGCGCCTCGACCAGGTCACGAATTCGCTGTCCGCCCTGGAGATCGAGGCGATGGTGACCGTCCGCGATGTCGCTGTCACGCTGCAGCGCCAGGAGATGGTGCGACGGATCTCCGAGGAGATCTCGCAGTACGTGCTGGAACTCGGCGTGGACGGTCGTCTGCTGTCCCTGCAGGTCGAGGAGCTCACCACGGGCCTCGGCCCGGGCAGCGAGATGGTGCTCCGTGACTACATGGACCTCGGCAGCAGCACGGCGCCGGTCGAGGAGCGGGTCGCGACCCTGCAGGGATTCAGCTCCACCGATCTCATCGACCTCGGGACCATCGCGAGCGTGCTGGGCTTCAATCCGTCACTGGACTCGCTGGAGGCCGTCATACAGCCCAAGGGTTTCCGCCTGCTGTCCGGCATCAAGGCGGTACCGCCCGCCGTCGCGAACCGGCTCGTGGAGCACTTCGACGGCCTGCAGAATCTCATGGCAGCGAACATCGAGGACCTCATGGCCGTGGACGGCATCGGCGAGCAGCGCGCCCGGACCGTACGCGAGGGCCTGTCCCGGATCGCCGAGACGAGTCTCCTCGACCGCTTCATGTGACGTCCGCGGTCCCGGCGCGAGCGTGAAGCACGGCGTGGTGAGCCCTACTCGAGCGTGAAGTCCACCGGGCTGCTGCTCCGGACGCCGAGCTTGGTGGTCACGGTGTACTGCCCCGCCCCGGGCTCCTCCGTGACGGCTGTGCAGCCCGGCATGCTGCGGTTGCGGGACCACTCGAACTCCGCCCGCTGCTCGGCGTCCGGCTCGATGGTGAGCTCGAGGTCCTGCGAGGCCTGCTGGCAGTCGATGGACGAGAACACGCGCTCGTCCCCGCTGGTCACCAGGAACTCCATCTGGGACGTGCCGACGTTCGCGGCGCAGGCCGTGTCGCCGACGTTGCGGACCACGAGGGCGAGAATCACGATGTCGTCCGGTCCGTAGCTCTGCCGGTCGGTCTCCGCCCCGACCACCACGTCGTCGGGGTCGCATGCCTTCGAGGAGGCCGACGGCCTCGCCGACGGGGTAGCTGTGGAGCTGGGTGGACGGGTCGCCGTGGGGCCGGGCGACGGGGTCGCGGAAGCACCGGGCGTCGGTCTCGCCGGGTCGGTCGCTGCGGCCGGGTCCTCGGTCGCGGGTGCCGTGGCGGTCTCCGGCGTCGGCGAACCGTCCGCGTTCGCATCCGCCCCACGCCCGAGGACGCCGGCGATGGCCAGGGCGCCGACCGCGAGGGCCACGACCACGATGAGCGCCAGGATGGTCACGGCCAGGCGGCGCCGACGGTAGACAGCAGGACTGGGCCGCCGCCTGCTGCCGGTGCGTCCGCTGCTGCCGTGGTCGTCGTCGTGCCCGCCCGTTGGTTCCATCCATCAAGGTTAGGGAGCGCTCCGCGCATTCCTCCGGCCACCACGCCGGTGGATAGAGTATTCACGACGATGATCCAGGAACATCCCCGAACCCCAGGCAGTGCGACGCACGGCGATCCGGCGCGCCCCGCCGGATCCGGCGGGAAGGAACGCCACGCGGCAGCACCACTGCCCGATCTCCACCTGCGGATCACCGACTGGTTCGCGGGGGCCGCACGGGAGCTGCCCTGGCGGGAACCCTCGTGCTCCCCGTGGGGCATCCTCGTCAGCGAGGTGATGCTGCAGCAGACCCCCGTGGTGCGGGTCCTCCCGGTCTGGCGCGACTGGCTGGAACGCTGGCCGTCCCCGGCCCACCTCGCTGCCGAACCCGCCGGTGCCGCCGTCCGCCACTGGGGCCGGCTCGGTTACCCGCGCCGCGCGCTCCGCCTGCACGCCGCGGCCACGGCCATGGTGGCCGAGCACCATGGTGAGGTGCCGCGGACCTACGAGGAGCTGCTGTCGCTGCCCGGGGTGGGCACCTACACCGCCGCGGCCGTGGCCGCCTTCGCCTTCGGCCGCCGTGAGACCGTCGTGGACACCAATATCCGCCGCGTCCACGCCCGGCTCTTCGGCGGCACCGCCCTCCCCGCGCCGGCGCTCACGGCCGCCGAGTCCCGACGGGCCGCCGAGCTGTTGCCCGATGACGACGCGCTGTCCGTGCGCTGGAACGCCGGCGTGATGGAACTCGGAGCAGTCGTCTGCACAGCCAGGAGCCCGCTGTGCGACGCGTGTCCCGTGCTGGACGCGTGCGCGTGGGTCGCCGCGGGACGGCCGGCGCCCGACTACGTGCCGAAGGGCCAGGCATGGGCGGGGACGGACCGGCAGGTCCGCGGGGCCATCGTCGCCGTGCTGCGCGAGGCCCACACCCCTGTGCCCCGGTCCGTGCTCCTGGAGGCCCCGGTGGATCTCGTCATGGGCGCCGACGGGGTGCGGTTCCCGGTGGCGCCGGATCCGCTGTCCGCCCTGCACCGCCTGCGGGCTCCCGCCGAGCAGCTCAACCGTGCCCTCGCCGGTCTACTCGCCGACGGCCTCGCGGAGGAGGCCGACGGCGGGCTCCGCCTGCCGGGCTAGGACCGGCGCCGGGACCCGTCTCCGCGGCCCCCGTCCCCCGAAGCGGTCAGGTCGGCTCGCCGAACCCCGACTCGACCGCCTGCCCGACGAAGTCGACCGCGGCCCGGGCGTCGGGGCCGCTCGCCTCGACGGTCACCGTCCTGCCCTGGCCGAGCCCGAGACTCATCAGCAGCATCACCGACTTGCCGTCCACGCCGTTCACCGTCACCTCGGCGTCGAGATCGGTGAGCCCGGTGGCGAGCGTGGCAGCGGGCCGGGCGTGCAGGCCCATCTGGTTCGGCAACGTCCACGACCCGCTCGCCGTCGCCCCCGCGGCGGCCCTGTCGGTATCCGCGGGTGCCGCCTGCCCCGGGGCGGCCGCGGCATGACTCACGAAGGGCTCGAGCTCCACGGGACGAATGGACACCACCGCCCGCTCCGCCGCCTGGGCCACCTCGTCGAGGGACGCGCCGCCCTGGGCCTGCACGGCGGCGGCGACAGCTCCCTCCACCAGGGCCGCCTGGGCGAGGCGGACGGACTCCCGCGCGTCGGGCTCGAGGAACTCGAGCACCATCTCGGCGGTCATGACCGCGGAGCCGAGATCGGTCAGGATCACCACGCCGTCCCCCGCCGATGCCCGCTCGAGGGCCGCCTGCACACGCTCGAAGCTCGTGCCGATGCGGGCGGGGCCGGCACCGTCCTCCACTCCCCCGGCGGCGACGAGCAGGACGTCGGGCGCCATCTGGGCGGCCAGTTCGACGACGCCCTCGGCGATCTTCTCGCTGTGCGAGACGATCACGAGGCTGATGCTCACGCGATTTCTCCCCCGGCAGCCGCCGCGGCCGCCGTCAGGATCAGGGCGGTGGACACCGCGCCGGGGTCCTGGTGCCCGGCGCTGCGCTCACCGAGGTAGCTGGCCCGGCCCTTGCGTGCGACGAGGGGTTCTGTGGCCACCGCCCCGGCGTGGGCGGCATTCGCCGCGGCGGCGAGAACCTCCGGAGGTGTAGCACCGGCGTGGGCGGCGGTCTCCGCGGACTCGGTGGCCGGGGTCCACGCGTCGACCATGGTCTTGTCGCCCACCTCCGCCTTGCCGCGGGCGACGATGCCGTCGCGCGCGGCCCGGATCATCCCGGCGGCGGCCTCGGCGTCGATCTCCGCCGCATCGCCGAGGGAGGCCGCGGCGCGCAGGAAGGCCGTGCCGTACAGCGGCCCGGCGGCACCCCCGACGGTGGACATGAGCGTCATGGCGACCTGCTTGAGGACCGCCGCCGGCGTCGGCGGTGTCTCCCCGGCGTCGAGCTTCGTGACGGCGGCACTGAACCCGCGGTCCAGGTTCTCCCCGTGGTCCGCGTCGCCGATGACCCTGTCGAGGTCGATCAGGAGGGCACGGTTCTCCGCGACCACGCGCGCGGTCTCGTGGATCCACCGCACGGCCCAGCCGGTGTCGAGGACCTCCGCCATGCTCATGCCCCCCAGCGCAGCGCGGCGGTGTGCACGGGCGAGTCCCAGAGTTCGAGCATCTCGTCGTCGGCCCGCAGGATCGTCAGTGAGGCGCCCTGCATCTCGAGCGCGGTGATGTAGTTGCCGACGAGGGAGCGCTCGATGCTCACGCCGAGTCCCTCCAGCAGCTGCGCGACCTTGCGGAACACGATGTACAGCTCACTGGCGGGAGTACCGCCCATCCCGTTGACCATCACGATGGTGCGGTCGCCGGAGGTGAGCTCGAGGTCGGTGGCGATGGGGTCGAGGAGCCGCTGAGTGATGCCGTCGGCGTCCTCCATGGCGATCTTGTGCCGGCCGGGCTCGCCGTGGATGCCGATGCCGATCTCGATCTCGTCGTCCGAGAGCTCGAAGCTGGGCACGCCGGCGTGCGGTACGGTGCAGGCGGCGAGCGCTACACCCATGGAGCGGACGCCGTCGACCACGCGCTGGGCGACGGCCGTGACGCCGTCGAGGTCGTCGCCGCGTTCGGCGGCGGCCCCGGCGATGCGCTCGACGAGCACGGTCCCGCCGACGCCGCGCCGGCCTGCCGTGTACAGGGAGTCCTCGACGGCCACGTCGTCGTTGACGAGGACCGAGCGGACGGTGACGCCCTCTGCTTCGGCCATCTCCGCGGCCGTCTCGAAGTTGAGGACGTCGCCCGTGTAGTTCTTGACGATGTGCAGCACACCCGCGCCGCCGTCGACGGCCGTGGTGGCGGGGATGATCTGGTCGGGTGTGGGCGAGGTGAACACGGCGCCGGGCACGGCGGCGTCGAGCATGCCGCGTCCCACGAAGCCGGCGTGGAGCGGTTCATGGCCGCTTCCACCCCCGGAGACCAGACCTACCTTGCCCTGGACGGGTGCGTCCCTGCGGGTGATGAAGAGGGGATCGGGGTGGACGGCCACGAGGTCGGCATGCGCGATGCCGAATCCTTCGACCGACTCGTTGACCACGGCTCTGGGGTCGTTGATGAGCTTCTTCACGGCGGCTGCTCCTTGACTGCGAAGACTGCGAACGGACGGTTTGACAGACTGCAGCCCGCCTTCCATGGACCACGTCGGCCACTCGGAACACTACCGCCCGTTCCTGCGCATGCCTATAGGCGGGAACCGCCCGGGCCGACCCCTCCCGGAGCCCGTTGAACGCCTGAGGGAGGGGCCCGTCACGGGCGCCTCCCTCAGGTGGCCTGGCCGCTCGATCGAAAGGTGCGGCCGGGGCGGGTCAGTGGCCCTTGAACGCGTCCTTGACGTTCTCGCCGGCGTCCTTCAGTTTCGAGGTCGCCTGGTCCTTGTGGCCCTCGGCCTCGAGGCTCTCGTCTCCGCTCGCCTTGCCGAGGCCTTCCTTGACCTTGCCGCCCAGGCCTTCGCCCTTGTTCCCGATCTTGTCATCCAGTCCCATGAGTCGGACCTCCTTCAGCTCGGTGTACGGCCACCGGATCCGGTGGCGTGCCCGCATCCCGACGGGAATGCTAAGCAGTCTTACCTTATCCCCCCTGGTCCGGAGGAAGCCAGTCGTCCCGCTCAGAGTTCCCTGATCATCCGCGTGTTGCCGAGGGTGTTGGGCTTGACCCGGGCCAGGTCGAGGAACTCCGCGACACCCTCGTCGTGGGAGCGCAGGAGTTCCGAGTAGATCCGCGGATCGACGGCGGACTGGTCCGCCATGACCTCGAAGCCGTGGCGGCGGAAGAAGTCCACCTCGAAGGTCAGGCAGAACACGCGGCTGACCCCGAAGCCGCGGGCTTCCTCGAGCAGTTCCTCGACGAGCGCATGTCCCACGCCGCGCCCCCGGGCAACGGGGGACGTGGCGAGGGTGCGCACCTCCGCGAGGTCCTCCCACATGATGTGCAGCGCCCCGCAGCCGAGCACCTCCCCGCCGTCGGCTTCCGCGATGCGGAACTCGGGCAGGCCCTCGTAGTAGGCCACCGTCTCCTTGGCCATCAGGATGCGCTCCTGGGCGAGCGGCTCGACGAGCGCCTTGATGGCGGGCACGTCGGAGGTGCGGGCGCGGCGGATGGTGAAGGGTGCAGTCACCCGTTCCACTCTACCGAGCCGGTCCGACCGGCCTGCCTACAGCCCCAGTTCGGGGGGCAGCCCGCGTTCCTCCCCGAGTACGTGCGAGGCGAGGAACGCCTCGACCACGCCGTACCAGATGCGCGCGTGCTGGGGCTTGAGGATCCAGTGGTTCTCGTCGGGGAAGTAGAGGAATCGGTGCGGCGTGCGGCCCTCGTCGTCAGCCGCGAGCTTGGAGGCGGACAGCAGTTCGTACCACAGGCGCAGCCCCTCACCGATCGGCACCCGGTAGTCCTTGTCGCCGTGGATGACGAGCATGGGCGTGCCGATCTCCGCCACGTGCAGGTGCGGGGAGTTCTCGCGCATCGCCTCGGGCGTCATCTCCCGCTGCCAGTAGTAGGCCGCGTCCGTCGTGGGAGCGAACTGGTCCAGCGCCCATAGGCTCGCATGGGTCACGATCGCGGAGAAGCGGTCCGTGTGGCCGGCGATCCAGTTCGCCATGTACCCGCCGAAGCTACCGCCCATCGCCGCCACACGCGCCGCGTCGATGTCGTCGCGCGCCACGAGGGTGTCGGTCGCGGCCATGAGGTCGGTGTAGGGGGCACTGCCCCACCGGCCCCACCCGCGGTCCACCATGTGCTGGCCGTAGCCCGTGGACAGCGCGGGATCGGGCAGCAGCACGGCGTAGCCGCGGGCCGCCATGATCCACGGCGACCAGCGCCACGTCCACGCGTTCCAGGAGCCGATGGGTCCGCCGTGGATCCACAGCAGCGCAGGGGCGGGAGCCTCGGCGGATGCGCCCTCGGGCAGGACGAGCCAGGACCTCACCGGCTGTCCGTCCTCGCCCACCGACTCGACGCGTTCCAGCGTGCCCGGCACCTCGGGGCGCTCCGCGGGGTTCGCGAGGCGCACGGTGGCGCCGGAGGAGAGATCGATGCGGACCACCTCGGCGGGGAACAGGTAGGAGCTGCGGACGGCGTAGGCGGTCGCCCCGTCCGGCGCCACGCTGACGTCGGAGTACGCGGCGGCGTCCTGCGTGACGCGGCGCACGGACCCGGTCCCGACGTCGATGACGAACACCGGCGCGCCGCCGTCGTCGTCCGCCGTGACCACGAGCGCAGAACCGTCGGGCAGCCACGCCGCGGGGTCGGGCCACCGGTCCCAGTCCTCGGCCAGGGGGGTGGGGTCGCCGCCGTCGAGCGGGAGCAGCAGCAGGCTGGTACGCGGCGCGAGGTCGGCGGTGGTGCGGCGGTTCCTGACCACGGCGAGGAAGCGGCCGTCGGGGCTCACGGGTCCCGGCGAGTAGTCGTTCTCGCGGTCGTCGAGCAGGACCGCGAGGTCCTTCGTCGCCAGGTCCACGCGGACGAGGACCGTCCGCTGGGATCCGTGGTCCTCGGGGACGGTGAGGGCGGTGAAGAGGGCCGATCCGTCGGCGGCCAGCACGGGGTGGGCGTCCCGGAGCCCGCCCCGGGGCGACGGGACGAGGTCCTCGAGCGGGTGGTCGCCGTCCCCGGCCGGGTCCTGCAGCGTGAAGTACCGGGGCTCGTCCGGCCCGAGGTCGGCGTCCCAGTAGCGGACGGGATACCCGGAATGCAGGATCGCGGCGACGCCGGACTCCGTGCGTGCCTTGCGCCGCTCGGCGTCGTCCTCCTCGTTCACGGAGCCGGTGAGCGCGTTGCCGGTGACGACGACGACGTCGGCCGCGTCCGCCGTCGCGACGCCTGCCACCCCGCCTTCGCGCGTGAGAAGCAGGGATGCCTCGCCGCCGGTGGCCGGCAGCCGCCACAGCGCCGCGCGCTTCTCGCCCTCGGCGTCGTCCGGGTCGGGCCGCGCCGAGGTGAAGAGCAGGTCTCCACCGGCGAGGAACGCGGCTCCCGATTCACCGGCCGCGCTGCGGGTCAGGCGCCGGGCGGGCCGCTCACCCGCCGGGTCCACCTCCCAGAGCGCCGTCCGGTACGCCGTCTTCTTCTGGTCCAGGGTGGCCACGGCGGTCACCAGGCGTGTGCCCTCCCTGTTGAGGACGAGTCCGCTGAGGCGTGGCAGGGCGACGAAGTCCTCGAGCGAGGAGAAGGGAGTGGTCATGCGTCATCTCTATCACCGCCTGTGGGGCGGATCACAGAGGTTCACTACGGGAGGAATCTTGTTGCTGCGGGCACCGAATCCCTGCTGGAGATGCCTGTTAACGGAAGAACCCGCCCTGGCGTGCAGGGCGGGTTCTTCCGTTGACAGGTGCAGTACCGGTGCTACTCGGGGAGGACGGCCTCGAGCGCGGCCGGTGCGTCCTCGAGTTCCTTGGGCGCTCCGTGGCCGACGAAGGTGAAGCGTGCATCCACGCCCTCGCCCTCGACGTCCACGTCCACGCGCTCGCCCGACTTCAGCTCGCCGAAGAGGATCTTCTCCGACAACTGGTCCTCGATCTCGCGCTGGATGGTGCGGCGCAGCGGCCGCGCACCCATCGCGGGGTCGTAACCGCGGGTGGCCAGGAGGACCTTGGCCGCGGGGGTGAGCTGGATCGTCATGCCCTTGTCCGCCATGCGGCGACTCAGGCGCTCGAGGAACAGGTCCACGATCTCGACGATCTCGTCCTGGGTGAGCTGCGGGAACACGACGGTGTCGTCGACGCGGTTCAGGAACTCGGGGCGGAAGTGCTGCTTGAGCTCCTCCGTGACCTTCGCCTTCATCCGGTTGTAGCTCGTCGTGGTGTCGGAGCCGGACTGGAAGCCCGTCATGACGCCCTTCGAGATGTCGCGGGTACCGAGGTTGGTGGTCATGATGATCACCGTGTTCTTGAAGTCCACCATGCGGCCCTGGCTGTCCGTGAGGCGCCCGTCCTCGAGGATCTGCAGGAGCGAGTTGAACAGGTCGGCGTGCGCCTTCTCCACCTCGTCGAACAGGACCACGGAGAACGGCTTGCGGCGGACCTTCTCGGTCAGCTGACCGCCTTCCTCGTAGCCCACGTAGCCCGGAGGGGCACCGAAGAGCCGCGAGACGGTGTGCTTCTCGGAGTACTCGGACATGTCCAGCGTGATGAGGGCGTCCTCCTCACCGAACAGGAACTCCGCGAGGGCCTTGGCGAGCTCGGTCTTGCCGACGCCCGTGGGGCCGGCGAAGATGAACGATCCGCCCGGGCGCTTCGGGTCCTTGAGGCCGGCACGCGTGCGGCGGATGGCCTGGGAGATGGCCTTGATCGCCTCGTTCTGCCCGATGACCCGCTTGTGCAGCTCGGCCTCCATGTTGAGCAGTCGCGAGGATTCGGCCTCGGTCAGCTTGAACACGGGGATACCGGTGGAGTTGGCGAGCACCTCGGCGATGAGTTCCTCATCCACCTCGGCGATGTCGTCGAGTCCGCCGGACTTCCAGCGGCGCTCCTTGTCGTTGCGCTCGTCGTGGAGCTTCTGCTCCTTGTCGCGCAGCGATGCGGCACCCTCGAAGTCCTGGGAGTCGATGGCCGACTCCTTCTCGCGCTTGACGTCGGCGATGCGCTCGTCGATCTCCTTCAGCTCCGGCGGGGCGGTCATCCGGCGGATGCGCAGGCGCGCTCCCGCCTCGTCGATGAGGTCGATCGCCTTGTCCGGCAGGAACCGGTCCGAGATGTAGCGCTCGGCCAGGGTCGCAGCGCTGGACAGGGCGCCGTCGGTGATGGAGACGCGGTGGTGCGCCTCGTAGCGGTCGCGCAGGCCCTTGAGGATCTCGATCGCGTGGGCCACGGAGGGCTCGGCGACCTGGATGGGCTGGAAGCGGCGCTCGAGGGCGGCGTCCTTCTCGATGTGCTTGCGGTACTCGTCGAGCGTGGTGGCACCGATGGTCTGGAGTTCGCCACGCGCGAGCATGGGCTTCAGGATCGACGCGGCGTCGATGGCGCCTTCGGCGGCACCCGCTCCGACGAGGGTGTGGATCTCGTCGATGAACAGGATGATGTCGCCGCGGGTGCGGATCTCCTTGAGGACCTTCTTCAGCCGCTCCTCGAAGTCACCGCGGTAGCGCGAACCGGCCACCAGGGATCCGAGGTCCAGCGTGTACAGCTGCTTGTCCTTGATGGTCTCCGGGACGTCGCCGCGCACGATCGCCTGGGCGAGGCCCTCGACGACGGCGGTCTTGCCGACGCCCGGCTCACCGATGAGGACGGGGTTGTTCTTGGTGCGGCGGGAGAGGACCTGCATGACGCGTTCCATCTCCTGCTCGCGCCCGATGACGGGATCGAGCTTGGACTCGCGCGCCGCCTGCGTGAGGTTGCGGCCGAACTGGTCCAGCACGACGGAACCGGCAGGGGTCCCCTCCTGCTGCGGGCCGCCGGCTGCTGCCGGCTCCTTGCCCTGGTAGCCGGACAGCAGCTGGATGACCTGCTGACGGACGCGGTTGAGGTCCGCTCCGAGCTTCACGAGCACCTGCGCTGCGACACCCTCACCCTCGCGGATGAGGCCGAGCAGGATGTGCTCGGTGCCGATGTAGTTGTGGCCGAGCTGGAGGGCCTCCCGGAGGGAGAGCTCCAGTACCTTCTTGGCCCGGGGGGTGAAGGGGATGTGACCGGACGGGGCCTGCTGGCCCTGCCCGATGATCTCCTGGACCTGCTCCCGCACGGCGCCCAGCGAGATGCTGAGCGACTCCAGGGCCTTGGCGGCTACACCCTCGCCCTCGTGGATGAGGCCAAGCAGGATGTGCTCGGTGCCGATGTAATTGTGGTTGAGCATGCGGGCCTCTTCCTGGGCCAGCACAACAACACGACGGGCACGATCAGTAAATCTCTCGAACATGAGGAACACACTCCTAGCTAACGCGTAATTCGATGCTACGGGGCCGGGGTGTGCTTTGGGCGCGTGTTCGCCACAGGCGAGATAACGCCGGAGGGGCTTCCGCTCCGGCGCCCGGTGGGGATGGTCAGCGCTGGGCGGCGCGGTACGCCTCGACGATCTCGCTGTTGACCCGCCCGCGGGAGGAGACGTCGTAGCCGTTCTCCCTGGCCCACTCGCGGATCTGCGCCGCCTCCTGGTTGCGCGAGGGCGCTGCTGCACCCGAGGCGCCCGAGCGCTGCTTCGGGGAGTTGCTGCGGCGCGCGGCGCCGACGTAGTCACCGAGGGCGGCGCGGAGTTCCGCGGCGTGCGCTTCGGAGAGGTCGATCTCGTACTGCACGCCGTCCACGCCGAAGCGCACGGTCTCATCGGCTTCGCCGCCGTCGATGTCGTCGATGAGGACTATCTTTACCTTCTGCGCCACAATGATCTCCTATTTGTCCCTCGATATCGGTGCCCCCTCGACGATTATGGGCCACAATTGAATCGAGGTCAAAAAGGATTTCATCCCGGGTTTATTTCCGGATTTCCTTTTTCCTCGTCCGATGATGCACGCCGACGCGCGTCCTCGGCGTCCTGCAATTCCTCCGCCCGCGCCATGGCCTCGCGTTCCGCGCGGTCCGCGTTGAATATGGCCTTGATCACAAAGTAGAAGAGGACGGCCAGACAGAAGGACGGCAGGAGCACTGCCACGTATTCCACGGCTACTGACCCGTCTCGGGCTTGAGAATGGGGAAGAGTATCGACTCGCGAATTCCGACGTTCGTGAAAAGCATCACGAGGCGGTCGATTCCGAGCCCGATGCCGCCCATGGGCGGAGCACCGTATTCGAGGGCCCGGAGGAAATCCTCGTCGAGCTGCATCGCCTCGTCGTCACCGGCGGCCGCCTGGCGCGACTGCTCCGTCAGACGCTCGCGCTGGATGACCGGATCGACGAGTTCGGAGAACGCCGTGCCACGTTCCATGCCGCCGATGATGAGGTCCCACGCCTCGATGAGGCGCGGATCCTTTCGGTGGGGCCGTGCCAGTGGCTGGGCGGACGGCGGGTAGTCGTAGACGAAGGTCGGCTGCAGGAGGGTGGGCTCGACGATCTCGGAGAACAGCTCCAGGACCATCTTCTCCGCGCCCCAGGCCGGGTTCAGCGGCACCTCGTGCCGTTCGGCGACGGCCCGCAGCTCCTCCACCCCCGTCTCCGGCGTGATCTCCTGCCCCACGGCCGAGGACAGCCCCGGGTACACCGCGAGCCAGGCCCAGTCGCCGTCGAGGTCGATGGTGCCCTTGGCGGTCTCGATGCTGCGGGAGCCGAGGAGATCCGCGCAGGCGAGGATCATCTCCTTCATGCGCTCGGCCATCACGAACTGGTCGGCGTAGGCCTCGTAGCACTCGAGCATCGTGAACTCGGGGCTGTGCGTGGAGTCGACGCCCTCGTTGCGGAAGATCCGGCCGATCTCGTAGACGCGGTCGATCCCACCGACCACGGCGCGCTTCAGGTACAGCTCGAGCGCGATCCGCAGGGTCATCTTCTGGTCGAACGCGTTCAGGTGCGTCTCGAACGGGCGGGCCGTCGCGCCGCCGTGGACGAGCTGGAGGACGGGGGTCTCCACCTCGATGTAATCGCGGCGGTTCAGCGTCTCCCGGAGTGTCCGGGTGATGGCGGCGCGGGTACGGACCATCTGGCGGGCCTCCTCGCGCACCATCAGGTCCACATAGCGCTGGCGGACGCGCGTCTCCTCGTTCACGCCGGCGTGCAGCGTGGGCAGGGGGCGGAGGGCCTTGGACGCCATGGTCCAGGAGGCCGCCATCACGGACAGCTCGCCCCGGCGGGAGCTGATGACCTCGCCGCGCACCTGGACGTGGTCGCCGAGGTCCACGAGGGACTTCCACCCGGCGAGGCCGTCCTCGCCGATCTCGGCGAGGCTGAGCATGACCTGCAGGCGCGTGCCGTCGCCCTCCTGCAGCGTGGCGAAGCACAGTTTGCCCGAGTTGCGGATGAACACCACACGGCCGACGACGGCCACCTGGTGGCCGCTCGACTCGCCCGTGGAGAGGTCGGCGAACTGCTCCCGCACCGCGGCGAGCGAGTGGGTCCGCTCCGGCTTGACCGGGTAGGGCTCCATCCCGGCGTCGAGGAGGGCCGCGCGCTTCTGCAGGCGGAAGCGCATCTGCTCGTTGAGGTCGTCCGGGGAGAGGGTGTCGTCAGGGGTCACGGAAGACAAGTTTACGGCTCCCCGCCGGGCCCGCGGTGGGTGCACGGTGTGCGTCAGGCCACAGGGGGCAGGAAGGCGTTGTCGATGAGGCGCACGGCGCCGACCCGCGCGGCGACGACCGCGAGGGCCGGAGCGGTCCGTGTGTCGTCGTGACCGGCCGGCGCGAACGACGACGGGTCGACGATCTCGAGGTAGTCGAGGTCCACTCCGCGCTCGGCCAGGATTTCGGCGCGGGCCGCCGGGAGGTCCAGGGGTGCGCCGTCGCGCGCATCGGCACGGAGGGTCCCGAGCACGCGCGAGAGCACCAGCGCCGCGCGGCGCTCGTCCGCGGCGAGGAAGCGGTTGCGGCTGGAGAGGGCCAGCCCGTCGGCGTCCCGCACGATGGGCACGCCCTCGATGCGGACGGGCACGTTCAGGTCGAGCACCATCCGCCGGATCAGCGCGAGCTGCTGGGCGTCCTTCTGGCCGAAGTAGGCGCGGTAGTCGGCCCCGGTGCCGGGCAGTCCGAGGTTGAGGAGCTTGGCGACGACGGTGAGCATGCCATCGAAGTGGCCGGGCCGGGATGCCCCCTCGAGCACCGCCCCCATCCGGCCGGCGCTCACGCGGACCAGCGGCTCGCCCCCGGGGTACATGTCCTCCACGGACGGGGCGAAGACGACGTCGGTGCCGCACCCGCCGAGTAGCCGCAGGTCGTCGTCGAGCGTGCGCGGGTAGCGGTCGAGGTCCGCCTGGTCGCCGAACTGCAGAGGGTTCACGAAGACGGACACGACGACCACGTCGTTGGCCTCGCGGGCGGTGCGGGCGAGCGCCGCGTGGCCCTCGTGCAGGCCGCCCATGGTGGGCACGAGACCGAGCGACGGTCGGCGGGCCACTGCGCCACGCGGGGGCCGGGCGTCGTCGAGCAGGGCCGTGGTCGCGGCCCGCAGGTCGGCGGGCGTGGAGACGAGGAGCGGGGTGGCCGGGCGTGGGGTGCCGGTCGAGGTCACGGGAGGTCCTTCCGGGACGGAGGCGGTCTGGCGGGGTTGCGGCGGAGTTCGGGCGAGCGGGATGGTCCGGAGAGGGCTCGGAGGTCTCAGGGACGCGGGGCGTCCGGCCCCCCGGGGGGTTCGTCGGCGACGGTGTCGGCGAGCACGGCGAGGATGGCCTGTCCCTGCGCGGGCGAGAGGATGCCGCGCTCGAGGGCGCGCAGGGCCGTGACGCGTGCCATGGCGAGGTACGCCTGCCGGGTGTCGGGGGCGTCGTGGGATTCCAGCGCCGCCCGGTGTGCGCGGACGGTCCCGGCGTCGCCGCGGGCCACGGGGCCGGTCAGGGCGCTCTCGCCGGAGGACAGCGCGTTCTCGAGCGACGCCTTCATGAGCGGACCGAGCAGGCGGTCGGGGTGCTGCACCCCGACGTCGGCCAGGAGCTGCGCGGACTGGGCGGCGATCGTGACGAGGTGGTTCGAGGCGTGGGCGAGGGCCGCGTGGTACAGCGCCCGGGACTCCTCCTCGATGACCACGGGCTCGGCGCCCATCTCCACCACGAGCGCCTGCGCGATGGGCAGGACCGCGGCGGGGGCGGTGATGCCGAACATGCTGTCCGGCAGGCGCCCGAGGTCGAGGCTCAGCCCCGTGAAGGTCATGGCCGGGTGGATGGCCAGGGGGATGGCGCCCGCCGCACGGGCCGGGCCGAGCACGGAGGTGCCGTACCGGCCGGAGGTGTGCACCACGAGCTGCCCCGCCTGCCATGCACCCAGCCGCGCGAGTCCCTCCACCAGCTCGGGCAGGGCGTCGTCGGGCACGGTGAGCAGCACCAGTTCGGCGCGCTCGATGACGTCGGGGACCTCCAGCACCGGGACCCCGGGCAGCAGGTTCTCGGCGCGCTCCCGGCTCGCGTCGGAGACCGCGGAGACGCCGACGACGGCGTGGCCGGCCGACCGCAGGGCAGCACCCAGGACGGCGCCGACCCTGCCGGCACCCACCACGCCGACGCCGAGCCGTCCGGGGCGCCTCGACGCGTCACTGCGGGCCATCGGCGGGCACCTCACGTTCCGAGGGTGCCGGGACGTAACGCGGCACGTCGGGCATGACCCCGCGCACGTGCTCCGCGGCGGGCCCGGCGGTGGTCTCGGGGGCTCCGGGGGTCCCGGTGGGGCCGGTCCGGTCGGTCGGATCGGTCGGGTCGGTCGGATCGGTCGGGCCGACGGCGCTGGAGGCGTGTCCGGCGCGGTAGGCGCGGTGGGCGGGGGCCTGGGCGTCCTCGGGTGCGCCGGTGCCGGCCTCGCTGTCAGCCGGCGGCGCGGCGAACGCGGCAGGGATCGTGGCGCCCTGCCGGACATCGTCTGGAGCGGTGTCCGGAGCGGTATCCGGAGCGGTATCCGGAGCGGTGTCCGGAGCGGTATCCGGAGCGCTGGCCCGAGGGGCGGCCGCGGGGACGGGCTTCATCCACTGCTCGGGGCCGCTGCGCCGCCGCGCCTCCGCGGCGCGCGCCGCCTGGCCGTGGAAGAGCTGCCAGGCGGTGGCGGAGTCGGCGAGGGCCACGCGGGCGCTGACCGGACCGGGCGTGGTCTGGAGCTGCAGGTCGGAGACGCCGACGCGTCGGCTCACGGGCCCCTGGTGGAGGGAGATCGACTGGGTGCGCTCGTGCGGCACGACGACGAGCTGGCGCCACAGCACGCCGGAGCGCAGGAGCAGCGCCGTCCGCGTGACGGCGAAGCCGTTGCGGCGCCATGCGAGCGGTGCGAGCCACCGGGCGCGGCGCGGCGTGGTCACGAACCCCTCGCTGCCGTCCCTGCCCACCACGCCCGCGGTGAAGACCTCCACGGGGCGCTCCGTCCCGGGGTCGGGCAGCACCAGCGCCAGGATCTGCAGCACCTCGTCCCTGGTGCCGACCGGCAGCAGGGTGGCGCGGGCCTGGCCCTCGCTGGAGGCAGAGGCGCCGTACCCCGCCACGTTCACGGTGATCCGGTACCAGCCCTTGAAACGCCAGAGCGGCGGCTGCACGATGCCGAGTGCCTGTACCCGGCCCGGGGGGACGGTCTGCGCCCTCGTGTCGAGCAGGCCGTAGCGTACCCGGATGCCGTCCGGGGAGGTGGCGGCCCGGAAGTTGTAGCCGGTGTTGAGGGCGGACCAGTAGCCGCCGATCACGCCGATGAGGATGGGGATGAAGGACGTCGCGATGAACGGCGTGTCGAACACGACGCCGAGGGTGACGATCACGGCGGCCGCCACCACCAGCGCCACCGTCATCCCGGACAGGACGGCCGCGCCGATCACGCGGCCGGGCGGGATCGCCACCACCTCGCGCTCGGGCGCCTCGGCGACCTGCTCGGGGTGGTCGGGGTCCGGGGACACGCCTGCGGCCCGCGCGAGAATCGTGGCGCGGAGCTTCTGGGCGTCGTCGAGCTTCAGGAAGGCGAGCCGGACGGCGGACTCCCCGGCGTCGGCCACCTCGAACTTGAGTTCGGCCAGGCCGAAGATCCGGGCGAGGAACGGCTGGACGATATCGATCGCCTGCACCCTGTCCAGCCGCGCCTGGCGCTGCTGGCGGAACACGACGCCGGAGTGCACACGCACGTGCTCGGCGGTCACCTGGTAGCGCGTGAAGTACCAGGAGACGAGGAAGGCGCCGGCGACGAGGAGGACGACGGCGAGCAGCACCCCGCTGGCGAGCAGGACACCGACACCCTCGGGCAGGGGGCCGCGCCCGCGCGTCTCGGCGGAGAACATTCCCTCGAACCAGTCCCGCCCCACGAAGTAGAGGATGGCGACGAGCACGATCCAGCCCCGCACGAGCGGCGAGATGACGTGGACGCGCTGCCAGGCGTCGTCACCGGAGCCCTTCGCGCCGCCCATGCCGCCGGCGCCGCCCGCACCGTCGGGGGGCGCCGGCAGCGCTCCGGAGGATCCGCCCTCGGGGATCACAGCCCCGCCAGCCTGGCTTCTCCCCGCGCGGAGAGCTGCTCGCGCAGGCGCGAGCCCTCCTCGGCCGGCAGCCCGGGGATGAGGGCGTTGGTGGCGGGCGCCGCGGTGTGCAGCTTGAGCGTGCAGATCCCGTAGGCGCGCTCCAGGGGGCCGACGGCGACGTCGACGTACTGCATGCGGCCGTACGGCACCACCAGCGTGCGCTGGAAGAAGACACCCTGGCGCACCAGGAGGTCGTCGTCGCGCTCCGCGTAGCCGATCGCCGCGACCTGTCGCGGCAGCAGGACACCGCGCCAGACGGCCGTCACCAGCACGGCGGCGGGCAACGCCCAGGCGATCCAGAGGGGTGGGAAGGAGTCCCAGATCCCCGTGAGGCGCAGGGCCAGGGGGATGCTCGCCAGGACGAGCCAGACCAGCGACCCGATGAGCCAGCCGATCACCCTCACGCGCAGGTACTTCGGCGACACCCTGGACCACTCGAGCCCGGACGGATCGATCGGTTCCCTACGCATACTCCCCCTCGCTGGAGCCCGCGGCGCCCGAGCCGTCGTCGTCGGGCGGCAGCCGGCAGAAGTCCTCGACAACCAATCCCACCATAATCATGATGATCCCGCCCGCCATCAGGGCGGCCGACCCCCAGAGGGGTGCCGTGGTGGAGCGTACCGAGAGAAGCGCCACCTGATCCACGAAGATGCCCGCGTGCCAGCCGAGACTCAGTGCTCCGGCATAGGCGCACGCCTGCGCGAGGACGAGCGTGCGCGTGGCGAGGATCGGATCGAGCGGGCGGTCGTGATCGCCGTTGCGCCAGCGGAGCACGCGCCGACCGAACACGAGGGTGATCCCGATGATGACCGCCGTCGTGACGAGCGACGTCAGGGGCAGGGTGGGCGTGCCGAAGCCGTTCCGCGTCGCCAGCCAGTTGACCAGCCACCCGGTGAAGCCGGCCACCAGCCCCACCAGGGCCAGCCAGCGGAACCGAAGGGTGCTCACAGCGTCCTAGACTCCCTCGAAGGGCACCAGGCCCGCAAGGTCCTCGGCTTCCGCAGCAAGTTCCGCCACCGGCCGGCCGTTCAGCACGGCCCCGGAGTCCATCCAGGCCCAGGGCTGCAGGACGAACGCGCGCGACGCCGCACGCGGGTGCGGGACGGTCAGGGTCTCGTCGTCCGATGTCCACGAACCGTAGGTGATGATGTCGACGTCGAGGGTCCGCGGCCCCCAGCGCACCGTGCGCGTGCGGTGGTGCCGTTCCTCCACGGCCTGGCAGTGCTCGAGGAGCTCGTACGGGCCGAGGTCCGTCTCCACCTCGATGACCATGTTCAGGTAGTCGGGCTGCTCGGGTCCGCCCACGGGCTTGGTCCGCACCACGGGCGAGACGGCGTGCAGGCGCACGCGGTCCGACTCCACGAGGTCCGCGACCGCGCGGACCAGGGTGTCGTTGCTGGTACCGAGGTTGCTGCCGAGGGCGAGCACGGACCGGATGGTGCCGCTCATGCCCGGCTCCTGCGCAGGGTGACGGCCACGTCGCCGAACGGCACCTCGATGGGCGCCTGCGGCTTGTGGACGGTGACGTCGACGGCCGCGACCGGGAAGGACCGGAGGACGGACGTCGCGATGGTCTCCGCGAGGGCCTCGATGAGGTCGAACGGCTCGCCCTCGATGATCCCGTGCACGAGTCCGGCGACCTCCCCGTAGTGGGCGGTCCGCGTGAGATCGTCGCTCGTCCCGGCGGGCTGCAGGTCCAGGTGCAGGACGACGTCGACGACGAAGGGCTGCCCGTCGCGGCGCTCGTGGTCGAAGACGCCGTGGTAGCCGGTGGCGGCGATACCCTTCAGCACCACGGTGTCGAGGTCTCCGGAGGGAGAGCCGGGGCGAGCAGGGGCGGCCTGGACCATCACGGGCGCGGACCGGCGGCGGCGGCGACCTTGACGGCGTCGAGCGTCGCGGCCGGGTCGTGGACGCGCACGCCCCAGGCGCCGGCGGCGGCGGCGAGGGTGGCGACGGCGAGGGAGGCGTGTCCGCGCTCGTCCGGCGTGGCGGCCTTCCCGGCGGAGGTCAGCAGTGTGCCCAGGAAGCGCTTGCGGGACGCGCCGACCAGCACGCGGTGCCCCATGCCGGTGAAGGTGTCCAGGTGACGGAGGAGGGCCCAGTTGTGCTCGTCGGTCTTGGCGAAGCCCAGTCCCGGATCGAGGATGATCCGCTCCGCTGCGACACCGGCCTCGAGGAGGCGGTCGCGCAGCGCGGCGAGCTCGGCGGCCACCTCCGCGACGACATCGTCGTACTCCGCCAGGCCGTCCATGGTGGCCGCGGTACCCCGGCGGTGGGTGAGGACGTACGGGACGCCGCGTTCGGCGACGAGGGCGGGCATCGCCGGGTCGAGTTCGGCGCCGGAGATGTCGTTGATGATGGCGGCACCGGCGTCGAGGGCCTGTCGGGCCGTCTCGGCGTGCATGGTGTCGATGCTGACGAGGGCGCCGGCCTTGACGAGCGCCGCGACGACGGGCAGCACCCGGGCCAGTTCCTCCTCGAGGGGTACCTCGCGGGCGTTGGGCCGTGTGGACTCGCCGCCGACGTCGATGATGTCCGCGCCGCCGTAGTGCATCCGCAGGCCGTGGCTGATCGCGTCGTCCGTGCCGGCGTACCTGCCGCCGTCACTGAAGGAGTCCGGAGTGACGTTGAGGATCCCCATGACGACGGTGCGGTCAACGGGCAGGTCGCTCACCGTCCTGGCCCTGCGGACCGGCCGGATGACCGGGAGCGGCGACGTGGCCGGTCCCGTCCCGGGCGCTGCTGCGAGAGAGTCCATCAGGGTGGTCCTACCTTCCGAGTATGAGGCTCATGGCCTCGGCGCGCGTCGCCGTCTCGCGGATCTGGCCGCGGACGGCGGACGTGACGGTCTTGGCGCCGGGCTTCCGTACCCCGCGCATCGACATGCACATGTGCTCGCACTCGATGACGACGATCGCGCCCTTGGGCTTCAGGTGTTCCATCATCGCATCGACGATCTGCGTCGTCAGCCGTTCCTGGATCTGCGGCCGGCGGGCATAGACCTCCACGAGCCGCGCCAGCTTGCTCAGGCCTGTCACACGGCCGTCCACCGAGGGGATGTAGCCGACGTGCGCGGTCCCGTGGAAGGGCACGAGGTGGTGCTCGCAGGTCGAGTAGAACGGGATGTCCTTCACGAGCACGAGCTCCTGGTGGTCCAGGTCGAAGGAGGTCGAGAGGACCTCCGCGGCATCCTGGTGGAGGCCGGCGAACATCTCCGCGTACGCCTTGGCGACCCGCTTCGGGGTCTCGAGGAGGCCGTCCCGGTCGGGATCCTCACCGATCGCCGCCAGGATCTCCCGGACCGCCCGCTGGATGCGGAGCTGGTCGACGGGCGATCCGGTGGCGACCAGGGCCGCATCCACCACTTCGTCGTCGAAATCTGTCACGGGTCATCTCCCCCTTCATCGGCACCGCCGCGGCCCCATGGCGGCGGCATCGTGCTGTCTAGCTGTCCCGGGTCTCCCGGGAGCCCTCGTTCGAGGCGGGTGAGGGGAGTTCGGAGTCCTTGACGTCGAAGTCGCCCGGCATGTTCGCGTCAGCGATCTGGTCCTGCGGTGCCACGGACTCGGGTGCGGGACGACCGCTCTCGAGGGCCTCCGCGCGCTCCTTGGCGGAAGTGACGGGCGGCAGGGAATGCACGGGGCGGGTCTGCTTGGACAGCCACACCTCGCGCAGCTCCCGCTGCCGGACGGCGGAGAAGATCTCGGCGATCTCGGCCTGATTGAGCGTCTCGCGCTCGAGCAGTTCGAGGGCGATGCGGTCGAGCACATCGCGGTTCTCCGTGAGGATCTGGTACGCCTCGTCGTGCGCGTTGTCGATCAGGCGGCGCACCTCCTCGTCCACCACGAGGGCGATCTGGTCGGAGTAGTCGCGGTCGCTGCCCATGTCGCGGCCGAGGAACGGCTCGCCGGCGCCCTGGCCGAGCTTCACGGCACCGATGCGCTCGCTCATGCCGTACTGGGTGACCATCTTGCGGGCGGTCCCGGTGGCCTTCTCGATGTCGTTCGAGGCGCCCGTGGACGGGTCGTGGAAGACGATCTCCTCGGCCACCCTGCCACCCATGGCGTACGCGAGCTGGTCGAGCAGTTCGTTCCTCGTCACCGAGTACTTGTCGTCGCTCGGCATCACCATGGTGTAGCCGAGGGCGCGCCCGCGCGGCAGGATGGTCACCTTGGTCACCGGGTCCGTGTTGCGCAGCGCCGCGGCCACCAGGGCGTGGCCGCCCTCGTGGTAGGCGGTGATCTTCCGCTCGAGTTCCTTCATCACGCGGCTGCGCTTCTGCGGGCCGGCGATGACGCGGTCGATCGCCTCGTCGAGGGCGCGGTCGTCGATCAGCTGGGCGTTGGAGCGGGCGGTGAGCAGCGCGGCCTCGTTGAGGACGTTCGCGAGGTCCGCGCCGGTGAAGCCCGGGGTCTTCTTCGCGACACCCTTCAGGTCCACACCGGACGCCATCGGCTTGCCCTTGGCATGCACGCTGAGGATGTGTTCGCGGCCCCTCATGTCCGGCGCCTCGACGCCGATCTGCCGGTCGAAGCGGCCCGGGCGCAGGAGTGCCGGGTCGAGGACGTCGGGACGGTTCGTGGCCGCGATGAGGATCACGTTGGTGGTGGCGTCGAAGCCGTCCATCTCGACGAGGAGCTGGTTGAGGGTCTGCTCGCGCTCGTCGTTGCCGCCGCCCACGCCGGCGCCGCGGTGGCGTCCGACGGCGTCGATCTCGTCCACGAAGATGATGGCGGGCGAGTTGTTCTTGGCCTGCTCGAAGAGGTCGCGGACGCGGGACGCGCCGACGCCGACGAACATCTCGACGAAGTCGGAGCCCGAGATGGAGTAGAAGGGGACGCCGGCCTCGCCGGCGACTGCACGCGCGAGGAGGGTCTTACCGGTCCCGGGAGGCCCGTACAGGAGCACGCCCTTCGGGATCTTGGCACCGAGGGCCTGGAACTTCGCGGGTTCCTGCAGGAACTCCTTGATCTCCAGGAGCTCCTCCACGGCCTCGTCGGCACCGGCGACGTCGTTGAAGGTCACCTGGGGCATGTCCTTGGAGATGAGCTTGGCCTTGGACTTGCCGAACTGCATGACCTTGGATCCGCCGCCCTGCATGCGGCTGAGGAGGAACCAGAAGATGAGGCCGAGGATGAGGATCGGGAAGATCAGCCCGGCGAGGCTCAGCAGCCAGTTGCTCTCGGCGGGCTGGTCGGTGAAGCCGTCCGTGTCCGAGGCGTTGATGGCGTCGACGACGCCCTCGGCGCGCGCGGAGCTGTAGAAGAACTGGACGCTCTTGCCCTTGTCCTCGTAGTCCTCGCGCAGGGTGAGGTCCACGCGCTGCTCGCCGTCGTAGATCTTGGCCTGCGAGACCTGGTCATCTTCGAGGAGCTGGAGCCCGACGTTGGTGTCGACGCGGGAGCTACCGGTCCCGAAAAGATTCGGGAGGACCAGCAGGAGCGCCACGACCGCCAGGACGATCCAGAAGATGGGCCCCTTGAAGATGTTCTTGAATTTCATTCGTCTCAGGGCAGCAAGCCCTGTCCCTCCTGCTGATGCAAGTAAAAGTGTGCCGGCGCAGTGCCGTGCGGGTGCTGGATGAACCCCTCAACATATACACCGTTCCAGATTCACCACGCGTGGATCTGGCCGATAGTTCCCTCTTGGCGTACTGCCCGCATGCAGCGGAGGTTGTCCTATTCGTAGACGTGCGGTGCCAGGGTGCCGATGAAGTCGAGGTTGCGGTACTTCTCCGCGAAGTCGAGACCGTAGCCGACCACGAACTCGTTGGGGATGTTGTAGCCCACGTACTTGACGTCGATGTCCACCTTCGCGGCGTCCGGCTTGCGCAGGAGCGTGCAGATCTCGACGGAGGCCGGGCCCCTGGACAGGAGGTTCGCCTTGAGCCAGGACAGCGTGAGCCCGGAGTCGATGATGTCCTCGGCGATCAGGACGTGCTTGCCCATGAGGTCCGTCTCGAGGTCCTTGAGGATCCTCACCACGCCGGAGGACTGCGTGCCCGACCCGTAGGACGAGACGGCCATCCAGTCCATCGTGATGTGGGAGTGCAGCGCGCGTGCGAGGTCCGCCATGACCATCACCGCGCCCTTGAGGACGCCCACGAGGAGGATGTCCCGGCCCTGGTAGTCGGCATCGATCTGCTGTGCCAGCTCGTTGATCCGCTGCTGGATCTCCTCCTTGGTGTAGAGGACGTGCTTGAGATCTGACTGGACGTCGTTGGAATCCACCGATTACTCCTGGGGTTCACGGCGCGAGTGCATCACACCGGGGCCGTCGTTGCTGCCATTGCTAGTAAGGACAAGATTGCCATAGCTTGCTTGCCCCCGGAGAACCGTGCGCCCCCGCACCTGGCGGTGGACGCTCACCTTCCCGCCCAGCTGCACCGGTCCGGCGGACCCCTTCCGCTCCAGCAGTGCCTCCGCGGCGCGCAGGCGCTCGAAGCTCGGCTGGAACGCGCCGAGCTCGAGGGCGGCGAGCGCGAGGACACGCTGCCTCAGCGCCGCGGGCAGTCCCCGCAGGCCGTCCTCCGGCAGGAGCACGGTGCCGTCGTCGCCCGGGATCCGCAGCGCGGCGTACGCTTCGGCGCTCAATTGTTCGAGGTGGTCGGCGTCCTGCCCGAGGATGCGGGCGGTCCGCGCGAGTGCCTGGGCGATCCCCGGGCCGAGCCGGTCCTCGAGGAACGGCAGCACCTCACCGCGTACCCGGGAGCGGGCGAAAGCGGGGTCGAGATTGGCGGGGTCGTGCCAGGGATCGAGGCCGTAGAAGGCGCAGATCGCCTCGGTGTCGGCGCGGCGGAGTTCGAGGAGCGGGCGGAGGTAGAGGCCGCGGCGGGCGGGCATCCCGGCGAGGGACCGGGTGCCGGAGCCGCGGGCGAGGCCCAGCAGCACCTGCTCCGCCTGGTCGTCGAGCGTGTGCCCGAGCAGGACGGCGGCAGCACCGAGGCGCGCCGCGGCGGCGTCGAGTGCAGCATAGCGGGCACTCCGGGCCGCTGCCTCCGGGCCCATGCGTCGACCGTCCACGGTGACGCGGTGCACCTCCACGGGATCGAGGCCGAGGCCGCGTGCGGCGGAGGCGGCCTGCTCCGCCGTCGCGGCACTGCCCGGCTGGAGTCCGTGGTCGACGACGACGGCGCCGACCCGGCAGCGTCCGACGTGAGCGAGGTGCACGGCCACGGCGGCGAGCGCCAGCGAGTCGGGCCCTCCGCTGCAGGCGACGAGGACGAGGGGCAGGTCCCGCGCGGGCGCGGGGTCCGTTGCATCCTCCCCCGGCGCACCGGAGGCCCGGCGGGGCGTCGTCTCCGTGAGGATCCCCTCGAGGGCGGCCGTGACCAGGTTGCGGGCAGCGCCGACGGCCGGGAGCAGGCGGGGGCGCCTACCCATGGCGGCGCAGGCTCATCCTGTCGATCCATTCGTCGGGTGCGTGGATCTCGCGCTCGGTGGGCAGGTGCGACGCCGATTCCCACACGGCGTTGAAGCCCTCCATGCCGGTCTGGCTGACCACCCTCCGCACGAACTTGGAGCCGTCGCTGTACTGGCGCATCTTCGCGTCGAGGCCCATGAGCTGCCGGATGACCTTCTCGAGCGGGCCGCGGGACTTGCCGCGGGCGTTGAAGCGGCGGCGGATGGTCTTGACCGACGGCACGATGCTTCCGTCGACGCCGTCCATCACCACGTTCGCGTGCCCCTCGAGGAGGCTCATGACAGCGGTGAGGTGGGAGAGGCGGGCCTTGTCGTCCGGGTCCTGGAGGATCGACAGCACGCCCATCTCCTGCGCGGGGACGTCCGCCGCCGTACCGTCGCCGCGTGCGCGCGCCCTGCCCGCGGTGATGTTCTTCACGGCAGCGCCGAGGCGGTCCGAGAGCGAATCGGCCTTGTCGATGAGTCCCGAGGTCAGTTCCCCGATGTGGCCTGTCATGTGGTCCTTCAGCCAGGGCGCGGCTGCGAATTGCACGCGGTGCGTCTGCTCGTGGAGGCAGACCCAGAGCCGGAAGTCGGACGGATCGACGTTGAGTTCCCGTTCGACCGAGATGATGTTCGGCGCCACCAGCATCAGCCGGCCGCCCTGCCCGTTGCGGGAGGGCACGAACGGGTCGTACTGGCCCAGCACCTTGCTGGAGAGGAACGCGAGGATGGCGCCGAGCTGGGCGCCGGTGACGGCCCCGCCGAGCACGAGGGACGCGGACTTCAGGGCCTCGGGGCGCGACGACGCGAGCTGGTCCAGCGCGGGTTCCATGAGGGTGCGGAAGCTCTGCGAGTTGGCCTTCGACCAGGACGCGCGGTCGACGATCAGCAGTTCGGAGTCGCGGAGGTCGCGTGCGGCGTCGAGCCGGGAGATGGCGTGGACGTGGCCCACCGAGGCATCGGCGAGCTCGCGCATGTTCTGCACGGCGCGGGCGATGTCGGCCGGCTTCATGGTGGGTCCGGCGGGAGTCAGGGATGCGGCGGTCGAGGCCGCGACGTCCCAGTTGACCAGCTGCGGGCGGGGTGTTGCGGACTCGTTCCTGGACATGCGCCTATTCGATCACATCCCGCTGACGGGGGCTCCCAGGTGCCGGAGGGCCCGCGGCCGCCCGGAGTGTGCTCGTCCCCGACAGGACGGCTAGCGGCAGCCGCATCCTGCGAGGACGGCGGCGGCGCCGTCCGCCGCGCCGCGTGCCTCGACGGTGTTGCCCTCGAGGCCCAGGGCGAGGAAGGAGAACACGAGCAGGCGGCCGTCGGCAGTGACCACGTGCCCGGAGAGACCCGTGACGGCGTTCAGCGTCCCGGTCTTCGCACGCACCACTCCCGCTCCTGGCCGGGCCGGGCCGTCGTCGGCGGTGAAGCGCGTCGCGAGGGTGCCTGTCGCGCCGGCGACGGGCAGGGACTCCGCGACGGCGGCGAGCCCCTGCTCGTCGGACGTGGTGGTGCCGCGGAGCAGCACCGCGAGCTGCTCGGGCGAGACGGCGTTGCGCACGGACAGCCCCGCCGCGTCCCCGACGAGGAGCCCCTCCTGGGGGACACCCAGCCGGGCGGCCGCGGCGGTGAGGGCCCCGGTGGCTCCCCCGAAGGACGCCGGGCGTCCGCTGTCGAGGGCTGCGATACGCGCCAGCGCCTCGGCCAGGTAGTTGTCGGAGATCTCCAGCATGCGGCGCACCTGGTCCTCGAGCGGCGCCGACTCGACGGCCGCGATCGGTTCGGCATCCTCCGGTGCCGTGGACCGCTGCACCTCGGGGCGGACCTCGATACCACGCTCCGCGGCCACGCCGACGAGCGCCGCCGTGAAGATGCGGGCCGCATCGAGCGCCGCGTCCTGCGAACGCGGCCCGCCGGAGCGTCCCTCCTCGAGCCAGGCCGAGTTGACGGCGAGCCCGTGCAGCGGGGCGATCTCCCCGGCCTCGATGTCGCCCGCGGCCCACGTGGGGTTCAGGGTGGCTCCCTCGAACAGGGAATCATCGAGCTGCACGGAGTACGGTCCGGAGCCGTCGGGCAGGGCGGCGGCTGCATCAGCGGCAAGGGTGCCGAGGCCGGCACGGCCCACGACGGAGCCCGGATCGGAGGCCCCGGAACCGAGGAGGACGTCCCCGCCGCCGTGGAGGTAGAGGGCACCGGCCCTGGTGTCCGAGGCGAGCACCGACGTCGTCAGCGTCCTCCCGGGCTGCCCGAACGTCAGGGCGGCGACGGCGGTGAACAGTTTGATGTTGGAGGCCGGGGGCTGTACGCGCCCGGAGTCCCGCGCATAGAGGACGGTGCCGGTGGAGGAGTCGACGACGGTCCCGGCGAAGCTTCCCGGACCCGCCAGCTGCAGGGCGGCGTCGAGCTGCGCACCGAGCACCGCAGGGTCCGGTGCGGGCGCCGTCGGCGGCAGGGGAGGAACGACGTCGGGCACGGCCACCGCGGTGGGCGGGATCTGCAGCGCGGGAATAACGGCAGGCTCGACCGGAGGGGGCGGATCGACGGCGGCGATGACGCCCGGCACGAGGTGCGTGGCCAGGGGTACCGCGAGCGCCGCCATGACCAGGACGAGGAGGAGACCCGTCAGCAGGCGGAGCGGGCGCACAGGGTGTCCTTTCTCAAGCGTTCGCGGGCAGCACCGAAACCTCGGGGAAATGTTCGGGTACCGGCGGCCGACCGATATGTTAGGGCTGACGATTAACAGTAGACCGGCGCGGAGCCCCTTCTCCGAAAGGGCGCGGCCCCTGTCACCCCCGACCTACCCCAGGAGTTGCCATGAAGCTCGACGTCACCATCGAGATCCCGAAGGGCTCGCGCGTCAAGTACGAGATCGATCACGACACCCACCGACTCCGCCTGGACCGGGTCCTGTTCACATCCATGCAGTACCCCACGCACTACGGCTATTTCGAGAACACCCTCGGCGAGGACGGCGACCCGCTGGACGCGCTGGTGCTGCTCCAGGATTTCGACCTGATCCCGGGCGTCCTCGTGGAGTCCCGCCCCATCGGCGTGTTCAACATGACCGACGACGGCGGCGGTGATGCGAAGGTCCTCTGCGTACCGGTGGATGCCCGCTTCGACCACATCAAGGAGCTGTCGGACGTCTCCGACTTCCTGCTGGACGAGATCAAGCACTTCTTCACCAAGTACAAGGACCTGGAACCGGGCAAGTGGGTGGAGGCCGCCGACTGGGCCGGCCGGGAGGAGGCCGAGGCCGAGGTCGAGGCGTCCCTCAAGCGCTTCCAGGCCATCGGTGAGGGCAGCGCGCAGGACGAGCCGCAGGGCCGCTCCGTCGAGGTCGAGGCGGACAACGCGACGCAGACACCCGAGGGCCGCTAGTACCGGCACCGGGGAAGATCGGGCGCACCGGACAGGAGCCCCCGCAGGTCCCGGGACCTGCGGGGGCTCCCGCATGACCGGCGGCCGCGCGCATCACCCCCGAGGTCTCGCCGGGCGCGCTGAAGCGCCGCGCATCGATCGATACACCGGATCCGCGACGATACTTGACCCATGCACTATGTCCTGACCATCAACCAGCGTGACTCGCGCGAGGTGGGCGATCTCACGGGTGACCTGCTGCGGGCGCTGCGCTACCTGCCCGCCGTGGTCCCGTTCCAGCGTTCGGTGGGCGACGAGGTGCAGGGCGTGGTGGATTCGGCCACGACGGCGGTCGACGCCGCACTGCGGGCCGTCCGCCAGCGGCGCTGGCACGTGGGGATCGGCGTCGGTGGCCTCACTCCCCCGGTCCCCGAGCGGATCGTCGACGCCGAGGGCTACGGACTGGTCTACGCCCGACGGGCCGTCGACCGGGCACGCAGGACCGGTGAGCGGATCCCCCTCGCGGTCGAGGGGCCGGACGGCGAGATCGCCGCCGAGGCGGAGGCCGTCCTCCGGCTGCTGGGGCAGATCGTCTCCACGCGCACCGACGCCGAATGGGCGGTGCTCGACCTCATGACGCCGGGCGCGCGCGGACAGCAGAAGTACGTCGCACAGGAACTCGGCATCACCACGCAGGCCGTGAGCCGCGCCGTCGTGCGCTCGCACTGGATGGAGGAGTGGGCCACGCGGCCGGCCGCCGCCCGCCTGCTGGATCTCACGCACGGACCGGCGTCGCTCCCCACAGCGAGCCTCGCGTACTGAATGAGGACCCACCAGCCGGCACCGACCGGCACCGGCCGGCCCGCAGGACATACGGAGGACGGACGCCCATGAGGTGGATCCTGCTGGCCGCGGCGATCGTGAGCGAGGTGACGGCGTCCCTGTCCCTCAAGGCCGCCCTCGAGCGGCCCGCGTTCTTCGTCGTGGTCGTCATCGGGTACGTCACGGCCTTCGTCCTGCTCGCGGCCGTGCTCCGCCGCGGAATGGCGCTGGGCGTGGCCTACGGCGTCTGGGCGGCCATGGGGGTCGCGGCCACGGCGCTGCTCTCCGCGGCGCTCTTCGGGGAGACCCTCACGCCGACCATGCTCGCGGGCATCGCCCTGGTGATCGCCGGGGTCCTGTGCGTGGAACTCGGGTCCCACCCGCCGGCTCCGAAGACTCCCGCTGCGCCGGCGGGTGATGGCGCATGATGTGGGTCTTCCTGGTCGGAGCCATCCTCACGGAGGTCGCCGCCACCCTCAGCCTGCGGGTCGCATCCGAGGGCCGGGGCGCCTGGTACGCGCCCGTGGTGGCCGGCTACCTGCTGGCCTTCACGTTCCTGACCCTCGCGCTCAGGGAGGGCATGGGCCTCGGGGTGGCATACGGCATCTGGGCGGCCGCGGGCGTGGCCCTCACCGCCGTGGCCGGGCGCGTGCTGTTCGGCGAGCCGCTCACGCGCGTGATGGTGCTCGGCCTGGGCCTGATCATGGCGGGCGTCCTGCTGATCGAACTCGGGGCCGGTTACTAGTCCCGCCGGCTGCGTCAGACGAGTGAGCGCAGGACCTTCGCGGCGCCGTCGTCGAGCACGCTGCCCGTGACCTCGGACGCGACGGCACGGACCTCCAAGGGAGCCTGTCCCATGGCCACGCCGCGGCCGGCCCACTGGAGCATCTCGATGTCGTTGCGGCCGTCGCCGACCGCGACCGTGAGCGCCCGGTCCGTCCCGAGGCGCTGCCGGAGGGCCTCCAGCGCGGTGGCCTTCGTGACGCCGGAGGCGGCGATGTCCAGCCAGGCGGTCCAGCCCACCGAGTAGGTCACGCCGTGCAGTCCGATGGCTGCCACCGCGTGGCCGAACTCCTCCGCCGAGCTGTCGGTGCTGAAGACGACGACGCGCACGGCGCGGCTCTCGAGCATCTCCTCGAAGTCCACGCTCTGCGCCTCGGAGCCGAAGCTCGCATCCTGGAAGCTCTCCGTGGACAGGAAGCGGCCGCGGTCGTCCTCGAGCGCGTACTTCGCGGAAGGGAGGCGCTCGCGCAGGGCCGTGAGGGCGGGCTTCGGGTCGAAGGTGACGCGCTCGAGGATCTCGAAACCCCCGGGCAGCGTGGCGTCGATCCGCAGGGTGACTCCGCCATTGGAGCACACGGCGAGACCTCGGGTGATCCCAAGGATCCCGATGACCGGGAGGGTGGCGCCGAGGGACCGGCCCGTGGCGATGATGACGTCGTGCCCGGCCTCGACGACGGCCCGTACCGAGTCGCGGACCTCTTCCGTCATGGAGCCCTCGTGGTCCACGAGGGTGCCGTCGACGTCGAGGGCTACGAGGTGGTGCTTGCGGTTCTCCTGCCGGTCGTCCACGCCGCCGAGGTTGCTCAGGGTACTCATACCTCAGTCAACCAGACACCGCGGACGCACCGGTAGGGTGACGGTCACAATACCGGGAGGGTTTCCATTCCGTTAAGGTACGGACGCAGCGCGGCCGGGACGGTCACGGAGCCGTCCGGGTTCTGGTGGTGCTCGAGGATCGCGACGATCCAGCGCGTCGTCGCGAGCGTCCCGTTGAGGGTCGCGACGGCGCGGGTGCCCTTCTGCCCCTCGCCCTCAGGACGCTCACGGATGTTCAGGCGCCTGGCCTGGAAAGTGGTGCAGTTCGACGTCGACGTCAGCTCCCGGTAGTCGCCCTGCGTGGGGACCCAGGCCTCGCAGTCGAACTTCCGCGCGGCGGACATCCCGAGGTCGCCCGCAGCGGTGTCGATGACGCGGTAGGGCAGCTCGACCTTCGCGAGCATCTCCTCCTCCCAGGCGAGCAGCCGCTCGTGCTCCGCGGCGGCGTCCTCGGTGGTCGTGTACGTGAACATCTCCACCTTGTTGAACTGGTGGACCCGGATGATGCCGCGGGTGTCCTTGCCGTGCGAGCCGGCTTCGCGGCGGTAGCAGGAGGACCAGCCCGCGTAGCGGACGGGACCCGCGGAGAGGTCGATGATCTCGTCCGAGTGGTACCCGGCGAGCGCCACCTCCGAGGTGCCCACGAGGTAGAGGTCGTCCGCCTCGAGCCGGTAGATCTCGGCGTCGTGCGCGATGTCGAAGCCGGTTCCCTGCATGGTCTCGGGGCGTACGAGGGTGGGGGTGATCATCGGGGTGAAGCCGGCCGTGATGGCCTGGTCCATGGCCATCTGCAGCAGCGCGAGCTCGAGCCGGGCACCGACGCCCCTGAGGAAGTAGAAGCGTGAGCCGGAGACCTTCGCGCCGCGCTCCATGTCGATCGCGCCGATCAGCTCGCCGATCTCGAGGTGGTCGCGGGGCTCGAATCCCTCCGCGGCGAAATCCCTGGGGGTGCCGACCGTCCTCACGACCTCGTAGTCGTCCTCGCCACCCTCGGGAACACCCTCCTGCACGAGGTTCGGCAGCCGGCGCAGCAGGGCCTCCTGCTCGGCCTTGGCCTCCTCCGAGCCGGCCGCGGCCGTCTTGACCGCCGCGGCGAGCTCCTTCACCTCGGCCAGGAGGGCCTGCTTCTCCTCGCCCTTGGCCTGGGCCACCTTCTTGCCGAAGGCGTTCTGCTCCGCGCGGAGGGTCTCGTAGGACGTGACGGCCTCACGGCGCCGGGTGTCGGCGGCGAGGACGGCGTCGATGAGCGACTCGTCCGCCCTGCGGGCGCGCTGCGATGCTCGGAACTGCTCGGGATTGAGGCGGAGGTCATTGACGTCGATCACACGGTCAAGACTACCCAAGCCCGCGGGCCCGACGGCACGGCGGTGCCGTGCCGCTATTGTGGGTGACCATGCGCCGCAAACTGCTCGCCGGGACCGCGGCGGCCTCCGCCGCCGTCGCATCCGTCCAGAGCTACTGGTCCGTCCGGCGGCTGCAGCAGACCCGCACACCCACCGCCTCCGTGCACCCGCCGGTGCCGGTGCCGCCGGGGCCGCAGCGTGTCGCGCTCGTACTCAACCCGTCGAAGCTGCAGGCGGGCCCGACGCGCGCCCTCGTGGAGCAGGCCTGCTCCGAGGCGGGGTGGGAGGCCCCCCTCGTGCTCGAGACCACCATCGAGGACCCGGGGACGGGCCAGGCAGAGGAGGCGCTCCGGGCCGGGGCCGACGTCGTCCTCGCGGCCGGCGGCGACGGCACGGTGCGCGCCGTGGCGCAGGCCCTCGCCCACCAGCCGGCGGCCCTCGGCCTGCTGCCGCTCGGCACCGGGAACCTGCTCGTAAGGAATCTCGGCCTGCCGTACAACGACATCGCCGGGTGCCTGCGGGTCGCCCTGCACGATCATGAGCGGCGGATCGACATGGCGCGGATAAGCCTGCGCAACGACCGGACAGGGGCCTCCTCGGAGCACCCGTTCCTCGTGATGGGCGGCGTGGGCTTCGACGCGAGCGTGATGACCGACGCGAAGCAGGACCTGAAGGACAGGTTCGGGTGGCTCGCCTACAGCGAGGCCGGCGTCCGGCATCTGCCGGGCCGGCGGCGCCGTATCTCCATCAGCCTCGACGGACAGCCGCCGCAGAGCCGGAAGGTCCGCAGCCTGCTCGTGGCGAACTGCGGGAAACTGCCGGCGGGCGTCGACTTCGTGCCGGACGCGGTGATCGACGACGCCTACCTGGACGTGGTGGTGCTCAGTCCGCGCAGCCTCCTCGGCTGGACGTGGATGGCAGCGAAGATCCTCCTGCGGCACCGCGGCGGCATCCCCGTCATCAGCTACTACCGGGCACGCGAGATCTCGGTGTGGTCCGGTGAGCCGATCGCCACCCAGCTCGACGGCGACCCGTCCGGGTCGATCACGTCGATGACGGCCCGCGTGGATCCGGACGCACTGATGGTCCGGGTGCCTGCCTCGGCGCCCGGACCATCGGTGGTACCGGCCTTCCGGTCGGGCGTCCCGCGCCGTCCCAAGCGCGCGGTCCGTCCTGTCCGTGGCCGGCGGATCCCTGAGGGAGGAACCCAGCGGTCCTAGCGGTCCGTGTCGGTGTACCCGCCCTGGCCTTCCGGCTCATCGATGAGGGGCCGGTCCACGTCCGTGTACTCGCCCTCCTGGGCCGGGTCCTCCGCGGAGGTGTACCCGCCGGCATCGCCTGCGGGCTCGGCGCTCGTGTAGGAGCCCTCCTCGGCGGCGTCCACGTCCTCGGTCGTGTCGCGGTCGGCGCGCCCGGCCTGCTCCTCGATCAGGGTCTGCTCCTCCGCGAAACGGACGTCGTTGCCCTGGTCGCCCAGGTCGCCGCGCCAGTTCGGATCCGACGTCGAGCCGTCGCCCTCGTTGCGGTTGGCGTCGCCCTCGTCGGGGTTGACGATGTGTCCTCCATGAGCCTTCTCGGTCATGATTCTGCCTTTCGTCGAAGGATGCGCTCCTCGTGGGGCGCCCGCTGCCAGCGTACTGACGAACGGGATGGTTGGAAATGCGCCGGGTTCAGTCGCGCAGGAGTTCCTGCACGGCTTTCTCGGAGGCTGAATAGGTGGTGATGGGGATGACCTCGCCGCTCATGAAACGGTCGACCAGCCGCGGGTCCACATAGGAACTCCGGGCCACGGCGGGAGTGTTCCCGAGGTGATCGGACACGGCCTTCATGGTGGCGGTGACGGCCTTCTGGCGGGCCGTGCGGCTCGTGGCCTTGATGTCCTCCTTGGCGAGGGCCATCGCAGCCACGACGGTCGCCTGCCACGTCCTGAAGTCCTTGGCCGTGAACGGGCCGCCGGTGACCTGGCGGAGGAACTCGTTGAGCTGCGATCCGTCCACGTGGTGCCACTTGCCGTCGTCGCTCTGGTACGCGAGCACCGTGTCGGCATCCTCGCGTTCCATCATGGGGCGGAGCGCGTCGGCGAGGTCCTCGTCCTCGAGGACGGTGTCCCAGTGCTGCCCGCTCTTACCGGGGAAGTCGAAGGCGATCGTGTGCCCATCGATGCTGCAGTGCTCCACGAGGAGGGTGGTCACACCGAAGGACCCGTTGGCCTCCGCGTACTGCGCGGACCCGATCCTGAGGGCGCCGGAGTCCACGATCCGCAGGGCCGCGGCGAACGCCCGTTCCCGCGAGAGGCCGTCGTTGCGCAGGTGCTGCGTGATGGCGCGGCGTGCACTCGGGAGCTTGGCGCCGAAATCCAGTGCGCGGTCGAACTTCTCGCGGTCCTTCTGCTCACGCCAGGCGGGGTGGTACATGTACTGGCGCCGTCCGGCGTCGTCCGTGCCGATGGCCTGGACGTGCCCGTTGGGGTACGGGGCGATCCACACGTCCTTCCATGCCGGCGGGATCACGAGGTCCCTGATGCGCGTGATCTCGTCGCGGTCCTGCAGCAGTTCACCGTTCGGGGCGCGGTAGCTGAAGCCCTTGCCGTGGCGGCGTCGGGTGATGCCGGGCCGACGCGTGTTACTGCGGCGCAGTCGAGCCATCGTGGAACCAGCCTTCGATCGGAGGAGGACCTTCGATAGTAAGCCTACTGTGCTTCGGCTCCCGGCGGTGCGGCGTCCGGCGCGGGGCGGAGGATGGTGGCGAGCCAGATGTCCGCGGCACCGAAGGCGCCGTCGGAGGTATGACGTTCGACGGCGGGCGAGCGGCGGTCCGCACGCGGGTACGACCCGAGGAACCGGAGCCCTGGGCTGATGCGGTGCAGCCCCTTGAGGGCGTCGGCGATGCGGGCATCCTCCACATGGCCGTCGGCGTCCACGCTGAAGAAGTAGTCGCCGAGGAACTGGCCCGTGGGCCGCGACTCGATACGGCTGAGGTTGACGCCCCGCGCTGCGAACTGGTCCAGGATCTGCATCAGGGCGCCGGGGCGGTCCTCGGGCAGGGGGATCACGAGGGTGGTCTTGTCCGAGCCGGTGCGCGGCGGAAGCGCATCCGGCCGGCCGACGAGGATGAACCGTGTGACGGCGTCGGTGACGTCCCCGATGTCCGCCGCGAGGACCGCGAGGCCGAGGCGTTCGGCCACGAGCGGGGAGCAGATTGCCGCGTCGTACCCGCCGGGGCCCGGCGAATCGCCCGGGGCTGCTCCACCGCCGGGTCCGCCGACGAGGCCGTAGGCGGCAGCGGCGGTCGAGGACGCAGGGAAGTATTCCGCTCCCGGTACATGCGTGTCGACCCAGGTGCGGCACTGCGCCCAGGCGTGGCCGTGGGTGGCGATCCGGCGGACCGCGCCCAGGGTGGCCCCGGGCCGGGCCGCGAGCACGAACGTGATGGGCACGAGTTCCTCGCGGAGGATCCGCAGCGGATCGCCCACGGCGATGGCGTCGAGCGTGGCGCTCACGCCACCCTCCACCGAGTTCTCGATCGGCACCATCGCGGCATCGACCGTTCCCGTCCGGACGGCGTCGAGGGCCGCGCCCACGGTCGACGCCGGGACACGGCGGGCCGATCCGGCGCCCGGCACCTGCAGCAGGGCGGCTTCCGTGAAGGTGCCCTCCGGGCCCAGGTAGGCGTAGGAGGAGGCATCGGGGAACACGTCGGGACTGGACGGGCCGGTCACAGGACCGTGGGCTCGCTCCCCGTCTCGGACACCATGGGCTTGCCGGCCTCGAGCCACGCGCCCATCCCGCCGCTGACGTTGATGGCGGTGTAGCCGTTGCCCTCGAGCCAGTCCGCCGCGCGCCGGGAGCGCCCCCCGACGCGGCAGATGACGTGCAGGTCCTCGTCGGGGTCCAGTTCGTCGAGCCGGGCTGGCAACTGATCGAGGGGGATGTGCAGGGCCCCGTCCACATGACCCGCCTCCCACTCGTAGTCCTCACGCACATCGAGGATCCGGGCGTCGCCGGGTACGGCGGTCACCGGTACGTTCTGGGGTTCGCTCATGCACCTACCCTTTCACGGCCGGACGCGGCACCGCCATCACCACGCCCGTCCGGCCGGGTGACCGACGCTCCTATAGTTGTCCTTGTTGTCTCGTCAGGGTTGTCTCGTCAGGGCCTTCGGGCGGGACGGCCCGCGACGGCCCGCTGCCGACTGGAGCCCCATGAGCGAACTGCACGACCTCTCCGCACTCACCCTCCGGGACGCCCTGGCGCGCGGGGCCGTCAGCGCCCGCGAGGCCACGGAGCACTTCCTCCGTCGGATCGACGCCCTGAACCCGGAGCTCGGGGCCTTCGTCACCGTCACGCACGACGACGCCCTCCGGGCCGCCGACCACGCGGACGGCCTGCGCAGCTCCGGCGCTGCGCTCGGACCGCTGCACGGCGTGCCTCTGGCGCACAAGGACCTCACGGATGTGGCCGGTGTGCGGACGACGCTCGGCACCGTCGCGCTCGAGCACGCCGTCGCCGAGAAGGACGCACCCCTGGCGGCGGTGCTCCGACGCGCCGGAGCCATCAGCCTCGGCAAGACGCAGGTCCCCGAGTTCGGGCTGAGCTGCTACAGCGAGAACCTCGTGGCACCGCCGGCCCGTAACCCCCTGGACCACCGCCTCAGCCCGGCCGGATCCTCCGGCGGAAGTGCGGCGGCGGTGGCCGCGGGGATGATCCCGTTCGCGCCCGGCACCGACGGCGGCGGGTCCATCCGGATCCCGGCGGCCGCGACCGGGCTGGTGGGACTCAAGCCGAACCGCGGCCGCGTGCCCTCGGGCTCGGGGCAGGCGGATCTCGGGCAGTTCGTCGTCGCCGGTCCCCTGGCCCGGTCCGCCGTGGACGCCGGGCTGCTCCTCGACGCCCTGGTGCGGGAGCCGAACTACCGGCCCACGAGTGCCGCGTCCCGCTACCCGGGGTCCTTCACGGAGGCCGCGCTGCGCGCCGAGGGCCGCTTCCGGATCGGCGTGAGCACCGCCTCGCCCTTCTCCGCCGCGATGGACATCACCCTGGACGCCGCCGCGACGGACGCGTTCCACGCCGGGATCCAGCTGCTGCAGCAGGCCGGGCACGACGTCGTCGCGGCGGACCTGACCTACGACCACCGGTACCACGACGCCTTCCAGCTCGTCTGGACCGCCGGACTGGCCGCGGCGCCCATCCCGGACGACCGCGAGGACCGGCTGACGGACATCACGCGCGTGCTGCGCCGTCGTGCCCTGGGCCGGTCCGCCGCGGACCTCGTCGGCGCCGTCGAGGTGCTGCGGCGGTTCGAGCAGGACAGCATCGAGCAGTATTCCCGCTACGACATGGTCCTGACCCCGGCCGTGGCCATGACGCCCCGCCCCATCGGCTGGTACACCGACGCCGACGGCGACACCGACTACCGCCGGCAGTGCCAGTACTCGCCCTACACGTCGATGGTCAACGTGTGCGGCCTGCCGGCCGTGACCGTCCCCACGCTGCGCCTGCCCGACGGCCTCCCGATGAGCGTGCAGCTCATCGGACGCCCCGGGGAGGAGGCGCAGCTACTCGCCGTGACCGCACAGATCGAGGCCCTCCGGCACGGCGCTGCCGAATTTACACCCCCTGTGCCCGGTGGCACCATGGAGTGAGTGAGTACAACCAAGCAGACCCCCGCCACGGGCGGGAAAACGTTCTTCGGTCACCCGCGGATGCTGGCGAACCTCTTCAGCGTGGAACTGTGGGAGCGGTTCTCGTTCTACGGCATGCAGGCGCTGCTGCTGTACTACATGACCTACTCCCTGGCCGAGGGCGGCCTCGCGTTCGACCAGATCACGGCGGCCGGGCTCGTCGGAGCCTACGGCGGCGGCGTGTACCTCTCGACCATTGTCGGCGCCTGGCTCGCGGACCGCGTCCTCGGGTCCGAGCGTGTGCTGTTCTACTCGGCGATCATCATCATGTGCGGGCACATCGCCCTGGCCCTGCTCCCCGGCGTGGTAGGCCTCGCGATCGGTCTCGTCCTCGTGGGCGTCGGCTCCGGCGGACTGAAGGCCAACGCCTCCTCGCTCGTCGGCACCCTGTACGCTCCCGGTGACGACCGCCGCGACGCCGGTTTCTCCATCTTCTACATGGGGATCAACATCGGTGCCCTCGTGGGTCCGCTGCTCACCAACCTCGCCTGGGACATCTACGGCTTCCACGTGGGCTTCGGCCTGGCTGCGATCGGCATGGCCGCCGGGCTCATCCAGTACGCGGCCACCCGCAAGAACCTGCCGGCCGCCGCGCACGAGATCGAGAACCCCCTCCCCCGCGCCTCCTACCCGCGCTGGGCCATCATCGCCGTCGTCGCCGTCGTGATCATCGGCGCGGCCCTGGCCACCGGTCTTCTCAACGCCGGGAACCTGGCCGACGTCATGGCCTACACCGCCATCGCGGCGACCATCGCCTACTTCGCGGTGATCCTCACGAGCAGCAGGGTCACGGCCGTCGAGCGGCGCCGCGTCTACTCCTTTATGCCCCTGTTCGTCGCCAGCGCCGCGTTCTGGTCCCTGTTCCAGCAGCAGTTCACCGTCGTCGCGCTGTACTCCGAGAGCCGGCTGGACCGGGACATCCTCGGCTGGGAGATGCCCCCGGGCATGGTGCAGTCCATCAACCCGATCTTCATCATCCTCTTCGCCGGCGTCTTCGCGGCCCTCTGGACGCGCCTCGGCAGCCGTCAGCCGTCGTCGCCCGTGAAGTTCTCCTTCGGGCTGATCATGATGGGTCTCGCGTTCCTCGCGTTCATCCCCTTCGCCGGTGGCGGACCCAACAGCACGCCGCTGATCGGCCTGGCAGCGATCCTGCTGCTCTTCACCTGGGCCGAGCTCTTCATCTCGCCGATCGGTCTGTCCGTGACCACCAAGCTGGCACCGGAGGCCTTCCGCACCCAGATGCTGGCCCTGTTCTTCCTGTCCATCTCACTCGGCACGACGGTGTCCGGGCTCCTCGCGGGCTTCTACTCCGAGCAGAACGAGGTGCCGTACTTCGCGTTCAGCGGCGTCACCGCGATCGTCCTCGGCGGCGCGCTCCTCGCGGGTGCCCCGGCCATCCGGAAGGGCATGAGCGGCGTCCGGTAGCGCCGGCCCACCTGTCATGCCGCGGGGCCCGTCCGGTACCACCGGGCGGGTCCTGTTGCGTGCACGCCCCTGATCCAACAGACTTCTACCCACCGGTAACATCTGTACCGGACGCTGCTGCAGCCGTACCGGAGATCGAAGGAGATCGCGTGTCGAACCTCGCCAACAACCTCATGTCCACGGCGACGAGGAGCCCCTCGGCCGTGGCCATCAAGCTCGACGACGTCGAGCTCACCTTCGGGGCGCTCGAGGTACTCAGCCAGAAGGTCGCGACACTCCTCGCCGAACAGGGCGTGCAGCGGGGCGACCGGGTGGCCCTGATCATGCCGAACATCCCCCAGATGGCCTTCGTCTACTACGGCGTGCTCCGGGCCGGTGCGGTCGTGGTGCCCCTGAATCCGCTGCTCAAGGGACGCGAGGTGGCATACCACCTGACCGACTCGGGTGCGCGGCTCGTCTTCGCCTGGGAGGGCGTCCTCGCCGAGGCGCAGGCAGGGGCCGAGGAGTCCGGCGCCGCGACCGGCGACACCGTGACCGTCATCGCCGTCGACAGCACCACGTTCATGCAGCGCGTGTCCGGCGCCGAGCCCACGCCCGGCGTCGTCGAACTGGACGGCGAGGACACCGCTGTCGTGCTGTACACCTCCGGCACCACCGGCCGGCCCAAGGGCGCCACGCTCTCGCACGCCAACCTGTCCCGCAACACGGAGATCTCCCGGGACCTGATGGGCACCGCGGAGGGTGAGGTGCTCTTCGGCGGCCTGCCGTTCTTCCACATCTTCGGGCAGACCTGTGCGCTCAACGCGGCCGTCCTCACCGGCGCCACCGTCACACTGCTGCCGCGCTTCGAGCCCGGCAAGGCACTGGAGATCATCGCCCGCGATCGCGTCACGATCTTCGAGGGCGTCCCCACGATGTACATCGCGATGCTCCGCCACGGATCCGTGACGGAGACGGATCTGTCCTCCGTCCGCGTCGCCGTCTCCGGCGGCTCGGCACTGCCGGTCGAGGTACTGCACGAGTTCGAGCGGGTCTTCGGCGCGGACCTCCTGGAGGGGTACGGGCTGTCGGAGACCTCCCCGATCGTCAGCTTCAATCGGGTGGGTCACCTGCGCAAGCCCGGCTCCATCGGCACGCCGGTCGACGGCGTCGAGGTGCGGATGCTGGACCCGGAGGGCACCGAGGTCCCGCAGGGCGAGGTCGGAGAGCTCGCCGTCCGGGGGCACTGCGTCATGAAGGGGTACTGGCAGAACGAGGACGCGACGACCGCCGCGATCCCCGACGGCTGGTTCCGCACGGGCGATCTGGCCCGGATCGACGAGGACGGCCTCATCTTCATCGTCGACCGCAAGAAGGACGTGATCCTCCGCGGCGGCTACAACGTCTACCCCCGCGAGGTCGAGGAGGTGCTCTACGAGCACCCGGCGGTGGCCGAGGCCGCCGTGATCGGCGTGCCGGACGACCTGCACGGCGAGGAGATCGTGGCGGTCATCGGCATCAAGGCCGAGCACGCACCGGCCGACGACGCCGCCCGTGAGGCGCTCGGCGCCGAGATCGTCGGCTTCGCCAGGGAACGCGTCGCCGCCTACAAGTACCCGCGCCGCGTGGTGCTCGTCGACGCCCTGCCCAAGGGTCCCACCGGGAAGATCCTCAAGCGCGAGATCACGGTCTAGCCCAGACGGCCCGCACCGAAGACGCCGTAGACCTGCGCGGCGGCCTCCTCCATCAGCGTTCCCGCCCCCCGCATGAGCTCCTCGAGCGCTGCGGGGCCGGCCGCGAGGGAGAACGCCGCCGCCAGACCTGCGTCCTGCACCTCCGCCGCCGTGAGCTGCACGCGTCCGGCGACCGCGACGACGGCGCACCCCTCGGGCGCGGCACCGACCACGGCCTGCACCACCTTGCCGCCGAGCGACTGCGCGTCGAGGGACCCCTCCCCTGTGAGCACGAGGTCCGCGCCGACGAGGGCGCCGGCAAGCCCGACGGCGTCCGCGACGAGCGCGGACCCCGGCACGATCTCCGCGGCGAGGAACGGGACGAGCACCGCCGGCAGTCCGCCCGCGGCGCCCGCACCGGGCACCCCGAGCATCGACGTGCCCGTCGCGTCCTCCACGATCCGCGCGAGGTGCGCCAGACCGGCATCCAGCACGACGACGTCGTCCGGCGCCGCGCCCTTCTGCGGACCGAAGACGGCGGCGGCGCCGCGCGGCCCGCACAACGGGTTGTCGACGTCGACCGCGATGCGCCAGCGCACGCTGCGGGCGCGGGGGTGCAGGGCGCCCGTGTCGATGGACGCCAGGGCTGTGAGGGCGCCTCCACCCGGCGGCAGGGGTTCGCCGTCGGCGTCGAGGAAGCGGGCGCCCAGCGCGGAGAGCAGGCCGGTCCCGCCGTCGGTGGTGGCGGATCCGCCGACGCACAGGAGGATCTCCTCCGCGCCGTCGTCGAGGAGGCGGGCGGCGATCTCGCCGACGCCGTAGCTGGTGGCGGTGAGGGCATCGAGGGGACGGTCGGTCACGAGGGGCAGGCCGTTGGCCTCCGCAGCCTCGAGAACGCCCCGGACCGGGAGGCCGGACGCGGTGTCCGGCGCGGAGATGCCGTAGCGGGCGGTCCGCGCCCGGCCTGCGGCGTCATGGCATGCCGTGGTCCGCGGTGCCACCGACCAGGCCGCGAGAAGCGCGTCCAGCGTCCCCTCCCCACCGTCCGCGAGCGGGGCCAGGACGACGTCGGGGGCGGGATGGCCGAGGCGCGCTGCAGCGGCCGTCACGCCCGCGGACATGGCGAGGGCAGCCTCCGCTGCGGGGAGGCTGCCCTTGAAGGAATCCGGTGCGAGGACGATCCGGAGCGGGCGGAGGGGCGTGGGCGTGGTCACGCCCTCACCCTAGCCGTTGACCGCCAAGAGCCGCTGTGCCCGCGGGAGCCCGCCGGGTCCTGTCAGTCGCCCGATCCGCCGTCTTTCGATCCGCCGTCGTTGTCCACCTCGAAGTCGGGAGCGATCTCGTCCTCCGTGCCGGGTCCGCCGTAGCCGCCGGCGTCCTGCTCCTCGAGCTTGCCGGCGTCCTGCGAGCCCTGCTCCTCGGGGTCGCCGGTGGGGGTGTCGCTGGGATTCTCGCTCATGGTGGTGCCTTCCCGTGATCCGTCTGCCCCTGGCTGGGTGCTGATACTCAGCTTACTGATGACCGGGGGGCGGGCAACCGGCTGGTGTAATCATGGGCGTTCTTTGGCATGCTGGGGCCATGGCTAACCGAGCGGGCACCGTAGCCCTCCCCAGCGACCTCGTCGACGTGACCAAACTGCTCGACGCGTACTTCGACGTCGAACCCGACCTGGGCGACCCCGCGCAGCGTGTGGCCTTCGGGACCTCCGGGCACCGCGGGTCGTCGCTCAAGTCCTCCTTCAACGAGGGACACATCGCGGCGATCACGCAGGCGATCGTGGAGTACCGCGCCGGGCAGGGCATCACCGGCCCGCTGTTCATGGGCAAGGACACGCACGCCCTCTCCGAGCCGGCGCAGAACACGGCCCTCGAGGTGCTGGCGGCCAACAGCGTCAGCGTCCTGATCGACGCGCGCGGCGCCTACACCCCCACTCCAGCCGTCTCGCACGCCATCCTCACCTACAACGCGACGCGCACGGACCGGGCCGACGGCATCGTCATCACCCCCTCGCACAATCCGCCGGGCGACGGCGGCTTCAAGTACAACCCCCCGCACGGCGGACCCGCCGATTCGGATGCCACGAACTGGATCGCGAACCGCGCCAACGAACTCCTCGAGGGCGGCCTGCGCGAGGTCCGGCGCCTGCCGATCGCGCAGGCCCGCACAGCGGCCGGCATCAGCAGCTACGACTTCCTGCAGCACTACGTCGACGACCTCCCGTCCGTGCTGAACCTCGACGCCATCCGGGCCGCGGGCGTGCACATCGGCGCCGACCCCATGGGCGGCGCCTCGGTGGACTACTGGGGTGCCATCGGCGAGCGCCACAACCTGAACCTCACGGTGGTGAACCCGACCGTCGACCCGCAGTGGGCCTTCATGACGCTCGACTGGGACGAGAAGATCCGCATGGACTGCTCGTCCCCGTCCGCCATGGCGTCGCTGATCGGACGGGCCACGGAGTTCGACATCGCGACGGGCAACGACGCCGACGCGGACCGCCACGGCATCGTCACCCCCGACGCCGGCCTGATGAACCCGAACCACTATCTCGCCGTCGCCATCCAGTACCTCTACGCGAACCGTCCGAACTGGCGGGCGGACGCCGTGATCGGCAAGACCCTCGTGTCGTCGTCGATCATCGACCGGGTCGCCTCGGACCTCGGCCGCGTGCTGCAGGAGGTCCCCGTGGGCTTCAAGTGGTTCGTGCCCGGCCTGCTCAGCGGTGAGCTCGCCTTCGGCGGCGAGGAGTCCGCCGGAGCCTCCTTCCTGCGCCTCGACGGCACGCCCTGGAGCACCGACAAGGACGGCCTCCTCCTGGCGCTGCTGGCCTCCGAGATCACCGCCGTGACCGGGCGGACGCCGTCGCAGCACTACGCCGGCCTGACGGAGCGCTTCGGCGCCCCGGTCTACGCCCGGATCGACGCCGCGGCCACACGCGAGCAGAAGGCGGCGCTGGGCAGGCTCTCGCCCTCGGACGTCACCGCGACGACCCTCGCGGGCGAGGAGATCACCGCGCGGCTGACGGAGGCCCCCGGCAACGGCGCGCCCGTGGGAGGGCTCAAGGTCACCACCGAGAACGCCTGGTTCGCGGCGCGTCCCTCGGGCACCGAGGACGTCTACAAGATCTACGCGGAATCGTTCCGCGGCGAGGAGCACCTGAAGCAGGTGCAGGCCGAGGCGAAGGCCCTCGTGGACGGCGTCATCAGCTGACCCTTCAGAGGAGCCTGCGCAGCAGCCTCCTCTTGAAAGGCCCGAAGGGCGGATACGCGAGACGCAGCGTGTCCAGCCCCGAGGGCTTGGAGAACACGGGCTGCAGGTGGCTGAACGTCGTGAAGGACTGGCGGCCGTGGTAGCTGCCGGTACCGCTCGCGCCCACGCCACCGAACGGCAGCCCGGGGACCGCGAGCTGGATCGTGCAGACGTTGTGCGCCAGCCCGCCCGCCTGGACACCGTCCGTGAAGGCACGCAGGTCCTCGTCACGGTCGCTGAACAGGTAGGCGGCCAGGGGGTGCGGCCGCGCGCCGATGAAGCCGATCGCCTCGGCCAGGTCCCGCACCTCGAGGATGGGCAGCAGCGGGCCGAAGATCTCCTCCTGCATGAGCGCGGACGCGGGATCCACGTCGCGCAGGACGGTCGGTTCGAGGTAGCGCTCGGCGCGCTCGTGCCGCCCTCCGGACACGACGGTGCCGTCGGACAGGAGCCCCACGAGGCGGTCGAAGTGGTGTTCGTTGATGATGCGCCCGTAGTCGGCGGAGACCCTCGGGTCGCTGCCGTAGAACTCGCGGACGGCGTCCTCGAGCGCGTCCGCCAGGACGGGAGCGGCTTCCGGTGTCGTCAGGACGTAGTCGGGGGCCACGCAGGTCTGGGCCGCGTTCATGAACTTGCCGTAGGCGATCCGTCGCGCGGCGACCCGCAGGTCCCCGCCCACGACGACAGCGGGCGACTTCCCGCCGAGCTCCAGCGTCACGGGCGTGAGGTGCTCGGCGGCCGCCTTCATCACGATCTTCCCCACGCGTTCCCCGCCGGTGTAGAAGACGTGGTCGAACGGCTGCGCCAGCAGGTCCGTGCTCGTCTCGGGGCCGCCTTCGACGACGGCCACCGCCTCGGCGTCGAGGTACTGCGGGACGAGGCGGGCGAGCACCCGGGAGGTCGAGGCGGCCAGTTCGCTGGGCTTCAGGACGGCCGTGTTGCCGGCCGCGAGCGCCCCCACGAGCGGGGCCAGTACGAGCTGCATCGGGTAGTTCCAGGGGCCGATGATGAGCACGACCCCGAGCGGTCGCGCCTGGGTCCACGCGCGTGCCGGCCGCAGCCCGCCCGGCACCGGGATCCTCTCCGGGGCCATCCATCGTTCGAGGTGCTTCAGGGCGAAGTCCAGTTCGGCGCGCACGACCGCGATCTCCGAGAGGAATGCCTCCGTGCGGCTCTTGCCGAGGTCCTCCTCCAGGGCGGACGTCAGGTCCTCCTCACGTTCGACGAGGAGGCGGCGGAGAGCTTCGAGCTGACCGCGCCGCCAGCCCGCGGGTCGGGTGGCGCCGGTACGGAAGTACCGACGTCGGCTGTCCAGGAGTGCTGTGGCGTTCATCGCCCGTCCTTCGTCTCGGAGGTGGCGCCGCCCTGGCGCCCGGTGAAATGGTCCATGGAACTGTAGACCCCGAAGATGCGTCCGGCGACGACGTCCCACACGGGTTGCGGCAGCAGGGCGCGGAGCGTGCCGGCGAGCTGCACGGTCCAGGGAAGCTGGACCCGCGCCCGCCCCCGGAGCATGCCGCGCCACGCCCGGTCCACCACGTACTCCGGCTCCATGAGCGGTGTCATCAGGGGCCCGCGGGCACCCTCGAACATGCCGGTGCTGATGTAGCTGGGAATCAGGGTGGTCACGGCGATCGGCTGCTTCGCGGTCTTCAATTCGAGGCGCAGGGAGTCGCTCCAGCCGATCACGGCCCACTTGGACGCCGCGTACACGCTCATCCTCGGGACGGACAGGGTGCCCGACGCCGACGCCACGTTGAGGATCCGGGCGTTGGCACCCCGCTCCATCATGGCCGGGAGGAAGGCGCGCGTGACGTGCATCGGGCCGCCCGTGTTGATGCGCAGGGTGAGGTCGATGTCGGCGTCGTGGTCGTGCTCCCAGAAGTACTTGCCGCGCACGATCCCCGCGTTGTTCACCAGCACGTCCGGCACGCCGACCTCGTCCAGGACAGCGCCTGCAGCGGACCGGACGGACTCCACCGATGCGAGGTCCACCACGTAGCTGTGGAGCGCGCTCGCCTCCGAGGCGAGGCTTGTGACCACCTCCTCGAGGGCATGCCCGTCCACGTCCCACAGCACGACGGCGGCGGCACCCTCCCGGACGGCGCGCTCGGCGTACAGCCGGCCCATGCCCCTTCCCGCGCCCGTGACCAGTACGGTGCGCCCTCGGACCGTGAATACCATCTCCTGCCCTTCTCCTCGAGAACCAGCAACGTAACATGCCCGTCATGCGTGGCCGATAGGATCTCGGGAAGCCCCTCGCACCCCCTTCGGAAGGCATGTCCATGAGCGCACGAGGTATGAGCTGGACCCTCCACGGGGACGGCAGGAACGTCCGCCCGGGGCGCTTCGTCGCTCCGGAGGAACGCCTCAGCTGGCCGAGGACCATCGGCATCGGTGCCCAGCACGTCGTCGCGATGTTCGGGGCGACCTTCCTCGTCCCGCTCATCACCGGCTTCCCGCCGTCGACCACCCTGCTGTTCTCGGGGATCGGGACCATCCTGTTCCTCGTGATCACGGCGGGGAAGGTGCCGAGCTACCTCGGTTCGAGCTTCGCCTTCATCGCGCCCATCGCCGCGGCGCAGGGCCAGTACGGACCGGCGGGCGCCCTCGGCGGCATCGTCATGGCCGGGGCGGCCCTCGCGGTCATCGGGCTGATCGTCCACACCGCGGGCGCCCGGTGGATCCAGGTCGCCATGCCGCCGATCGTCACGGGCTCCATCGTGGCCCTGATCGGCCTGAACCTGGCACCGACCGCGAAGGCGAGCTTCGAGCAGGCACCGCTCACCGCTCTCGTCACCGTGATCGCGATCCTGCTCGTCACCGTGCTGTTCAAGGGCATCCTCGGGCGGCTCTCGATCCTCGTCGGCGTCCTCGCCGGCTACGCCGTGGCGATGATCCGCGGCGAGGTGGACTTCGCCGCGATCGGCGATGCCGCGTGGATCGGCCTCCCGGAGTTCTCCACCCCCGAGTTCCACCTCTCCGTCGTCGGCCTCTTCGTCCCCGTGGTCCTCGTGCTCGTCGCGGAGAACATCGGCCACGTGAAGTCCGTGGCGGCGATGACCGATCGGGACCTCGACCCCCTGACCGGGCGCGCACTCATGGCGGACGGGCTCGCCACCATGATCGCCGGCGCCGGAGGCGGGTCCGGCACCACCACGTACGCCGAGAACATCGGCGTCATGGCGGCCTCCCGCGTCTACTCGACAGCCGCCTACTGGGTGGCGGGGATCGTCGCCATCCTGCTGAGCCTCTTCCCGAAGTTCGGGGCGCTCATCGCCACCGTCCCCGCCGGGGTGCTCGGCGGCGCGGGCGTGGTGCTGTACGGCATGATCGGCATCCTCGGTGTCCGCATCTGGGTACAGAACCAGGTGAACTTCTCCAACCCCATCAACCTGTCGACGGCAGGAGTGGCGCTGGTCATCGGGATCGCCGACTTCACCTGGGTCATCGGGGACCTGACCTTCGCGGGGATCGCCCTCGGCACCGCTGCGGCGCTCCTCATCTTCCACGGCATGACGGGGATCGCCCGGGCACGAGGCAGCGAACACGTGGCCGGTCCGCAGGAACTGGAGTCGAGCGACCACGGGAGCAGGCCCTCCAAGCTCGGCTGACCCGATGTAACAATGATCACATGCGTCACGTCCCCACGCCCTGCGCTCGATGAACGACTCCCTCGAGATCTGGGCCTCCCCCGAGTGGCGGTACGGGGCGGAGCAGTGGATCGACGCCGCGCTGGAGGCCTTCGGGGTGCGGCGGCTCGGTCCGGCCGAGCAGCCGCGCATCCGCTTCTGGTCCACCCAGCTGACCGTCCCCACGGATCACGGGATGCTGTGGTTCAAGGAGAACAACCTGGGCCAGTTGCCGGAGGCCTCCGTCATGTCCCTCCTCGGCGAGCTGGTGCCGGACCACGTGGCGGCGCCCCTGGCGATCGAACCGTCCCGGGGATGGATGCTCACCGCAGACCACGGAGCCACGCTGGACAGCCTGGAATCGGACGATCCCGCCGTCTGGGCGCGCATCACGAGCGACTTCGCCGATCTCCAGCAGCTCGTCGCCCCGTACGGCGAGCGGCTCGCCGAGGCCGGGCTGGTCCGCATGAACCCGGAGGTGGCCGCCAACTTCGTCGAGAACCAGCTCCTGCTCCACACAGGCCTGCCGGCCGGGCACCCGCTGTACCTGTCCGCGGAGGAGGCGGACGACGTCGTACGCGGACTCCCCGCCATCCACCGCGCGGTCGAGGTGCTCCGCGGCGTGGGCGTGCCCCTCTCCCTGGACCACAACGACCTGCACGCCCGGAACTGCTTCCTCCCGGGGGCGGGCAACGAGCCGCTGCGGTTCTTCGACTTCGCGGACGCGTACTGGGCGCACCCGTTCAGTGCCCTGCTGGTGCCCATCGAGCAGATGCGGGCGCAGTGGGGCACGACGGCGGACGATCCGCGGATCCAGGCCGTCGTCAGCGCCTACCTCGAGCGGTGGACCGACCACGCCTCCCTGCCGGACCTGCGAGCCGCCGTCGAGCCCGCCCTGAAACTGGCCCGGGTGCATCGGTACGGCTCCTGGCTGCGCCTGCTGGTGTACGCGGACGACGCGTCGATGCGCGCCTACGCACCGGCGGCGCTCGACCACCTGCGGACGCTTTCGGATCCTGTCCTCCGATAAACGGCGATCCCCTTGACGGCTCCTCCTGCGCATGCGAGTGTTCTACAACGATGTAGACAACGATGTAAACGGGCGGTGCGAGGTCCTCGCGCTGCTTTCTCCCCATCGAAAGGACACGTGATAATGACGTCACGTCACAAGATTTGGTCTCGCTCCGCAAGTGTCATCGCCGTCCTGGCCCTCGCCTTCACGGGCGCGGCGGTGCCCGCCTCGGCGGGCCCGAAGGCTACGGGTGAACCGGCCACCCTCACCCAGCAGTCGGCCGCACGCAGCCTCGACGACCTCGTCGGCGGCAAGTCCGTGGTCGGCGAGACCAGCCCCATCCACGACCCCGCCCTGATCATCGACGACGACGGCACCTGGTACGTCTACTCCACCGGTCTCCTGGCGCGCGAGAACGGCGGCACCATCCAGGCCTGGTCCTCGAAGGACGAGGGAACCACCTGGGAATACCGCGGCACGGTGTGGGACCGCATCCCCGCCTGGATCGACGAGCGCTATGCCGGCGGTGTCCTCCCGGAGAACCTGTGGGCTCCGGAGATCTACGAGAACGACGGCACCTACTACCTCTACTACTCGGCGTCCCAGTTCGGCGGGAACAACTCGCTCACGGCCCTGGCGACGAACACCACCCTCGATCCCGATGACCCCGACTACGAGTGGGTGGACCAGGGGCTCGTCGTCGATTCCCCCGTCACGGGCCTCGACCCGAAGAATCCCGGCAAGACCTTCAACGCCATCGACGCCGGCATCGTCGAGGACGCGGACGGCAAGCCCTACATGTCGATCGGTTCCTTCTGGTACGGGATCTTCCTGGTGCCGCTCGAGTGGCCGAGCGGCAAGCCGGTGGAGAACTGGCAGTCGCAGACCGTCAACCTCGCTGACCGCTTCATCCCGGGCAACCCCATCGAGGCGCCGTACATCATGCAGCGCGACGGCTACTACTACCTGTTCACGTCCTTCGACTTCTGCTGCCGCGGCGCGGACTCCACGTACAAGATCGCCGTGGCCCGCTCGGAATCCATCACGGGCCCGTATCTCGACAAGCAGGGCCGCGACATGGTGGGCGGCGGAGGAACCATCCTCATGGAATCGCACGGGGCCATGAACGGCCTCGGCGGACAGTCCGTGTTCGGCGACTACCTCGCGTTCCACTACTACGACCGGAACAACGCCGCAGCCCCGTACATCCCGACCCTCGGCCTGCAGAAGATGGGCTGGGAGGACGGCTGGCCGACGGTCGACCAGTCGGTCGACCTGCCCGTCCTCGTGTCCGCCCCCGCGGCGGCGACGGTCCGTGCGGGACACAAGGCACACTTCACGGCGAGCGCCACCGGCACTCCTGAGCCGGTAGCGGTGTGGGAGAGCTCGGACGACGACGGCGCCACCTGGCAGACCGCGGACGTCACGCAGCGTGCGGAGCGGAACGACGACGGGACGTACACGTCGACGGCCGAGGTCAAGAAGGCCCAGGCCCCGCAGGACGGGCGGCTGTTCCGGGCGACCTTCTCCAATCCCCACGGCACTGTGACCACGGACCCCGTGGAGCTGACCGTGAGTCCGAAACCCGGCAAGGGCCGCCCATAGACCCTGCGGCGTCCATGCACCAGGGCGCCGCAGTCATCAGGCTCGATGGGTCAGCGGTGGGCGCGATACCCCGATGATGCATCGATACAGGAAACCCGGTTGCGGGAGTGGCCGCAACCGGGTTTCCGCATGTCGGAAGCCCCCTGCTGGTCCGACCCGTCCGCTCCTAACGGTCGCGGGGACCGCCCTGCCCCCAGGCGGAGCGGTCGCACATGCAGGCGGCGAGCACATCGGCGGCATCGGAGACGAGACCGTCGACGCCGAGGTCGAGCAGCCGGTCCATGTCGTCGCGCGCGTTGACGGTCCAGACGTGCACCTGGAGGCCGGCCGCATGGCAGGCAGCAACGAACCGTCGCGTCACCACGCGCACGCCGCGGTACGTCTCGGGGACCTGAAGGGCCTGGACGCGGGCCATCCGGCCGATCGGTCCCGCCAGCCCGAGCGGCGCGGCCACCTTCAGGAGGGCGTTCACCGCCATGCCCGCGGACGACGCCGTCGGCGCGTCCAGGAGGCGCAGCACCCTCCGGCGACGCCTGTCCGAGAAGGACGCCACGAGCACGCGGTCGTGCACGCCGAGCCGGTTGACGAGCTCCGCGAAGGGCCGCACGCAGTCCTCGCTCTTGATGTCGATGTTCAGGCGGAGCTCCGGCCAGCGCAGCAGGACGTCCTCGAGCGCAGGGATGCCACCGGCCCCGCCGACCGGCAGGGCCGCGAGATCCTCGGCGGCCCTTGCCGCGACCGGGCCGCGGGCCGATGTGACGCGGTCGAGGGTCTCGTCGTGGAACACCATCACCACGCCGTCACTGGACGCGCGGACGTCGATCTCGAGGTAGCGGAAGCCGAGCCCTACGGCGCGGGCGAAGGCGTCCATGGTGTTCTCACCGCCGTCCGGGGCGAACCCGCGGTGCGCGAACGCGAGGGGAACTGCGCCGTCGTGCGGCGCGGAGCGGTCGACCAGGTAGTGGTAGCGGCCCGGGTCAGGCCGTGCGGAGCGCCGCAAGCCGTTCCTCCAGCACCTGCGCCACGCCGTCCTCCTCGAACGGCGGTGCCGTGAGGTTCGCGGCGGCGAGCGCGTCCGGGTGGCCCGAGGCCATGGCGTACCCCTGGCCCGCCCAGTCGAGCATCTGCACGTCGTTGGGCATGTCCCCGAAGGCGACGACGTCCGCGGCGTCGATCCCGCGTTCCGCCGCGTACCGGGCGAGGGTGACGGACTTGTTGATGTCGGGGACGGCCATCTCGAGCAGCGCGATGCTGGGCGCGGAGTGCGTCGTCGAGACGAGGTGGGCCACGGCGGGCCGGACGGCGGCGAGGAACTCGTCGGGCGAGACGGCCCTCTCCCGGGCCAGGAACTTCACGACGTGCTCGCCCGGCAGGGACTCCTCGAAGGGCTGCGCCGAGATCCCGCCGAGGAGCTCCGAGGTGGCCGCCTCTGCGAATCCGGATTCGATCTTGAACCCGGTGACCGTCTCGGCGGCGAACGTCGCCGCGGGGAAGAGCTTGCGGATGATGTCCCGGGCCGCGTAGACGGCCTCCGGGTCCAGCAGCCGGGCATCGAGGACGCGCTCGGCCTCGAGATCGTAGGTCAGGGCTCCGTTGGAGCAGATGACCGTCCCGGTGTGGCCGAGCTGGTCCCGCAGGGGCTGCAGCCAGCGCGGGGGGCGGCCCGTGACGAACACGACGTCGACCCCCGCCTCCGCACACGCGCGGAACGCACGCACGGTGCGCTCGCTCATCCTGCCGTCGTGGCCCACGACGGTCCCATCCATGTCGCTCGCCACGAGGCGCATAGCTGACTCCTTCGGGTTCCGGACTACCACCCTACCGGCGTCCGGCCTACTGCTCGAAGGTGCCGATCAGCCGGGCCCGGCCGATCGTGCTCGAGAAGAGGGTGAAGCCGAGGTAGGCAGGTGAGGCCTCGGGCGAGATGTCCACGGAATCGACGTCCAGGGCATGCACCACCACGTGGTAGTGGTGGGGGCCGTGGCCCACCGGCGGTGCGGCACCCACGAAGCCCGCGAAACCGCCGTCGTTGCGCAGCTGCACGGCGCCCTCGGGCAGCAATCCGGAACCGTCGGTCCCCGCACCCGCGGGCAGGGACGTGGTGGTCACGGGAAGATTGGCGACGGACCAGTGCCAGAAGCCGCTCGCAGTGGGGGCGTCCGGATCGTAGACGGTCACGGCGAAGCTCTTGGTGCCGTCGGGGAAGCCGCTCCAGCTGAGCTGTGGCGACTCGTCCCTGCCGCCCGCACCCATCACGCCGGATACCTGCGCGGGGTCGAGGGGCTGGTTGTGCGTGACGGTCTCGCTGGTCAGCGTGAACGCGGGTACCTGCGGGAGGTCGGCGTAGGGGTCGCGGGTCATGGGTGTGCTCCTCGGGTCGTCGTGGTACGCGGCGGTCAGGCCGGGGGTGCCATCTCGTCCCGTGACGGCGGGTTGGCACCCGCGCGGGAGACGGTGACGGCCGCAGCCCGGGCCGCGTACTGCAGCATGGCGGTCAGCTGTCCGAGGGTGATTCGGCGCAGCTCCTCCCGCCGATGGGCGCCGTCGAGCTCGAGGTCCACGAGGGCTCCCACCAGGGCGGCCATGAAGGAGTCCCCGGCACCCACGGTGTCCACCACGCTGGTGACGGGGGCGGGGACGGCGGCCTCGCCGGCCCGGCTCACGCCCCAGGGTCCGGCGGAGCCGCGGGTCACCACGACGACGGCGGCGCCGGCGGCCAGCCAGGCGCGGGCGGAGTCCTCGGGGCTGCGATCGGGGTAGAGCCACTCGAGGTCCTCGTCGGAGGCCTTGACGACGTCGGCCAGGGCGACGAACCTCTCGGCCTGGGCCCGGGCGAACGCGACATCGCGGATGATGGTGGGCCGGCAGTTGGGGTCGTACGTGACGGTGACGAGGGGGTGGGCCGCCGTCACGAGGGCCAGGACGTCCTCGGCCCCGGGGGTGAGCATCGTGGCGATCGACCCGGTGTGCAGGAGGGTGGTGCCGTCGAGGAGCCTGTCCTTCTGCGCCGCGAGTCCCGGCAGGTCCCACACGAGCCGGAAAGCGTAGGACGCCCCTCCCGCCGGGTCCAGGCGCGCGGTGGCCACGCTCGTGGGCGAGGCGTCCGGCTCCACGGGGAAGGGGACCGAGTTGTCGCGGAGGTGCTTCTCGATCATCCGCCCGTACTCGTCGTCCCCGTAACGGCCCACGAACTGGGCGGGATGCCCGAGGCGCGCGAGCCCCACCGCCACGTTCATCGGGCTGCCGCCCACATGAGCGCGCATGGGAGCGGTGTCGCTGACGACTTCGTCGATGAGGGTTTCCCCGATCACGGTGAGCACTTCCTCAACGTACCAGCCGCCGCACCCCCGTCATCAGGGCAGTTCCGCCTCGACCCCGCCCCGCGGACGCCGCGGGTCGGGGGGAGGACCCGGCGCTCCGCGGCCACCGACCCCGGTCGGCGGAGCGGGCCTACTCCGTCTCCGCGCGCAATCCGTGCGGGCGCGCGGGGATCGGACGGCCGCGGAACCGGCGCACGCTGTACACGATCAGCACGAGGGCGATGATCGAGGAGGCGATGAGGCTGATGCCGGTACCCGCCCCCCCGAACAGCCACCACCGGTCCGCGAGGAACCACCAGGCCGGCACGCCGGGCTGCACGATCCAGACCACACCGAGGCTCATGATCACGAGCGCGCTGGCGCAGCTCACGGCGATCCGGGGGATGGTCTTCACCCCGAGCGCGGCTGCGTGGTAGGCGTTCTGCTTCAGGGGCGTCAGGTAGCGGCGGGCCCAGTGGTACTGCTGCGACAGGACCGCGAGGCCGGCGGCGAGCATCAGGAGCCCCGGGCCGGGCAGCACCAGGGCCGCGACACCGAGTACCACGAGGGTCCAGCCGACCACCTCGATGCCGGTGCGGCGGACCCACCCGGAGACCCGCTCTCTCGCTGCCATGCGAACAGGATGACACAGGAAGCTGACGGCCCACGACGGTCAGCAGGCTGCCGATCGGCACTCGGAGCTCCGGGTCGGGGAACAAAACCCATAATTCATGCGTTTGCATGGACATGCCGGCGCCCGCCCGGTCGGCCCCATCAAGGAGGACAGCGTGACTGTACAAACCGAAGGTCTCCACCACGTCACCGCGATCGCCGGTGACCCCCAGAAGAACATCGACTTCTACATCAAGGGACTGGGCCTGCGGCTCGTCAAGAAGACCGTGAACTTCGACGACCCCGGCACCTACCACCTGTACTACGGCGACGAATCCGGCCGCCCCGGCTCGCTCCTGACCTTCTTCCCCTGGCGGGGCATCCGCAGCGGGCGCATCGGCAGCGGACAGTCGACCACCACGGCCTTCTCCGTACCACAGGGCACCCTCGGCTGGTGGCAGGAGCACTTCAAGGCCCTCGGCGTCGAGTCCACCATCGCCCGCGCGTCGTCCGAGGAGGAGCGCCTCTCGCTCCGCGACCCCGACGGCCTGCAGATCGACCTCGTGGCCTCCTCCTTCTCCGACCCGCGCAACCCCTGGGACTCCGCCTCCGTGCCCGCCGAGTACGCGGTGCGCGGCCAGCACTCCTCCGTCCTGACCGTCCAGGACCCCACCGCCACCCTCGAGACGTTCACCCGCGACCTCGGCATGACCGTCCTCGCCGAGAAGGACGGCCGCTACCGCCTCAGCACGCACGCCGGCGAGCCCGGCACGGTCGTCGACGTCGTCACGGACCCGCGCGGCGAGCGCGGCCTCGTGGCCGGCGGCACGGTGCACCACATCGCGTTCCGCGTCCCCGACCAGCAGACGCAGGAACTCTGGCGCCAGGAGCTCGCCGAGCGCGGCTACGGGGTGACGGCGATCCTCGACCGGCAGTACTTCACCTCGATCTACTTCCGCGAGCCGGGAGGCACGCTCCTCGAGATCGCCACCGACACCCCGGGGTTCGATATCGACGAGCCCCTGCTGGAGCTCGGCCGCTCCCTGAAACTGCCGCCGTGGCTCGAACCCAACCGCGAGGCCATCGCGCACTCGGTCGCGAAGATCGACCTGCCGGCCGAGAACAACCCCGCCGTCCAGGCCTTCTTCAGGAGCTGACATGAGCACACCCTCCGACTGGCCGCACCTGTTCGCGGCAGGAGCAGCAGGCACGCCTGTGCTGCTGCTCCTGCACGGCACGGGCGGCACCGAGCACGACCTCCTGCCGCTCGTCGAGCGCCTCGCCCCCGGCGCGGGCTACCTCGCCCCGCGAGGACCCGTGCAGGAACACGGGCTGAACCGCTGGTTCCGCCGCTTCGGCGAAGGCGTGTTCGACGTCGACGACGTGGTGCGCCGCGCGGGTGGACTCGCGGCGTTCATCGGCTGGGCGCGGGACCACTACGGGATCGCCGACCGTCCGCTCGTCGCCGTAGGCTTCTCCAACGGGGCGAACATCGCGCTCGCCACGGCACTGCTCCACCCTGACGCCGTCCGGAGCGCCGTCGCGTTCTCGGGCATGTTCCCGCTGGAGGGGCGTACCATCGACGCGGACCTGTCCGGCTCGTCGATCGCCCTGTTCAACGGGGAGTCCGACGCCATGGCCCCGATCGACAGCGTGATCCGTGTCGGTTCGATCCTCGAGAGCCGCGGCGCCGAAGTAGACCGGAACGTCCGCGAGGGCGGTCACGGGATCCATCCCACCGAGGTGGACGGCGCAGCCGCCTGGATCGCCTCGCATACCCGGAAGGTACTCAATGACTGAAGCACGCACCGATCTCGCAGCGAAGGCCACCACTCTCGCCCAGCTGCACTCAGCCCCGGAGATCCTCCAGGTCGTCAACGTCTGGGACGTCATCAGCGCGAAGACGATCGCCGGCATCCCGGGCACGAAGGCACTGGCCACGGCGAGCCACTCCATCGCCGCGTCGCTCGGCTACGCGGACGGCGAGAACATCCCGCTCGAGGAGATGATCACCGCCGTCGGGCGGATCGCCGCAGCGACGGACCTGCCCGTCTCCGCCGACCTCGAAGCCGGCTACGGTGACCCCGAGGACACGGTCCGCCGTGCGATCGGCGTCGGGATCGTCGGCGCGAACATCGAGGACCAGATGCGGCCGCTGGCCGACGCCATCACGCAGATGGAGGCGGTCCTGAAGGCCGGGACGTCGGAGGGTGTCGACTTCGTGCTGAATGCGCGGACGGATGCCTTCGTGAAGGCGGGAGGGCGCGATCCGGCGGACGTCCTGGCCGACGCCGTGGAGCGCGGCAAGGCGTACCTGGACCTCGGCGCCACGAACGTCTTCGTCCCCGGCCTGCTCGACGAGCACACCGTGACCGCCCTCGTGGAGGCCTTCGGCCCGCAGCGCCTGAGCGTCATCAACGTTCCGGGCAGCCTCGCGCCGTCGCGCCTGCAGGAGCTCGGTGTGGCCCGCATTTCGTACGGGCCGTGGACGCAGCGCGTCGCGCTCACCGCCCTGGCGAACTCCGCACGGGAACTGCTCGCCGACGGCGCCCTGCCCGAGGGCACGCTCCCGCTCAACTGAGCGCGCTTCGACGGACGCAGCGGACCCCGGTCAGCCCTCGGGCGGGCCGGGGTCCGCTGCGTCCGCGGCGGCGTCCAGCAGGCCCACGATCCGCTCCCAGGCCTCGGTTCCCGGGGTGATGACGGCGAAGTGGTCACCCGGGACCAGGACCAGTTCGGCTGCCGCGCCCGCCGCGGTCGCCGCCGCGACGTAGTTCTCGGCCTGGCTGAGCGGCACCGTGGTGTCCTCCGTGCCGTGGACCGCGTGGACGGGGACGTCGAGGGGGATCGCCGTCATCGGGTCCGCCAGCCGGTACCGCTCCGCGTCCCCTGGGGCTCCCAGCAGGTTCTCCACGGCGCCGTCGCTCAGTCCGAGCTCCCGCGCCTCGCCGAGGTCCAGCACCCCTGCCTGACTGATGACGGCGGTCAGCGGCACGGCGGGGATCCCGGCGCCGGGCGCTCCGGAGGGCAGACGGGCCCTGCCCGCGGCCCAGACCGCGAGGTGCCCGCCCGCCGAGTGGCCGAGCGCTGTCGTCGACCCGAGGTCCAGGCCGTGCTCCGCCGCGGCCCTCCCGAGCGCGTCGATGCCGGCGGCGACGTCGTCGAACGTGGCGGGCCAGCCGCCTCCGTTGCCCGCGCGCCGGTACTCGAGGTTCCAGCAGGCGTATCCGCGGCCCGCGAGGTCCCGGGCGAGCGGCTCCCCCAGCTCCGCGCCGTAGGTGGAGCGCCAGTACCCGCCGTGGATGATGACGACGCCGCCGCGGACCCTGCGATCGGGTGCGGGCAGGTAGAGGTCGGCGAACTGGCTGGGGTCGCCGCCGTAGCCGTACCGCTGGGGAGTCGTACCGCTGGCGGACCCGCTCCCGGACCCCGTGCCCCTGATGCCGCAGGCGGTCAGCACAGCGGCCCCGGCGGCGGCGAGAAGGGCGAGGAGGGAGTGTCGGCCCACGGGCCTCACCGGATTCACAGCTGAAGCGTAACCGTCGCCCGCGTTGGCTACGATGAAGTCTCTCCTTAGGAAAGGCACGGTGCATGGGCACTTGGGACGATCTCGACGAACGGCTGAGGCCGGCCGTCGAGGCGCATACGCGTGAGTACGAGCGCGTCCGGCCGGCCCTCGACCGCGTCACCTCGGCCATGCGGGACAGCATCGAGCGCATCTTCGACGGCACGGACCTCAAGCCGCTGTTCGTCACGGCCCGCACCAAGACCGTGGAGTCCTTCCGCGACAAGGCGTCCCGCACCCTGCCGTCCCCCGAGGCCGGAGCGACCCCGATCCTGGTGTTCCCGGATCCCCTGCGCAACCTCACCGACCTGGTGGGCGTTCGGATCATCACCACGCTCCCGCACGAGGTGGACCTCGCGGCGAACCTGCTCAAGCGGCAGCGCCACGAGTTCGACTGCCGCGGCGACCGGGAGAAGGACATCGGGTCCATCGAGTCCGGCACCTACGGCTACTCGAGCCGCCACCTCATCATGCGCACCATCCACAACGACGTGGTCCGCGCGTTCCAGCAGACCGTGGACCCCGAGACGAAGGCCGCCGGCAGTTACCTGTTCGAGGTGCAGGTGCGGACCGTGCTCGCGCACGCCTGGTCGGAGATCGAGCACGACATCCGCTTCAAGGCTTCCAACCCGAAGGCCTGGAGCCCCTACTTCGACCGGCAGTTCACCGGGACGGCTGCCATGCTCGAGACCGTCGAGTCGGCTTTCGCGGAACTCCACGAGCGGTACGAGACGGTCACGGGGTTCTGGGACGAGGACGGCGAGGGCAGTGCGCCCCTGACGCCGAACCGCATCCGGGACATCTGGCAGACCCTCCTGCCGCACGTGGACCGGAAGACGGACGACAACTGGGGCTGGGCGGCGGAACTGCTCGCCGCGCACGACCTCAGGACCACGCTGGAACTGGTGTCCCTGCTGCAGGCGGACACCATCACCACGGTGCGCAAGGCCCTCGACCACCGGTACTCGCCCGGCCCCGACCGGCTCCTCGACGACATGCTGCTCTGGCACTACGGCGAGCGGCACATCGACCTGACAGCCGAGCCGGCCGACGCGGAGAACACACCCCGCCGGGACAGCCTGCAGCGCCGGCACCGGCAGATGGAGCTGTACCGGGCGCAGCACCCGGCCCGCTGACGGGTCCGACCGACCGGCGCCGGGGCGTCAGCCCGCTCCGGCCCGGTACTTCCCCGCGCGCCGCTCGAGGCGGTCGGCGGCCGGCAGGGTCCTGACCCGCGCCAGCTCGTACTCGATCGCCGTCGCCATCCGCTCGCAGAACGCCCGGCCCTCCTCGGCGGCATCGGGACGCTCGTCCACCACGTGATCGACGACGCCGCGCGCCATGAGCGCCGCGACCTTCACGCCCTGCGCCTCCGCCATCTCCGGCGCCCGGTCCACGGTGCGGTGCACGATCGCGCTCGCACCCTCGGGCGGCAGGGGCGAGAGCCAGGCGTGCTCGGCGGCGATGGTGCTGTCCGCCGGCAGCAGCGCGAGCGCCCCTCCGCCGGCGCCCTGCCCGAGCAGCACGGACACCGACGGCGAGGCCAGACCGATGAGATCGTGCAGGGACCGGGCGATCTCCCCGGCGAGCCCGCCCTCCTCCGCCGCTTTCGAGAGGTCCGCGCCGGCGGTGTCGATGACGGTCAGCAGCGGCAGTCCGAGCTCTTCGGCGAGCTTCATCCCGCGGCGCGCCTCGCGCAGCGACGCCGGACCCATCCCGGGATCGCCGGGCTTCCGCGGCCGCTGGTGCCCGAGGACGATACAGGGCCGGCTCCCGAAGCGGGCGAGCGCGAGCAGCAGTCCGGGGTCCTTCTCCCCCTGGCCCGTGCCGTTGAGCGGCAGGACGTCCCGGGCACCGTAGGCGAGGAGGCGGCGGAGGTCCGGGCGGCGGCGGTTGCGCGAGATCAGGATGGAGGTCCAGGCGTCCGCGGTGCCGGGCTGCACGGACGACGTCGAGGGTTCCGCGGGGAGCTCCGGCGGGTCGGCGAGCAGGACGGCGAGCGCGGTGTCCACGATCCCGGCCAGTTGCCCGGGCGGCACGACGGCGTCGATGAGGCCCTGGTCGAAGAGGTTCTCCGCGGTCTGCACGCCCGTCGGGAAGGGCTCCCCGTAGAGCGCCTCGTACACGCGCGGACCGAGGAAGCCGAGGAGCGCGCCCGGCTCGGCGACCGTGACGTGGCCGAGCGACCCCCAGGACGCCATGACGCCGCCCGTCGTCGGATGCCGGAGGTACACGAGGTACGGGAGCCCGGCCTGCCGGTGCGCGCGGACCGCCCCGGTGATCTCCACCATCGACAGGAACGCGGGTGTCCCCTCCTGCATGCGTGTGCCGCCCGACGCCGGGCCCGCGAGCAGCGGCAGCCGCTCAGCGGTCGCGCGGCGGACGGCCGTCGTGATGCGGTGCGCGGCGGCGGCACCGATCGAGCCCGCCAGGAAGGTGAACTCCGAGACGATGACGGCCACCCGACGGCCGTGGATGAGGCCTTCCCCGGTCAATACCGACTCGTCCTCGCCGCTCTTCTCCCGGGCCCGTCGCAGCTCCTCCTCGTAGGCGGCGCCCGCGGAGGTCGGGGCGGGGCCGTCCCACGAGGTGAAGGACCCGGCGTCGAGCACGGCGCCGATGAGCTCGCGCGCGGTGAGGTGCCGTGCGGGGGTACTCACGCCCTGGGTCCGCCGGAGGTGGAGGCGAGCCAGGCGCGGATGGCGTCGCCGTCGCCGTCGAGCAGGGGCGGCGCGGTGTGACCGGCCGGAGTAGTCTCGGCGGCGCCGTCGAAGAAGCGCAGCGGCGGCCCGGGCAGGGCGATGTCACCGAGGACCGGGTGCTGCACGGTGAGGAGGAGACCCTGCGAGTGCACCTGGTCCCAGGCGTAGACCTCGTCGAGGGTCCGTACCTTGCCCGCGGGGATGCCTGCCTCGTTGAGCTTCGCGAGCAGCGGCCCCGCCTCGTAGGCCGAGAACGCGTCCTCGACGACGCCGATCAGCTGGTCCCGGTTCCGCACGCGGTCGGCGTTGGAGGCGAACTCGGGGCGGGCCCCGATGCCGAACGTGCTGGAGAACGTGGCCCACAGCCTCTCGCTGCCCACGCTGATCTGCACCTTGCCGCCGCGGCAGTTGAAGAGCCCGTAGGGTGCGATCGACGGGTGGTGGTTGCCCTGTGCGCGCGGCACCTCGCCCGCGACGGTGGTGCGCGTGCCCTGGAACGCGTGGACGCCGATGATCGCGGCGAGCAGGGAGGTGCGGACCACCTGTCCCCTGCCGGTGCGTTCCCGCTCCAGCAGTGCGGCGACGGCCCCGTACGCCCCGTACATGCCGGACAGCAGGTCGGCGATGGGCACGCCTACGCGCTGGGGGTTGTCCGGGTCCGGCCCTGTGACGGACATCAGCCCGGCCTCGCCCTGCACGATCTGGTCGTACCCGCTGCGCGTCGCCTCGGGGCCGTCGTGGCCGAACCCGGTGATGGAGAGGATGACGAGGCCCGGGTTCAGCTCGAGCATGGCATCGGTGGAGAAGCCGAGGCGGTCGAGGACGCCGGGCCGGAAGTTCTCGACGACCACGTCCGCACGGCGCAGCAGTTCCGTGAGGACGCTCCGGCCGTCGTCGCTCTTGAGGTCGAGGGCGATGGACTCCTTGTTCCTGTTGCATGACAGGAAGTAGGTGGCCTGGCGGTCGTCCTCGGGACCGACGAACGGCGGGCCCCACCCGCGCGTGTCGTCGCCGGTGCCCGGCGTCTCGACCTTGATCACCCGCGCGCCCAGGTCCCCGAGCATCATGCCGGCGTGCGGCCCGGCGAGAGCCCGGCTGAGGTCGACGACGAGGCGCCCGGCCAGGGGACCCCCGCGATCGGTCGTGCCGGCAGCGGTCGGTTCGGCGCTCATGCTTCCTCCGGTGGGGTGCTGTGGGGTGCTGGTGGGGTCGATGGGTCGGCTCAGAGCCAGCCGGGTACCACGAGGACGAGCCAGGCGATGAGTGGTCCGGCCACGACGACGATGGCCCCGTAGCCGAGAATCTGCCGGTAGAAGCGGTCCTTGTCCGTGCCTTCGGGTGCGTTCGCCAGGACGAGCGCACCGTTGGTGGAGAACGGCGATACGTCCACGATCGTCGAGGACACAGCGAGGGCGCAGACGACGCCGACGGCGCTCACGGCGCCCGTCTCGAGGAACGGGATGGCCAGCGGGATCAGGGCGGCGAGGATGGCGGTGGAGGAGGCGAAGGCGGAGACCACGGCGCCGATGTAGCAGATGAGCAGGGCTGCGAGCAGGGGCATGCCGAGGCCGGCGACGCCGTCGGACACGTACTCGATGGTTCCCGCGGCCTGCAGTACCCCGACGAAGGTGAGCATGCCGCAGATGAGCAGCACGGTGGACCAGGCGATCTTGTTGACCGCACCGCTCTGGGCCTTCGGGGAGATGAGCGCGAGGATCACGGCGACCGTGATGGCCACGAAGCCGACGTCGACCTTGAGACCGAGGGCGATCACGGCGAGGGCGATCAGGCCGAGGATCGTGGCGGGCTGCGAGATGCGGTCCTCGCGCGTCCTGGTGGCGACGACGCCGTCGCCCGCGGGGTCGCGGGGTCCGTAGGTGCCGCTGCCCGTTCCCTTGTAGGCGACGTCCGCGCGGCGCATGCCGGGGCTCGCGTGGAGGCGGGCCTCCGCGGCCTCCTCGATGAACTCGCCCATCCGGGAGGACATGAGCTTGCGTCCGCCGAGGACGACGAACAGGACGACGGCGATGAGCAGGTTGAAGATGAAGCTGGTGAGGAAGACGGCCAGCGGGCTCGACTCGAAGCCCGATTCGCCGACGATGTCGTTGACGATCACGCCGTACACGGCGATGGGCGAGAAGCCGCCGGCCTGCGCACCGTGCACGACCATCATGCCCATGAGCAGCGGGGAGATCTTGTGGCGGGCCGCGAAACCGAGCGCCACGGGCGCCATGATCGCCACCGCCGCCGGGCCGAGCGCGCCGACGGCGGTGATGACGGCCGTGATGAGGAACATGACCCATGGGATGAGGGCCACGCGGTTGCGCACGAGTTTCACGGCGCCGTTGACCAGGAGGTCGATCGTGCCGTTGTTCTGCGCGATGGCGAACAGGTAGGTCACCCCCACGAGCGTGAGGAACAGCCCGCCCGGGAACTCGGCGATGATGTCGTCGGTGTCCATCCCGAGGACGACGGCGCCGAGCAGGAAGGCGCCCACGAAGGCGAGGGCGCCCATGTTGATGGGCAGCAGGGTGGCGATCAGGAACATCGCCGCGAGGATGATGATCGAGAGCAGTGGAGCGGACATCGTTATCCTCCAGCGGGCGATGAGCAGGTGATGAGCAGGTGGTGAGCAGGTGGTGGGCTCTGTTGCACGCTACACGACGGCGGCCGGTCCCCCGCCGGGCCGTCGGGGCATTACGTGGCGTCGTCGGGCGAGGACTCGTCGAGGGTCCACCCCGTGATGGATTCGAGGTCCTTCCCGGCGTCGCGCGTGTACTGCCAGGCGCGCTGCCGCTGGTCCTGGAGGTCCTGCCGGAACCGGGCCTGGGTGGCGCCGAGGGCCGGCACGCGGTCGATCACGTCCATCGCCAGCTGGAACCGGTCGATCTGGTTCAGCATCGCCATGTCGAACGGCGTCGTGGTGGTCCCTTCCTCCTTGTACCCGCGCACGTGCAGGTTCGCGTGGTTGGTGCGCCGGTAGGTCAGCCGGTGGATGAGCCACGGATAGCCGTGGAACGCGAAGACCACGGGCTTCGACGTCGTGAACAGCGTGTCGAAGTCCCGCGCCGACAGTCCGTGCGGATGCTCGGAGCTGTCCTGCAGGCGCATGAGGTCGACGACGTTGACCACGCGGATCTTCAGCCCGGGGATGGCTGCCCTCAGCAGTCCCGCGGCGGCCACGGCCTCGAGCGTGGGCACGTCGCCCGCACAGCCCAGGACGACGTCGGGCTCCACTCCGGGCTCCTCGGAGCCGGCGAAGTCGAGGATGCCGATGCCGCGCGTGACGTGCAGGAGCGCCTCCTCGGGGCCGAGCCAGGTCGGGGTGGGCTGCTTGCCCGTGACGATCACGTTGACGGTGTCCCGGGTCGTCATGCAGTGCCGGGTCACCGCGAGCATCGTGTTGGCGTCCGGTGGCAGGTAGACGCGGATGATGTCCGCCTTCTTGTTCATCACGTGGTCGATGAAGCCGGGGTCCTGGTGGGAGAAGCCGTTGTGGTCCTGCTGCCAGACATGGCTGGAGAGCATGTAGTTGAAGGAGGCGATGGGCTGCCGCCACGGCAGGGTGCGGTGCACCTTCAGCCACTTCGCGAACTGGTTGAACATCGAGTCGACGATGTGGACGAACGCCTCGTAGCAGTTGAACACCCCGTGGCGTCCCGTCAGCAGATAGCCCTCGAGCCACCCCTGGCACAGGTGTTCGCTCAGCACCTCCATGACCCGGCCGGACCGCGCGAGGTGCTCGTCGACGTCCTCGATGCGAGGCTGCCAGACCTTGTCCGTCACCTCGTACACGGCCGAGAGGCGGTTCGACGCCGTCTCGTCCGGACCGAACAGGCGGAAGTTGTGCGGATTGCGCTCGATGACGTCGCGGAGGTAGCCGCCCACGGTGATCATCGGGCTCACCTTCTCCGCGCCCGGGCGCGACACCTCCACGGCGTGGTCGGCGTAGGAGGGCAGCACGAGGTCGCGGAGGAGCCGGCCGCCGTTGGCGTAGGGCGTGGCGCTCATCCGCAGGTCGCCGTCCGGGGCGAGCGCGGCGATCTCGGGGCGCAGCTCCCCGGCCTCCGTGAAGAGCGACCCCGGATCGTAGGACCGCATCCAGTCCTCGAGCTGGTGCAGGTGCTCCTCGTTGCTGTGGATCTCCGAGAGCGGCACCTGGTGGGAGCGCCATGTCCCCTCCACCGGATTCCCGTCGACCACTGCCGGGCCGGTCCAGCCCTTCGGCGAGCGCAGCACGATCATCGGCCAGCGGGCGGCGCCCTCATCGGTCCCGGCCGGGGAGGTGCGGGCCGTGTCCTGGATGGCGTGGATGTCGTCGATGCAGGCGTCGAGGACAGCGGCGAAGTCCCGGTGCGCGGCCTCCGTGGCCGACGGGTCGGTCACCGTGACGAAGTGCGGCTCGTACCCGTACCCGTACATCAGCTGTCGGAGCTGGTCCTCGGGCATGCGGGCCAGGACGGTCGGGTTGGCGATCTTGTAGCCGTTGAGGTGCAGGATCGGCAGCACGGCGCCGTCGACCGCCGGGTCCACGAAGCTGTGCGAGTGCCAGCTCGTGGCCAGCGGTCCGGTCTCCGCCTCGCCGTCACCCACCACCGCGACCGCGACGAGACCGGGGTTGTCGAAGACGGCCCCGTAGGCGTGCATCAGCGCGTACCCCAGTTCACCGCCCTCGTGGATGGACCCCGGGGACTCGGGTGCGGCGTGGGACGGGATGCCGCCGGGGTAGCTGAACTGCCGGAACAGGGCGTTGAGTCCCGCGCCGTCCGTGCCGATGCTGCTGTAGACCTCGGAGTAGGTCCCTTCGAGCCAGGCGTTGGCCACCACGGCGGGCCCACCGTGGCCGGGGCCCGCGATGAACAGCATCTCCTGCCGGCGCTCGGCGATCACACGGTTGAGGTGGGTGTAGACGAAGTTGAGCCCGGGCGTGGTGCCCCAGTGACCGAGCAGCCGCGCCTTCACGTCCTCACCGGCGAGCGGGCGCGTCAGCAGCGCGTTGTCCCGCAGGTAGATCTGGCCGACGGAGACGTAGTTGGCTGCCCGCCACCACGCGTCCAACCCCTGGATATCGAGACCGCTCATGTATGCCTCCTAGGTGATACTTCCGGTGCGTGCGGATTCAGAGTTCGACGACGACGTCGGACGGCGTCTTGTCCGGCCGCCAGCCCCGCCAGACGGGATGTCGCAGGCGGCCTGTTCCGGTGTGTTCGCTGTACTGGACCTCACCCACGAGGGCGGGCCGGACCCAGTGGGCGTCCGACGCGTCGATCCCGGGCACGTCGGTGAGTGGGGCGGTCTTCCGGCCCAGCTTCTTCAGGCGGGCTCCGACCTCCGCGAGGTCCCGCTCCGTCAGGCCGGAACCCACGCGGCCCACATAGCGCAGGTCCACGCCGTCGGGCACGGCCACGAGCAGTGACCCGACCTTCGAGGCACGGGTTCCCTTGCCCGGCCGCCAGCCCACCACCACGACCTCCTGCGTGCGCAGGTGCTTGATCTTCACCCACGACGACGACCGCGCGCCGGGTTGATAGTCGCTCGTGAGGCGCTTGGCCATGATCCCCTCCAGCCCCAGCTGCCGGCTCGCCTCGACGGCTTCCCGGAGGGTCGCATCGAGGGCCGGGGGGACCTGCACGTGACCGTCCTCCGCGGGGTCCACGGCCCTCTCGAGCAGTTCGCGCCGCTGGCGGTACTCCAGCCCGGTCAGGTCGGTGCCGTCGAGCTCGAGCAGGTCGAACAGCATGAGGCGCACGGGCGTCACCTCGCGGGCGGCGTCGATCTCGGCCCGGCGCGTGAGCTTCATGCGCGTCTGGAGCAGACCGAAGTCCGGCCGGCCGCGGCGGTCGAGGGCTACGATCTCGCCGTCGAGCACGGCGCTCCCGGCATGGACGAGGTCCCCGAGGTCCCCCAGCTCCGGGTAGACGGGCGTGGTGTCGATGCCGTTACGGCTGGTCAGGGTCACCGCGCCGTCCCTGATCGCGGCGATGCAGCGCACCCCGTCCCACTTCATCTCGTAGGACCAGGCATCGGGGTCGGGGATGGCCTCCTCGGAACCGAGGGTGGCCATCATGGGCCGGAGGACCGCCGGTCCGGGTCGGGCGGGAACCGGCGTCTGCTGCGTCTGCCGCATCTCCTGGGCTTCAGTGTCCGGGGACGCCGGCCCGCCGCCGCCGCTGTTCTGCTGCGCCTCCGCGGGCTGGTCCTTCATGAGGTGGATCAGCCAGTTGCTCTTGCCGTTCGATCCGCCGCCCGTGTTGATGAGCGCGTAGCGGCGGATCGCCGTCCCGCCCCTCGCCAGGCCGCCGTCCGCCCGCCCGTGGAGCGTGCAGATGACCTCCTTGCCCTCACGCCACTTCTCCAGCTCGTACGTCCCCGCATCCCAGATGGTCACCTCGCCCGCGCCATATTCCCCGTGAGGAATAGTTCCCTCGAACGAGCCGTAGTCCAGCGGATGGTCCTCCGTCTGGACCGCCAGGTGGTTCCTGCTCGGCGTCAGCGGCGGTCCCTTCGGAAGGGCCCACGAGACGAGGACGCCATCGTGCTCCAGGCGGAAGTCGTAGTGGAGGCGGCGCGCGTGATGCTCCTGGATCACGAAGCTGGTGCCCCCGGCAGGGCCTACCGCGTCGGGGACGGGCTCGGGCGTCTTCGCGGCGTCCCGCATGGCACGGTAGGTGGACAGGCGGTCCGACGGCGCACCAGCGGCACGGCCGGGGACCTGCTCGTCGCTCGCCGTGAGGGGCACAGTGGCGGGAGCCAGGAGGTCCCCGGACTCCTGGAGGCGCTGCACCACCTCCGCGTGGTCCAGCTGCCGCAGGTCCTCGCCGCCGAGCTCCTCCCACGCCCGCGGAGCGGCGACGGTGGGCTCGAAGCGCCCACGGAGCGAGTAGGGGCTCACGGTGGTCTTGTTCGCGTTGTTCTGGCTCCAGTCGACGAGCACCCGGCCTGAGCGCAGCGCCTTCTTCATGTCGCTGACGGCGAGGTCGGGGTGGTCGGCCTCGAGGGCCCGGGCGAGTTCACGCGCGACGGCGGACACCTGCTCCGAGGTCTGCCGGCCGTCCAGGGCGCAGTAGAGGTGGATCCCCTTGGCACCGCTGGTCACGGGGAACGGCTCCAGGCCCATGCCCTGCAGGATCGGCCGCGCGAGCAACGCCACGGCCGCGCATTCGGCCAGCCCTGCATCGGTCCCGGGGTCGAGGTCCAGGACGAGGCGGTCCGGGTTGCCCCGGCCGCCGTCCTCGGTGAAACGCCACTGCGGCACGTGGACCTCGAGCGCGGAGATCTGCCCTAGCCAGGTGAGCGTTGCGAGGTCCTCCACCAGGGGGTAGACGTTCGTGTGGTCCTTGTGCTGGATCGCGCGGCGCGGCACCCAGGCGGGAGCGTTGTCGTCGATGTTCTTCTGGAAGAACACTTCGCCCGGCTCCTCGGGGGTCCCGACGCCGTGGACCCAGCGCTTCCGGGTGACCGGCCGGTGCTGCGCGTGCCGGATGAGGTGCGGCGCGACGGCAGCGTAGTAGGCGAGCACGTCCGCCTTGGTGGTACCCGTGACCGGGTAGAGCACCTTGTCGAGATTGGAGAGACGCAGCGTGCGTCCGTCCACGGTGACGGTCTGCTGCCGGGCCGTGCGCGGAGGAGCCATGCCCCCAGTCTCGACCGCAGGCCCGGGGGCGGTCCAGTACCAATCGGCCGGGCACCCCTACGGCGCCCGCCGGGCCCTAGCCCTGGTCGCGGTCCTCGAACTGCTCGCGGTACCGGGCCACGTAGACGTCCCACAGCGCCGGGTCCTGCCCGAGGCTGCGCTTGTTCAGGAAGTCGTCCAGTCCGGCGATGGTGAGGTGCCAGCCGGCGGCCATGGTGGCCGAGTGCCGCGGGCTGCCCGGGGTCAGGAGCAGCACGAGCTGCGATCCGTTGTCAGCGGTCCGCGCAAGTTCCCAGCGGAGGCTGTCCCGCTCCCACGTGTAGGCGAGCACCGTGGGCCGCTCGGCCTCCAGCACCTCGCCGCGCAGGGGCTTCTGGTCGGCGTACCGGAACAGGATCTCCTCTCCTGCGCGCGGCTCGAACTCCATCTCGCAGGGGAACCAGTACTTCAGCTTCTCGGCCTCCGTCAGGTGCTTCCACAGCACGGTCGGCGGGAACGCGAACTGGAATTCCAGGCGCAGCACGGTGGCGCCGTCGTCGCTGGTGGTCTTGCTGACGATGGGCTCTACGGTCTCGGAGGTCACCTCCCAAGTCTAGGGCGGGCGGGCGGCACCCTCTGGCCCACTAAGCCTGCTTGGTGTTGACTTGACCCATGAGAGCCATCTGGAAGGGAGCGGTCGCGTTCGGGCTGGTCAACGTGCCGGTCAAGGTCTACAGCGCCACCGAGGACCACGACATCCCCCTCCACCAGGTCCACGACGAGGACGGCGGCCGCATCCGCTACCAGCGCCGCTGCGAGATCTGCGGTGAGGTGGTCGACTTCAAGCACATCGACAAGGCGTACGACGACGGCGAGCACACGGTGGTGCTGACCGACGAGGACCTCTCGTCCCTGCCGGTCGAGAGGAGCCGGGAGATCGAGGTGGTGGAGTTCGTGCCGAGCGACCAGATCGATCCGGTCATGTTCGACCGCGCGTACTACCTCGAGCCCGACAGCACCTCGACGAAGGCGTACGTCCTGCTGCGGCGCACGCTCCAGGAGACGGACCGCACCGCGATCGTGCAGTTCTCCCTCCGGCAGAAGAGCCGCCTGGCGGCGCTGCGCGTCCGCGGGGACGTGCTCATGCTCCAGACGCTGCTGTGGGACGACGAGGTGCGGGAGGCCTCCTTCCCGGCCCTCGAGGAGAAGGTGCGCATCTCCGCCAAGGAGAAGCAGATGTCCGCGGCGCTCGTCGACTCCTTCTCCACCGATTTCGACCCCGAGAACTTCACCGACGACTACCAGGTCCAGCTGCGCACCCTGATCGACGCGAAAATCGAGAAGGGCGACACGATCGACACCGAGGAGACCTTCGGTGCGGCCAGGGACGACGACGACGGTGACAACGTGCTCGACCTCATGGAAGCCCTGCGCCGCAGCGTCGAGAAGAACCGCGAGAAGAAGGCCGGCGGCACGAAGACCACCGGCGCCTCCAAGAAGAAGGGCGCGTGATGGGATTCTTCACCGACAGCCTCGGCCGCCAGACCGTGGTGCAGACACCGAACGCGCCGATCCTCGGATGGGCCCTGTTCGGTGCAGCGTCCTTCATGGCCCTGGAGGAACGGAACCGTGAGCGCCTACGCCTCGCCAGCTCGCTCTGCCTGGCCGTCTGGGCCGCGCTCGAGGTGATCTCCGGGAAGAGCGGGTTCCGGCGCAGCTCCGGTGCGCTGACCCTGTCCTGGCTCTCCCGCAAGGTCTGACGCCCCTCCGCACGGTGCCCTGGCGCTCCGCGAAGACGTCCGGCACGCCATCCTGGTCGATGACTGTCTTCTCCTGCTCCTCGATCTTCCGATAGCGCTTGTCCCGCCCCTTTCCGGATCGGACCAGCAGGACAGGGAGCCCGGCTTGCGTGCTACCGCCGCTCACTCCAGGGGGAAGTTCTCCCGGCGCAGCAGCTTCGCCAGGGGTGCAGGTCGGTGACGGGGATTCGGCGGGCCACCCGGGCGATGGATGGCCGGCGACCCTCAGGCCCGCAGGACGCCGGGCAGCTCGGTGATCGAGGGTACTTCGTGATCGGGTGCCGTCATGGCGGAGGGATAGGGCGAGCCGTCGCGGTTCAGCCAGGCGGTCCGGAGCCCGGCACGCGCAGCACCGTCGATGTCCCAGGGATGGACGGCGACGAGCACGACGTCGCCCGCCTCCCGATGCAGGGCACCGAGGGCGTAGGCGTAGGACTCGGGGGCGGGCTTCCAGCGCGGCGCGTCCTCGACCGACAGGACGGCGAGGACCTGATCCCGGACACCGGCCCGGTCCAAGAGTGCCTCCGCCGTCGCCGTCGCGCCGTTGGTCAGCGCTGCGACGCCGAAGCCTGCGGAAGCCAGGGTACGGATGCCCTCCACCACGTCCGGGTGCACCGCGAGCCCCTGCAGCGCCGACATGATGTGGGCGACCGCGTCGTCGAGGTCCCGGTTGAGGATCTCGTCCGTGAGGACCGCCCGCAGTGCACCCTCGGCGACCTCCTTGAACGCAGGGTTCTGCCCGGCTGCGGTGAGCGCGAAACCATCCCGGAGCACCGAGGCGAACCAGAGCGCGGCCAGCTGCGGAGGCGCGCCGATCTCCTCGAAATGCTGGGACAGGGGGTCCATGTCCGACAGGGTGCCGTTGACGTCGAACAGCACCACCGGCAGCGCCATTACTGGCGGTACCCCTCCACCTGGCTGATGGGACGGGCATCGGCCTCGGCGGGGTCCTCTCCCGCATCGGCCTTCGCGCGGCGCTGGCGGAGCAGGTCCCAGCACTGGTCGAGGTCCTCCTCCACCTTCTTCAGGCGCGCGGCGTGGTCCTGGTGGGCCTCGGCGGCGCCGGCGTCCTGTGGCTGCTCGCGGAGCTCGTGCTCCTCCTGCACGAGTGCCTGGATGCGCTGGAGGATGTCCTGGTTGTCCATGGTGCGTCCCTTCGTCGTCGCCGTCCCGGCATGCCGGATGATCAGCAGGCTTTCCTTCAGGCTACTGAGGCCGCGGACGGTTGACCAGCACGATCGGCGATGCGCCCGGGAGCCGGAAAGGCGTCGCAGGGGAATTTGGCGCGGCGCCCGGATGCCCTAAGCTGTTGGAGAACCAATTGCCTGTGTAGCTCAGTCTGGTAGAGCATCCGCTTCACACGCGGAAGGCCCGGGGATCGAGGCCCCGCGCAGGCACGAGGATCAGCTGGAGACAGCACCACAGAAGGCCCGTACCGATTCGTCGGTGCGGGCCTTCTGCGTTGGTGGACCGCGTGTTCGTTCTGGGCGAACGGACCGAGGCTTAGCACTCATAGGGGCCGAGTGCTAATATCTTCGTAGTTGAGCGAAGGACGCTCAACTCCAGGAATCCACCCACCGGTGGCATACGCGAAGGAGTTGTTTCCAGTGGCCATGAAGTTCGATCCATTCCGCGAGCTGGACCGCGTTGCCGGCGCCCTCCTCGAGAGCCGTCCCGGACTCCGCCTCATGCCGATGGACCTCTACCGCGAGAAGGACCACTATGTCCTTGCCGCGGATCTTCCGGGCATCGATCCCGGTTCGGTCGACATCGACGTGGACGGCCAGCTCCTGACCATCCGCGCGGAGCGCACCCTGCGCAGCGCCGAGGGTGTCAAATGGCTGACCCGTGAGCGCGAGAGCGGCTCGTTCCTCCGCCAGCTCAGCCTGGGCCAGGGCGTCGACACCGAGGGCATCTCCGCCCGGTACGAGAACGGCGTCCTGAGCGTGATGATCCCCGTCAGCGAGCGCGCCAAGCCGCGCAAGATCGAGATCGTCAGCGGAGAGGCGTCGACCCCGATCCACGCCGGCGCCGTCCGGGACTCGGACTCCGGCACCCAGGGCGCCGTCGAGTCCTGACCCCCGCCGCGAGTACCCCCGACCGGCACCCCTACCAGTACCCCCGGGCTTCCCGCCCGGGGGTACTTCGTCGTGAGCCCCCTTGCGGGGGTGCGCGCCGGGCACGAAGGATGGGGTCATGGACTTCACACCCAGCAAAGCAATCGTCACAGGCTCCGATTCCGGCATCGGCCGGGCCACGGCCGTCGCCCTCGCAGCGGCCGGCTGCGACGTCGGCATCACCTGGCACTCCGACCAGGAAGGTGCCGAGGAGACCGCGCGCCTCGTCCGGGAGAAGGGCGTCCGGTCCGCCGTCGCGCAGCTCGATACCACGGACGCCCCGGCGTGCGGCGATGTCGTCGATCAGCTCGCCCAGGAGCTCGGCGGCCTCGACGTCTTCATCAACAACGCGGGCGTCAACGGCGGCACCATGTTCATGGAGACCGACTGGGACACCTGGCGCGGCACCATGGGCGCCAACCTCGACGGCGCGTTCGTCTGCATCCAGCGCGCGGCCCGGCACATGATCGACGGCGGCAAGGGTGGGCGCATCATCGCCGTCACCAGCGTCCACCAGGAGCAGCCGCGCGTCGGCTCGGCGGCCTACGACGCCTCGAAGCACGGCCTCGGCGGGCTGATCCGCACCATTGCGCTCGAACTGGCCGACCGCGGCATCACGGCGAACGCCGTCCTGCCCGGAGAGATCAACACCCCCATGAACGCGTCGGCGGACCAGGATCCCCGCACCATGGACCGCCCGGGCATCCCCGTGGGCCGGCCGGGAGCACCCGAGGAGATCGCCGACGTCGTCGCCTTCCTCGCATCCGGCGCCTCCAGCTACGTCAACGGCGCGTCGTTCGTCGTCGACGGCGGCATGCTCCTGATGGGGCCGCAGGCAGGATCGCACCTCACCAGCGGGGACTGGCGCACTCTCTGATCAGGAAAGTGTGAGGAACACCACAGTCTTCAGCGCACGTTCATGCCGCGTTCAGGAGGGGTGGCTAGCGTGGGAGTCCCGTACCCCTGCGAAAGGCCTGCCATGGACGCCCCCCTCCCCCCTGCCAGCGATGCCGACCTGCAGGACTGGTCGGGCTTCAAGCGCGGCGAGCACGTCACGCTCCAGCATGCGGCGGGGACGCAGCTCCGCGGAGTCCTGGACATGAGGACCGACGACGCGTCCGTGGTGTGGATCCAGCTGAACGACGGTGGTGGCCGCCGGCTCGTGCACCGGGGCGACGGCTACCGCCTGCGCCGCGGCTGATCCGGGGACGGAACACCCCGTCCACCTGATGTCCATCTTGGGTTCACCTTTTCGCCACCTGTAACGTGGCGGAGGTGAGAACCCGTGCACCCCTGTCGCTGTCCCTCGCCGTCGTCCTCGGTCTCACGGCCTGCGGCTCCGACTACCCGCTGGGCCCCGAGCAGGAAGCGGCGGCGCAGCGCGGGGACACGAGCCTGCAGGGCGCCGTGACCGCCGCAGGATCCTCCGCCCAGGGACCGGCCATGGACGCCTGGCGCTCGGGATTCACCACCCTCCACCCGCGCGCGCAGGTGCAGTACTCGCCCGACGGCTCCGGCGCGGGACGCGGTGCGCTGCTCGCCGGAGCCGTGGGGTTCGCCGGCTCCGACGCGTACCTCAGTGACGAGGAGCTCGCCGGGTCGACGCAGGCCTGCGGGCCGGGCGGTGCGTTCAACATCCCCGCGTACATCTCCCCCATCAGCATCGCGTTCAATCTGCCCGGCATCACGGAACTGGAGCTCGACGCCGCCACCGTGGCGCGGATCTTCCGGGGTGACATCGCGACGTGGGACGATCCCGCCATCGCGGCCCAGAACCCGGACGTGGACCTCCCCGCGCTGCCCGTCTCGGCGGTCAGCCGGTCCGACGACTCCGGCACCACCGAGAACTTCACGGACTACCTGCACGCCGTGGTGCCGGAGATCTGGACCGAGGAGCCCGACGGCTCCTGGCCGTCCGCCCTCGGGAACGAGAACGCCAAGGGCAACGCCGGCGTGGTCAGTACCGTGGCAGCCACTGCGGGAGCCGTGACCTACGCGGACGATTCCGCCGTCGGGGATCCCCTCGGCCGCGTGTCCCTGAAGGTCGGCGACGCCCACGTCCCGGCGGGCCCCGAAGCGGCCGCGGCCGCCGTCGACCTCGCGAGTCGCGTCCCCGGCCGCGCGGACTACGACATCGCACTCGACCTCGACCGGGCCACCACTGCCCCCGACGTCTACCCGCTGGTCCTCGTCTCGTACCACGTGTACTGCTCGCGCTACGAGAACGAGGCGACGGCCGAGGTCGTCCGCGCCTTCGGCACCTACGCGGTCAGTACGGAGGGGCAGGCCGCGGCCGCGGACGCGGCGAAGAGCTCCCCCCTCTCGCCCGAACTGTCACAGCTGGCCACCGAGGCGATCGCGTCGGTGGAGGTCGGCGAGATCCCCTAGGACGCGGACGAGGCGGACCCCCGCAGGGATCCGCCTCGTCCTCGGGCACGTGCGTCAGCCGACGCGCGGCCCTCCCGAATCGGGGTCGTTCGTGGACGTGTCGGGCAACGCATCGTTCGCCGGCGCGGCGTCCCCGCCACCTGTCGGCGGGGCGTCGACATTCCCGCGCCAGGCGCCGGTCTCCCCACCGCTCTTCTCGATGAACTGCTTGAACCTCTTGAGGTCGCCCTTCACCTGGGCGGAGTCGGCGTTCACCACGGCGCCGATCTTCTCCGTGAAGGTCTCGGGGTGCCAGTCGATCTGCACCATGAGCCGCGTCGTGTTCGCGTCCAGGCGGTGGAAGGTCACCACGCCGGCGTGGGACTCGCCGTCGGTGCTCTTCCAGGCCACGCGCTCGTCCGGGTGCTGCTCGGTGATCTCGGCGTCGAACTCGCGCCGGACCCCGCCGATGCTCGTCACCCAATGTGTCCGTGTGTCCGAGGTCTGCGTGATGGACTCGACCCCTCCCATGAACTGGGGGAAGCTCTCGAACTGGGTCCACTGGTTGTACGCCGTGCTGACCGGTACTGCTACGTCGATAGATTCCTGCACTGAAGCCAAAAGGTTCCTCCTCGTAGAGACTCCGGCGCCGTCGCTGCCCCTGTACAGGGGCCGAGCACGGCTGACCATAAGTCCCCTTAGCGTAGGCAGATCGGTTGGAATTGACCAACGCGCAGGTCTAGGGTGAAAGGAGTCCCCCCGGCGGGAATCGGCGTGTCCGGAACCCGCCCGGAGCAGGAAATCTAGCACTGGAGGATTCATGAAGGCTTCACCCACCCTCACGGACAACATGCAAGCCGTCCTGGTCGACCTCATCGAACTGCACCTGCAGGGCAAGCAGGCCCACTGGAACGTGGTCGGCAAGAACTTCCGCGACCTCCACCTGCAGCTGGACGAGATCATCGACGACGCCCGTGCCTTCGCCGACGAGATGGCGGAGCGCATGCGCGCCCTGCACGCCGTACCCGACGGCCGCAGCGTCGCCGTCGCCGAGGGCACCAAGATCCAGCCGTTCCCGGCCGGGCTCGTCTCGACCAAGGACACCGTGGGCCTCGTGGTCAACATGCTGAACGCCACCGTGAACACCATGCGCGACGTCCACGACCAGATCGACGAGGAGGACCCCACGACGGCGGACCTGCTGCACGGATTCATCGCGAAGCTCGAGCAGTACGCCTGGATGGTCGACGCCGAGAACATGGAGCCGACCGCCGAGGTCGTCACGCCCGTCGGCACGGAGAACGCGACCGTCTGACGCACGGCATCCTTCGTCTGATAGGAAGGGAGGCACCGACTGGTGCCTCCCTTCCCGCGTCCGGGGTGGGGTTCCCGCGCCCGTCCCGTCACCAGAGAAGGACACCGCACATGGAAGCACGTCCCTGCCACGTGGTCGTCATGGGGATCTCCGGATCGGGCAAGACGACCATCGCCACGCGCCTCGCCGAGCAGCTCGGCTGGACCTTCGCCGAGGCCGACGAATTCCACCCGACCGCCAACATCGCGAAGATGAGCTCCGGGACGCCGCTCACCGACGAGGACCGCTGGCCGTGGCTGGGCTCCCTGCGGGACTGGATGACCGCCCAGGCGCGTGCGGGCCGCAGCACCGTGGTGACCTGCTCGGCCCTGCGGCGCTCCTACCGGGACATCCTCCTGCAGGCCGAGGGCAGCGTCAGGTTCGTGCACCTGCTCGGCGACACCGGCCTGATCCTCGAGCGCATGAAGACCCGCAGCGGCCATTTCATGCCGGAATCACTCCTGCCCTCCCAGGTCAGCACCCTCGAGCCCCTGCAGCCGGACGAGCAGGGCGCCCGGATCGAGAACACCGGCACGCCCGACGCCGTCACGGCCACCGTCATCGACAGGCTCGATCTCGTGTCCGGGTGCCGGTAGCCCCCCGCACCCGGACGCAGGACCACTAGCAGGTCCGGTGCTCCTGCGGGGAGCACCTGCGGTTGTTGCGGGAGCATGGGCCCGATGCCACGGTGGAGGGAACGAGAGGAGCGTGGCAATGGACCCCGGATCAGGCGGCGCGGTCATGCAGCAGAGGTTCGACGGGAAGGTCGTCATCGTGACCGGCGCCGGCTCGGGCATCGGCGAGGCGACGGCCCGGCGCTTCGTCGCCGAGGGGGCCCGGGTGGTCCTGACGGATTCCGTCGCGGACAAGATCGACGCCGTCGTCGCGTCCCTGCCCGACGCGCAGGCGACGGCGGTGGCCACCGATTTGGCCGACTACGGGCAGGTGGCCGTCATGGTGCAGGAGACCGTGCAGCGGTACGGCCGCCTCGATGTCCTCGTCAACAATGCGGGCACCATCACCCAGGGCACCGTCCAGGACACGACCGTCGAGGACTGGCACCGCGTCATCGACACCGACCTCTCCGGCGTGTTCTACGGGACGAAGGCGGCCCTGGAGTACCTGGTGGAGAGCAAAGGATGCATCGTCAACGTCTCCTCCGTCTCCGGCCTGGCCGCGGACTGGCGCATGAGCGCCTACAACGCGGCCAAGGGCGGGGTCAGCAACTTCACCCGCGCGGTTGCCCTGGACCACGGCAAGGACGGCGTGCGGGTCAACGCCGTCGCCCCCGGTTTCATCTGGACGGACCTCACGAGCGATGACGGCGAGCCGCACGAGCTCTCCGACGAGTTCGCCGCGCGCATCGCGCTCGGGCGCGGCGGCCTGCCGGAGGAGGTCGCCGCCGCCATCACCTTCCTCGCGAGCGACGACGCGCGCTTCATCACCGGCGTGGTGCTCCCCGTGGACGGCGGCACGATGGCCAGCAACGGGCAGCCGGCCCAGGCCTGAGAGGTGCACGACGTCCGGTACGACCCGTCGGCCCGGCGCTACAGCAGCGCCGCGAGGGATCGGTCCACGGTGCGGCCGGAGAAGATGCAACCACCCAGGAAGGTCCCTTCTGCACCGCCGCTTCGGCGTGGGACGTCAGCGCCGCTTGCCCCGCGTGCCGGACGGGCGGGCCGGTTTCCCCTGCTGCTTCCCCTGCTGCTTCGCAGGCTGCTGTTTCCCGGCCGCGGCCTTCTTCGCTGCCGCCTTCTGCGACGCGCTCTTCTTCGGCGCCTCGCGCTGCGAGGGCTGCCGCGAGCTCTGGGCCGTCCGTCCGCGGACGATGCCGATGAACTCCTCGACGTCGTCGGACTCGTCCTCCATCCGCCAGGCGATGCCGATCGTGGTGACGGGCAGGCCGGGGACGGGCCGGTGCACGGCGTCCTTCCGCGCGTACAGGCGGGCCAGGGACATCGGCAGGACCACGACGCCGGCGCCGGAGGCCGCCACCTCCACGGCCATCCTCGGGCCACCGCACCCGACGACGTCGAGCAGGGTCTCCCCCTCGAGCTCCTCGAGCGGCACGTCCTCGTAGAGCGAGAGCTCGTTCTCCCTCGACATGACGGCCACGGGCTGTTCCTCGTAGAGGGGGATCAGGTGGAGCCCGGTGCGGTCCACGGGCAACCGCACGAAGACGACGTCGTCGGATGCGTCCCGGAGCGCCGCCAGGGCGTCGTCGTGCTGGTGGAGCTCCAGGGGGATCTCCGGATGCCGCTCGCGCCACCGCGCCACCCACTTGCCCGGCGTGACACCCGGGACGAAGCCGACGGACAGGATTCGGGGCTGGTCGGCGGGCACCTCCTCACAGTAGCGCCTGCCCCTCCGCCGCGGACGTGGCCGTTAAGCTGGGACCATGAATCCCCCGAAGACCCCCCAGACCCTGAAGCCCGCCACCGCGGCCAAGAAACTGGGCATCTACCTGCCCGCCGCCCCCCAGGGCTTCCAGGAGACCGAGCTGACGCGTGCGGAGTTCAACGAGCTGCAGCAGACCCCGCCCGAGTGGCTCGCCGAGTTGCGCCGCACCGGCCCGCACCCACGCCCCGTCGTCGCCCAGAAGCTCGGCATCTCCATCAGCGGGCTGGCCCGCGGCGGGATCACCGACCCCCTGACGAGCGAGCAGATCACCGCCCTCCTGCAGGATCCGCCCGCCTGGCTGGTCGCCGAGAGGTCCACGCAGGCCGCGGTCCGCGCTGAGGCCGCACGGGTCAAGGAGCGCGACACCGCGCGCAAGGAGACCGACGCCTGAGGTGGATTCCTCCGGGCCGCCCAGCTGCCCGGTCTCCGCGGACTGCCCGATCTCCGCGGACTGCCCGATCTCCTGGAGCTGCCGGAAGACTTCGCACGGGCGAAGGGCACGCCGGGATCGGGTCCTGATCGGGCGTTCTGAATACCACAGAAGAAGCGTTTTCCTGCGCCGACACGCCGATTGACTTAATCGAACACGTATTCGAATATTAGGGAGTGACACCTCCAGCCGCCGGCCATTCCCTCGCCTGGGATGAGCCTTCCCCCGACTCCGAGGACACACACCACCCGAACCCCGCCGACCGCCGGGGAGCGTCCACGGCGGATGTCACCCTCGGCCTCCAGGCCCGCATCAACAGCATGCAGGCCCGCAAGCTCGATTCCCGCCTACTGCCCACGGTCCCTGCCCTCGCGCGGATCCTGCCCGGCGGGGGCCTCCAGTCCGGCGGCTCCTACACCGTCCGGAACTCGACCTTCCTCGCCATGGCCCTGCTCGCCGGTCCTTCCGCGACCGGCGCGTGGTGCAGCGTGGTCGGCATGCCGGACTTCAGCGTGGAGGCGGCGCAGGGTTTCGGGATCAACCTCGAACGCCTCATCCTGGTCCCCGATCCCGGGCCTCAGTGGCTCACGGTCACGGCGGCACTCGTGGACGTCGTCTCGATCGTCCTGACCCGCTCACCGGAACACCTCGCCCCCACCGAATGGGCCCGCCTCAGGGCGAGGCTGCGCCAGCGCGGCTCGGCCCTGATCACCCTCGGCAACTGGAAGCAGAGCGACTCCACGATCGGCGTGGCCGAGAGCGCGTGGGAGGGGCTCGGCGCGGGAACGGGCCACCTCCGGGCGCGCTCCATGAAGATCACCGCCACCCAGCCCTCGGGGCGGCTCCGCCACGCCTATGTGGGACTCGCCGACCTGCAGGGAGCCCCTGCGGGCACCACGTTCCCGGGCACCACGCACCAGCATCTGCAGCACGACGCCCCGAACGCGGCCGGGGCGGCCGGGACCCTGTTCGAGCCCCGGCTCATGAAATCCTCATGACGTCCCCGCCGGCCACGCCCACGGAGCCCGCGGAACCCACGGAACCCACGGAACCCACGGAGCCCGTTCCTGCCACCCGGACCATGGTGCTCTGGTGCCCCGACTGGCCCATCACGGCCGCGCTGCGCGAGCACGCGCTGCCCGCCGAGACTCCGCTCGTCCTCGTGGACCGCGGGGAGGTCTTCGCGTCCTCCCCGGCGGCCCGGGAGGACGGCGTGAAGCGCGGGCTGCGTATCCGCGAGGCCCAGGCCCGCTGCACAGGGCTCGTGGCCCTCCCGTACGACCCGTCGCTCGACGAGCGCACCTTCGAGCCCGTGACCGCGGCCGTGGAGACCATCCTGCCCGGCGTGCAGGTCCTCCGCCCGGGACTGTGCGCCATCAGGGTCAAGGGCCCTGCCCGCTACTACGGGAGTGAGCGCAACGCCGCAGCCGTGGTCCAGCAGACGCTGGCCGCCATCGGCCTCACCGACGTGCGGATCGGCGTCGCGGACGGGCCGTTCGCCGCCGAGCAGGCGGCCCGGGCCACCGACCAGCTGGACGACGACGTCGAGCAGCTGGTCGTCATCCCGCCGGGCGGCTCGCCCTGGTTCCTCGGCAGCTACCCCCTGGAGGTCCTCGAGCAGCCCGGACTCGCCGTGCTGCTCAAACGCCTCGGCATCCGCTCCCTCGGCGACTTCGCGGCGCTCAAGGCCTCCGATGTCCGCAACCGCTTCGGCATCGAGGGGGCCATCGCCCACCGCCAGGCCAGTGGGCTCGACCACCGGAGCGTGGTGGCCCGGACGCCCCCGCCCCACCTCGACACCATCGCCGATTTCGAGCCTCCCCTCGCCCGTATCGACCAGCTCGCCTTCGCCCTCAGGGCCCGGGCCGGCGGGTTCGTCGACACGCTGCGCGAGGCCGGGCTCGTCTGCACGGCGCTGCAGGTCTCGCTGCACACGGAAGCGGGCGAGACGTCCCAGCGCCGGTGGCAGCACCCGCGCTGGTTCGACGCCGACGACGTCGTGGACCGCGTGCGCTGGCAGCTCCAGGGCACCAACGCCTCCGACCACGGACTCACCTCGGGCATCACCCGGGTCCACCTCGTCCCGGACATCGTCGAGGACCTCGGCGACCACGCGGACGGGCTCTGGGGGACGGGACCGGACGAGGGGATCCACCACGGGCTGGCCCGTGTGCAGAGCATGCTGGGTCACGGCGCCGTGCTCACCGCCATCATCGCGGGAGGACGTCTCCTGGCGGACCGCCGCGTGTACATCCCGTGGGGGGACACCCCGGCGGGCCGGTCCGCGAAGGTGCCGGCGAAGGACCGCGACCAGCCCTGGCCCGGCCGGCTGCCCGGCCCCGCCCCCGCCACCGTGTTCGCCGAGCCCGTACCCGCCGCCGTCGTCGACGCGCACGGCAACCCGGTGGACGTGGACCCGCGCGGCCTCCTGAGCGCCGATCCTGCCTTCTTCAGCGCGGGGCCCGACGACGGCCGCCGGGCCGTGCACTCCTGGGCCGGCCCCTGGCCGATCAACGAACGCTGGTGGGACCCGAAGGGGCGCGTGCTCAACCGCTTCCAGCTGGTGGACCACTCGGGATCCGCCTGGTTGCTGCTGCTCGAGGATCACGCGTGGTGGCTGGAGGCCGGCTACGACTGACGGCGGGACCCCGCCACCCGCGACAACTACAGGACATCCAGACAGGGAGGGACGCCATGGGCTGGAACAATCCACCGATCCCCTGGTCGGATTTCGAACGGAACCTCTCGGCCACCCGGCCCGGAGCGCCGCCCCTCGGGGCCGACGGCGGCGACAGCCCCGCCTGGTCCCGGAAGCGCCTGCCCTACACGGCTCCCGCGGAGGCCTCCGCCCCGGAGGGTCCGGTGGTGCCGTACGCCGAACTGCACGTCCACTCCAACTTCAGCTTCCTCGACGGCGCGTCGAGCCCCGAGCACCTCGCCGAGGAGGCCCAGCGGCTCGGCCTCACCGGCATGGCCCTGACCGACCACGACGGCCTGTACGGTGCGGTGCACTTCGCGGAGGCCGCCGAGAAGTACCCGGGCTTCTCGACCCTGTACGGCACGGAGCTGTCCCTCGGCCTGTCCAAGCCGCAGAACGGCGAAGCCGACCCGGAAGGGCGGCACCTGCTGGTCCTCGCCCGCGGATCGGCCGGCTACCACCGCCTGTCCACGGCCATCACCGAGGCCCAGCTCGCCGCCGACGCCGAGAAGGGCAAGCCCCGCTACGGCCTGGAGCGCCTGGCCGGGCATGCCGCCGGGCAGTGGCTGATCCTCACGGGCTGCCGGAAGGGGGCGGTCCGCTCGGCGCTGGTCTCGGACGGGGAGGCGGCGGCCGAGGCCGAGCTGCGGGTGCTCGTGGACCTGTTCGGCCGGGACTCGGTCGCCGTCGAACTCATCAACCAGGGCAACCCGCTCGACACCGCCCACAACGACGCCCTGGCGGCCCTCGCGGCCCGCCTGGACCTGCCCACTGTGGCGACCAACAACGTGCACTACGCGACACCGAAGCAGCACCGCCTCGCCTCGGCCCTGGCTGCCGTCCGGGCCCGCCGGAGCCTGGACCAGATGGACGGCTGGTTGCCCGCGGCCGGTGCCGCGCACCTGCGCAGCGGCGCGGAGATGGCGCGGCGGTTCAGGGGCTACCCCGGCGCGGTGGAGCGCACCGTGGACATCGCCGCCGATCTCGCCTTCACCCTCCGGAGCGTCAAGCCGGGACTGCCGAACATCGACCTCCCGGAGGGCCACACCCAGATGAGCTATCTCCGTGAACTCGTCCGGCAGGGCGCCGACAGGCTCTACGGGGGCAGGGAGGATGTCCGCGAGCGGATCGAACGCGAACTGGAGGTGATCGAGGACAAGAATTTCCCCGGGTACTTCCTGATCGTCCACGACCTCGTGCACTACGCGCGCCGCAACGGGATCCTGTGCCAGGGGCGGGGGTCGGCGGCCAATTCGGCGGTCTGCTACCTGCTCGGGATCACGGCCGTCGATTCCATCAAGTACCAGCTGCCCTTCGAACGGTTCCTCTCGAGCATGCGCGACGAGGAACCGGACATCGACGTGGACTTCGACTCGGACCGCCGCGAGGAGGTCATCCAGTACGTCTACCGCAAGTACGGGCGCTTCAATGCCGCGCAGGTGGCCAACGTCATCACCTACCGTCCCAAGTTCGCGGTCCGGGACATGGCCAAGGCCCTGGGCCACAGTCCCGGGCAGCAGGATGCCTGGTCGCGGCAGATCGAGCGGTGGGGCGGCCTCGTCTCGAGCAGCGACCACGACATCCCCGACGCCGTGGTGGACCTGGCACAGGAGGTCCTGGGGTTCCCGCGCCACCTGGGCATCCACTCCGGCGGGATGGTGCTCACGGACCGGCCGGTGGGAGAGGTCTGCCCCATCGAGCACGGTCGCATGGACGGCAGGACGGTGCTCCAGTGGGACAAGGACGACTGCGCCTGGATGGGACTCGTGAAGTTCGACCTGCTGGGCCTCGGCATCCTCGCGGCCATCCAGTACAACTTCGACCTCGCGGACCGGCACTTCGGCGAGGCGTGGGAGCTGCACACCATCCCCAAGGAGGAGCAGGGCGTGTACGACATGCTGTGCTTCGCGGACTCGGTGGGTGTCTTCCAGGTGGAGAGCCGCGCCCAGATGGGCATGCTCCCGCGCCTGCAGCCCCGCCAGTTCTACGACCTCGTGATCGAGGTGGCCCTCGTGCGGCCCGGCCCCATCCAGGGCGGCGCCGTGCACCCGTACATCAAGCGGAAGATGGGCGAGGAGGAGGTCCGGTACATCCACCCCGACCTCAAGCCCGTCCTCGAACGGACCCTCGGGGTGCCGCTCTTCCAGGAGCAGCTCATGCAGATGGCCATGGTGGTGGGTGGCTGCTCGGGAGCGGACGCGGACCTCCTGCGCCGCGCCATGGGATCCAAGCGGGGCGAGGAGCGGATCGACTCCCTCAAGGCGAAGCTGTACGAGGGCATGGCGTCCAACGGCATCACCGGCGATGTCGCCGACACCATCTACAACAAGATCCATGCCTTCGCGAACTTCGGGTTCGCGGAGAGCCACTCGATCAGCTTCGCGCTGCTGGTCTACGTCAGCGCCTGGCTGCGCCTGCACTACCCGGGCGCGTTCCTCGCCTCGCTCCTGCGCGCCCAGCCCATGGGGTTCTACTCGCCGCAGACGCTCGTGGCCGACGCCCGGCGCCACGGCGCCGTCGTCCTGCGCCCCGACATCCTGCATTCGGGGGTGCACGCCGATCTCGAACCGATCGAGGGCTACGACCCGCCGGAGGATCCCCGCGCGCGAACCACCGGAATGGATTGCTGCGTCGAGGACGAGCAGGCGCCCGTCGGGTACTTCGACCCCGACACGCCGTTCGATTCCACACCCCACCGCCGCGACGGCAACTACGCCGTGCGGCTGGGACTCGCCAGCGTGGAATCCCTCGGGGTGAAGCTCGCGGAGAGGATCGTCGCGGAGCGGGAACGGAACGGGCCCTACGAGGACATGCCGGACCTGGCGCGCCGCACCGGCGTCAACGCGGGCCAGCTCGAGGCCCTGGCGGCGTCGGGTGCCTTCGACTCGATGGGCCTCAGCCGCCGGGAGGCACTGTGGAACGCCGGCCCCGCAGCCACGGAGCGTGAGGGCCAGATCAAGGGGACCGCCGTCTACATCCAGCCCCCGCTGATGCCGGAGCTCTCCGACATCGACAAGGTGGGCTCCGACCTCTGGTCCACGGGCATCACCCCGGACGATCACCCGGTACGCCACGCCAGGGGACGGCTGCAGCGCCGCGGTGCCCTGACCGCCGTACAGCTGAGGACGGCGGAGTCCGGCCGGCGGATCGAGGTGGCGGGAGTGGTGACGCACCGGCAGCGGCCGGCGACGGCGAGCGGTATCACGTTCATGAACCTCGAGGACGAGACAGGGCTGGTGAACGTCATCTGCTCGGTGGGGGTGTGGCAGCGCTACCGCCGGGTGGCGCGGGAGGCCAGTAGCGTGATCGTGCGCGGCGTCCTCGAGCGGTCCTCGGAGGGGGTCGTCAACGTCGTCGCCGACCGCATCGAGGTCCTGCAACTCAAGGCGACCACCAGGTCCCGCGACTTCCGCTGACGTGTGCCGGTCCGGCGCCCCGGCCGGGATACGACGAAGGGCCCCCGCTGAGCGGGGGCCCTTCGTCGTCTACCACGTGTGCGCGAGGGGGGATTTGAACCCCCACACCCTTTCGGATACTGGCACCTGAAGCCAGCGCGTCTGCCGTTCCGCCACTCGCGCAATTTCGAGATCCAACTCCGGACGCAGGGCGCCGGTGTTGTGAACAGCAGAGTCAAGCATAGCGGAGCCCTGCTGGAATCACCTAAACGGCTCCGTCCTCCCGGGCGGGTCCGCCTTCGTCCCGGCGGCCGCGGGCAGGGATCGTTAGGACAAAGTAATGCTCCGGGCCCGCCGGTGAAGCCCATTCCCAGAGGCTCCCAGTAGTATCGGATGGAACATGCCCGGCCGGACATCGCCGTTTCCAGGACCGGGGCAAGCCCCGCAGCACACCGCTGGCGGGGTCTCACACCACAGTGCGACAAGAGGGAGGAGGCGACGTATGGGCATTCTCGACAACGTGGAGCGTGGGCTCGAGAAGCTGGTCCGGGGAGCCTTCACCACGGGTTCCCGGTCCCAGGTGCAACCCCTCGAGATAGCCAGCGCCCTGCGGAAGGAACTGGACAACAGGTCCCTCGTCCTGTCCCAGGGCCGCACCCTCGCTCCCAACGTCTTCACGGCGCGCCTGTCCGATTCCGACTTCGAACTCGCCCAGCAGTGGGGGTCCGCCCTCGCCGAGGAACTGTGCGACGTCGTCATCGCGCACGTCAACAGCCAGCAGTACAGCCTCCAGGGACCGGTCCGCGTCTCCTTCGAGCACGATCCCGACCTGAAGGCGGGCGTCTTCGAGATCGATTCGTCAATCGAGAAGCAGGCCGCCGCCCGCCGGCCCGCCGGGCCGGCTGCCCCCGCCGCACCGCGGCGCCAGCCCACGCGCTACCAGCCCGTCCTCGAGATCGACGGACAGCGCTACTCGATCAACACCGGGTCGATCGTGCTCGGACGGTCCTCCGAGGCTGACATCCTGGTCGACGACACCGGCGTCTCCCGGCGCCACCTCGAGATCCGCACGCACGAAGGACGCTACTTCGCCGTCGACCTCGGTTCCACCAACGGCAGTTACGTGAACGGCCGGCGCGTCGACGGGCGCGCGGAACTCACGGACGGTTCCACCATCACGATGGGGCGCTCCCGCCTGACCTTCCGCCTGGTGGCCACGCAGAACGGAGGGCTCCAGCGATGAGCGAGGCCGGGGAACTGACCGTCACGTTCCTGCGCTTCGGCTTCCTGCTCCTGCTGTGGGTCCTCGTCCTCAGCACGGTCGGAGCGCTGCGCCGCGACCTCGTGGTGGGCCGGCGCAACAAGGTCGGCACACCGACGGCGCGTGAGATCCGCAGGAACCCCGAACTCGTGGAGGAACCGGCGCCGGCACGCCCCTCCGCGCGGCGCCTCGTCGTCACGGAGGGCCCTCTCACCGGGACCACACTGGACCTCGCCGCGAGCCCCATCCTCCTCGGCCGCGCCCAGGAGGCCACCCTCGTCCTCGAGGACGACTACGCATCGGGACGCCACGCGCGCCTGTTCCCACAGGGCAGCCGGTGGTTCGTCGAGGACCTCGGCTCCACCAACGGCACCTACCTCGCGGGCACCCAGCTCACCCGCGCCCTGCCCGTCGAGCCGGGCGTCCCCATCCGGATCGGTAAGACGGTCATCGAATTGAGGCCGTAGGCGTGCCGCTTGCCCTGAGGTTCGCCGCCCGCTCCGACGTGGGCATGGTGCGTGCCAAGAACGACGACTCCGCCTACGTGGGCCGGTACCTCGCCGTCGTCGCCGACGGTATGGGCGGACACGCCGGGGGCAACGTGGCCTCCGCCTCCACCGTCCTCGACCTGGTCCACCTCGACCACGGCGCTCACCGCGGCGAGGCCGCCACCCACCTGGCGGACGAGATCCAGACCGCCAACTCGCTGCTGTCCGAACTCGTCGCCACCAACCCGCAGCTCGCGGGCATGGGCACCACCGTGACGGCGATCCTGCTCGAGGACACGAAGCTGCAGCTCGCCCATATCGGCGATTCGCGGGCCTACCGCCTCAAGGACGGGGTCTTCGCTCAGATCACCACCGACCACACCTTCGTCCAGCGCCTCATCGAGGAGGGACGCCTCCGGCCGGAGGAGGCGGAGATCCACCCGCACAAGAACGTGCTGATGCGCGTTCTCGGTGATGTCGACGCGAGCCCCGAACTGGACCTGGAGGAGTTCGACGCCGAGCCCGGCGAACGCTGGCTGCTCTGCTCGGACGGACTGAACGCGGTGCTCAACGACCGCGTCGTCGAGCAGGTCATGCGTGAGACGAAGGACATCCGGGAATGCGTGAACACGCTCGTCGAGCTGACCCTCGCGGGCGGCTCGCCGGACAACATCACCATCGCCGTCGTCGAGGTCATCGAGGCCGACGACGACGACGCCGTGCCCCCGGCCACGATCCCCCCTGCGCGGCAGGCCGCAGGGGAACGCGACAAGCCCGGCGACGCGGCCGCGGCGCACGGGATCGACCGGAACGGGGACCTCCCCGGCGCCGCGATCCGCGCTGACGTCATCCGCCAGGACCTCCTCACCCGACCCCACGTCCTCGTGGGATCCGCGGCACTCGCCACGGAGACCGGCCAGATCCCCATCGTGACGCAGCGCTCCACGGAGCGCCGCGCCGCGATGATGCTCACGCACAGGGCCGAGCCGGAGAACGGCGACGCCGGGGAGGATCCCGGCCAGGAGACGGAACGTCCGAGACGGCGCTGGCTCGTCCCGGCGTTCCTGTCCCTCATGACCCTCATCCTCGTCGCGGTCCTCGGCCTCGGCTACACGTGGACGCAGACCCGCTACTACGTGGCCGAGGCGGAGAACCGTGTCGCCATCTTCACCGGCGTGCCCCAGACGGTGGGGCCGATCCACCTCAGTGAGCTCTACGAGATGACGGACATCCCCGTCTCCAACCTTCCCCAGTACCAGCGGTCGCAGGTGGCCAAGACGCTTCCCGCGGCCAGCCTCGAGGAGGCGGAGAGGATCGTCAGCGATCTGCGCAGCGAACTGCGGGCCGTGACCTGCGACCCCCCGGTCGCGGGAACCACCGCGTCTCCGGGCCCGTCCGGGACGGCGGGAGCATCCGCCGGACCGGTGCCCTCCCCGACCGCGGGACCGTCCGGTGCGGCGGCACCCTCCCCGGGTGCCTCGCCGGCTCCGTCGCCCGGCGCCTCGCCGAGCGCCCCCGCTCCGTCGGCAGGCGCGTCGCCTGCTCCGTCTCCGCAACCGAGTCCGTCCCCTGCCATCGACTGTGGAGGTGCAGCCAATGAGTGACGTCCTGACCGTGCCGCGGTCGCGGCGCAACATCGAACTCGTGCTGCTGGTCCTGGCCCTCGCCGTGGCCGTCGGCGCCAACTACCTGGCGGGGATCGGGCGGGAAGAACCCTTCAACGACTACTTCTGGTCGGTCACCCTGACGCTCGGCCTGATGAGCCTGTTCATCCACGTCATCCTCCGCTTCCGGGCGAAATATGCCGATCCGGTGATTCTTCCCCTGGTCGTCGCACTGAACGGGATCGGGCTGGCGATGATCCACCGCCTCGACCTATCAGCCGCCGCGGCCTCCAACTTCACCCCCGTCGCCCCACAGCAGGTGCTCTGGACGGCCGTGGCCATCGGCGCGGCCGCGGTCCTGCTGATCCTCTTCAGGGATCACCGGATCCTCCGCCGGTTCACCTACATCTCCCTGATCGTCAGCGCCATCCTCCTGCTGCTGCCCCTGACGCCCCTCGGCCTCGAGATCAATGGTGCGCGCATCTGGATCTCGGTAGGGGTGGGCACCTTCCAGCCCGGCGAGATCGCCAAGATCACCCTGGCCATATTCTTCGCCGGGTATCTATCGACGAACCGCGATCTGATCCTGCTGGCCGGGAAGAAGATCGGACCGCTGCAGTTCCCGCGCTTCCGGGACCTGGCCCCCATGGCGGCGGCCTGGCTGGTCAGCATCGGCGTGCTGATCTTCCAGCGCGACCTCGGATCCTCGATCCTGTTCTTCGGCCTCTTCATGGTCATGATCTACGTGGCGACGAGCAGGGTCAGCTGGGTGCTGATCGGCCTCGCGATGATCGGTGTCGGCGTCGTCGCGGCACTGGAACTGTTCAGCCACGTGGCGCTCCGCTTCGATTCCTGGATCAACGCCTTCTCCCCCGAGGTCTACGACCGCGCGCCGGGCGGGAGCCGGCAGGTGGTGCAGGGCCTCTTCGGCCTCGCCAACGGCGGCCTGATCGGCACGGGATTCGGTGAGGGGCGTCCGGACCTGGTCACCTATGCCAACAGCGACATGATCATCGCGGCGCTGGGCGAGGAGCTCGGGCTCATCGGGGTCGTCGCCATCGTGATGATGTACGTGATCCTCGTGTCCCGCGGAATGCGTGCCGCGCTCGGCACGAAGGACGGCTTCGGGAAGCTGCTCGCGTGCGGTCTGGCCTTCACCATCGCCCTCCAGTGCTTCGTGGTCATCGGCGGCATCACCCGCCTGATCCCCCTGACCGGACTCACCACGCCGTTCATGTCCGCGGGCGGGTCCTCCCTGCTGGCAAACTGGCTGATTGTGGCCCTGCTCCTGCTGATCTCCGAGACGGCGCGGCGCCCGACACCGACGGGGCCGATGAAGGACTCGTTCCCCGAGGTGCTCGGGGTGAACGGGAAGCCCGTGAAGAAGAGATCCGAGAAGGAGGCAACCCGATGAACCAGGCCATCCGCAGTGCGTGGGTCGTGGCGGTCGGCATGTTCGCCCTCATCCTCGGCGCGCTCACCTACGTGCAGTTCTTCCAGGCGCAGGAACTGAACGACAACGACTGGAACAGCCGGCAGCTGTACCAGGACTTCGGCCGGCAGCGCGGCGCCATCCTGGTCGACGGGCGCGCCATCGCCGAGTCCGTGCCCTCCGACGACGAGTTCAACTACCAGCGCGTCTACACCGAACCCGAGCTGTACGCCGCCCTGACGGGCTACTACTCCCTGTCGCTGGGATCCACGCAGCTCGAGCGCGCCGAATCGGAGATCCTCTCCGGCACCAGCAGCTCCCTGTTCTACGACCGGCTGGTGCGGCTGTTCTCGGGTGTCGACTCCCAGGGCGCCTCCGTCGAGCTGACGATCGACCCGGAGATCCAGCAGCTCGCGTCGGACCTGATCCCCGACGGGCAGCGCGGTTCGATCGTGGTAATGGAACCCTCCACCGGCAACATCCTCGCGATGGTCTCCAAGCCGACCTTCGATCCCAACCTCCTCTCGGGCCACGACACCGCCGTGATCGCGGAGAACGCCGCGAGGCTCTCCGAGCAGCCGGGCCTGTCCATCTACACGAACCCCGCCACGGAGTCCCTCGTCGCACCCGGATCGGTCTTCAAGCTGATCGACGCCGCCGCGGCCCTCGAGTCCGGGAAGTACGACGCCCAGTCGGAGATCCCGAACCCGCCCGCCCTGGAGTTCCCCGGCATCGACTACGCGCTGCCCAACTTCGTGACCGGAGGGTGCGCCAGCAGGACGACGGCGGACCTCGAATTCGCGCTGGAGCAGTCCTGCAACACCCCCTTCGCGCAGATCGCCCTGGATCTCGGCGAGGACGCCATCCAGGAGCAGGCCGCCAGGTTCGGTTTCGGCGAGGAACTGACCATCCCCACGCAGGTGATCGCGAGCATCTTCCCCTCGGACCTGTCGGAGCCGGAACTCGCGCAGGCCGCCGTCGGGCAGTTCGACACGCGCGTCACACCCCTCCAGATGGCCATGGTGTCCTCCGCGATCGCCAACAACGGGCAGCTGATGAAGCCGCAGCTCGTCAAGTCGATCCGCGCGGCCGACCTCGAGCTGATCGAGTCACCCCAGCCCGAGGTGCTCCGGCAGTCGGTCAGCGAGGCGACGGCGAGCCAGCTCACCGACTGGATGGTGAACGTCGTGGACAACGGCACGGCGACCGGGGCGCAGGTCCCGGGCGTCGAGGTGGCCGGCAAGACGGGCACCGCGGAGGTCTTCGAGACCGGTGACAACGCCTGGTTCACCGGGTTCGCGCCGGCGGACGACCCGCAGGTGGCCATATCGATCGTGATGGAGAACGTGGACATCCCTACTGGTCAGCAATTGACCTCACCCAGTGCCAAGAGACTCATAGAGGCGGTGTTGAACAGATGAGGCCCACGTCAGGAATCACCCTGGGCGGCAGATTCGAACTGACCGAGCGCATCGCCATCGGCGGTATGGGCGAAGTCTGGAAAGCACGGGACCAGATCCTCGGGCGCGTCGTCGCGATCAAGATCCTCAAGGAGGAGTACTCGGGCGACCCGGCCTTCCTCAACCGCTTCCGGGCCGAGGCGCGCCACACGGCCCTGCTGAACCACGAGGGCATCGCCAACGTGTTCGACTACGGCGAGGAGGCGGGCTCGGCCTATCTCGTGATGGAACTGGTGCCGGGGCAGCCGTTGTCCGCGGTGATCGAGAAGGAGCAGGTCCTCTCACCCGACCGTACCCTCTCGATCATCGGGCAGACCGCCACGGCCCTCGCCGTCGCGCACCGGCAGGGCCTCGTGCACCGTGACGTGAAGCCCGGCAACATCCTCGTGATGCCCGACGGACGGGTGAAGATCACGGACTTCGGGATCGCGCGGCTCGCCGACCAGGTTCCCCTGACGGCCACCGGGCAGGTCATGGGGACGGCACAGTACCTCGCACCCGAGCAGGCCACGGGCCAACCCGCCACCGGCTCCTCGGACATCTACGCACTCGGGGTCATCGGGTACGAACTACTGACCGGACGCCGGCCGTTCTCCGGCGAATCACAGATCGCCATCGCCTTGGCGCAGGTCAACGACGCACCTCCCCCTCTGCCGGAGTCCATTCCGCAACCGGTCCGCGCCCTCATCGGCTCCATGCTCGGCAAGGACCCTGCCGAGCGTCCGCGCGACGCCGAGGCGCTCGCACGCGCCGTCGACGCCATCCGCGCCGGTGACATCCGCGCCGCCGAGGCGGCGGTACCCGGGATGCTCGCCTTCGGCACCGGGTCCGGTACCGCGACGGCCGCCATCCCCCGCCAGGACACCCAGGCCACCACGGCGGTCCCGGCACCGAGCACGTCAGCCCTGCCCACCGTGGCCGCTCCCGCGGCCGCCGGAGCAGCGGCAGGGATCGCCGCGTCCCGGGACTGGTCGCAGGAGGACCTGGACGCGACGGAACCGGATCAGCCGTACGGGCCGGACGAGGAGAACCGCCGGAGCCCCTGGCTGATCCCGCTCATCGTCCTGCTCCTGCTGGCGCTGGCGGCGATCGCCTTCCTGATCCTCCAGCCCCTGCTGGCGGGCGACCCGGACGGCGTGCCTGGTGCGACGAGCACACCCGCGAGCACCACCCCCTCGCGGTCCAGCACCCCGTCGCCGTCGCCGTCGTCCACCTCACCGACGCCGTCCCCGAGCACCACGGAGGCGGCCGAGGTGGTCATCACGCCGAGCCAGTACCTGGGCCGGGCGGAGGCGGAGGTCGCCGCGGAACTCGGCTCGCTGGGCTTCCGCGTCATCACCCAGCGCGAACCGTCGGCGGAGATCGCCGAGGGCTACGTCATCGGCATCGACCCCGTGGGCACCCTGAGCCTCGGCGAGACCATCACCGTGACGTCGTCGGCCGGGCCCGAGCAGGCCACCGTGCCCGCCGGCCTGCAGGGACGCACCGTCGCCGAGGTCGAGGCCGCTCTGGTGGACCTGGGCCTGGTACCCGTCAACACGGGCTCCCAGGAATCGGAACTGCCGGCCGGAACGGTCGTGTCCGTGAGCCCTGGCGCCGGGACCGTCCTGACCGCAGGGTCGGACGTCGGCTACATCGTCTCCACCGGTCCGCCCCCCACCCAGGCGCCCACCACACCGCCGCCGAGCCCGACGCCGAGCCCGACGGCGTCGCCCACGGCGACCCCCACGGCGACCCCCACGTCATGATCCGCACGAACCCGGATCGGGAAGGCGCGCAGTGATGACCACCGACCGCATCCTGAACGGGCGGTACGAGGTACGCGAGCTGATCGGGCGCGGTGGCATGGCCGACGTGCATCTCGGCCGTGACCTCCGTCTGGGGCGGTCGGTCGCCATCAAGGTGCTGCGTTCGGACCTCGCACGCGATCCGCTGTTCCAGTCGCGGTTCCGCCGGGAGGCCCAGGCCGTGGCCGGGCTGAACAATCCCAACATCGTGGCCGTGTACGACACGGGCGAGGAGGAGATCCCCGACCGGCCGGAACACGAGGTCAGGGTCCCGTTCATCGTGATGGAGTACGTCGCCGGGCGGACGCTGCGCGATCACGTGAAGGCCGGCGATCTCACGGCCGAGGACAGCATCACCTACCTGGCCGGTGTCCTGGGCGCCCTCGATTACAGCCACAAGGCGGGGATCGTCCACCGCGACATCAAGCCGGCCAACGTCATGATCACGCCCGACGGCGGCGTGAAGGTCATGGACTTCGGCATCGCCCGCGCGATGGCGGATTCCCAGGCCACGATGACCCAGACGCAGGCCGTCCTCGGCACGGCGCAGTACCTCTCGCCGGAGCAGGCCCGAGGCGAGACCGTGGACGCCCGCAGCGACCTGTACTCGGCGGGCTGTCTGCTGTTCGAACTGCTCACCGGCCGGCCGCCCTTCATCGGGGACAGTCCCGTGTCCGTCGCCTACCAGCACGTGCGGGAGGAACCCCCCGCCGCCAGCAGTCTCAACCCCGAGGTGACGCCCGCCCTCGACTCCGTCCTTGCCCGAGCACTCCAGAAGGACCGCGACCACCGCTTCCAGGACGCTCTCACCTTCCGCAGGGCGCTGCTCGACGCCGCCCGCGGCATCTCCGTGCCCGGTGCCGCAGGCGTGCCGACGGCGGAACTGGACGCCGTGACGCCCCGCACACGTGCCGGCGTCGCGAGTACCGCGGCGTTCGCCGCCGATCCGCACACGCGCGCGATGGACAGGGTCGCGGCGGGGCAGTCCCTGCCGAACCGCCGGGAGGACGACGACGGGCGGCTCGACGTCCTGAGGACTGACGACGCCGTGGACCCGCGGCACGACCGGCGACGCAGGTCCTCGAGGACCGCCTGGATCACCGTCTTCTTCGTGGCGGTCCTGCTCGTGCTCGCGGGCGGCTACGTGGTCCTGAACAACGTTGCGAACGACCGCAGCTCCCAGGAGGTCGTCACCGTCAGCGTGCCCGGACTCGTGGGTCTGACCGAGGCGGATGCCACCGACGCCATCGTGGACGCCGGCCTGAGACCGTCGACCGACGAGGAGTTCAACGCGACCGTGGAGGAGGGCGACGTCATCGCCTCCGATCCCGCCGCGGGGACGTCCGTAGACCGGGAATCACGCGTCAATATCACCGTCTCACGGGGACCGGCCAACGTGGTGCTGCCCGGCACACTCGCCGGGCTCACCGAATCGTCGGCCCGCGACGCGCTCGAGGAGCTCGGTCTGCGGGGCGGGCAGGTCACGGAGGAGACCAGCGCCGACGTCGCGGAGGGCAGGGTCATCACCACGAGCCCGCAGGCGGGCCAGTCGGTGCCGGTGGGCAGCGCGGTGGACCTGGTGCTGTCCAACGGAAAGGTGACCGTGCCCCTGCTCACGGACCTCACGCTCGAGCAGGCACAGGCCCTGCTGGCCGACCCGGCGGTGAAGCTGCCGTCCTCGGTGCGCGAGGTGGAGAACAGCGTGGTTGCTCCGGGCATCGTCACCGGGCAATCCGCGCAGGCGCGGTCCGAGGTGGACCAGGGCACCGAGATCGTCCTTACGGTCGCGAAGGCACCGCCGCCACCGCCGGCCCCCGAGCCGTCCGCCCTACCGACCGGCCAGCCGACGGAGGCCACCGGCGAACAGTCCGACCCGCGTCCCACCGAGGGCGCCGACTAGGACCTGCCCGGTCGCCGTTCCCGGCTTCCGCGGCGCTGCAGCCGGCGACCCGGCGGGTCGCGTCCGGACACGCATCGTCCGGGCGGGAACCGGGAACGACGGCGGCTACCGCGCGATGAGCGGGCTGAGCCCTGCGGCCGCGGCCGCGGCGCCCTCGAGCCCGAGGGACTCCAGCCAGTTGCCCAGCATCCGGTAACCGCCCTCGGTCAGCACCGACTCCGGGTGGAACTGGACCCCGCACAGAGGTGCCGTCCTGTGCTCGAGACCCATGATGATTCCGCTGGCCGTCCGTGCAGTGACGGTGAGCTCGGCCGGGACGTCGTCGCTCACCGCTGCCAGCGAGTGGTAGCGCGTCGCCGTGACGGGGGAGGGCAGTCCGGCGAAGACGCTCGTCGCGTCGTGCTCCACGAGGGACGTCTTGCCGTGCATGAGCTCCGGTGCGTGTGTCACGGTGCCGCCGTAGGCCTCGGCAAGCGCCTGGTGACCGAGGCAGACCCCGAGCATCGGCTTGCCGTGGTCGCCGCACCACCGGATGAGGTCGACGCACACGCCGGCCTCCCCGGGCGTGCCCGGACCGGGGGAGATCAGGACGCCGTCGCGGGATGCGGCCATGTCCTGCGCCTCGGCGAGAGTGACGTCGTCGTTGCGGACCACGGTCGTCTCGGCGCCGAGCTCCTGCAGGTAGCCGACCAGCGTGTAGACGAAGCTGTCGTAGTTGTCGACGACGAGGATGCGGGTGGTGTCAGCCATGAGCTAGGGGGAACCAATCGTTGAATCTGTGAGCGGGTTGAACTGGGAGACCCAGGGGAACACGAAGACCATGAGCGCCATGACGGCCGCGAGGGCCAGTATCACGGAGAGGATGATGCGCAGCCAGAGCGGACCGGGCAGGGCCCGGAAGATCCATCCGTACATCTCAGCTACCCCTGTCCTGCTGCGCGGGCCACGTTCTCCGCGATCTCGGGGGGTGGTCCCGCGTCGGCGGGGCGCCAGGACTCCAGCACCGAGTACGCAATGATACGCTCCTGGGCGCCGAAACGCGGATTGCAGCTTGTCAGCGTCAGGATCCTGTCCACGGGCTGTGCGTCCGGCCGGGTGGGCACCGGCGCGATGACGTCCACGCGGTCGGGCAGGACGATCTCGGTGTTCCGGAAGACGTAGGTGTAGTACCCGTCGCGTGTCTGGACGTAGACCCGGTCTCCCGGGACCAGGGTGTGGATCTGGTCCAGCACCTGGCCGTGGGTCTGGCGGTGGCCTGCCAGCGCGAAGTTGCCCACCTCGCCCGGCGCGCCGGTTCCCGGGTAATGGCCGAGTCCGAGGTTGTCGAGCACGTCGGTGCCGACGCCGGCCGTGACGGGCCGCGAGTAGTCCTCACCGAACCGAGGGATGTAGACCACGCCGAAGGTACCTACGAGGTCCTGCTGCGGGAGGACGGCAGGCTCACCGAAGTCCTCGGGCCGAGGTACCTCCGATCCCTGGTCGGAGGCACCGGGAGCCGTGACGGGCGGTGCGTCGGAGAAGAACCCCTCGAGGGCCTGCTCCTGCTTGATGCCGGAGTCGATGTTGGTCCACCAGAGCTCCCAGCCGACGAAGAGCAGCAGTACGATGCCGGCGGTGACCAGGAGTTCCCCGAACACCTGTCCGACCAGCTGGAGCGGCGTCCGGCGGGGGCGCGCCCGTGTCGGGCGTCCCACCCCTTGGTCGGGGGCGGCGTCCATGGTCGACCTGGCCACTACCGCTCCTGCCGCTGGGATGCACCGGTACCCGAGCGATCTTGGCTAGAATCGTTCGGAGAACCGGCCGGATGAAATTCTCCCCACAGGATAGCCTGCGGGGAGGAGCGCGTCGGGGCCGCCACCGAACCACCGGTGCCACTGACCCCAGTCGCACCCCGTCGAGGAGAATCAGTGCCTGAGTCGAAGCCCCGCAAGAGAGCCGGCGCCGCCCCCGCCGCGAAGTCGCAGCCCAAACCGAACCCGGTCTGGTACAAGCCGGTGATGTTCGGGCTCATGATCATCGGCTTGCTGTGGATCATCACGTTCTACATCTCCGAGGCCACCCTGCCGGTCGCCGCGTGGGGATCCTGGAACATCCTCGCCGGCTTCGGCATCGCGATCGTCGGCTTCCTGATGACGACGCGCTGGCGCTGACCCCTGGCTGCGGCCGGGCAATCCCGGCCGCAGGGCTGCAGCCCTGCCCGTATCGATGCATCGGTGCGCGGCGGAGGTACCGCGTCGGGTGCCGCCCGGGTTCGTGGGCGGCGCGGTGATCCTGTCCCCCTCCACGCTGCCCCGCATCACCGATTCCTTCGCCCGGCTCTCGCGACACCGATCCGCCGCTCGATCCTGGGTCATTGAACCGGCGGGACGGTCCGGGGAGCTCTGTACACACGCTGTGTATGAAGTTATCCACAGATGTGCACGGGATTGTTGATCATTCGGGAATCGCCGCGAGATTCCGGGCCCTGCTTATCCACAGATGTGGAATTACATGTGTGTAAGTTATCCCCCATGTGGATAAGGGCTGTGGAAAACGACGAAGGAGCCGGTCCGAGGGCACCGGCTCCTTCGTCCTCGGGCAGTGCTAGATCGGGAGGCGGGTGACACCCACGAAGGTCAGCAGGGCCAGCAGGACGACGACGGCGCCCAGACCGAGCACCTGCGTCCTCGTCTGCCGGCTCCCGCGCGGCGCGTACACGATGGCAGCCGCACAGGCGGCGCCCGCCACGAGGCCGCCGAGGTGGGCCTGCCAGGCGATGCCCGGCACCACGAACCCGAGTACCGCGTTGATCGCGATCAGGACGACGATCTGGCGGACGTCCCCGCCTCGCTTGCGCTGGACGATGAGGAGCGCCCCGAAGAGCCCGAAGACGGCGCCGGATGCTCCGACGACTCCCTGGAACGGGTTCCCGCTGAGCAGCAGGACGCCGATGGACCCGCCGAGGGCGGAGATGAGGTACAGCGCGAGGAATCGTGCCCGGCCCATCGCGGGCTCCAGCACCTTGCCGAGGATGTACAGCGCGTACATGTTGAAGGCGATGTGCAGGAACGAGCGCTCCGAGTGGAGGAAGGCTGCTGTGAGCATCCGCCACGGCTCCGCGGGGATCACACCCCCGGCACCGGCGGTGAACACCGGCGCATAGACGAACGAGCGGGTGATCCCGGGGATCACGAGCTGCAGGAGGAACATCGCCACGCAGATCCCGATGAGCGTGTAGGTCACTACGGGGGTGTCCCCGCGCGAGACGCCGCCGAAGGCGTTCTTGCGGGCCGGTATGGCGGCGGCCTGCTCACGGACGCAGTCCACGCACTGGAACCCGACCGGGGCAGGACGCTGGCACTCGGCACAGGCCGGACGGCCGCACCGCTGGCACCTCACATAGCTGACGCGATCCGGGTGCCGGGGGCAGACCGGCGCCTCCTGGCTGCCGGCGTCGGGCGCAGGGACACCGTAGGACATTCGGTTAGAGCTGTTCCACGGTGATGCTCTCGATGACGACGTCGTCGAGGGGCTTGTCCCTCATGTCCGTGGCGATGGCGTTCAGCTTGTCGACCACCTTGCGCGATTCCTCGTCGGTGACGTCGCCGAAGATGGTGTGCTTGCCCTGCAGCCAGGTGGTGGGCACGGAGGTGATGAAGAACTGCGAACCGTTGGTGCCGCGTCCGCCCTGGAGACCCGCGTTGGCCATGGCGAGCTTGTAGGGCTCGTTGAAGGTGAGGTCGGGGTTGATCTCGTCGTCGAACTTGTAGCCCGGTCCTCCGATGCCCTGACCGAGGGGATCGCCGCCCTGGATCATGAAGTCCTTGATGATCCGGTGGAACACGGTGCCGCTGTAGAGGGGCGCATTGCTCTCCTCGCCGGTCTGCGGGTGGGTCCAGGTGATCTCGCCCGTCGCGAGGCCCACGAAGTTCTTCACCGTCTTCGGGGCATGATTGCCGAAGAGGTTGACCTCGATATCGCCCTGGTTGGTGTGGATGGTCGCTTTTGCTGTCGGAATAGCAGTCATTGGGCCATTCTTCCACGCGCCCCCTGACAATAAGCTGGAGTGGTCCCATTCCGCGCACAGTGAAACACGGCCCAGGACCCGCACCTGCGCCCGCGTCGGATAGCACCCCCCACGCATGCAACGTAGGCTGATCAAAACGAACAACCACCCCCTGGAGGTTTTTGTGAAGAAGAACGTACGCAACACCCATGAACTCGAGGAGGGCGTCGCTCTCGGGCTGGCAGCCGCCGCCGGAGTAGCAGCAGCACGGGACTGGGCTGCACCGCGCGTCGATGCCGCCTACGGTTGGGCGAAGCCCCGCTGGGAGAAGGGCCTCGAGACCGCGAGGCCCGCTCTGCAGGACACCGTCCGCAAGGCCTCGGAGGGGATCGCCGGTGGCGTCGCCGTCGTGACCCCCCTCCTCCAGGAGAGCATCGACAAGGTGGGCTCCTCGATCACCCACGTGGTCGACGAGACCACCCCGAAGATCCAGGGAACCCTCGACAAGGCCACACCGGCGTTGACCACCGCGAAGGGCAAGGTCGTGGACGAGTACCTGCCCGCGCTGTCCACCAGGCTCGGCGAGGCAGCCGACACGGCGTCCCGTTCCCTGGCGGCCGCGACCGTCCCGCCCGCCGTGGAGAACGCCGTGATCCGCATGACCGGTGACAAGAAAGCCGTCAAGAACGCCCAGAAGCGCCTGGTCGCCGCGACCATGCAGGCGTCGAAGGATCTGAAGAAGAGCCAGGCCCGCAAGTCCGGCAAGGGCTGGTTGGTCCTCGGCATCATCGCGGCCGCGATCGTCGCGGGAGTCGCTGCTTGGCGCGCGTCCAGGCCCGTCGAGGATCCCTGGAAGACGCCGGCCCCGATCAAGGCCACCGCGGGCCCGGCGTCGACCCAGAAGCCGCAGGACGCGAAGAATACCGTCATCAGTATCAAGGAAGCGGCGGACCGTGCTGCGGCGTCGTCCGGCGAGGTCCCGGCGGCCACCGTCGATGCGGACCCTGCCGGCTCGCCGTCCGCTTCGGACACCGCCAAGGACACTGCCAAGGGCACCGTCAAGGACACTGCCAAGGACACCGACGGTGCCAAGCACGCCGCCGAACCTACGCAGGACCCGAAGGTCTGACCGCCGACCACAAGAAGAAGGAACCCCCGGCTCGACGCCGGGGGTTCCTTTTTTCATGCTGTCGTATTCTATTCAGGAAATATGCTCCGGGTAGACTACTCTCCGCCGAGGCCCGGCGGCGGGTCCGCTGCAGCCTCTTCGGCAAGGGAGCGACGTGACCGGCGCCGCTGCTGTCCGCGGATCACGACGGCGAGGCCCACGAGGATCAGTGCCAGTCCGCCATAGGTCCCGGCAGGAAGCGTCTCGTCGAGGAAGACGGCCGCGAGGATCGCCGCTCCCGGGATCTCGAGCAGGATGATCATGGAGACGACGAGCGGACTCATCACGGCGAGCAGATGGTTGAACACCGAGTGGCCCATGATCTGCGCCATCAGGGTCACGGCGAGGATCCCCACCCAGGCGGCGGTCGAGAAGCCGACGACGGGCTGGCGCGTGACGAGGCAGAGCATCAGCAGGATCACGGCGCAGGCCCCGTAGCAGAGCGTCGTGTAGGTGCCCGTGGACATCGTCCGCCGGGCAGCGGCGCCGGCCATCTGGTAGACCCCGGCCAGGGCGCCTCCCGCGAGGGCGAGGACGTCGCCGAGGAGCGCGTCCTGGGAGAGCGATAGATCGAACCCGGTGATGATCACGACGCCGACGAACGCCACCCCCAACCCCACTACCACCGCTCGCTGCGGCCGGGATCCCCGCAGCGCATCGAAGAGGGCGATCCATGCGACCTGCAGGCATACGAGGGCCGTGGCCGCCGCAACGGAGGTGAGCTTGAGCGCGGTGATGAAGCATGCGAAGTGCAGGGCCAGGGCAACAGCGGCAACGGCCAGCCGTCGGCAGTCCACAGCGGTGAGCGCTGCGAACTCAGCCCTCTTGGACACGGCAGCCGGCCCTCCCATGAGGAGAGCCCCGAGCAGGTTCCGCCAGAAGGCGATCGCGAGCACCGGGGCGGCGGTCGCCGCCATGATCGGCCCGGAGGCCGAGACCCCGATGACACCGAGGATCGAGAGGAAGATGGTCACGCGGCAACCCTATGGCACGCCGCTGGCAGCCCTGCAATTCGGTCGCCAACGCAGGAAGTCCCGGTCGATGACCGGGACTTCCGTTCGGTGGAGGCACGGGGACTCGAACCCCGAACCCCCTGCTTGCAAAGCAGGTGCGCTACCAATTGCGCCATGCCCCCGAGTGGGACCCTGTCCGGCTCGTCCGCCGGGCGGGGTTCCTTGCTACGCTATGTCGTCCGTCGCCTTGCTCCAGACGCTCTTGCTCTTCTCTGAATCCTGCCACCGCTTGAACACGAGGAGACTTGCTGCAGCCGCTGCCGCGATGAGCAACTTCTTCACATTCGCCTCCTTGCAGTTCCCTGCGATAGTGGATCCGTGGGCGTACCAGGACTTGAACCTGGGACCTCTTCGTTATCAGCGAAGCGCTCTAACCGCCTGAGCTATACGCCCCGATACCTCTTCGGGCCGAGACACGACTTTACAGTAGTGTCTCGGCATTCTTCAAATCGCCCCGAGGGCGCCGGAGGGGCCGGTCTCCTAGTCGTCGGTCAGTGTGACGCCGATACCGCCGACGAGGGTGGACGAGATGTTGTAGAGCACGGCCGAGAGCATGGCCAACGCCGTCAGGAGCACCACGTTCACCACCGCGATGATGGTCGCGAAGGACAGGACCTGCGGCAGCGAGGCGAACTGGCGGAGGTCGAACCCGCCGCTCTCCGATCCCGCGATCTCCCGCAGGAGCGCGTTGACGCCGTCGAAGATGCCCGTGAGGTCCAGGACCGTCCAGATCACGAAGGACGCGACGACGGTCACGATACCGAGCGCGACCGAGAGCAGGAAGGACATCTTGAGGACGGACCAGGGATCCACCTTGCTGACCAGCAGGCGGGCCTTGCGGGCCTTGGCCTTCGGCGCCGGCTTCACGAGCCCCGGACGCTGCCCGGGACGCCCTGCCTGGCCAGCGGCGGAAGCCGGGCGCTGCGTGGGGCGTGCGGGTGCATTCACGCGCGGAGGAGCACCGGGCGTCCGCACTTGTCCGCTGGGGGACCGCGGGTTGGTGTTGGCCGAGCTCACTCAGTACCTCCGTGTTCCGGCGACTCAGCGTCAGGCTCAGCCGTTTCCTCTGTCGACAACCGTACTTCATCGGCTGTGAACTCCGCAGGATCCTGCTGCGGCGTCACGGTGTCGATGACGTCGACATCGGGGCTCGCCTCCGAGGGGTCCTCGATGAGTCCCTCCTCGACGGCGACGCTCCGCTCGCTGTTCCGGGCGACCGCGATGATGCGGTCGGTCTTGTCGGGCTTCGCGAAGATCACACCCATGGTGTCGCGGCCCTTGGCCGGCACACCGGCGACGGCGGAGCGCACGACCTTGCCGCCGCCCATGACCACCAGCACCTCGTCCTCCTCCTGCACCACGAGGGCGCCCACGAGGTCGCCGCGCTCCTCTGCCAACTTGGCGACCTTGATGCCGAGTCCGCCGCGGCCCTGGACGCGGTAGTCGTCGACCCTCGTTCGCTTCGCGAAACCGCCCTCGGTCACGATGAACACGAACGAGTCGTCGGTGACCACGTTGGCCGCGAGCAGTTCGTCGTCGTCGCGGAACTTCATGCCGGTCACGCCGGAGGTGGCGCGGCCCATGGGCCGCAGGGCGTCGTCGTCGGCCGTGAAGCGCAGCGACTGCCCCTTACGGGAGACCAGCATGATGTCGTCCTCGCTGGAGACGAGCTGGGCGGAGACGAGCTCGTCGTTGTCGCGGAGGTTGATGGCGATCACCCCGGCGGTGCGGTTGGTGTCGTAGTCCTCGAGCCGCGTCTTCTTCACCAGTCCGCGCTTCGTGGCGAGCACGAGGAAGGGTGACTGCTGGTAGTCGCGCAGATCCAGGACCTGCGCGATGGTCTCGTCGGGCTGGAAGGCGAGCAGGTTCGCGACGTGCTGGCCCTTCGCGTCGCGCGCCGCCTCCACGAGCTCGTATGCCTTCGCGCGGTACACGCGGCCGAGGTTGGTGAAGAACAGCAGCCAGTGGTGGGTGGTGGTCACGAAGAAGTGTTCGACGACGTCGTCGCCGCGCAGCTGGGCACCCCTGATCCCCTTGCCGCCGCGGGCCTGCTGGCGGTAGTTGTCGCTGCGGGTGCGCTTGACGTACCCGCCACGGGTGATGGTGACGACCATCTCCTCCTCGGGTATCAGGTCCTCCATGCTCATGTCGCCGTCGTAGCCCATGAGGATCTCGGTGCGTCGGTCGTCGCCGAACTTCGTGACGATGTCCGCGAGCTCGGTGCTCACGATCCCGCGCTGCACGTCCTCGGAGGCGAGGATGCGGTTGAACTCGGTGATCATGGATTCGAGTTCCGCGTGGCGGTCCTGGATCTTCTGCCGCTCGAGGGCCGCGAGGCGCCGCAGCTGCATGTCGAGGATGGCCCTCGCCTGCAGCTCGTCGATGGAGAGCAGACCCATCAGGCCGATACGGGCTTCCTCAGTGGTCGCCGATGCACGGATCAGGGCGATGACCTCGTCCAGTGCGTCGAGGGCCTTGAGCAGGCCGCGCAGGATGTGCGCTTCCTCCTCGGCCTTGCGCAGCCTGTAGCGGGTGCGGCGCACGATGACCTCGAGCTGGTGGGTCACCCAGTGGCGGATGAACGCATCGAGGCTCAGGGTGCGGGGGACGTCGTCGACGATCGCCAGCATGTTCGCGCTGAAGTTGTCCTGCAGCTGCGTGTGCTTGTAGAGGTTGTTGAGCACCACCTTGGCGACGGCGTCACGCTTCAGCACGATCACGAGGCGCTGGCCCGTACGGCCTGACGTCTCGTCGCGCAGGTCGGCGATGCCGCTGATCTTGCCGTCCTTGACGAGTTCGGCGATCTTGATCGCCAGGTTGTCGGGGTTGGCCTGGTAGGGCAGTTCCGTGACGACGAGGCAGGTGCGGTTCTGGATCTCCTCGACGTTGACGACGGCACGCATCGTGATGGAGCCGCGGCCGGTCCGGTAGGCGTCCTCGATGCCCTTGTGCCCCAGGATCTGCGCCCCGGTGGGGAAGTCGGGTCCCTTGATGCGGGCGATCAGGGCCTCGAGCAGCTCCTCCTTCGTCGCGGTGGGGTTCTCGAGGTACCACTGGACGCCGTCGGCCACTTCCCGCAGGTTATGCGGCGGAATGTTGGTGGCCATGCCCACGGCGATGCCGGAGGATCCGTTGACGAGCAGGTTCGGGAAGCGCGACGGCAGGATGGTCGGTTCCTGGTTCTTGCCGTCGTAGTTGTCCTGGAAGTCGACGGTCTCCTCGTCGATGTCCCGCACCATCTCCATGGCGAGCGGGGCCATCTTCGTCTCGGTGTACCGGGGGGCCGCCGCGCCGTCGTTGCCGGGCGAGCCGAAGTTCCCCTGGCCGAGCGCGAGCGGGTACCGCATGGTCCAGTCCTGGATCAGGCGGACCAGGGCGTCGTAGATCGCGGAGTCACCGTGCGGGTGGTACTGGCCCATGACCTCGCCGACCACGCGGGCGCACTTGTTGAAGGAGCGCTCCGGACGGTAGCCGCCGTCGAACATCGCGTAGAGGACGCGCCGGTGGACGGGCTTCAGTCCGTCGCGGACGTCGGGGAGCGCCCGGCCCACGATGACCGCCATCGCATAGTCCAGGTAGGACCGCTGCATCTCGGTCTGCAGGTCCACCTGCTCGACGCGGTCCGTCAGGACCTCGCCCTCGATGGGTTCGTCCGGTCCGTTGCCGGTGATGTCGTCACTCATGAATCAGTTCCGTTCGTCATGTTGTGCCCGCAGTACTGGCGAATCTGAGCAAGGGTCGTCCCGCGTCCTGCGCAGGCGCTCGATCGGACTGCCCCCTTCCCCTGCAAGCTCGGGGAGGGACCCTCGGTCCGCTCTTACTTTCGTTGCGCCGGCAGGATGCCGGGTCACCCGTCAGATGTCGAGGAAACGCACGTCCTTGGCGTTCTGCTGGATGAAGTTGCGGCGGGACTCGACGTCCTCGCCCATGAGCACCGAGAACACCTGGTCGGCGGCGGCGGCGTCGTCCATGGTGACCTGGAGCAGTGTGCGATGGTCCGGGTCCATGGTGGTATCCCACAGTTCCGTGTAGTCCATCTCGCCGAGACCCTTGTAGCGCTGGATCCCGTTGTCCTTGGGCAGGCGCTGGTTGTTGGCCATGCCCATCTTGATGACCTCGTCGCGTTCGCGGTCGCTGAACACGTAGTCGTGCTTCGCGTTCGACCACTTGATCCGGTACAGCGGCGGCTGCGCAAGGTACACGAAACCGTTCTCGATCAGCGGCCGCATGTAGCGGAACAGAAGGGTGAGCAGCAGGGTCGTGATGTGCTGGCCGTCCACGTCGGCGTCGGCCATGAGCACGATCTTGTGGTACCGGGCCTTGTCCACGTCGAAGTCCTCGCCGATCCCCGCGCCGAACGCGGTGATCATGGCCTGGACCTCGCTGTTGCCGAGGGCGCGGTCGAGGCGGGCCCGCTCGACGTTCAGGATCTTCCCGCGCAGGGGGAGGATGGCCTGGGTCTCGGGGTTGCGCCCGCGGACGGCCGAACCGCCGGCCGAGTCGCCCTCCACGATGTAGATCTCCGACCGCGCAGGATCCTTGGACTGGCAATCCTTCAGCTTGCCCGGCATCCCGCCGGACTCCAGCAGTCCCTTGCGCCGCGTGGATTCACGCGCCTTGCGGGCGGCCAGTCGGGCCTGGGACGCCTGGATCGACTTGCGGATGACGTCGCGGGCCGGGCCGGGGTTGCGCTCGAGCCAGTCACCGAGCTGGTCGGTGACGACGCGCTGCACGAAGCCCTTGACCTCGGAGTTCCCGAGTTTGGTCTTGGTCTGACCCTCGAACTGCGGCTCGGAGAGTTTCACCGAGATGACGGCCGTCAGGCCCTCGCGGATGTCGTCACCCGTGAGGTTGTCGTCCTTCTCCTTGATGATGTTCTTCTCACGCGCATATCGATTGATCAGGGTCGTCATGGCGGCACGGAATCCCTCTTCGTGCGTGCCTCCCTCGTGCGTGTTGATCGTGTTGGCGTAGGTGTGGACGCTCTCCGAGTAGGCCGAGGTCCACTGGAGCGCGATCTCCACGGACATCGTCTGGTCCGGCGTCTCCGTCTCGAAGGCGATGACGTCGGGGTGGACCACCTCGACGCGCTTCGAGGAGTTCAGGTGCTGGACGTAGTCGAGCAGTCCGTTCTCGTAGAGGTAGGCGACCTCGCGGTGCTTCGGTGTGGAATCCTCGCCCGTCTCCGCCGTGACCTCGTCCTCCACCTCGTCGACGTGCTCGTCGGTCAGGGTGATGCGGAGACCCTTGTTGAGGAAGGCCATCTGCTGGAAGCGTGCGCGCAGCGTCTCGAAATCGAACTCGGTGGACTCGAAGATCGAGTCGTCCGGGTAGAACGTCTGGGTGGTCCCCGTCTCGGACGTCTCCTCGCCCTTCCGCAGCTCGCCCACGGGCTTGCCGCCGTCCGCGAACGTCTGATGCCACACATGGCCCTGGCGACGTACCTCGGTCTCGACGCGCTTCGACAGGGCGTTGACCACGGAGATGCCGACGCCGTGCAGGCCGCCCGACACCGCGTAGCCGCCACCACCGAACTTGCCGCCGGCGTGGAGGATGGTCATGACGACCTCGACGGTGGGCCGCCCCTCGGTGGGGTGCATGTCCACGGGGATGCCGCGCCCGTTGTCGACGACCTTGACGCCGCCGTCGGCCTGGAGCGTGATCTCGATGTGGTCGCAGTACCCGGCAAGAGCCTCGTCCACCGAGTTGTCCACGACTTCGTAGACGAGGTGGTGGAGGCCGCGCGGGCCGGTGGAGCCGATGTACATGCCCGGCCGTTTGCGGACCGCTTCCAGTCCTTCGAGGACGGTGATCTCACTGGCGCCGTAGGCGTGCTCGGTCGCGGCCTCCAGAATCGGGGACTCACCCTCGCCGATCAACACATCACTTGCATTCAACTCGTTCTCGTGTGCCACAGGCGTAGACGGCTCCTCAGCTGGATAGACCACATCAATCTCCTACTATTCTACCCTGCGGATGGTTGCGAGAGCGCACCAACCGCCCCTCACCGGCCAATAAACCGGGTTCAGAGCCCACAGCGGGTCCTTCCGTGAGGACGGATACGCCGGGGGGACCCCCGATTGCGCTACAGGCCGTCCAGAGGACCCGCGAATACGCTGTCAGCTCACCCGTAGGTGTCACGCGGGCCTCGTCCCTTGACCGTGCGTCCGCCCTTGCGCCAGCTCGGGGCAGCGGGCCCGACGACGGAGAGGCGCTTCACGACGCCGGCGCCCAGTTCGGCCTCGAACCGCTGGAGCACCTGCGGGGTGATGAGCCGCAGCTGGGTTGCCCAGGCGGTCGAATCGCACCGGACGAGCACCGTGTCGGCGTCGAAGCTCTCGGGCACGCAGTGTGCGGCGATATCCGCCCCGACGATCTCGTCCCAGCGCGTCAGCACTGATCCGATGGCCACGGGGGACTTCCATCCGCGCTCTGCGAGCATCCGCGAGAACACGTTCCCCACGCCTTCCGGGTCGCGTCCCCCGTAGACCGGCTCGGGCGAGTACCGGCGCCGGGACGTCTTCCCCGGCTGCTTCGGCGCCGGACCGCGGGGCGTGCCACGGGCCTCGGATGCACTGCGCAGCCGGTTGAGGAGGGCCTGCGGAGCATCCTGTTCGGGGAAGTCCTCGGCCCCTGGCCGGGCAGGGCCGCCGTCGGAGTCACCGGCGCCGCGAGCCTCCTCCGTCTCACGGCGCGGTGGTACCCCCCGCTCCCCGTCCGGCCCCGTGGTGTCCTCCCGGCGGTCCTCAGGCATGAGGGTCTCCCACGGTCGGGTCCGCAACTGCCTGCTCGTCCCCGGCGGGAGGAATGTCCCCGGCGGACCCACCCTCGTCCGCAGGTCCGGCGTCCCCTCCTGCCAGGGCACCAGGGATCACGCGGATCTGGCGGCCGAGGAGCGCCGCGGGGATGTCGTCGCCCACGGCCGCCGTGACCAGCACCTGTTCGGCCGGTCCCACGATGGCGGCGAGGCGCGTGCGGCGCTGCGTGTCGAGTTCGGCGAAGACGTCGTCGAGGATCAGCACCGGGTCACCGCCGGGCGTGTGGTCCTCCTCGAGCAGCAGGTAGTAGGAGGCGAGGCGCAGGGCGAGGGCCATGGACCAGGTCTCCCCGTGCGACGCGTAGCCCTTGACCGGGGCCTGGCCCAGCAGGAGACCGAGTTCGTCACGGTGCGGACCCACGAGCGAGATGCCGCGGTCCAGCTCCTTCTTCCGGTGGCGGAGGAGGCTCTCCACGAACAATGCGGTGAGCGCCGGCAGGTCGAGGTCGCGCAGGCCGGCGGCGGACCCGGGACGGGCGGTCTCCGCGCCGTCGTCGTCCGCCGTGGGCTCGGACGACGACGAGACGGACGACGAGACACTGGAGACGTAGTCGATGTCGGCGGTCTTCGATCCGTCCGTCAGCTCCTTGTAGGCACGCTGGACGTGGGGGCGCAGCTGGTCGACGAGGAGGAGCCGTGCGGACAGCAACCGCGCCCCGGCCTCGGCGAGGTGCTGGTCCCAGACGTCGAGGGTGGACTCGTGCCCGGTGGAGAACCTTCCGGCGGCCCGCGCCGACTTGAGCAGGGCGTTGCGCTGCTTCAGGACGCGCTCGTAGTCGGCCCGCAGTGCCGACTGGTGCGGCAGCAGGGACACCATGACCTCGTCCAGATAACGGCGCCGCACGGAGGGATCACCCTTGACCAGCGCCAGGTCCTCGGGGGCGAACAGCACGGTCTTCAGGATCCCGGCTGCATCCCGGGCACGTACGGGGTTGGCCCGGTTGATCCGGGCGCGGTTCCCCGACTCCGCGTTGATCTCCACCTCGACGCCGGTGCGCTGGGTGCCCCGGACGAATCGCCCCCGGATGATCGCCCGGTCCTGGCCGAAACGGATCAGCGGCTTGTCGGCGCTGACGCGGTGCGAGGACAGGGTGGCCAGGTAGCCGATGGCCTCGACGATGTTCGTCTTCCCCACGCCGTTGGGCCCGACGAACACGGTGATGCCGGGTTCGATCGCCGTGTCGAGCTGTTCGTAGCTCCGGAACCCGGTGAGTGAGAGGTGCTCCACGTACACCGGGAACTGCCTACTTCGGCTGGGCGGGCTTCACCGCGTGGCCGCCGAACTGGTTGCGGAGCGCCGCCACCATCTTCATCGACGGCGAGTCCTCCTGCCGCGAGGTGAAGCGTGCGAAGAGGGCGGCGGTGATGGCCGGGGCCGGCACGGAGTTGGCGATGGCTTCCTCGACGGTCCACCGGCCCTCGCCCGAATCCTCGACGAAACCGGCGATCTTCGACAGTCCCGGGTCCTCCTGCAGGGCCTTGACGAGGAGATCCAGCAGCCACGACCGCACCACGGTGCCCTTCTGCCAGGCGGCGAACGTGCCGTGGACGTCCTTGACGATGTCCTTGGCCTCGAGCAGCTCGTAGCCCTCGGCGTAGGACTGCATGAGGCCGTACTCGATCCCGTTGTGGACCATCTTCGCGTAGTGTCCGGCCCCGACGTCGCCCACGTGGACGAAGCTCTCGGCGCGTTCGCCCTCGGGGCGCAGTGCGTCGAAGACGGGCATGGCGCGTTCGACGTCGTCCTGCACGCCGCCGGCCATGAGGCCGTAGCCGTTCTCGAGTCCCCAGACCCCGCCGGAGACACCGCAGTCGAGGAACCGGATGCCCTTCTGCGCCAGCAGCGCGGCGTGGATCTGGTCGTCCGTGAACTTGGAGTTGCCACCGTCGATCACGAGGTCGCCCTCGGACAGGACCTCCGAGAGCTCCTTGATCACGGCATCGGTGATCTGGCCGGCGGGGACCATGACCCACACGATGCGCGGCGCGGGGAGCGCCGCCACGAGTTCCTCGATGCTCTGCACGTCGGTGCGGTCGGGGTTGCGGTCGAAGCCGGTGACCTCGATGCCATTGCCGCGGAGACGCTCCCTCATGTTGAATCCCATTTTGCCGAGTCCAATGAGGCCGATGTGCATGAGGTTCTCTTTCTGACGATGGGACCGCCGGCGGTCCGGCCGGTCGGGATACCTGCCGGGGCTGCTACTGGTTGGGCAGCCGGACGGGCATCAGCAGGTACCTATAGTCTTCCCTGTCCTCGCCCGAGGGGTCATCCTGGGCCGAGATCACTGCGGGCTTGGGTGGTGAGGTAAAGGAGAACCGCACGTAGGGGCTGCTGAACGCGCCGAGGCCCTCGCTGAGGTAGTGCGGGTTGAACGCGACCGTGATGTCGTCGCCGTCGAGCGCGGCCTCGATGGCTTCCGACGCCTGGGCATCCTCGCCCGTGCCGGCATCGAGGGTGACCTGTCCCTGCTGGAAGGCCAGGCGGACGGGGGTGTTCCGTTCCGCCACGAGCGAGACGCGGCGCACGGCCTCGACGAGCGTGCTCGTCTGCACCGTGGCGTGGATGGGGGTCTTGTCGGGGAAGAGCGAGCGGATCTTCGGGTAGTCGCCGTCGACCAGCAGGGAGGTGGTCCGGCGCCCACCGGATTCGAATCCGATGAGTTCGGAGTCGTCGGACAGCGCGATGTTCAGGTCGCCGGCGCCGCCGAGCGTCTTCGCCACCTCGTTGAGCGTTTTCGCCTTGACGAGCGCGCTGGTCGAGATCCCGGGTGTGGACGGTTTCCAGGACACCTCGCGGAGGGCGAGCCGATACCGGTCGGTGGCCAGGAGGGTAATCAGGTCGTCCTCGATCTCCATCCGGACGCCGGTGAGGATCGGGAGGGTGTCATCGCGGCTTGCCGCGATGATCACCTGCGAGACGGCCTGCGCGAAGGCCTCGCCGTCGACCACGCCGCTGACGGCGGGGAGTTTCGGCAGTTCCGGGTACTCGCCCTCGGGCATGGTGGCCAGGTTGAAGCGGCTGTTCCGGCAGGTCAGCGTCACCTTCGACCCGTCGGTGGCGACCTCGACGGGCGCGGACGGAAGGCTCCTGCAGATATCGGCGAGAAGACGTCCCGAGACGAGGATGGTGCCTTCCTCGAGGACATCGGCTGCGATCTCGAGTCGTGCCGAGATCTCGTAGTCGAAGCTGGCGAGGCTCAGTGAGCCACCCTCGGCCTTGATGAGCAGTCCCGCGAGGACGGGGACGGGAGGTCGGGGGGACAGCGACCGGGCGGTCCAGGACACAGCCTCCGCAAGTACATCCCGCTCAACTCTGAATTTCACGGAGCAGTGCCGCCTTTCGCCAGATCAAAAAAACAGCCCCCGGCGAATCACCGGCGGATGGTCGGGTCGCGGTCGTCCACGGAGGTGTCCGGGCACGGAAACTACAACCATACTGCGTGACAGCTTAGCCGGGTTGCCGTCCGGCGAAGCAGGACGGGGAGCCCGGCGGGCGTGGGCAGGGGACGAACGGAACGTGGAGTGTTATCTGAAGAACTTTTGAAGTTTAAGGTTCGTAGTGTTAATAACTGCTGTGGATACTGTGGATAAGTGCCCTGATCGACGCACCGACGCGGATCAGGGCTGTGGATAAGGTGTGAGGCCGGGCGACGGCCCGCTGGTGGCGTCTGTGGGCGAAATCCTTGTCATTCTGCGGATCCACAGGCAGGGCGGGGGTTTTCCTCAGGGTGAGGGCCGATTCGCCCCTGGTTATCCACAGCTGTGTCCACACCTGTTAATTACAGCCGTGGAATTCGGGTATCGGCGCGGTCAGGCCTCGCGCTGCTTGTGCTTGATGCGGTTGGTGAGCTCCGTGACCTGGTTGAAGATCGCCCGGCGCTCCGCCATCAGCTCGCGGATCTTCCGATCCGCGTGGATGACCGTCGTGTGGTCCCTGCCCCCGAGTTCCTGCCCGATCTTCGGCAGGGACATGTCCGTCAGCTCCCGGCACAGGTACATCGCGATCTGCCGTGCCGTCACGAGCGTCCTGGTCCGCGACTTGCTGCAGAGCTCCTCCATGCTGATCTGGAAGTAGTCGGCCGTCTGCGCCATGATCACCGTCGACGTGATCTCCTGTGCCCCGTCGTCGGAGATGAGGTCCTTCAGGACGATCTCGGCCAGGTTCACGTCGACGGTCTGGCGGTTGAGGCTCGCGAAGGCGGTCACGCGGATCAGGGCACCCTCGAGCTCGCGGATGTTGGTGGCGATCTTCGAGGCGATGTACTCCAGGACGTCGTCGGGCGCGCTCAGGCTGTCGCTGATCGCCTTCTTCCGGAGGATCGCGATGCGCGTCTCGAGCTCCGGAGGCTGGATGTCCGTCAGCAGGCCCCACTCGAAGCGCGACCGCATGCGCTCCTCGAACCCGATGAGCTGCTTGGGTGGCATATCGGAGGTGATGACCACCTGCTTGTTGTGGTTGTGCAGCGCATTGAAGGTGTGGAAGAACTCCTCCATCGTCCGGTCCTTGCCGGAGAGGAACTGGATGTCGTCGATGAGCAGGATGTCCACGTTGCGGTAGGTCTGCTTGAAGCTCGACCCCTCGTCGTCGCGGATCGAGTTGATGAAGTCGTTGGTGAACTCCTCGGAGTTCACGTAGCGCACACGGATCCCGGTGTAGAGGTGCCGGGCGTAGTGCCCGATGGCGTGCAGGAGGTGCGTCTTGCCCAGCCCGGAGTCACCGTAGATGAACAGCGGGTTGTATGCCTTCGCCGGGGCCTCCGCCACCGCGACCGCAGCAGCGTGCGCGAACCGGTTCGACGACCCGATCACGAAGGTGTCGAAGATGTACTTGGGGTTGAGCCGCCCGAACTCCGAGGAGTTGCTGGGCGGCGTCGGGGACGGCTTGGTCTCGCCCTTCGGTTCCGGCGAGGCCTGCACGGGCTCCTGCTCCGGGGTCTCCTCCCGGACGGGCGTGAGTTCGGGGTCGATGACGAACGCACACTGGATATCCTCGCGGAACACCTCGCGCAGCGCCTCGTCGAGGGCTCCCTTGAGCTGGGTCTGCAGCACCTCGCGCGTCAGCTCGTTCGGGACGGCGATGAGCATGGTGGTGCCGATGAGCCCCTGGGCCTGTGCCAGCACCATGAATCCGCGCTGGCGCGGTGTTACCCGATCGTCGTGTTCCAGGGTCCGGATGACTTTACGCCAGGAGCTCCCGACGTCATTGACCTCATCTGTACCCACAAAAACCTCTCTTGGCTGCACTGCTCGCGCTCGGAAAGGTCCGTCATCCACAGAGTTGTACACACGTCGTGGATAAACGGACCGCAGCCAAGACTAGAGGATGAAAAGTGCAGAAGATAGCGGACTGGAGCGCCCCGGAGGGCATCGTGAACGGGCTCACGCGGCGCCTCCGGGCCGGCGTGTAGTGTGTCTCCGGCACCAGTTGTCCACAGGGTGGTGGAAAACCGACCCACAGGCTGGTGACAGCGAGTTTGACGCCCCCGAGTCGCGTCCCCTAACGTTATGTAGTCCAACATGTCTGCATTTCGCATGCCATCACAGGTGTTCCCGGGTACTAAGAGGCCTCGGGATGTGACAGCTCCAGCGCGAATGTCGGATGTACACCTTCATCGCGTCAGTCTGTTCTTCCCCCTTGTTGCAATGGGCCGGACGCATCTCAAGATCGTTCTGGAGTAACTACAGTGAGCAAGCGGACTTTTCAGCCGAATAACCGCCGTCGTGCCAAGAAGCACGGTTTCCGTCTTCGCATGCGCACCCGCGCTGGTCGTGCCATCCTGTCGGCACGCCGCGGCAAGGGCCGTACCGAACTCTCGGCATAAGCGGTTCCTCCCACGCCATGCGTCCTTCGGGTGATCGCGTCGGCACCGGGTTCCTAGCCTCGGCAGACAGGACCCCGCAGTGCTTCCGATGATCCACAGGGTGCGGACGGCAGCGGATTTTGCACGTATCGTACGTTCCGGCGCCCGCTCAGGGCGCCGGAACGTTGTGCTATACGGCTCCAGGACGTCGGATTCCGTGCCCTCGCGCGTCGGCTTCATCGTCGGTAAGAACGTCGGGAACGCCGTCACGCGCAACCTCGTTAAGAGAAGGCTCCGCCATGCCTCGGCGGAGTGGGTAGCCGCGCACCCCTCCGGGTACGACGTCGTGATCCGCGCGCTGCCGGCGGCCGCGGACAGCGACTGGCCCGCCCTGCGGAAGGACTTCACCGGGTCCCTGGCCGCGGTGGTCCGCAGGCTCGAAGGCCCCGACACGGCGGAAAGGCAAGGCAGAGTATCGTGAGGAGCGTCGCTGTCAGTGCGTTGTCCTTCCTCATCGGGCTGCCCCGCCTGGCCGCGATCGGACTGCTGATCGCGTACCGGAAGGTCGTCTCTCCGCTGTACGGGCCGGTGTGCCGGTTCTATCCGAGTTGCTCCGCCTACGCACTCGAGGCCGTGACTGTTCACGGTTTCGTGCGTGGATCCTGGCTCGCCGCCAGGCGGCTCGTCCGCTGCAACCCCTGGAACGACGGCGGCGTCGACCACGTACCCGTCGGTTTCAGGACCTTCCCGGCGGGGAAGGTCCCCTCGATTGTTGTGTTGAACCATCCGGTGATCCCGGCCGATGACGAAAGCCGCCCGGCGGCTTGAGGAGCTAACTGATTATGGGTTTTTTTGAGACGATCCTGGCACCGTTCCGGTGGCTCGTGTCGTGGATCATGTTCATGTTCCACGAGGGGTTCACCTTCCTCGGGATGGACCCGGCATCCGGGTGGACCTGGGTGCTGTCGATCGTCGGGCTCGTCGTCGTCATCCGTGCGGCCCTGATCCCCGTGTTCGTGAAGCAGATCAAGGCGCAGCGCGGAATGCAGGCATTGCAGCCCGATCTGCGGAAGCTCCAGCAGAAGTACAAGGGCAAGACGGACCAGCTCTCGCGCCAGGCGATGACGCAGGAGCAGATGGCGCTGTACAAGAAGCACGGCACCAATCCGTTCGCTGCCTGCCTGCCCATCATCATCCAGATGCCGTTCTTCTTCGCCCTGTTCACCGTGCTGAACGGGATCTCGCGGGCGAGCGAGGAGGGCGAGACGATCGGTGCCCTGTCCACGGAATCGGTCAGGCAGTTCGACAACGCCACGATCTTCGGCGCACCCCTCTCCTCGACGTTCCTGGGCAGTTTCGGCGCCGACGGCAACCTCAGCGTCATCCTCCTGTCGATCGTGATGATCATCGCCATGACGGCATCGCAGTTCATCACGCAGAAGCAGATCATGGCGAAGAACATGTCCGAGGAGGCCATGCAGAGCCCCTTCATGCGTCAGCAGAAGATCATGCTCTACATCCTTCCGCTCGTGTTCGGCATCGGCGGTATCAACTTCCCGATCGGTGTGCTCGTGTACTGGACCACCACCAACGTGTGGACGATGGTGCAGCAGTTCTACGTCATCCGGAGGATGCCGACGCCTGGTTCGCCGGCGGCGAAGGCTCTGGCGGAGCGACGCGCGAAGAAGGGTCTTCCCGCGGTGCCGCTCCTGGGTGAGCGGAAGACCGAGCCGGCTATCGAGACGGTTCCAGAACCGCGGGTCCAGCGGGTCCAGCCCCAGCGCAAGAAGAGGAAGAAGCGATGACGGTAGAGAACGAAGAGCACACTCCTGATCTCCGCGGTTCCGAGTCCGACGACGACGTCGCGGCCGGTAGCGAGGCGAAGCCTTCCCGGCTCGACGAGGAGGGCGACGTGGCCGCCGATTACCTCGAGGAGCTGCTCGACATCGCCGACATCGACGGCGACATCGACATCGAGGTGCGCAGCGGCAGGACCTACATCTCGATCGTCTCCGAGGACACATCGGACGCCGGGCTGAGTTCGCTCGTGGGCCAGGACGGTGAGGTGTTGGAGGCTCTGCAGGAGCTCACACGCCTCAGCGTGCTGACCGCCACCGACTCCCGCTCGCGTCTCGTGCTCGACGTCGACGGCTACCGCGACCGACGCGGCCGTGAACTGACGAAGATCGCCGAGGACGCCGTCGCCGAGGTGAAGGAGACGGGCGAGGACATCGCGCTCGCGCCGATGTCGGCGTACGAACGCAAGATCGTGCACGACGTCGTCGCGGATCTCGGCTTCGTGAGCGAGTCCGAAGGCGAGGGCACCGCTCGGCACATCGTCGTGTCTCCCAGCGATGACTGAGGAACCGCTGCCGACGATCGGGTTCCCCGAGCCCTCCGCTGGAGAGTCGGTCGCCGCGGAGGCCGTCTTCGGAGCGCAGCTCTCTGTGGCGCGTGGATTCGTCGCCCACCTGGCATCGTCCGGGATCGAGCGCGGGTTGCTCGGACCGAGGGAGGTCCCGCGCCTGTGGGGCCGGCACGTCCTCAACTGTGCGGTCGTGGCGGACCTGATGGCGCAGGACGCCTCCGTGGTGGACGTCGGCAGTGGTGCCGGGCTTCCAGGGCTCGCGATCGCCATTGCCCGACCCGATCTGCAGCTCCATCTGGTCGAGCCCCTGGAACGGCGCGTGACCTGGCTGAACGAGGTGATCGACGACCTCGCCCTCGCCAACGTGTCCGTTCACCGGGCACGGGCCGAGGAGATGGTCGGCAAGATCGCCGGCGACTACGTGACGGCCCGTGCCGTCTCCGCTCTCTCCACGCTCGCCGGATGGACCATACCGCTGACGAAAGCCGGTGGAGAGGTCCTCGCCATCAAGGGGCGCAGCGCGACGGAGGAGATCGAGAAGGCACGGAAGGTCCTCCGCAAGCTCGGTGGCGGAAGCCCGGAGATCCTCACTGTCGGTGCAGGAGTGCTGCCGGAGCCGACGACCGTCGTCCGCATTCCCGTACGTATCCGCTGATCCTCGCTTCCCATGTGGACGGTGCTGCACCCGATCCGTGACGGCACTTGCGGCTACCCTTGTATCTAACGACGTCTGGCATGTGAGAGTGAGTTACCGAGTGACCATCAAGGACGCCCCCGCGACCAAGCCCGAGCCCCTGTTGGTGTCCGGATCCCCGCTCGCCGTGGGTCTCCGCGAAATCCAACCCGGTGTGTTTGCCGATCCAGCCAACACCGGAGTCGTTTCACGTGAAACAGACCATGTCGCCTCCGGAGCCGTCGACGCCCCTCCCTCCAGGAAACAGCCCAGGGGGAGGAACGTCATGGAGACGATGGACGACTCCTCGCCGCTGGGTCGTGAGCTGGCCAGTGAGGCGAAGCGGAGGGAGAAGCTGCTGGGCAAACCCCTGCCGAAGCCGGGTAGTACCCGCATCATGACCATCAGCAACCAGAAGGGTGGAGTGGGCAAGACGACGACAACTGTCAACATCGCTGCGGCCCTGGCCACCGCCGGGCTGCAGGTACTCGTGATCGACATCGACCCGCAGGGGAACGCGTCCACGGCGCTGAATATCGACCATCACGCCGATGTCGACTCGATCTACGACGTGCTGATCGATGACATGCCCCTGGCCGATGTCGTGGCCCCCTGCCCCGACGTCCCGAACCTCATCTGTGCTCCGGCAACGATCCACCTGGCCGGCGCTGAGATCGAGCTCGTGTCACTGGTGGCCCGTGAGCAGCGGTTGCGCCGGGCGATCGACGTCTACGCGAAGCAGCGGGAGGAGAAGGGCGAGCCCAGGCTGGACTTCGTGTTCATCGACTGCCCGCCGAGCCTCGGTCTGCTGACAGTCAATGCGTTCGTCGCGGCTAAGGAGGTGCTCATCCCGATCCAGTGCGAGTACTACGCCCTCGAGGGTTTGAGCCAGCTCCTCAAGAACATCGAGATGATCCAGAAGCACCTCAATGCGGATCTCGCCGTGTCGACGATTCTGCTGACGATGTACGACGGGCGGACGAACCTCGCGGCGCAGGTGGCGGCGGAAGTTCGCGAGCACTTCCCGCAGCAGGTACTCAAGGCTGTCGTGCCCCGCTCCGTCCGGATCTCGGAAGCTCCCAGCTACCAGCAGACGGTCATGACGTACGACCCGTCCTCGAGCGGTGCGCTCTCCTACCAGGAAGCGGCGGCGGAGATCGCCTCCCGCTCGTAAACTGCACCTGGTCCAGCTGTCTGGCTCGACCACCAAGAAGTCGAGGTGGGGCGGTGCTCCACCGATCGGAAGGAATGACATGGCGGAAAAGCGCCGAGGGCTGGGCCGAGGATTGGGAGCACTCATTCCGAGTGCTCCGGTTGAAGAGGCCCCCGAGCCGGTCGAAGCCGAACCCGTTCCCCAGCGGGACGATGCCGCTCCGCTGACGACGGAGGCGCCGCGGAAGCAGGGCGGTCGACCTGTCGACCTGTTCTTCGAGCGGGTGACGGAAGACGACGTGGCCGAGCAGCCACGATCCTATTCGTCGGCGCTCCGCAGCGGGATCAACAGGAACGTACTCGAGGCTCAAACGAAACGGGTTGGCAAATCCCCGCAGCGCAGGTCGAGTGGTCCGCGTAGCAGTGCGGACGCTTCCAACGGGTCGAAGGCCGGAGCTTCTCCAGGCGCGTCGCCGCAGGAAGCCGTCGATGGGACTGTCGGACGATCGACGGATGCACGGTCGACGGAGCAGGGTGGGGCCGATTCTCGGCCAGCCGCCGTCGGGACTTCCCTGCCTTCCGATCCCGTGGCGACGGCGTCGGAGGAAGCAGCTGAAGCACCGCAGCAGGATGTGCACGGACGCGGGAGCACGGGCGTCGAACGAGCAGTGGCGAGCGAGCTGGCTGTTTCACGTGAAACACGCCCGGACAACAGCCCCGCAGACGGCGAGAATAAGCGTCCAGGCTCCGGCGCCAATGGTGCTGAGGGGTACGACGACGGTGGTGTCGGACTGGTGCAGGTACCGGGCGCTACCTTCGCCGACCTCCCGCTCGACAGCATCCATCCCAATCGGAAGCAGCCAAGAGTCGAGTTCAACGAGGACGAACTCGCGGAGCTGGTGCACTCGATCCGCGAGATCGGCGTACTGCAGCCCGTCGTGGTGCGTCCCTCCCAGGAGGACGGCGAGCCGAACTACGAGCTGGTGATGGGAGAGCGCCGCTGGCGTGCTTCCCGCGAGGCGGGGATGACGAGTATCCCGGCTATCATCAGGTCCACGCTGGACGACGACCTCCTTCGCGACGCCCTCCTGGAGAATCTTCACCGTAGCGCGCTCAACCCCCTCGAAGAGGCAGCTGCATATCAGCAGCTTCTGGATGATTTCGGGTGCTCGCACGACGAACTCGCCGGCCGCCTTGGACGATCGAGGCCTCAGATCTCGAACACCCTGCGGCTGATGAAGCTCCCCCCACTGGTACAGCGACGAGTTGCGGCAGGTGTTCTCAGTGCCGGTCACGCTCGCGCGCTGCTCGGGCTAGGGGATGCCGCGGACATGGAGAAGCTCGCGCAGAGGATCGTGGCTGAGGGGCTGTCCGTCCGGTCCACCGAGGAGATCGTCGCGCTGAGCGGTGGCCTCCGGCGCGCCACCAAGCCATCCGTGCCAGGTACTGGCGCACGCCACGAACGCCTGGACTACCTCGCCACGTCTCTCTCAGATCGGCTGGACACCAATGTCAAGATCACCCTGGGAGCCAAGAAGGGACGGGTGAGCATCGAGTTCGCCAGCGTCGACGACCTGAACCGGATCGTCGGCGTGCTGTCACCTACGTCCGAATAATCCAGCTTGAGTCCGAGGGGCCGTGTTTCACGTGAAACACGGCCCCTCCTGCGTGTGCCCGGGCGGCCGCCGAGAGATCGCGCTGGCCCGTGCCAAGTAGGGCTGACGGCAGGAACCAGTTGCCGCAAGTCCGCGCTCTCTGCTGCTGCTCGCGGTCCGGGGCGGGAACCTACGCTGCACGGAGCAGGCACCCCGCCGTCGACTGGGGCGCAGCATCCACCCTCCCCGCACCTCAACCTTTCCCATCGCAGGACTTCGCGCGGGAGGGACCGGTGTGGACGGCTCTGACCGACGCATTGTGCTGTCGCGAGCCGTGTTTCACGTGAAACGCTGAAAGCGCTGATAGCGCGCGTCGCTGTCGGGGGCTCGGGGTGTGGAGGATACGTCGCGTCGCGCCCCTGGACCAAGAGAGCACGCCGCGGCGCGGTTTTCCGATGGCCGCGTCGAGGTCCTCGAGACCTGGGACAGGTTGACGCCGTCCTGGTGGCTCGAGGATGCTCAGCAGGTGCAGCGCCGGCAGCAGGTTCGCCTCCAACGGATCAGGAGGATGGTCCCGCGAGCAGCAGAGTCGGTGTTTCACGTGAAACCTCACTGCTTTTGTTACTGCCGGCCTACCGCAGGAGGAGTGACGATTGCCCTCGCAAGGTGTTTAAAAAGAAGCGGGCACCGGGGTGGTGTCGCGCTATCGCACTGGATTCGCGCCTGCCGCCGGGGACAACATCCTGTACGCGAACTAGCGTCTATCGCCCGCCCGCGAGGTACTGCTCAAGACGATGTAGGGATCCACCCCGGTTCAACCGACGGCGGGGGTGTTTCACGTGAACCTCTTATTGGCTCGCCGGACCTCGAGGTACTGCTCCCGCCGTGGTTGAGCTTCAGCCCACCTCAGGCAAGGGCAGACGTGTTTCACGTGAAACAGCTATCGACCGACCACCCGCCGGTTGAGGCTCCGACGAGCGGGGAGCGGGAGACGTCCCCCTTGACTCCGCTGCGAGTCTGCGTGCTGCACGTCGTGCACGCCACCAAGGATGCCCCGACGGTCTTCCGCGGCGCCTTCGACAGTGATGCCGCCGAATGGGGCAACGAGCCCCATTCGGCGGCATCACGGAGGTGGGCCGGTCCGCACAACCGGCCGAGGCTTGCAGGATCTTCGGGCGGCGTGCTTTGTTTCTGGCCCACGCTTGCACGCTCGTCCATCTGCTGGTGGGACCGGCTCCGCCTAAGGTGGTTCGCATGCGCGGGCCTGAAGTCTCCCCTGGCCAACGCCGGGTGCCGGCACCGCTCCAGCCATGTCGCGACCGGCACAGGGACAGCCCGGTGGTCATCTGCAACGACGACCTCCGGAGCGGACGAAGTCGTTTTGGTACTGGTGGGCGTCGTGTTTCACGTGAAACGCGCCGGAGCTGGAGCCGGTGCAAAATCTACGTGCCTGATCACTCCGTATCGCGCCGGCGATCGGACGAACTGCGTTCGTCGGTCCATCCCCTCGCCGGCCGCTCGAGCGAGGAGGCGGCCTGGCTGCCGATGGCAGGTCACAGCGCTCAACCGGGCGAGGGCCAGTCCTGTCCTGCGCGCTGCCAAATACAGTTGATGCAGCGTGCAGACACACCCAGCGGGCGGCTATGACTGCCCCGGGGGGCGGACCGGCCTATCGCCGAGATGATGAGGCGCAACGGCGTGTGAGCGATGACACCCGCTGTACCGCGCCGCTGTACGGCGTCGGGCAGCCCCACGAACGGGATCACGGAAACCACCTGCCCGAGCTATCCGATAATTTCGGGCTCCGCGCGGCCCCCACCCGAGAGGTGTGCTGCCGTGCACTGCGACGTCCCGGGCGACCACCGGCACGCATTCAGGGGAAGCAGCAGCACATTCACCCGTCCTACACCGGCAGAGCGGTGCGGGCAGCTCGCGTGGTGCGTCGGATCCGCTGCTGTTTGCGGCGGGATCGGGGTCCTTACGCCACGATGGACCTGGCTGGCCCGGCACATGCCGGCCGTGCCCGCTGCTCTCTGCAGACCGAGCGGCGGGTCGACGCCTCTCGGGCGGCGCTCTCACTGATGCGAGGACGCCAGTGTTTCGGTTCCTGCCTGCACGCCCGCCAGTGCTGATCGCGCAGTGATGCGCCCAGTGCAGCGCTTGGTGGCTACACGACCCGGGGTTCGAGTAGGTAGAAGTCGCAACTGGATGCTGTGCCCGCTCGACAGGAGGCGTCCGCCGCAGACGCGTCGACGGTTTCACGTGAAACCCATGCGCCTTTCCCGAACCGTCCTGCCTCGGGCCGGACGGACGGGCGGCGGTACATCCATTCTTGAGCGCGTCCGAGTCCGGTTGTCGGGCCCGCCGCTCCTACCCTCACATGGAAAGAGTCCGTCGGAAACCGACGGGCTCTTTCCGATGAACACCGGATCAGTTGATGAATGCAGCGAATTCCTGCTCGAGTACCTGCTTCGGCTTGGCGCCGATGGAGGTGGCAGCGACCTCTCCGCCCTGGAAGACGTAGACGGCCGGGATCGACGTGATGCCGTACTTCGCGGCGATCGCGGGGTTGTCGTCGACATTGACCTTGACGACGTCGACCTTCTCCGCGTGCTCGGCAGCGATGTCGTCGAGGATGGGAGAGAGCATGCGGCAGGGGCCGCACCATTCCGCCCAGAAGTCGACGATCACTGGCTTGCTGGACTGCAGGACGTCGGCGTCGAACGACGCGTCGGTCACATCCTTTGCGTTGCTCATTGTGTTGCTCCTTGAGGTTGGTCGATCAGAGGGACGCTGATTCGGAGACTGCTTCAGCCGGAGGCGTGGGCACGCGTGCAGCCGTCTCCGAGAGATTGACGGTGTCGGCGAGGTAGTGCTCGACGTCGAGTGCCGCAACACACCCGCTACCGGATGCCGTGATGGCCTGGCGGTAGGTCGGGTCGATGACGTCGCCCGCCGCGAACACGCCAGGGAGCGAGGTCTTGGAGGTTCGCCCCTGGACGGCGATGGTTCCCTCGCTGGTCAGCTCGAGCTGGTCCTTCACGAGGTCCACGCGGGGATCGTTGCCGATGGCGACGAAGATGCCCGTGACCTCGACATCGCTCGTGCTCCCGTCGACCGTGCTCGCCACCTTGACGCCGGTAACCTTGTCGGCACCGTGGATCCCGACCACTTCGGAGTTCCACAGGAAGCGGATCTTCTCGTGCGCGAACGCGCGGTCCTGCATAATCTTCGAGGCGCGGAGGCTGTCCCGGCGGTGGATCACCGTGACGGAGCGGGCGAACTTCGTCAGAAAGAGGGCTTCCTCCATGGCGGAGTCGCCGCCACCGACGACGGCGATGTCCTGGTCACGGAAGAAGAAACCGTCGCAGGTCGCACACCAGCTGACCCCGTGGCCGGAGAGCCGCTTCTCGTCGTCGAGCCCGATCTCGCGGTACTCGGAGCCCGTGGAGATGATGACCGCCCGCGCGAGGAACTCCTCGCCCGTGGCGATGGTCAGCTTCTTGATGTCGCCGGACAGCTCCGCCAAGACGACGTCCTCGTACAGGATCTCCGTGCCGAAGCGACGAGCCTGCTTCTCGAACTGCTCCATGAGGTCCGGCCCCATGACACCGTCGGCGAAGCCGGGGAAGTTCTCCACGTCGGTGGTGTTCATGAGTTCACCGCCGGCCTTGACGGAACTCGCGAGCAGGATGGGCTTCAGGTTGGCCCGGGCGGTGTAGACCGCTGCGGTGTATCCGGACGGCCCGGACCCGACGATGACGACATCATGGATCTTCGGCTCCCCGGAGGGGCTCCCTGCAGGGGGCGTGTCCAGCTGGACATCGGTTTGCATTGTCACGTGTTCAAAGACCTTTCTGTCTTCTCATGCGCTGATACGGCCGTGCGGGTCATACCTGCGGACACTTCCCTCAACGGCCTCATGGGCGCGGATATTCCGTCGGAGGGTGCGGGGCAGCCCTGATCCCGGTGTGGGCGTCCGTGGGGCAGGCGGTGGGTCAGCCGACCCGGATCTCGGCGATCCGGAGACCGAAGGGGTACTGGGCCTGGATGTTGAAGAGCCGGGGCAGCTGGGTGAAGTTGACGATGACGTAGCGCCCCGTCCGGGCACCGTCGGGGCCCTCGGGGATGGGGAGTGTCACGGTCGGCGCGGTGAACCCGCTCTGGGCGATCTGCTGCGCGCCCTCGAGGGTCGGCCGGTCGTTGACGAGCACGGAGAAGCTGCCACCGGCTCCGTTGAGCTGATCGATGGACACCTGCGAGATCGATGATTCCTCCTCGAGTTCCACCACCAGGGCCAGGCTCGAGGCCAGGCCACCGAAGGTGTCGCTCGCGTAGACCTGATTGCCCCAGAAGGTCGTGGGATTGCCGTCGATGATCAGGGGCAAATTCGCGTCGTTGGCGGCGTCGAGCGCCTGGTTGTCGGGCACCACGCGCGTGATGCCCGAGACGACGGGGGGCGCGGCCTCCGCCGCAGGCTCGGCCGAGGGCGTGGCCGACGGTGCGGTGGTCGGGTCCGCCGTGGCGGCTGCACTCGCCTCCGGTTTCGCACCTCCGCCGGCGACGGGATCGCCTCCGAAGAGGGAGCCGAGCTGCGTCGCGGCGAGGACGACGGCGACCACCAGGACGACACTGAGCACCACGCCCACGAGGACGCGGGTGAACTTGCGGCCACCGGAGTCGCCGTCGCCGTCGTCGTCGTCGTAGTCGTCGACGCGATCGGCGTCGTCGTAGCCGTCGTGCGCAGGATCGAAGGAGGGGTCGTCCTTGTGCTCGGACTTCGGGAAGATCGAGGCAGCCCGGGCGGGGCGCTGAGCGGTGACGGCGGACGCTGCTCCTACGGCGCCCGCACCGGCGACGGCGGCCCCGACCTGATGCGCGTCCTGACGCTTGTCCTGGGGTGCACCCTCGTCGCGGGAGTCCGCAGTGGAAGCTCCACCCGGTCGGCGACTCGGGGGCGGGGGCACGGGATGCGGGCTCGGGCGGCGCTCGGCCATGGGTTCCGCGGCGACCGGAGGCAGATCGGAGGTCTCGTCGGGCCTCGCCTCGCCCGAACCCCGGCCGAACCGCCGCGTGAGACCGGCGCGGCGGGGCTTCCGCTCGTGGCGGACGTCCTCGTGGTCCTCGTCGTCGCCGTACGTCTCGGGTTCGGTGGACCGAGGGCGGCCGAAGATCTCCGAGCCGAGGGTGTCGGTGAAGAACGGCTCGATGTACGGTGCGTGTTCGACGGGAGCCTCCTGCTGGACGATCAGGTCGAGCATGTCCGCTGCGGGAGTGCGATTGGTGACGAGGTAGGTGCCCGACTCGGTGATGCCGAGGTCCAGGACCTGGATGTTCCCGTTCCGATCGCCGGTGGCCAGCTCACGGGCGCTCGCCGCCACCTGAGAGGCGTTGCGCGCCGATGCCACGAGGATGCTGACGGGCCGGTTGAGCACCTGGTCCACGCCGTCGAGCACGAGGTCCCTCTCAGCAGAGGCCAGCACGTAGGCAGTCACCTTGTAGCGACCACCCAGCACCGATCCGACGTCTACTGCTTCTGGCACGTGTTCCTCCCGGCGGACCATGGCTGATTTCTAACCATGCTACCGGTCGGTCACACGTTTCCCGGGCTGGACGGCCGGGCGCCGCTCCGGCGGAATCTCGCGAGAAGAGGTGCGAGGAAATCGTCCAGTTCGGTGATCCGGAGCAGTTTCAGCATCCCCAGGTAGACCACCGACATGACCAGACCGCCGGCCAGGAGCACCACGACGGCATTGAGCTTCGACTGCCAGACGAACCCCGTGGCGTCATAGCCGCCGAACATCCAGCTCAGCGCTGTGCCGGCCACGGCGGCGACGATGCCGGCGAGCGTGAGCCGTACGTGGACGTCGAAGACGTGCCCGGCGCCGTACCGCCCGATGCTGCGGGTGAGGAAGCGGTGGCTGACGACGACGGCGATCACGTTGCCGATGGAGTAGGCGGCCGCGAGCATCGGCACGATGAACCGCGGGTCGAACATGGCCGCTATCAGGGCGAGCACCACGCCGACGCCGGACAGGATGAGCTGGATCTTGAGCGGGGTCCTGACGTCCTCGCTCGCGTAGAACACACGGGTGAGGAAGAAGTTGGCGCTGAGGAATGGTGCTCCCACGGCGAGGATCGCGATGATCACCCCGTTGATGGCTGCGATCTCGGGAGACTCGCTGAACAGCATGCCGAGGGGGCCCGCGAAGGTGAGCAGGGCCGCCGCGCCGAACACCGTCGCGACACCGATGATGCGCAGGCCCTGGGAGAGGGTGGCCCTGACCGACGGCAGGTCGCCGTCGGCGTGCGCGGACGAGAGCTGGTTGAACATGACCGTGGCGAGGGACAACGCGATCACCGCGTGCGGCAGCTGGTACACCATCGCGCCGACCTCGAGGTTGGTCGATCCTGCGATCTGGACGGGCGGATCCTGTGCGAGGAACCTCTGCCGCGCGTCGGCGGCGATGGTGGCGACGCGCAGGTTCACGAGGTAGAGGCCGTTGCCGATGAGCATGGTGACGATCGTGACCGACGCGAGCTTGCCGGTCCGGCCGAGCCCTGTTCCGCGCACACCGAACCTCGGGCGCAGGCCCAGGTTCAGGCGCTTGAGCGGGATGAACAGCACGAGCGCCTGGATGATGATGCCGAGCGTGGTGCCACCCGCCAGGAGCAGGGTCTGCGTCGGGGTCCAGGTGTCCGGGCTGTGCCGTGCCGCCTGCTCGCCCCCCATGAGCACGATGAAGACCACCAGGAAGGCGATCGACACGATGTTGTTGACGACGGGCGCCCACATGTAGGGGCCGAAGGACCCGTTGGCGTTGAGGATCTGCCCGGTCACGGCGTAGATGCCGTAGAAGAAGATCTGCGGCAGGCACCAGTACGCGAAGACCGTGGTCAGCGCGAGGTTGGCGCCCGTGAAGCTCGTCGTCAGGGACACGATCACCGGGGCCGCGAGCGTCGCGAGCACGGTCAGCACGAGGAGGGCTGCTGCGGCGAGCGTGAGGAGCCGGCTGACGTAGTCCGCTCCGCGGTCGGGCAGGCGGCTCGCACGGATGATCTGCGGCACCAGCACAGCGTTGAACACACCGCCTGCGAGCATCAGGTAGATGAAGTTCGGCAGGTTGTTCGCCGAGGTGAAGAGGTCCGACACCTGACCGGAGGCACCGATGGCGGTCGCGAGCAGCGCCACCCGGACCAGGCCGAGGAGCCGGGAGACGAGGGTACCGGCCGCCATGATGGCGCTCGAACGGGCCGTCGACCCGTTGCGCGGGGCAGAGGGATCGTCGCGGGCCGGCGGAGCGGCGTCCTGCAGGGGGGTCGAGGCTGTGTTGGTGTCAGACATCGTTCTCCATCGTCTCATCCATGCGGGGACGATGACGGCGTGCTGCACGAGCTCAGAGGTGCTCGGGCAGTACCTCACGGGCCAGGTCGGCGATCCGGCGTTCGTTGGGGAAGGACAGTTTGCGGCCGAGTTCCTGCAGGGGGACCCAGGCGACGTCGACGGCCTCGTGGTCCGGGTCGTTCTCGATGGTGAGATAGCCGCCGGTCGCGATCAGCAGGAAATGATGGACGGTCTTGTGCACCCGGTGGCCGCTGACGGTGAACCAGTAGTCGATGCTGCCGAGGGCGGAGACGATCCTTCCCTCGATGCCGGTCTCCTCGGCGATCTCCCGGACGGCCGCTTCCTCGCTGTTCTCCACGCCTTCCGGGTGGCCCTTCGGCAGGCACCACTCGAGGCGGCCGCCGCGGTTCAGGCGCGCGATGATGGCGACGTCGAGCGTCTCCTTCGTGGTGTCCACGACGATCCCGCCGGCGGACACCTCCTCCACCGTGGGCAGCTGGTGCTGCACGGCAGGCATACCCGTGGTCCCCATTGACACAGTCAAGGGAGTGCGCTTGGGAGCACTTGGAACGGGTCGGTCCATGCGTCCACTCTAACGATCTTTCAGGAGCGTCGATGACGGCGCGACGCGGTGGACGCCGGTTCGTACAGCTTCCGCGCGGGGCCGTGCGCGGTGTGGGAAACGGTGCCGATCTGGCACCCTTAAGGGACTATGGCGCACCTGCTGGACACTTCGACACTCACCGCACCCCTTCCTCCCGTGGTCCTCGAGGTCGGTGAACTCTTCGACGCCGCGGGGCATGAGCTCTCGCTCGTCGGGGGGCCGGTACGCGACCTCTTCCTCGGCAGGGTGTCGCCGGATCTCGACTTCACCACCGATGCCGACCCGGACCGGACCGTGGCGCTCATCAAGCGCTGGGCGGATGCCTACTGGGAGATCGGCCGGGCCTTCGGCACGATCGGCCTCCGCAAGGACGGCTACCAGATCGAGATCACCACGTACCGCGCGGAGGCCTACGATCCTGCCTCCCGGAACCCGACGGTCGCCTTCGGCACGAGTCTCGAGGAGGATCTGGTCCGGCGCGACTTCACCATCAACGCGATGGCTCTCAGGCTGCCCTCCCTCGAACTCGTGGATCTCTTCGGCGGTGTCAGGGACCTCCACGCGGGGGTCCTGCGCACGCCGGGCACGCCGACGTCGTCGTTCTCGGACGACCCGCTGCGCATGATGCGCGCTGCGCGTTTCGTGTCCCAGCTGGGGGTGACCGTCGCCCCGGAGGTCGCCGAGGCCATGGGGTCGATGGCCGAGCGGATCTCGATCATCTCCGCCGAGCGCGTGCGCGACGAACTGGTCAAACTCCTCCGGGGCGCGGAGCCCGACGCCGGGATCGACGTGATGGTGGACAGCGGACTCGCCGACCATGTGATGCCCGAGGTGGCCGCGCTGCGCCTCGAGACGGACGAGCACCACCGCCACAAGGACGTCTACCAGCACTCGCTGACGGTCCTGCGCCAGGCCTGCGCCCTCGAGACGGGCGACGACGGCCCCGTGCCCGCGCCCGACGTCGTCCTGCGGCTCGCCGCGCTCCTGCACGACATCGGCAAACCCGCCACCCGGAGGTTCGAGCCGGGAGGCGCCGTGAGCTTCCGCCACCACGACGCCGTCGGTGCGAAGCTCACGGCGAAGAGACTCCGGGCGCTGCGGTTCGACAACGACACGGTCAAGGCCGTCGCGCGGCTCGTGGAACTGCACATGCGGTTCTACGGCTACGGGGAGGCCGGGTGGACCGACTCGGCGGTGCGGCGGTACGTGAGTGACGCCGGTCCTCTCCTCGAGCGGCTCCACCGCCTGACCCGCTCCGACGTCACGACCCGCAACCGCCGGAAGGCCGAGCGCCTCTCCTTCGCGTACGACGACCTCGAGGCCAGGATCGCCGCGCTCGCAGAGCAGGAGGAGCTGGCCTCCATCCGGCCGGACCTCGACGGCGAGCAGATCATGTCGCTCCTCGGCATCCGCCCCGGCCCCGTGGTGGGGCGCGCCTACCGGTTCCTCCTCGAGGAACGGATGGAGCACGGGCCCCACGACCCCGCGCAGGCCGAGACCAAGCTCCGCCAGTGGTGGAGCGAGCAGCCCGAATCCCAGGAGAGCACGCCTTGAAGCCGATGACTGGCGCAGCAGCACCCGATCTCACCCCCAGCGGCACACCCCTGCCGAAGCTCTGGCTCCTGCGCCACGGCGAGACGGAGTGGTCCAGGGACGGCCGCTACACCGGACTCACGGACCTCCCGCTGACGCAGCACGGGGAGGAGCAGGCGCTCGCCGCACGCCAGCACCTCGAGGGGATCGACTTCGGCCTCGTGGTGACCTCGCCCCTGCAGCGCGCGGTCCGCACGGCGGAGCTCGCAGGGTTCCCCGACGCCGAGGTCCTGCCGTTCGCGCACGAGTGGGACTACGGCGACAACGAGGGCAGGAACAGCGCGACGGTGCGCGAGGAGAACCCCGGCTACCTCATCTGGAACGACGGCGTCGCCAACGGGGAGACGCTGGACCAGGTCTCGGAGCGGGCCGATCGCGTGATCGCCCGGGTGCAGGCCGGCTGCGGCACCCCCGCCGACCGCGATCCAGGGGCGAAGCCCGTGGAGAACGCACTCCTCGTGGCGCACGGCCACTTCCTGCGGATCGTCGCCGCCCGGTGGCTGCAGTTCGGGGCGGTCGAAGGTCGCCGCTTCGTGCTCGGCACCGCCGCCGTCTGTGCCCTCGGCTGGGACAAGCGCACCCCGGCGATCGTGCACTGGAACCTCTAGCCGGCGGTCCTCCGCACCGAATTCGCCCTTCCGGGAGATAAACGCGATCAATTCGCCCGAAGGGCTATCCCCGTACCCATTTCATGGGGTAGCTTAAGTGTTGTGCCATTGGGCCTTCCCAACTCGACCATCGAGGGAAGACCCGGCCGCCCGACCGTGCTATCGACGAAATGGAGGTGGAGATTGTGAATACCCTGCTCACCGGAGCCCTTGCCCGCAGCGCCGATCCCGCCTTCGTCATCCGTACGCACTAGGAAGTCGGCGCACCGGCACCAGCCGGCTGATCCCGTATCACCCCGCACCCGTGCGCGGCTTCCTTCCGTCACCCTTTTTCCGGCGGCATTTCTTTCTCTCCGCCATTCGTGGCTCATTCCTGCCTTTTTCCATCTGGAGACCTTCATCATGTCCAATTCCCGGCTCATTCCTGCCCAATTCCTCGAGAAACCCGTGCCACCCGTCGCACCGATTCCCGCGCGGGGTGAATTCATCCTGAGTGGGGCCCTGACTCCGCTCCCGTCCGGTACCGATCCCGAGCAGGACCAGCAGGACCTGCAGGGCGTCCCGGCGGACCCCATGCCCGGCTTCCACCGCAGGAAGGAGGTGCAGCTGATGCTGAGGAGGTGGAGGAACGGTCTTTCGCTGTGGGGGCGGATCCTCTCGGCGCCGGCACCCGGCTCCCGGGAGGCCCGTGAGCGCCTGCTGCTGCCGAACCACTCGATGTACATCAAGTGACCGTCCCCGACCCGCGTCCGTGTCGATCAGCGGAGCCCGCGCCTCCAGTGCGGGCTCCGCTGCCCCGACCGCTGGCGCCCTGTGTCGGCCGTCTCCCGTTGACGCAGGCATCGACCGGAATGTAGCGCGCCGACGGTGCGTTATACGGTGCGTTATATGGTCGTGGGGTTGACTCGGCCGGCGCCCATCCTGCCGGTCGGAGAGGAGAGGATGTGCCCGGCGTCAGGCGCGTGGCCATGCTGTCCCTGCACACCTCCCCGCTCGAGCAACCCGGCGCAGGCGATGCCGGCGGCATGAACGTCTACGTCAGGAGCACGGCGCTCGAACTGGCCGGGGTGGGGATCGACGTCGAGATCTTCACGCGGGATGCAGGAGAGGGCCGGCCCAGCCGCGAGACGCTGCACGACGGCGTGGTGGTCCACCACCTCGAAGCCGGGCCGCGCCGCCGTATCCCGAAGGAGACACTCCCACGCCTCACCGGGACCTTCGCCGACGCGTTCACCGACGTCGCCGACCTGCTGGCGGACGGTCACTTCGACGTCCTGCACTCCCACTACTGGGTGTCCGGGGCCGTGGGTCTCACCCTCAGCCGGGAGATGAACCTCCCGCTCGTCCACACCATGCACACCATGGCGAAGGTCAAGAACCTGCGCATGAAGGCCCTCGCCTCGCCGGAACCGGCGGACAGGGTGGCGGGCGAACAGGACATCGTGGACGGGGCGGCACGCCTTATCGCGAACACCACCACCGAGGCCTCCGAGCTGATCTCGCTGTACGGGGCTGCAGCCGACCGCATCGACGTTGTGGCGCCCGGTGTGGACCTGTCCACCTTCCATCCCGGTGACCGGGACGCCGCGCGCGCCGGCCTCGCCGTCCCGCCGCACCAGTTCCACGTGGTGTTCGCCGGCAGGATCCAGAAGCTCAAGGGTCCGCAGGTGCTGGTCGCGGCGGCCGCCGAGCTCCGTCGACGCCGGCCGGACATCCCCCTCGCCGTCAGCATCCTCGGCTCGGGCAGCGGCTCCGAGGCGCTCGCGCTCCAGCCCGTCATCGACCACGCGGGCCTCACCCATGACGTGCGGCTCTACCCGCCGGTCACCGCGACGCACCTCGCCCAGTGGTTCCGGTCCGCCGACGCCGTGGTGATGCCGTCCTTCAGCGAGTCCTTCGGCCTGGTGGCCCTCGAGGCGCAGGCCTGCGGCACCCCGGTGATCGCCGCGAACGTGGGCGGGCTCCCGCAGGCCATCAGCGACGGTCGCAGCGGGCTCCTCGTGCACGGCCACTCCGCACGCCGCTGGGCGGACGCCCTGGAACGGCTGTACGACGACGAACGGCTCCGGGAGACGCTCGGCCAGGGCGCCGCGACCCATGCGCTCGCGTTCGGCTGGCAGCGCACCGCCCTGCTGACGGCGCAGAGCTACCGCACGGCCGTCGACCGTTTCACCCCCGCCGCCGCGCGCTGAGTCCGCCCCGGGCCCCCCTAGGATGGAGGGGTGAATGCCGCCGAGCTTGCCGACTACCTCGACTCCGTCCGCATCACCGGCCAGGTAGCCACACCGCGGCAGGACAACCTCAAGCACATGCGCCTGTTCCTCGAGGGCAACGAGCACCTCGGGTTCGGGGTGGAGCTCACCCGGGAATGGAGCTTCGACGACGTCTTCGACCTCATGCACGAGCGCGTGGGCACGAGCCCGGACCGCGGACACACCGACGGCCAGGACACCATCGACGCGGCGAAATGCGTCGCGGCCCTGGACCGTCTCGCCGACCGCCTCGGTGCGTCGGCGCGCCGGAGCGAGCGCATCCTCTTCGCCACCGGCCATCCGGCGGGTCTGCTGCCCGTCCATGCGGCCTTCGCCCGCGCCGCTGCCGCCGCGGGGGCGGACGTCGTGCAGGTCCCCGAGGGGCGGCACTTCGGAGCCGGCGACATCCGCCAGGTATTCGGGGTCCTCGTCTGGCACCAGCACGGCGGCCTGATGCACACTCACTTCCCCGACCCCATGCGGCTGAGCCTCGAGACACTCGCCGAGCACGGCCTCGAGGCACCGGACCTCGTAATCGCCGATCACGGGTGGGCGGGACAGGCCGCGACGTCGGAGATCCCCACCCTCGGCTTCGCCGACTGCAACGACCCCGGGTTGTTCGTCTCCGAGGCGCAGGGCCAGGTGGAGGTGGCGGTCCCGCTCGATGACAACGTATGCCCAGGACTGTACGCACCGCTCATCGCCTACGTCCTCGAACGCGCCGGGCTGCCGGCGGCATGACGACGCGCGCTGGTATGTTGGCCGCATGAGCGATCTCGAGATTGCCCGCGCCGCCGCGGTCCAGCCCATCGAGGACATCGCCGACGCGGCGGGCATCCCGCGGGAGGCGCTCGAGTTCCACGGGCGCTTCAAGGCGAAGATCGACCCCCGCCTCCTGCCCGACGGCGGAACGCGGGGCAAGGTGGTCCTCGTCACCGCCATGAGCCCCACCCCCGCCGGTGAGGGCAAGTCCACCTGCACCGTCGGGCTCGCCGATTCCCTCGCCCGGGCCGGCCGCAGCGTCATGATCGCGCTCCGCGAGCCGTCCCTGGGGCCCGTCCTCGGCATGAAGGGCGGGGCCACCGGCGGCGGGTACTCGCAGGTACTGCCGATGGACGAGATCAACCTGCACTTCACCGGCGACTTCCACGCCATCACGTCCGCGAACAACGCCCTCGCCGCGCTGATCGACAACCACATCCACCAGGGCAACGAGCTCGGTATCGATCCGCGGCGGATCACGTTCAAACGCGTCCTGGACATGAACGACCGGGCGCTGCGGGAGGTGGTGATCGGCCTGGGCGGTCCCGCGCAGGGCACCCCGCGCCAGGACGGCTTCGACATCACCGTGGCGTCCGAGATCATGGCGGTGTTCTGCCTGGCCACCGACCTGGACGACCTGAAGCGGCGGCTCGCCGACATCACCTTCGGCTACACCTTCGACCGTACGCCGCTGACCGTCCGGGACCTGCGGGTCGAGGGGGCGCTGGCACTGCTGCTCAGGGACGCACTCAAGCCGAATCTCGTGCAGACCATCGCCGGCACGCCCGCCCTCGTGCACGGCGGGCCCTTCGCCAACATCGCCCACGGCTGCAACTCGGTCATCGCCACGCAGACCGCCCGGCGCCTGGCGGACATCGTGGTCACCGAGGCCGGCTTCGGCGCCGATCTCGGCGCGGAGAAGTTCATGGACATCAAGGCGCGGGTGGCCGACGTGGCACCGGACGCCGTCGTCCTCGTCGCCACCATCCGGGCCCTCAAGATGCACGGGGGTGTCGCGAAGGCCGACCTGGCGCATGAGGACCTCGACGCCCTCCGCGATGGGACCGCGAACCTGCTCCGCCATGTGCGGAACATCCGGAAGTTCGGCGCGTCGCCCGTCGTCGCCATCAACCGGTTCGCCACCGACTCGCCGCAGGAACTCGACTGGCTGCTGGCATGGTGCGCAGGGGAGGGCATCGATGCCGCCGTCGCCGACGTGTGGGGGCAGGGAGGCGGCGGGCCCGGCGGCGACGACCTGGCCGCGAAGGTCCTCGCGGCCCTCGAACGGCCCGGCACGTTCGCACACCTCTACTCCCTCGACCTGCCCGTCGAGGACAAGATCCGGATCATCGTCCAGGAGATCTACGGCGCGGACGGCGTCGACTTCTCCGTGCCCGCCCTGCGCCGCCTCCGGGAGATCGAGGCGAACGGCTGGTCGGGGCTGCCCGTGTGCATGGCGAAGACGCAGTACTCCTTCTCCGACGACGCGAGCCTGCTCGGCGCCCCGAAGGGCTTCACGGTGCACGTCAGGGACCTCATCCCGAAGACGGGCGCCGGTTTCATCGTCGCCCTCACGGGCTCGGTGATGACCATGCCCGGACTGCCGAAGGATCCCGCCGCGCTCCGCATGGACGTGGACGGTGAGGGGAACGCCGTCGGGCTGTCCTAGGCGTGCGACCCGGCGCGCGGGCGGGAGCCGGTGGGCCGCCGGGGCCGGACCGTGAGGTAGACGGCGGAGACAGCGGCGGCGACGAGCGCCGCGGTGACCCCTGCCGTGCCGGGGTCGCTGCCCAGCAGCTCCGGGATGGACCGGGACGGGACGGTCGCGGCGAAGAGGAAGGCGATGAGGAGCCCCAGATAGCTGCCCGCCATGTTCATCGCGTGGGCCCGGATGTCCCGCCTCACCGCCGCCAGGATCCCGAGGCTCACCGTGACGATCGTGAGCGCGGACAGCCCGTGCAGCCAGCTGAAATGCCCGTCGGACACGATCCAGAAACTGCTGCCGCAGACGTAATACATGGACGCCGTCCAGCTGTAGCCGAGGAGGCGGTGCGTCCGGTCACGGCGGCGCCGGAGGAAGTTGATCGGTCCGACCAGCAGTGCGTACAGCGCGGCGATCACGTGGGTCGCCAGAAGCGGGGTCCAGTCCATATCCGAAGGATAGTTGTACTATCCGGTATTGGGTATCCGGATAGTGTCCGTCGGATCGCCTATCCGGTGACGGTTCGATCGGGGAGGAGAGGTCATGCGACTCGCACGACTCAGCGAGGTGTCGGGCATCAGCCCCGCGAGCATCAAGTTCTACCTGCGCACCGGTCTCCTGCAGCCGGGCGCGGTGATCAATCCGACGAGGGCGGACTACGACGACCGGCACGTGCGGCGGCTGCGCCTCATCCAGGGCCTGCGAGCCACGGTGGGCCTCGGCCTCGAGGACATCCGTCGCATCATCGATGCCTCGGCGGGTGCGGAGGACTCGCCGGCGCAACGGCTGGCGCTGCTGGCCACGGTGCAGTCGGTGGTCCTCCGGCTCGACGGCGATGCGGGTGCAGCCTCCGCCGCGGGTGACGCGCTGGTACGGGCGATGGCCTGGCCGGACGAGAACAGCGAGGCGCGCAGGGCCGTCGACCACCACCTCGCGGTGATGGATGCGGCCGGCGTCGGGGTGGGCGCCGAGGTCCTCGAGGCCTACGGGCGGGCAGCGGACGCGGTCGCCGCCGTGCAGCTCGCTGCGACCGATCTGCAGGACTCTGTGGAGGATGTCGTGCTGACCGCGGCCGTCGGCATCCACCTGCACAACCAGCTCATCCTGAAGATCGTCGCCCTCGCCCAGGCCAGCCGGTCCATCAGGCGCTACGGCGCCGCCGGGGCCCGGGACGAGGCAGGGCCGGGACAGCCGTAGCATGTCCCGGCCCTGCCGTGCGGAAACGGACCCGGCGGTCGAGTCCGCCGGGTCTAGCGGTCGATCTCGCCGCGGATGAAGGCTTCGACCTTCTCGTGGGCGATGTCGTCCGCGTACTGCTCCGGCGGGGACTTCATGAAGTAGCTGGACGCGGAGAGGATGGGGCCGCCGATGCCGCGGTCCAGGGCGATCTTCGCCGCACGGATCGCGTCGATGATCACGCCTGCCGAGTTCGGGGAATCCCAGACCTCGAGCTTGTACTCGAGCGACACGGGGGCGTCGCCGAAGTTGCGGCCTTCGAGGCGCACGAAAGCCCACTTGCGGTCGTCGAGCCACGCCACGTAGTCCGACGGGCCGATGTGGACGTCATCGGCGCGGAGCTCGGCCTTGACATTGGAAGTCACGGCCTGCGTCTTCGAGATCTTCTTCGACTCGAGGCGGTCGCGCTCCAGCATGTTCTTGAAGTCCATGTTGCCGCCGACGTTCAGCTGGTACGTCCTGTCGAGGGTGACACCGCGGTCCTCGAACAGCTTCGCCATCACGCGGTGGGTGATGGTGGCACCGATCTGGCTCTTGATGTCGTCGCCGACGATCGGCACACCGGCCGCCGTGAACTTGTCGGCCCATTCCTTGGTGCCGGCGATGAAGACGGGAAGGGCGTTGACGAACGCGACGCCGGCGTCGATGGCGCACTGGGCGTAGTACTTCGCGGCGTGCTCGGAGCCGACGGGCAGGTAGCAGACCAGGACGTCCGCCTTCGAGGCCTTGAGCTGGGCGACGATGTCGACGGGCTCCTCGTCGGATTCCACGATCGTCTCGCGGTAGTACTTGCCCAGGCCGTCGAGGGTGTGGCCGCGCTGCACGATCACGCCGGTCGGCGGGACGTCGGCGATCTTGATGGTGTTGTTCTCGCTGGCGCCGATGGCCTCGGCGAGGTCGTGGCCCACCTTCTTGCCGTCGACGTCGAACGCCGCGACGAACTGCACGTCCCCCACGTGGTACTTGCCGAACTCGACATGCATCAGCCCCGGAACGGAAGACGAAGGGTCCGCGTCCCGGTAGTAGTGCACTCCCTGCACCAGCGACGCGGCACAGTTGCCGACTCCAATGATTGCCACGCGAATGGGGTTCTGTCCCACAGTTCTCCTCGAAAGCCGTTGAATATGCCCCGCCCGTCATCGCCCCAGTGCGGTCGGCAGGAAATGCCAGTCTACGTTCCGTTTCCAACCGCGGTGGCGGTTCTACCATTCCCGGGCCCACCGCCAGACCACGCCTGGTGCCCGGCAACGCCCCGGAATCCCGCGGCGAGGCACCGGCGGCGGCTAGGCTCGGAGGATGACCTTGGGTGCGGAACGACGCGGACCGTACCGCATCAGCATCCCGAGCCGGGCCGACCCGCTGCTCCGGCCGCTCGTCGAGGGAGTCGGCGGACCGCTCGGCCGACATGCCGATCCGGGGCGTGTGTCGCCCCACCGCTTCACGGTGGAGCGCGTGCTCATTCTCCTCACCGTCCTCTCGGCCGTCCTCGCTGTGATCGCCAAGAACCCCTGCCGCATCGACGGATGGACGGCACCCGACTACTTCTACCGCGCGTGCTACTCGGACTGGACCGAGCTCTACCAGAGCCGGGGCCTGGGCGAGGGGATCCGCCCGTTCATCACACCCGGCGCCCTCTTCGAGTACCCCGTCCTCCTCGGTCTGATCGCGTCCGCGACGGCATTCCTCGTGGACCTCGTCGCCGGCGATGCACCAGCGGCGACGAAGTCGCTCGTGTACTTCGACGTGAACGCCGTGTTCGTCGCCGCGGTCTGGATCCTGACCGTGCTCGCGACGCTCCGGCTCGCCGGCCGACGCCCCTGGGACGCCGCGATCGTGGCGGTCTCGCCGGTCATCATCCTCTCCGGCACCATCAACTGGGACCTGTGGGCGGTCCTGCTGGCGACGGCGGGCATGCTCGCCTTCGCACGCAACCAACCGGTGCTCGCGGGCGTCCTGTGGGGACTCGGCACGGCGGTGAAGCTCTACCCGGTCCTGATGCTCGGGGTGGTCCTGGTACTGGCGATCCGCACCGGCAGGTACAGGCCCTGCGTCGCGGCCTTCGCGGGCCTGACCGTCACGTGGCTCGCGGTGAACGTACCCTTCCTGCTCCGCGACCCGGCCGCCTGGAGCTACTTCCTCACCTTCTCCGAGACGCGCGACGCCGGGTTCTCCTCGGGCTGGTACGTGTACAACGCCCTCGCCCGTCAGGCCGGCGGCCCCGTGCTCCCCCCGGACGCCATCAACACGGGGGCCGCGGCCCTCTTCGCGCTCGCCTGCCTCGGCATCGCGGTCCTCACGCTGCGGGCACGACGGCGTCCGCGCCTGGCGTCGCTCGCCCTCCTGGTCGTCGGTGCCTTCGTCCTGTGCAACAAGGTCTACTCGCCGCAGTACGCCCTCTGGCTCGTGCCGCTGATCGCGCTCGCCGTGCCACGCTGGCGCGTGGTCCTGGCGTGGCAGCTCGTCGAAGTACTCCACTGGTGGGCCGTCTGGCTCTACCTCGGGGCCCGGACGAGCGGGGGCGCGGCCGAGCACAATCTGGGCCTCGGACTGTATGCCTGGGCAGTCATCGCTCATATAGTCGTGACTGCATACGTTATGGGTGTGGTGGTGCGGGAGGTCCTCGACCCGCGCCGCGACGTCGTGCGGCGTATCGGCATCGACGACCCGCAGGGCGGGGCCTTCGACGGGGCACCGGACCGGACGACGCTCCGCTGGAGGTCCCGCTGGAGGTTCCGCCCGCGGGCATCCGGGACCGGCAGCCCTCCTCGGCTAGGGTTGCAGGACCACCGTCACCGACCAGCGGAAGATCACCAGTGAGCGCAGCACCCCTGACCTACACCCTCCTCGACACCACCGCCTTCGAGGACCTGGCCGCTGCCCATCCGGACGTGGTGATCCCGCTGGAGCAGACCCCGCAGTGGATCGAGTTCGAGCGGGCCCTCGGACGCGCACCGCTGGGTATCTGGGCGTACACGGATGCAGCAGGGGCCCTCGTGGCCACGGCGAGCTTCGTGCACGTGGTGCGCCGGTTCAGGGAGTCCGTGGTCGTGGTCAACGGCCCGGTGTGGTTCGCCGAGCGCACGCCCGCCGCCGAGCGACTGCTGATGGAGACCGTACGGGAGCAGTTCCGGAAGCACTCCGCAGTCACCCCCCTGTACGTGCGGATGCAGGTCGCCACCCTGCAGGCGCCGGCCACCGGGCCCATCGAGCACGGATGGTACGAGCGGGAGATCGTGGTGGACCTGACGCCGAGCGAGGCCGATCTCCTGAAGAGCTTCCGCCCGAACGCCCGCAACAGCATCCGCCGAGCGCAGCGCAACGGCGTGGAGGTCAGAAACATTCCACGTGAGCAATGGACGGACGTGTTCGCGGCCGAGCTGTTCCCGATCATGCAGGAGACCGCGGCCCGGGACGGCTTCCGGGCCTTCGAGTCCTCCTACTACGAGACACTGCTGTCCGTACTCGGCGACCACCTTCGGCTCCTCGTGGCCTACCGCGACGGGGTGGCGCTCAGCTGGCTCATCACCACCGAGTACCGCGGCTACTCCGTGTACTACTTCGCCGGCAGCACCCTCGAGGCCCGCTCCACGTTCGCGCCCTACCTGCTGCTGTGGGAGGCGTTCCGCGTGCTGAAGGCGGCCGGCAACACGGCCTGCGGGCTGACGGGGATCGCCAGCGAGAACTACCCCGGGCTCGCGAACGTCACCACCTTCAAGCGCAACTTCTCGAAGAACGTGGTGGTGGTCCCCACCACCTACGACATCCCCCTGGATCCCGTGCGCTACACCGCCGTCGCCTCGCTGCTCGCCACGCGCCGCGCGGCGCCGGCGGCCGCGCGTGCCGCCGTCCGGCGCGCAACGGGTCTCGCGTGGCGGATCGGGGGGAGGCGGGGCGCGGTCGGCGCGTCCGCCGGGCACAGCTAGCAGGGCCCGGCGGGGACGGACCCCGGCGGGCGGGAGAGGAAGCCTCATGCCAGATGTCGTGGTCGTCGGTGCGGGCCCGAACGGACTCGCAGCCGCCGTCGTCATGGCGCGCGCCGGACTCTCGGTGCGCATCCACGAGTCCGCGCCGACGATCGGCGGCGGCTCGCGGTCCCTCCGGCTCATGGACGAGGAGCATCTCCACGACTTCTGCTCCGCCGTCCACCCGATGGCCCTCGCCTCGCCGTTCTTCCAAGACTTCGAGCTGAGCCGGCGCATCGGCTTCGCGGTCCCCGAGGTCTCCTTCGCCCATCCGCTGGACGGCGGCCGGGCGGGGGTTGCCTACCGGAGCCTGGAGCACACCGTCGCGGGGCTCGGGGTGGACGGCGAAGCCTACCGCCGGCTCCTGGGGCCGCTCACCGGACGGGAGCAGGGCATCCTCGCCTTCACGCTGAACTCCGTGCTGCGCATCCCGAAGAAGCCCGGGGCGGCCGTGCGCTTCGGCCTCGCCGTGCTCGACCAGGGGCTTCCCTCCTGGAACCGCCGCTTCAGCACCGACGAGGCCCGGGCCCTGGTCACCGGCGTCATGGCGCACCCCGTGGGGACGCTGCCCTCGCTGACCGGTGCCGGGGCCGGCCTGGTGCTGAACCTCCTCGCGCACACGGTCGGGTGGCCCATCCCCGTCGGCGGCTCGCAGTCCATCGCCGACGCGCTGGCCCTCGATCTGCGGGAGCACGGCGGCGAGATCGTGACGGGCAGCAGGATCGAGACCCTCGGCGAGGTGTCGGACGCACGCGCGGTCCTCCTCGACGTGGCACCGAAGACCTTCCAGTCGATGTCCCGCGGCCGGCTCCCGGCGGCCTACGCGGCCGCCCTGTCCGCCTTCACCTACGGCAACGCGGCCTGCAAGGTGGACTTCATCCTGTCCGGTCCCGTGCCCTGGACACACCCCGAACTGCACCGGGCGGGTACGGCGCACCTCGGCGGGACGCGCGAGGAGATCGCGGCCGGCGAGAAGCAGGTCAGGCAGGGCACGCACCCGGACAGCCCCTACGTCCTCCTGTCGCAGCCGTCGTCGTTCGACCCCACCCGCGCGCCGGAGGGCCGGCACACGCTCTGGACCTACTGCCACGTCCCGCGCGGCTCCACGCGGGACATGGCCGAAGCCATCACCGCGCAGATCGAGCGGTTCGCCCCCGGCTTCCGGGACGTCGTCGTCCGGAGCTACACCACGACGGCGAGCGCGCTCGAGGCCTACAACGCCAACTACGTGGGCGGCGACTTCAGCAGCGGCGCCGTGAACCTGCGCCAGATCGTCGCCCGGCCAGTGCCGTCCCTGCAGCCCTGGGCGACCCCGATCAAGGGCGTCTACCTGTGTTCCCAGTCCACGCCGCCCGGGCCGGGCGTCCACGGCATGGCCGGCCTCGCTGCGGCGAGGCTCGCGCTGAAGCGCGAGTTCGGGCTGCCCGTGCCCGCCCTGGGACTGCGGCCCTGATCCGGGGAGGCTCCCCGGGTCGGGCGGGTGACCACGTAGGGTTCCGGCTCCTGGAGTCCTGGTCCTACGGCGCGTCGCGACCGGCTCAGGCGGTGCGTCCGAGGACCCTCCGGGCCGCCTCCACCGCGGAGGCGCGGTGCGCCGACAGCGGCGTCTCGGCGGCGCTGCGGTGCGCGACGAGGGGGGCCTGCACCCAGGCCTGCGCGATGCCGAAGAGGATGGGGAGCAACTCCTCCGGCGTCCAGGACGCATCGATGTGGCCGAGATCCTGTGCCCTCCGCACGGCGGCCAGTTTGGCGTCCGGCCCGGCACCGCCCGGGAGGTCGTAGTCGATCCCCTCGAGCCGCGCCCAGGTGAGCATGCGCAGGATGTCCGGGTGCTCGTGCGCGTGGTCGAAGACGGCCCCCACGAACGCCGGGACGTCGGCGGGGTCGAGCGCCACGGCCTCGTGGAACTCGGCGGCATTGGCGTCGAGGACGGCCTGGAACAGGGCGGCCTTGTCGGCGAAGTGCGCGTACAGGCGCTCCTTGCTGGCCGAGGCCGCCTTCGCGATGCGGTCGATCCTCGCCCCGGCCAGCCCGTAGGTGGCGAACTCGGACCGCGCCGCCAGGAGGATGCGGGAGCGTACGTCCGTCGTCGGGTGCATTCCTCGAGTATACCCAAACGAACTAGTTCGTTTGACTTTGCGAACGCGCCCACCCTACTGTCTGAGGCGACACCACTACGAGGAGATCCATGTCCGTCCCCACTCCGGGCTCGCCCGGCGCATCCACCCTCGAGGGCGCCGCCGCCCCCAAGGTCCCCGCCAACCGCTGGCTCGTGCTCGCCATCGTCGCGCTCGCCCAGCTCACCGTCGTCCTCGACGGGACGATCGTCAACATCGCCCTGCCGCAGGCGCAGGCGGAGCTCGGCATGTCCGACGGCGACCGCAGCTGGGTGGTGACCCTGTACGCCCTCACCTTCGGCGCCCTCCTCCTCCTCGGCGGCCGCATCGCCGATTTCTGGGGCAGGAAGCGGTCGTTCCTCATCGGCATGGGCGGCTTCGCGCTCGCGTCCGCCCTCGGCGGCATCGCGACCTCGGGCGAGATGCTGCTCGTGGCCCGCGGCCTCCAGGGAGCCTTCGCGGCACTGCTGGCTCCCGCGGCGCTGGCCATCCTGTCGGTGACCTTCCCGGGCGGCAGGGACCGTGTGCGGGCCTTCGCGGTGTACGGGACGATCGCCGGTGGCGGGGCCGCCGTCGGCCTGCTGCTCGGCGGCGTGCTGACCGAATACTTCAGCTGGCACTGGTGCCTGCTCGTGAACGTGCCGATCGCCGTCGTGGCCCTTGCCGTCGGTATCCCGGTGCTCAGGGAGAGCCGTGCCGACGGGAGCACCCGCTACGACGTACCGGGCGCCGTCCTCGTCAGCCTCGGCCTCGCCTCCGTGGTGTACGGCTTCTCCCGGGCCGAGGCCGGCTGGATCCGGGCCGACACCCTCGGCTTCCTCGCCCTCGGTGTGGTCCTGCTGGCCCTCTTCGTCCTCGTCGAGTCCCGGTCGGCGCATGCCCTGCTCCCGCTGCGCATCATCACGAACCGCGCACGCGCCGGCGCGTACCTGTCCTCCGTGGCGGTCGGAGCCGCGCTGCTGGGCGCGCTGCTCTACCTGACGCTCCACTTCCAGATCGTCCTCGGTATGAGTCCACTCGTGTCCGGCCTGGCGTCCCTGCCCATGACGGCCGCCATCATCGTGTCCGCGGGCATCGTCTCACGGCTCCTGCCCACGGTCGGTCCCCGCATCCTCATGGCGGCCGGTCCCCTGATCGCCGCCGCCGGGCTGCTCCTGCTGAGCCGCATCACGGTGGGCGGCTCGTACGTGCTCGAGGTGCTCCCCGCCCAGATCCTCCTCGGCATCGGCCTCGCCCTCGTCTTCGTTCCGCTCCAGAACGTCGCCCTCCTCGGTATCGCCCCGCGCGACGCCGGAGTCGCCAGCGCCGCGGTCACCGCGACCCAGCAGATCGGCGGATCCATCGGCACGGCGGTCTTCACGGCGCTGTACACGGTGGGCGCGGGAAGCGCAGCGGGTGCTGAGGGCGGGCTGCAGCCCCTCGTGGACGGCTACTCCGTGGTCTTCCTCGCAGCCGCGATCGCCCTGGCGCTCGCGTCACCGGTCGCCTGGTTCATGATCAATGTGCCGCGGGACGCGTTCACGACGTCGAACGAGGCAGTCCACCTCGGCTAGGCGGCGTCGGCGCGTCAGGCGCTGGCGGGGTGCTCGTGCGCCGCGCCCTGCAGCCAGGCGACCGCCAGGTACCTCGAGGTGAAGAACCGGGTGGGGCAGGGAGGCGAGTTCACGCCGAGGAAGAAGTTCGCGATCATCCTGTCCACGGGCGACGAGCCCAGCAGGGCGATCCGCGATGCGGCGCAGGGGATCGCGAACACCGCACGGGCTTCCCGGGTGACGGTCCGCGTGGTCTCCATGTCGACGAGCATGGGGTGTCCCTCCCCGCCGGCCAGCCCGTTGACGGCCGCCATGGCCGACTCGGCGTCCTCCGCGGTGATGGTGCAGTCCTTGTCCCACTCGAGGTGGAGGATGCCGTTGGGCAGTAGCACGAGCGTGGCCTTGCCGCCCCCGATCGGTCGTGCGGTCATGGCCCATCTCCTGACGGCGCTGAGACTTCCGGGCCGGGGGCCGTGCGTTCCCTGTGAGACCGAGGATCAGCGAGCGTCCAGCATAGCGAAGTATCCGGGGATGCCGGTGCTGGTCCGCCCGCTCATCGGCACGGCCTCGATGATGACGGGGCCGTCCGCGAGCACCGTCCAGGAGCCGTCGGGGAACGCGGCGCGGCGCTCGGCGGGCCCGAAGTGTCCCGGCACCGGGATGCCGCCGATCGCCCGGCGGAGCGGGGCCGGGATGCTCCCCGGCCTCGCGCCGAGGCTGTGCATGTAGGACAGGGGGTTCCCGCGGAAGTTGGTCTCGGTCAGCAGGACGCGCCCCCGGCTGCCCACGATGTCCCGGAGGTTCCTGCCGAGATCCTTCCGCTGCCGTGGACGCAGCACGTGGAAGACGCCCCGGACGAAGACGTTCGCCTCGCCGTGCTCCTCCTGCAGCAGCCTGCCCGCGCCCGGCGCCGTGAGGTCGAGCGTCCGGAAGGAGACCGTCGGCAGATCGGCGGATTCGGTTGCCGCGCGCTCGACGGCGCTGTCGGCGACGTCGACGCCGAGGGCCGAGGGGAAGCTGCCCGCCAGCCAGCGTGTCCACCGCCCGTTGCCGCAGCCCACGTCGATGACGGGCAGACCGCGGTCCATGAAGCCGTCGACGGCGTGCGCGTACTGCTCGGCCTCCGCACCGATCTCCGCGTCCCACAGCACTTCGCCCTGCGTTCCGGTGGTCCGCACGCGGCTCCAGTACCCCTCCCATGCCGTGACCGGATCGCGCGGCGCCAGTTTGGCGAGGCGGGCCACTTCGGGCACCATGCGGAGTTGGTCGACGATGTTGGGCATAGGAAGAGGGTACCGACGGCGGGGAATTGTTGCCCCAAGCCAAGTATTATCGCAGGATACGGTTACCGGGGACCGAAGATCCCTTCGGGTCCCGCGACGCCCGCCTATGCTGTCGACACCAGGAGCACAGCGAGGACGGGAGTGGCATGCGGCGCGACGATGCCCGCGCCGACAGGCGCCCCACCGCGCGACCGGGCCATGTCAGGCCGCTGATGGCCGGGATGCTCCTCCTCCTGACCATCTATGCCGCGGGGCTCCTCCTCGGTGATCCCGAGACCTTCGACCCGCTCATGGACGGCTGGCTGTCCATCCTGACGGAGCTGGCCGGCGTGGGCCTGTGCGTCAGTGCAGCGGTGCGGACCAGGTTCGCGAAACCCCAGATCCTGCTCGGCGGTGCTGCTGTCACCGCCTACACCGTCGGGGACGCCTACTATGCGGCCTCGCTGGCAGGCGAGGACGCCCTGACCTACGCCTCCTTCGCGGATGTGGCGTATCTGGCCTTCTACCCGCTCATGCTCGGGGCGCTCGGCGTGGTGGTGGTCCGCAAGCTGAGGAGCATGCTCTGGCCGCTGCTGCTCGAGAGTGTCGTCGGGGCGCTGGGCGCCGCGTCGATCATGGCCCTGATCCTCGCGCCGCTCCTCACCGCGTCGGCCGCGGCCGGCACCACGTTCGAGGTGATCGTCGCCGTCGTCTACCCGCTCCTCGACCTCCTCCTCATCACCGCCATCGGCGGCATCCTCGCCTCACGGGGTCTGGACATCGGCCCCCGCTGGCCCGTCCTCATCGGCGGCATGATCGCGTTCTCGGCCGCGGACGTCGCCTACGCACTGGGCATGCAGGACTACGCCGTCGGCTCGATCATCGACATCGGGTGGGTGGCGGGCGTCATCGCGATCGCCGTCTGGGTGGACGGCGCCGCGGACACCGGCCGGGCGGCGCTCCACCAGCGCCGCGGTGTCCCCGAACTCGCGGCGCCCGTCGTGTCCACGGCGGTAGCGCTCGCCGTCCTGGTCGTCGGCAGCCAGACGCGCATCCCGCTCCTCGCCGTGCTCTTCGCCGCCTCGACGCTCGCCCTCGCCGTGGTCCCGCTGGCCTTCCGGAACCGGATGCTCGTGGTGCTCTCGAGGACCGACGAGCTGACGGGCCTCCCCAATCGCCGGGCCCTGCTCACCGATGTGCCGGTGCGGCTCGCCGGCGGCAGCACCGGTGCCCTCTTCCTGCTCGACCTCGACCGCTTCAAGCACGTCAACGACGCACTCGGGCACGACGTGGGGGACGCACTCCTCGTGCAGGTCGGCGGGCGCTTCGCGGCGCAGTTGCGGCCGGGCGACCTGCTCGCGCGGCTGGGCGGGGACGAGTTCGCGGTGTTCCTCGAGGGCGTGACGGAGGCGGAGGCAGTGGCGGCCGCACTGCGGCTTGCAACGGAACTCGCCGAGCCCGTGCTGGTGGGCAGCACGTCCCTGCAGGTCAGCGCCAGCATCGGGATAGCCCTGATGCCGGAGCACGGCACCGACATGGGCCTGCTCATGCGCAAGGCGGATATCGCGATGTTCCGCGCCAAGTCCGGGCGGAGCGGGCACCACGTGTACGACGTGACGGACGACGACGACGGCGAGCTGCGGCTGCGGACGGTCCAGGAACTGCGGACGGCGCTGGCCGGGAACGAGTTCGAGCTGCACTACCAGCCGAAGGTGCGCCTGTCCGACGACCGCGTCGTGGGCGTCGAGGCGCTGCTGCGCTGGAACCATCCGACGCGGGGGCGCCTCTCCCCGGACGCGTTCCTGCCCCTTGCCGAGGAGGCCGGGCTGATGCCCGCGCTGTCAGGACTCGTGCTCGAGCGGGCCATCCGCCGGGTCGCGCGGTGGCGGGCCGAAGGCCTCGACGTGACCGTCGCGGTCAACCTGTCGGGCTCCTGCATCCTCTCGTGCCTGCCCCACCAGATCCTCACGCTCCTCGGACAGCACGACGTGCCGCCGTCGGGCATCATGCTCGAGATCACCGAGGACGTGCTCATGTCCACACCGACCGGCACCGCCGCGATTCTCGCGCAGCTCCGCGCGGAGGGCATCCAGATCTCCATCGACGACTTCGGGACCGGCTACAGCTCCCTGGCCTACCTGCGGGACCTGCCCGTCGACGAACTGAAACTCGACCGGTCCTTCGTCATCGCGATGCAGCAGGACCAGCGTGCCATCGGGCTGGTGGGGTCGATCATCGACCTGGCCCACAGTCTGGGTCTCCGGGTGGTGGCCGAAGGCGTCGGTGACGATCGGACGCAGGAGGACCTGCGGGCGCAGGGGTGCGATTTCGCCCAGGGTTTCCATATCTCCGAGCCGCTTCCCGCGGGGGAGGTCTCGGCCTGGATCGGAGCGCACGGCCCGCGGGTAGCACGCACATGAGAGGGTGCGGGCCCGCCCGCACGGCCGGTGGGGATGGCGGATCGGCTGGATATACGCCCCACCGGCCCCGATGAGCTCGGTGGTCGATCCAACATCTGGCAGTGTGGTACCCATGACACCCGACCCTCATGCGCGCGTTGCACTCATCATCGAAGACGACGCCGACGTGCGGCAGCTGCTGGTGATGACCCTGGGCATGAACGGCTTCACCACCATCGAAGCCGAGAACGGGCGCCAGGGCGTCGCGCTCGTGCGGGAACGCCGCCCCGATCTGGTGACCCTCGACCTGAACCTGCCGGACATCGACGGCGTGGAGGTGTGCCGTCAGATCCGGCCGCTCACCGACGCGTACGTGGTCATGATCACCGCGAGGCAGGACGAGATCGACCGCCTCATCGGCCTCGAGATCGGGGCGGACGACTTCGTCGTCAAGCCGTTCAGCCCGCGGGAGGTCGGCGCCCGCGTCAACGCCATGTTCCGCCGGCCGCGGAGCACGGGCCAGGGCAGGTCGCAGCTCTCGGCGGGTACGGAGGACACGGAGGCACCGCTGTCCGGCGCCGTGGCGACGGCGGTCGCCGCGCCTCCTGCTCAGGCCGAGAACCTGCTGACGCACGGACCCATCACCATCGACGCCGAGGGCCGGATCGCCATGCTCGACGGCGTCGAGCTGCCGCTCACGCGGATCGAGTTCGATCTCCTGGCGACGCTCGTCTCGGGGCCGCGCCGCGTCTGGCAGCGCGAGACGCTGCTCTCCCGCATCTGGGGCGACGGTTGGGTCAACGACCAGCACCTCGTGGAGGTGCACATCCGGAACCTGCGCAAGAAGCTGGGAGAGGACACCAAGGCCCCCCGCTTCATCCGCACGGTCCGCGGGGTCGGCTACCGGATGATGCCGCCCAGCGCGGCCTGAAACTCCCTGGCCAGGACCCGCAGGCGGGCGACGACCGCCGCGTGTTCGCGGGGCTGGTCGATGACCTCCATGGCGGCCGCCGAGCCCTCCTCGAGCCGGCCTGCACCGACCATCGAGGCGCTGACGGTGAGGCTGAGCAGCGCCACGACGGCGGCGTCGGCGTCGCGGGCGGTGAAGGCGTCCTCGATGGCGGTGATCCGCTGCGGCAGCAGGTCCACGAACGAGTCCGCGAACTGCAGTGCACCCGCCTGGTTGGACAGCTCCTCACCGAGGTTCTCGAGGATCGACCGGTCGAGCGTGGGCACGTCCGGGCTCCCGGTCGCGGGACGCGGAACCCCGAGGCCGGCCGCGGGGTCGTCCGCGGCGTCTGCATCGTCGGCGCCGTCGGGACGGGACCAGATCATGAGGAGCAGGGCCCCGACGAGCACGGCGGGGATGCCGTAGACCAGGACGTGGCTGACCAGGGGGGTACGGAGGGCGCGGATCGCGTTGCCGACCTGCGGGATCACGGCTGCGACCTCGTAGACGGAATCGCCGTCGAGCGTCGCGAGCCACGGGTCCACGGACTCGTTGGCGTCCCCCTTGGTGCGCACGGCGGTGGTGCCGTCGGCTCCCTGGACGACCTCGACCACGCGGTGGGTCTCCACGCGGTGGTCCTCGACGGGGATGTGGTAGCTGATGACGTCTCCGACGGCGATCCCGTCGACGGGCTGCAGCGTGGTGACCACCACGTCGCCCGGGACGATCTCCGGCGCCATGCTGCCGGTGAGCATGGTGGCGGTCTGGTAGCCGAAGAACCGGGGGCCGATCGCGAAGAACAGGACCGCGACGACGGCGATCACCATGAACACGGTGCCGAGGAGACTCGCGAGGCGCTGCGGGAGGGTCGGGCGCTCTGCCGCAGCGGGGGCGATGGACGTGACGGGTGCTACGGCGTGGCGCGCCTGCCGGGCGGCCCGCACCCCGGGGGTGATGGACGGGAGGTCGATCGTCGTCACGCCTGCTCCTTCGGTACTGCCGCTGGTTCCTGCTGACGCTGCCCGCCGGTCCCGGTGGACGGACCGGAACCGGCGGGAGGATCACGGAGTGCTGCACTCCTGGAGTCCACTCTCCTCGGCTGCGCTCAATCGCGACGTGCCCGAAGTGCGAAAGAAACCCGAAGAAAGAGCGAAGCCGCGGGAACCCCTGCGCGCTCTACGCGAGCATCTCCCGCACGAGCGGGATGACCTTCGTGCCGTACAGCTCGATGCTGTGCATGAGCTTCTCGTGCGGCAGGGGACCCGCGCTGTACTTCATGTCGAAGCGGTCGATCCCGAGAGTCCGCGCCGTCGCCGCGATCTTCTTCGCGACCGTCTCCGGCGAGCCGACGTAGAGCGAACCGGAATCGGCTTCCTGATCGAACTCGGCGCGCGTCGTCGGACCCCAGCCGCGCTCGCGGCCGATGCGGTCACGCATGATGCGGTTGTCGGGCCACAGCTCCTCGCGGGCCTGCTCGTCCGAGTCCGCGATGTATCCCGGGGAGTGGACGCCGATGGGCAGGGTCGGCTGCCCGAGCTGGGTGAGCGCCCGGTGGTAGAGGTCGACGTAGGGGGCGAAGCGGGCGGGGTCGCCGCCGATGATCGCGAGCATCAGGGGCATGCCGTAGCGCGCGGCACGCACCACGGACTCGGGACTGCCGCCGACGCCGATCCACGTCTTCAGGCGCCCTCCCTCGGTCTTCGGGTACACCTCGTGGCCCTCGAGCCCCGGCCGTGTGCTGCCCGACCAGGTCACGGGGCCCTCCTTGATCAGCTCCGAGAACAGGTCGAGTTTCTCCTCGAAGAGCCGCTCGTAGTCGGAGAGGTCGTAGCCGAAGAGGGGGAAGGACTCGGTGAAGGACCCGCGCCCGAGGATCACCTCGGCTCGGCCGTCGGATGCGGCGTCGAGCGTGGCGAAGCGCTGGTAGACGCGCACCGGGTCATCGGAACTGAGGACGGTGACGGCGGAGCCGAGGCGGATGCGCTCGGTCTTCCCGGCGATGGCGGCGAGGACGGTCTCAGGGGCGGAGACGGCGAAGTCGTCGCGGTGGTGCTCGCCGATCCCGATGAAGTCGACGCCGACCTCGTCGGCCAGGACGGCCTCGGCGATGACGTTGCGGATGACCTGCGGGTAGGGGAGCGGCCTGCCGTCCTCCCCGCGCGTGACATCCCCGAAGGTGTCGAGACCGAGTTCCAGTTCGCGTGTCATGGTTGTGCTCCCGTACTCCGACGATCGGACCCACCCTGGGCCTGATACTGGAACCGACCGCGCCCGCCCGTTATTCCATGCATATGTATGCATCGCGCCGAGGCCGAGGAGGGTGGGCTCGTCGTGCCTGCTTCGATGCGGGGTGGCCGATGCCCGTGGGGCGGGCGTAGACGAGCCGGCGGAACGCGGCGGCCCCGGAACCCATCGCTCCGGAGCCGGGCACTAGCGGCTGAGCTGCCGGGCCTCCGCCGTACGGTCCGCCCGGTCGACGCTCGCGGGATCCGCGAGATCCACCCCGGCACGCGCCGCCGCTGCCCGGGCGGCCGGGCTCTTCAGGTCGGGCAGCACGAACCGTTCCGGCCGGATCCCGGCGTCCTGCACGGCGTAGGCGCCCTGCTGCTGTGTGAGCTCGGGCGCGGAGAGTTCGGCGGATTGCAGGGTGTCCTGCGTGACGGCCACGGCACTCCCGGTCAGCGCTGCGCCCATGAGCGGGACGTAGCCCGAGGCGTGCCCTGCCCGGTTCGGGTGGTAGGAGTCCGAGACGGGGTTCGAGAGCCCGTTGATCCATTCGACGTCGTCGCACACCGCATGACCGGTGAAGGCGGGGGCACGGAAGGTGAAGCCGGCCGCCGCAGCGGCCATCGCCGTCGTCCGGTTCAGCAGGTCCGCCGTCGCGTTCAGGCGCGCCTCCTCCTCGGGGGAGAACCAGGTGGCCGCGTTGCAGTCCTCGCCGTTGAAGATCCGCGGATAGCCGGCGACGGCGACCCTCGCTTGGGGCGCCCGCGCGCGGACCTGCCGGTAGAGCGAGGCCAGCCTCCCCGGGAGGGCTCCGGTGATGACGGCCTGTGCCCGGTCGATCGCGGCGGTGCAGTCGCTCATCCAGGCGGGTTTCGCGCATTCGGTCAGCACATCCACGAAGGCGGCGTCGTTCCCGCCGACGCTCAGCGAGACGTACGCCGTCGTGGGGGTCAGGGCGCCGAGCTGGGTCGCGACGACGTCGGGGACGGTGGCCCCGGAGCACGCGCGGAAGTTCAGGGCGTACCCCTTGGCGCTCGCGACCAGCGAGGGGTACGCGTACACCGAGCGCCGGCAGGACGAGCCGTCCGCGAGGTACGCCCGCGTCCCCGTGCCCGAGGAGTAGGAATCGCCGAGGGCCACGTAGGAGGGTGCCGCAGCACCTGCCGGAGGGGCGGACAGCAGGGCGCCCGCGAGCAGGAGGACGACGGCGGCGGAGCGGAAGCGGGGGATCATCATCGATACTCCTGGTGCGGGAGGTGCTGTTGATCCCACGCTAGCGCCGGTTCCGCCGGTACGGACCGTCCGGCCCGGCTTTGTGTGCAAACCTTCCCCCGCACTGCGGCCCCGGGTAGTGTTCCGCCGACGGGCCGGGTACCTTTGCCTCGCGTCCGCTCCGCGCGGTAAGCTGTGGGGCGGCTCACAGCCGCACATCCCAACTGAATACGCCATCGATCTGCAGCGGGAGAGTTCTGCCGTTGACTCAACACCGGTAGGCGCCGTAGGAGCAAATCCTCCCCAGGAATCTCTCAGGCGAACGTACCGCTGCGGCTAGGCAACTCTGGAAAGCAGCCCCGGCATGATCCGGCGCTCACCGACGGTGCAAGCAGGCGCGGAGCCCTGCGGAAACTCTCAGGTCCCACACAGAGCGGGGAGGAACCCGACCTGGCACGCGCGACCGCGTTGCCACCCGACGTACGGAGTTCCCATGACCGCAACCCCCGACACGGCACCCGGCACCACCGGCTCCGTCTCCGGCACCGCCTCCACCTTCGCCGACCGCCACATCGGGCCCCGCACGTCCGACGCCGGGAAGATGCTCGAGGTCCTCGGCTACCCCACCCTGGAGAAGCTCGTGGACCTGGCGGTCCCCGCCAGCATCCGCCTGGACAGGGCCCTCGATCTGCCCGCGGCCCTGAGCGAGACCGAGGTGCTGGCGCAGCTCCGGCGCATCGCCGGCCGCAACCGCACCGCGGTCCAGATGATCGGCCAGGGCTACTTCGACACGATCACGCCGCCGGTCATCCGCCGCAACGTCCTCGAATCCCCCGCCTGGTACACCGCGTACACGCCCTACCAGCCGGAGATCTCCCAGGGCCGGCTCGAGGCGCTCCTGAACTTCCAGACCATGGTGCAGGATCTCACGGCCCTGGACATCGCCAACGCCTCCCTGCTCGACGAGGCCTCCGCCGTGGCCGAGGCCGTGCTCCTCATGCGCCGCTCCGGCAGGAACAAGGGCCGTACCGTCATCGACGCCGACGCCCTGCCGCAGACCGTCGCCGTCGTCCGTGGCCGCGCCGAGGCGCTCGGCTTCGAGGTGGAGGTCACCGATCTCTCCGCCGGCCTGCCTGACGGCGACATCAACGGCGTCGTCCTCCAGCAGCCGGGTGCCTCGGGCGCCCTCCGGAACCACGCCGCCGTCATCGCCTCCGCCAAGGAGCGCGGTGCCCTCGTCACGGTCGCCGCGGACCTCCTGTCCCTGACGCTCGTCACCGCCCCGGGCGAGCAGGGCGCGGACATCGCCGTCGGCTCCGCCCAGCGCTTCGGCGTCCCGCTCTTCTTCGGCGGCCCGCACGCCGCCTACATGGCCGTGCGCAAGGGCCTCGAGCGCATGCTGCCCGGCCGCCTCGTGGGCGTCTCCAAGGACGCCGACGGCGCCCCCGCCTACCGCCTCGCCCTGCAGACCCGCGAGCAGCACATCCGCCGCGAGAAGGCCACGAGCAACATCTGCACCGCGCAGGCGCTCCTCGCGATCGTCGCGTCCATGTACGCCGTGTACCACGGCCCCGAAGGCCTCACGGCGATCGCCCGCACCACGCACCGGCGCGCCGTCGCGCTCGCCGCCGCCCTGGAGGGGACCGACGCAGAGGTCGTGCATGCCGCGTTCTTCGACACCCTCCTGGTCCGCGTTCCGGGTCGGGCCGCCGAGTACGCGGACGCCGCCGAGGCGCAGGGCTACAACCTCCGCCGGGTGGACGCCGACCACCTCGGCATCTCCTGCGACGAGACCACGACCCCGGAGCACATCGCGGCGGTCGCCGGCGTGTTCGGCGGGACCGCCGACGCCACGGCGGACCGGAACGCGGGCGAGCGGATCCCCGAGGAACTGCACCGCACGTCCTCGTTCATGACGCACCCCGTGTTCTCGCGGCACCGCTCGGAGACCGCGATGCTCCGGTACCTGCGCCGGCTCTCCGACAAGGACCTCGCCCTGGACCGCACCATGATCCCGCTGGGCTCCTGCACGATGAAGCTCAACGCCACCGTGGAGATGGAGTCCATCTCCTGGCCCGAGTTCGCCTCGATCCACCCGTTCGCGCCCGAGAGCCAGACCGAGGGCTGGCGCGAACTGATCACCGACCTCGAGGACCGCCTCGCCGAGATCACGGGCTACGCGCGCGTGTCCCTCCAGCCGAACGCCGGCTCGCAGGGCGAACTCGCCGGTCTCCTCGCCATCCGCGGCTACCACCGCTCGCGCGGCGACGAGAACCGCACCGTCTGCCTCATCCCGTCCTCCGCACACGGCACCAACGCGGCCTCCGCGGTGCTGGCCGGCATGAAGGTGGTCGTCGTCGGCACCGCTCCGAACGGCAACATCGACCACGACGACCTGCTGGCCAAGATCGAACAGCACGCCGGGAACCTCTCGGCCATCATGATCACCTACCCCTCCACGCACGGCGTCTTCGAGGAGGACGTGCGCTGGGTCTGCGAGAAGGTGCACGACGCCGGCGGCCAGGTCTACATCGACGGCGCCAACCTCAACGCGCTCGTGGGCCTCGCCCAGCCCGGCGAGTTCGGCGGCGACGTCTCCCACCTGAACCTCCACAAGACCTTCTGCATCCCCCACGGCGGCGGCGGACCCGGCGTCGGTCCCGTGGCCGTGGCCGCGCATCTCGCGCCGTTCCTGCCGGGCGACGCGAACCGTGACATCGCCACGGACGGCGGACCCGACGCCGAGGGCGGCACGCCCGTCTCCGGGTCGATGTACGGATCCGCCGGCGTCCTGCCGATCTCCTGGGCGTACGTCGCCCTGATGGGCTCCGAGGGTCTCACGAGCGCGACGGCGCACGCCCTGCTCGCCGCCAACTACGTGGCCGCACGCCTCACCGAGCACTTCCCCGTGCTCTACACCGGCGCGCAGGGCCTCGTGGCGCACGAGTGCATCCTGGACCTGCGCCCGCTCACCGCCGCCACCGGCGTGACGGCCGAGGACGTCGCCAAGCGCCTGATCGACTACGGCTTCCACGCCCCCACGCTGTCCTTCCCCGTGGCAGGCACGCTCATGGTCGAACCGACGGAGTCCGAGGACCTCGCCGAGCTGGACCGCTTCGTCGACGCGATGATCGCCATCAAGGGAGAGATCGACCGCGTGGCCTCGGGAGAGTTCAGCATCGAGGAGAGCCCGCTGCGTCAGGCGCCACACACGGCGCAGGTGCTCATCGGCGACGAGTGGACGCAGGCCTACCCCCGCGAGCTCGCTGCCTATCCGCTGCGGAGCCTCCGCCACGACAAGTACTTCCCGCCGGTGCGCAGGATCGACGGGGCCCACGGCGACCGCAACCTCGTCTGCTCCTGCCCGCCCATCGAAGCCTTCGAAGACTAGGAACCCGGCCCCATGAGCGAGCTGAGCAAGCACACCGCCCTGTACACGCAGCACGAGGCGCACGGCGCGTCCTTCACCGACTTCGGGGGGTGGCAGATGCCCCTGAAGTACCGGAGCGAACTGGAGGAGCACCACACCGTCCGCAGGGCCGCGGGTCTGTTCGACCTGTCGCACATGGGCGAGGTCCTCGTCAGCGGCCCCCAGGCCGCCGAGTTCCTCAACTACGCCCTCGTCGGCAACCTGGCGGTCATCGCCGTCGGGAAGGCCAAGTACTCCCTGATCTGCACCGCCGAGGGCGGGGTGATCGACGACCTCATCACGTACCGGCTCGCCGAGGACTCCTTCCTCGTGGTACCCAACGCCTCCAACGCCGAGGTCGTCGCGGAGGAGCTGCGCCAGCGGTCCAAGGGCTTCGACGTCGCCGTCGAGGACCAGTCCGAAGCCACGGCGCTCATCGCCGTGCAGGGTCCCACGGCCGAGGCGGTGCTCCTGGACCTCGCACGCCCCGACGACGCCGAGGCCGTCCGCGGCCTGGGGTACTACGCCGCCGTGGAACTCGAGCTCGCGGGACTCCCCGTCCTGCTGGCACGCACCGGCTACACCGGCGAGGACGGATTCGAGATCTTCATCGGCAGCAACCTCGCCGTCCGCCTCTGGGACGCCGCGCTGAAGGCCGGGGACGCGCACGGGCTGCTGCCCTGCGGTCTGGCCGCGCGCGACTCCCTGCGCCTCGAGGCCGGCATGCCCCTGTACGGCCACGAGCTCGGCCTCGACACCAACCCGTTCGAGGCCGGCCTCGGACCCGTGGTCAGCACCAAGAAGACCGACGACTTCGTGGGACGCTCGGTGCTCGAACCGCTCAAGGCCGTCGAGCCCGCACGGCGCCTCGTGGGCCTGCGTGCCGTCGGCCGCCGGTCGGCGCGCGCCGGGTACGACGTCGTCGTCGACGGCGCGCGCGTGGGTACGGTGACGTCGGGGTTGCCGAGCCCCACCCTCGGTTACCCCGTGGCGCTCGCCTACGTGGATGCCGCCTACGCCGCGATCGGCACCGAGGTGCAGGTGGACCTTCGCGGCCGCCCGGAACCGTTCACCGTGATCCCCACGCCGTTCTACAGGCGCGAGAAGGCCGCCGGTACCGCGCAGTGACCATCAGCGCCTTCGATCTCTTCAAGATCGGCATCGGCCCCTCGAGCTCGCACACCGGCGGGCCGATGACCGCCGCCTACCTCTTCACGGAACTGCTCCGCATGGACGGCCTCCTGCCCACCGTGCACCGCGTGCAGGTGGACCTCTTCGGGTCCCTCGGCGTGACCGGCCACGGCCACGGCACGGTCAAGGCGGTGCTGCTGGGCCTCGAGGGGGAGCAGCCGCACCTCGTGGATCCGACATCCGCCGACGCGCGCGTCGCCTACATCGGCGAGTGCCGGTCGCTGAACCTCGCCGCGGAGCGCCCGATCCCGTTCGACCCCGGGACGGACGTGGTGCTGCACCGCAGGCAACGCCTCGAGTTCCACACCAATGGCATGCGATTCTCGGCATATTCGGGTGAGGGGGAAATAATACGTACTCGGGAATACTTTTCCGTGGGCGGTGGCTTCGTCCTCGACGAGGACCAGATCGGGGCCGAGATCGCCGACCTGACAGCCGTGCCGCTCTCCCATCCCTTCGACACCGCGGAGCAGCTGCTGGGCATCTGCCGGGCCAGCGGGTGGTCCTTCTCCGACGTCGTCCTCGCCAACGAATTGTCCTGGCGCTCCGAGGCCGAGGTGCGCGCGGGCCTGCTGGAGATCTGGTCCGTCATGCAGGACACCATCCGGCGCGGCACCACCACGGGCGGGATCCTTCCCGGCGGCCTCAGCGTGCGGCGCCGGGCCGAACGGCAGCGACAGCTGCTCGAGAAGGCCGACGACCCGAGCGACCGGCTCGGCACGATGGAGTGGGTCACGCTCTTCGCCCTCGCGGTCAACGAGGAGAACGCCGCCGGCGGCCGCGTGGTCACCGCTCCGACCAACGGCGCGGCGGGGATCATCCCGGCGGTCCTGAAGTACTACGTGGACTTCGTACCGGGCGCCGATGAGGACGGCGTGGTGCGCTTCCTGCTCGCCGCGACGGCGATCGGCTCCCTGTTCAAGCGCAACGCCTCCATCTCGGGCGCCGAAGTGGGCTGCCAGGGAGAAGTGGGCTCCGCCTGCGCCATGGCGGCCGGAGCCCTGGCCGAGGTGCTCGGCGGCACCCCCGAGCAGGTCGAGAACGCGGCCGAGATCGGGATCGAGCACAACCTCGGCCTGACGTGCGATCCCGTGGGCGGTCTCGTGCAGATCCCCTGCATCGAGCGGAACGCCGTCGGGGCCATGAAGGCCATCACCGCGGCCCGCATGGCCGTGCGCGGCGACGGGCAGCACCATGTGTCCCTCGACGTCGCCATCAAGACGATGCGCGAGACGGGCGCGGACATGATGGACAAGTACAAGGAGACTGCGCGCGGCGGACTGGCGCTCAACGTGGTGGAGTGCTGACCTGAGTACGGTCGGGCTGCCGGTCCGGGTGGAGGTCGTCCCGGCGGAGGGTCTCGTGCAGCGGCTCCGCACCTCCCTGCCCGCCCCCGCCGTCGTGACCGTGACCTGCCTGCCGCACCACGGCCCGCAGGAGGCGGTCGCGACGGCGGTGGACCTCGCCGAAGCCGGATACACGGTGATCCCCCACCTCGCCGCGCGGTCCGTCGCCGACCGCGCGGAGCTCCGCCGCTATGTGGCATCGTGCCGCGGAGCAGGGATCGCCGACGTCTTCGTGATCGGCGGGGATGCCGCCACCACCGCGGGACCCTACGCGTGGAGCGGTGCCCTCATGGAGGACATCGCCGACCTCTCCGGCGGCGCCCTCGGGATGGGCATCGCGGTGTACCCCGAGGGCCACCCGGGCACGGCGGAGGACGAGCTTGCGAGGACGCTGCGCGCGAAGCAGGGCCTGGCGTCCTGGTGCGTCACGCAGCTCTGCTTCTCCCCGGACACCCTGCACGCCTACCCCTCCCGGCTCCGGCTCGCCGGCGTCGACCTGCCCGTCTGGGCGGGTGTCCCCGGGCCCGTCCGCGTGGCGCGACTGCTGCGGCTCGCCGGCAGCATCGGCGTCGGGCAGTCCCTCGGCTTCCTGCGGCGCTCGTCCGGCGGCAGCGAGACCGGCTCGGTGGTACGGCAGCTCATCTCCTCGGCGTCCTACGATCCGGCACCGCTGGTGGCCGCACTCGACGGCGCCGGCTACGCGGGGCTGCACCTGTACAGCTTCAACGACCTCGCGGGACTCGCGGCATCCGGGATGGTCCGGGCGTCGGGGTGACGGAGCGGCACGGGACCCACCGCGCCGGCACCCGGCCTCCGCTGCAGGCCGGGCACCACCGCAGCCATCGGGACCCGGCGGGCGCAGATGAACCAGGGTCTCCTGTCCCGCCTCAGAGGGCCCGGGACGCCTGCCCGAGCCGCGACGCCCAGTCGGCGTAGGTCTGGGTCCCGCGATCAGCGGAGCCAGGAGCCAGCAGGGTCCCGTCCCGCAGAGCCCTACCGAAGGCTCCCGGCAGCGGGAACTCCAGGATCAGGCCGCGGCGGCCGAGCGCCGACGAGTAGGCACGCACCATGTCGACCATGCGCAGGGTTTCCGGCCCCGCCAGATCCGCCGGGCGTCCTGCGGGTCCTCCCTCGGCCAGGGACACCAGGCGCTGCGCCACCTCGCGCGCCGCGACGGGCTGCGAGACCATGGTCGGCACCGGATGGAGCGGCCCGATACCGAACCGGCCATAGATCTGGCGGGCGAATTCGTGGAACTGGGTCGATCTGAGGATCGTCCACGGCACGGAGCCGGACGTCACGAGGTCCTCCTGCACCTTCTTGCCCGCGTAGTAGCCGAAGGGCGCCCGGTCACTGCCGACGATGGAGAGAGCGAGGTGGTGGGGCACCGCGGCGATCTTCCCGGCAGTCAGCAGATTGCCCGTGACGGCGGCGAAGAACTCCCGCGACCGGCGGCCCGACTGCGTGGCTGTGGAGGTGACATCGATGACGGCGTCGGTTCCCTCGAGGACACCGGGGAGACCCTCACCTGCGGTGAGGTCCACGCCCTTCGAGCGGGACAGGATGCGGACCTCGTGCCCCGCCTCCCTGGCGACGGCGACGACGTGCTGTCCGACCGTCCCGGTTCCACCAGCAACAGCAATCTTCATGGCGTGACCTTCCTGGATCTCATGGGCTGGAGCAGGGAACGGAAGAAGTGTACGGGGGTAGCTCGCCGCCCGAGAGGGCAGGGCGGTGGTGGCGGAACTCCGTGGGGGTGATTCCCACGCGTCGCTTGAAGGCCGTGCTGAAGGAGAAGGCGTTGCTGTATCCGACGGTGCGGGCGATCTGCGAGATGGTGGTGTGCGGTGTCTGCAGGAGATCCCCGGCGAGGGTGAGCCGCCACCGGGTGAGATAGCTCATGGGCGGTTCGCCGACGCCAGCCCGGAAGCGTGCGGCGAGGGAGGCCCGTGACACGCGGACCTCCCTGGCGAGGCTCCCGACCGTCCAGGGGATCCCGGGTGAGGCGTGCAGGTGCTCCAGGGCCTCGAGGACCACAGGGTCGCTGCAGGTGAGCCAGGTGGGCCCACGGGACGGGTCGGGGCGCTCGAGCCAGCGGCGCACGGTGCTGACCACGAGGACGTCGAGGAGACGGTCCACGACGACCTGCGCCGCGGGGTCGTCGTACGCCAGTTCGCGGGCGAGGAGTCCGACGAGAGCCTCGTCGGACTCCTCGCGTGGAACGACGGCGAGTGGGGGGAGGGCGCGGGCGACGAGTCCGCCGGCCTGATCGGCCCGTTCGTACGTCCCCACGAGCAGGGACGTCTCGCCGTCCTCGGTGTTGCCCCATCGCCGGATGCCCCGCCGGAACTCCTCCCGCAGGTCGTGTCCGTCGAGGGTGGTGCACTGCTGGCCGGGACCGATGACGATCGTGGGGCGACTGCCGGCAGGGTCGGTCACCTCGTACGGTGCCCCGCCCCGGACGAGGGCGACGTCGCCCTCCTCGAGCAGCACGCCGTCGATCCGTGCCCGGCCCCGCGTGACGGCGAGGACGGTCAGCGCGGCGTTGTCGCGGACCGTGACGCCCCAGGGTGCGCTCATGTGCATGGACAGGGCGAAAGCCCGGACGGCCCGGGGGCCATCGAGGAAGTGCGTCAACGGATCCATGGCGCACAGGCTAGACGATGACGAAGGGATCAACGAGTCCGGGCCATTCCGCGTCCGGGACGCCGGCGCTTGACTGGATGCATGACGATTCTCATTCTCGGAGGCGCAGGGCGCACCGGAACACGCATCCATGACCGACTCACCACGCGAGGGGTGCCCACGCGGCTCGCCTCCCGCCGTACCGGTTTCGACTGGGACCGACCGGACACCTGGCCGGCGGCCCTCGAGGGGACGACCGCCGCGTATGTGTGCTTCGCCCCCGACCTGGGATTCCCCGGTGTGCCCGGGAAGATGGCAGCTCTCGGTCGGCTGGCCGCCGCAGCGGGGCTCGAGCGGCTCGTGCTGCTCTCCGGCCGTGGAGAGGAGGGGGCGCGAGCGAGCGAAGCCGCCCTGCGGGACGGCGGCGTGCCGACGACGGTGCTGCGCTGTTCGTGGTTCCAGCAGAACTTCTCGGAACACTTCCTCACCGGGCCGGTCCGTCGGGGCCGCCTGCTGCTCCCGGCCTCGGACGTGCCCGAGGCCTTCGTCGACGTGGACGACGTCGCCGACGCGGCGGTCGAGGCACTCACCCGGCCGGATCCCGGGAATGCCACCTACGAGCTGTCGGGCCCGGAGCTGCTGACCTTCACCGACGTGGCGGCGGCCCTCAGCGACGCCGGCGGACGGCGCGTGGTCTTCGAGGCCGTCGACGTCCCGACCTTCGTCGCGGATCTGGCCGCGGACGGCATACCGGTGGAGGAGGCCGAGCCTCTCGGGTACCTCTTCACCGAGATCCTCGATGGGCGCAACGCGTCGCTCGGGGTCGGTGTCGAGCAGCTCCTGGGCAGGTCGGCGTCGTCCTTCGGAGCCTATGCGAGGGCGACAGCTCGGCGTGGCGTGTGGTCCTGACCCGTCCGCTAGAGGTGCCTGAGGTACCGCTCCGGTGAGGCGAGGAAGGCCTGCCAGGCGGTGACGAGGCCCAGGTCCTCCCACCGGCGGGGGCGCAGGCCCCAGCTGCCGACCTCGAGGATCTGCGCCTGGGGCAGGGCCGCCAGGAGGGGCGAGTGGGTGGACAGGACCACCTGGGACCTCCCGGACGCCACGAGTTCCTTGAGGACACCGAGCAGCGCCAGGCACCCGGAGAAGGACAGCGCCGACTCCGGCTCGTCGAGCACCCACAGCCCGGGCCCGCGGAACCTGTCGACCACGAGTTCGAGGAACGATTCACCGTGGGACATCTCGTGGAAGGGGACATCCGTCCCGGTGCTGCCGGGGTTCGCCTCGAGGTACGTGAAGAACCCGTGCATGGTCTCGGCGCGCAGGAAGTACCCGCGCCGGGTGGTGCCCGCGTTGCGGACCAGCTGGAGGTGATCGGCGAGGACGGACTCCGTGGGCCGGGACGTGTGCCGGGCCCCGGTGGATCCTCCCTCGGGCGAGAGCCCGTACGCCAGGGCGATCGCTTCGATGATGGTCGATTTCCCGGACCCGTTCTCCCCCACCAGGACGGTGGCCGGACCGAGCTCGAGGCCGTGATCGAGGATGTCCGTGACGGGGGCCAGGGTGGCCGGCCAGATGCGCCGGTCCAGCGGGTTGGCGGGGTGCTCGGTGAGTCGTCGGATGGGGAACCGCTCGAAGGCCATGCGATCAGTGCGCCGGCCGCGGCGGCGCGGTCGAATCCCGTTCGATGATGGTGGCCTGGCCCCGCAGGACCACGTTCCGGGGTTCGGTGCCCTGCAACTGGTCGAGGAGGGCGTCGATGGCGGCACTGCCGAGTTCCTGGAGCGGCAGCGCCATGGTGGTCAGCGACGGCTCGAGGTACGCGGCCAGGGGGAGGTCGTCGTAGGAGAGCAGCGAGACGTCCTCGGGGACGCGCCGGCCGAGGACCCTCAGCGCCTTCAGGGCGCCGACGGACTGGCTGAAGGTCCCCGCGTAGATGGCCGTGATGGCGGGGTTGTCGGTGAGGAGCTCATGGACGGCCTGGAAGCCGCCCTCTTCGCTGTACTCCTGGCGGGCGAGTGCGGGCGTGGGGATGTCGGCGCCCTCGGCCTCCAGGAGGAACCCGCGCTCCCTCTCCCGGGCAGGCATCAGATCGCCCGGCCCGGAGATGTGGCCCATGTTCCGGTGTCCCAGGCCGAAGAGGTAGTCGAAGGCGATCCGGCTCGCCCCGGTCAGGTCCACACCGACGTTCCGGTTGGACCCGGACACCGTGCGGTTGACGAACACGTGGGGCACGTTCGTGAGCCTGCCCGATTCCAGCAGCGGGTGTCCTTCGCGGGCCGAGGCGATCAGCAGGCCCTCCACCCGGCCGGCCCCGACGAGGTCGGTGTAGTCGGACTGCGTCCGCGAGTTCTCGGTGTCCTCGGCGAGCAGCACCACGAAGCCGCGCTCGCGTGCCCGCTGGTAGGCGCCGCGGGCGATGCGGGCGTAGACGGCGTTGGTCAGGTCGGGGATGAGCAGGGCGAGCGCACGGGTGCGGGCACCGGCGAGGGCCTTCGCCCCGGCATGCGGCTCGTACGCGAGGGCCGCGGCCGCCTCGAAGATGCGCAGCCTCGTCTCGCCGCGGATGTTGAGGGTGGCGTCGCCGTTGAGCGCGCGCGAGACCACCGATTTGGTGACCCCGGCCGCATTGGCGACGTCGATGAGCCGCGTGCGCATCGGCCGCGATGTGGAGTTCATGGAGGGTGGGACTTTCGGGAGGAGCCGGCAACTGCAACAACCCTGCCACAGGGGCCCCGGTACGGGGCCCCTGGAGCAGCGACGGCGGACTAGGAGTTGGCTGCGTAGTCCGTGTAGACGGTCTTCCGCCGGGTGTACCGCTCGAACCCGTGGACGCCGTCGTCGCCCCCGAGGCCGGACATCTTCCAGCCGGTGTGGAACCCCTGGACCTCCTCGGGCCCGATCTTGTTGATGTAGACCTCCCCGAACTCCAGGTCGTCCGTGGCCGACATGGCGATCCGGATGTTCTCGGTGAACACGTGGGAGGTGAGCCCGTACATGGTCGAGTTGGCGAACCCGATGACCTCCTCGTACGTGTCGAACGGCACGATCGGCAGCACCGGGCCGAAGACCTCCTGCTGCACGATGTCCATGTCGTTCGTGACGTCGGTGAGCACCGTGGGAGCGAACCAGTAGCCGCCGTCGTCCTCCATGCCCTCGGGCCGGCCTCCGCCGATCTCCAGCTTCGCGCCGGCCTGCACCGCGCCATCCACGTGGTCCTTGACCTTCTGCCACTCCTGCTGCGAGATCTTCGGGCCCATCTGCGAGGCGTCGTCGAGCGGGTCTCCCACCTTGAGGTCCCTGACCTTGGCGACGAACCGTTCCACGAACTGGTCGTAGACGCCGCGCTGCACGTAGGTGCGCTCGTTGCAGGTGCAGACCTGGCCGCAGTTCCAGAAGCGGGCCTCGAAGGCCTGCTGGACGGCCAGGTCCAGGTCGGCGTCCTCGAAGACGATCACCGGGGCCTTGCCGCCGAGCTCCAGGGACACGGGCATGATCTTCTTCGCCGCCGTGGCGAGGATCTCCTGCCCGGCCCGGGTGGACCCGGTGACCGTGACCATGCCGACGAGCGGATGTTCCACGAGGGCCGTGCCGATCTCGCGCCCCGCCCCGGTGATGACGCTGATCAGCCCGCTCGGGACCCCTGCCCGCTCGCACACCCGCGCCAGGGCCAGGGAGGACAGGGGGGTGAGCTCGCTGGGTTTCACGACGACGGCGTTCCCTGCCATGAGCGCGGGGGCTGCCTTCCGCGCGAAGATGGCGGCGGGGAAGTTCCAGGGGATGATCGCTGCGACGATGCCGACCGGTTCCTCGCGGATGACCAGCTGCTGCCCGTGCGCGGCAGGGGCGGCGAGCTCGCCGACGTTGCGGTACTTCTGGCTGATGGAGTAGTCGAAGAAGGCCTTCACGCCGCCGATCTCGCCGCGGGCCTCCGTGATGGTCTTGCCCTGCTCGGCGACGACGATCTGCGCGAGTTCCTCGGCGTGGGCGTCCACCTGCCGGACGACCTCCGCCAGGACGGCCGCGCGATCGGCGTAGGACCGGCGCGCCCACTCCCGCTGTGCGCGGGCGGCCACCTGCAGGGTGCGGTCGACGTGTTCGGGTCTGCCGTCGGGGACTTCGGTGATCACCTGGCCGGTGGCGGGGTTGTCCACCGCGCGGGTGGTGTCGGTGGTGATCCACTCCCCACCGATGAGCAGGGTCGGAGCCTCGCCGAGGAGGGAGTCCGGGGTGAAGAGGTCGATTGTCATGGCGTTCCTAGCTCATCACCATCCCGCCCTCGACGTTGTACGTCTGGGCGGTGATGTAGTTGGATCCGGGGCCCGCGAGGAAGATGGCGAGCGGGACGACGTCCTCCGGGACGGACGTGCGGCCGAGGGGGATGCCTGCGGCGGCGTCCTTGAAGGTCTCGCCCTCCGCCTTGCCGGTGCGCTCGCCGAACTGCTTGTCGACCTCCTTCCAGTACGGGGTGTCGACGATCCCGGGCGCCATCGCATTGACGTTCACGCCGTAGGGCGCCATGTCCATCGCGACGGACTGGGTGATCGAGATGACGGTGGCCTTCGAGGCGCAGTATGCGGCGACGAGCGCCTCACCGCGGCGGCCGGCGATCGAGGCCATGTTGATGATCTTGCCGCTGCGCTGTGCACGCATCGGGACGCAGGCCGCCTGGCTGAGGAAGAACAGCCCCTTCACGTTGACGCTGAAGATGCGGTCCCACTCGGCCGGCGTGGTTTCCTCCACGGACCGGATCAGGCCGATCCCGGCGTTGTTGACCAGGATGTCCAGGGTGCCGTGCTCACTGACGATCGCATCCACCACGGCCTTCGAGGCCTCGGGGTCGGCCACGTTCAGGGCCTTCGCCGAGGCCGCACCGCCGGCGGCCTCGATCTCGGTGACGACCGCCTGGGCGCCGTCGACGTTGAGATCCGCGATGACCACGTGGGCGCCTTCGCGGGCGTAGCCGAGGGCCATCGCCCGTCCCATACCGGAGGCTGCTCCGGTGATCAGCGCGGTCTTGCCGTCAAGAACTCCCATGGTGCTGCTCCTTCGTACTTCGGTGGGCTGGATGGTGGGGCTGGATGGTGGTGCCGGATGGTGGTGCCGGATGGACGGTCAGGCCCTGCGGCGATTCGACAGGACTCCCTGCACGATCACGGCGAGGACCAGGAACAGGCCCGTGACGAGGTCCTGGTAGTAGGCGTTGAGCGTGCCGATCTGGTTGATGACGTTCTGGATGACCCCGATGAGCAGGACACCGCAGATGGCACCCAGCATGGTCCCCACCCCGCCGGTCAGGAGGACCCCGCCGATGACGGCGGCGGCGATGGACGTCAGTTCGTACCCGGTGCCCAGGGTGGCGACGCCGGAGGACAGGCGGGAGGCCAGGAGGGCGCCGGCGAGTCCCGCGAGGGAGCCGCTGATGACGTACACGGCCACTTTCACCCGGGAGGTGTCCGCGCCCATCATCCGTGCGGCGTCCTCGTTGCCCCCGAGGGCGAAGACGCTGGACCCGAAGGGCGTCCGGTTCAGCACGAGGCCGGCGGCCACGAAGGCGATCAGCAGGATCCAGATGAGGTTGCTGATGCCGAGGAAGGAGCCGTTGCCGATCGAGGTGAAGCCGTTGCCCGGCTGGATGACGATGCTCAGCGGGGCGAGGGCGAGCGCGATGCCCTTGACCGCGAGGAGCGCCGAGAGGGTGACGATGAAGGGCGCCATGCCGGCCTTGCCGATGAGGAGCCCGTTGACCAGGCCCATCACGGCGCCCGCGACGACAGGCGCAGCGAGCGCTGCCGCCCAGCCGTAGGGTGCCGCGAGCGCCGCGCACACGGTCCCGAGTCCCACCATCGAACCGACCGAGAGGTCGATCCCCCCGGAGATCAGTACGAAACTCTGCCCGATGGTGATCAGACCCACGAAGCACGCGGCCGTGGCGATCGCCGAGAAGTTGGGGGCGGTCGCGAAGGACGGGAAGAGGACGGTGGCGAGGATGCAGAGCAGGAGCAGGGCACCGATCACGCCGTAGGACTGCGTGAGTTCGAGCACCCGGTTCCGCCGGGCCTTCTCGGGGGCGACGTCGGTGAGGGTCATCGGGTGTCCTTCCGTGATTGCTGGAGGTACAGCGCCACGATGATCAGTGCCGCTTTGAGCACCTGGGCGAACGCGAAGTTGATGCCCTGCATGACGAAGGTGGTGTCGATGAGCTGGAGGAAGATCGCGGCGGCCACCGTGCCCAGGATGGAGATCCGCCCTCCCGCGAGCGGGGTCCCCCCGATGACGACGGCGGCGATCGCGGTCAGTTCGAAGTTGAGCCCGATGAAGCTGGGATCCGACGCGCCGATCCTGGCGGAGATCATGAGGCCCGCGATCCCCGCGAAGGCCGCGCTCAGCGTGTAGACGGCCAGCAGGGTGGTGTTGCGGGGGGTACCCGCCAGGAAGGCGGCTTCCCGGTTGGAACCGGCGAACAGCGCGTACCGGCCGAACGTGGTCCTGCGCACCAGGATCGCGACGAGGCCGGCCACGGCGAGGGCGAACAGCGCCACCACGGGGATGCCGAGGAAGGACGCGTTGCCGATCCAGGTGAACAGGCCGCCGGAGGGGATGCTGCTGCGGGAGCCTCCCGACAGCGCCTGCGCGAGGCCGCGCACGGCGACGAGCAGTCCCAGGCCGGTGATCAGCGGATTGATGCGCGCGAAAGCGATGAGGGAGCCGTTGAAGGCGCCGATCAGCGCCGCCGCCGCGACCGCGATGATGATGGTCGCCACCTCGCCGTAGCCGAGGTAGAGCGCGATCGTCGCAGAGCTGAACGCCATGACGGAGCCCACCGAGAGGTCGATTCCACCCGTACCGATGGCCAGGCACTGGCCTACGGCCACCATGATGATCGGCGCCGCGGAGAACAGCAGGTTCTGGAGCGTGAAGGCCGTGGCGAAGCCCTCCGTGGCCACCAGGTTGAAGAGGAACAGGGCGATCAGCGCGGCGTACACCGAGTACTTGCTCGCCCATTCCTGCAGCCGCTGGCCGGTCGGTCGTCCCTCCTGCTCGCGGCTGGTCGCCGCGGGGCGTGTCGCGGTGCTCATTCCGTCCCTCCCGTCGTGGTTGCCGTGGCCTGCGCCTGGCCGGAGAGCTGGGCCACGACGTCGTCGTACCCCACCTCGTGCGGGTAGATCTCCCCGGTCGCCTGGCCCTCGCTGAGGACCACGAGGCGGTCGCACAGGGTCAGCAGTTCCTCGGTCTCGCTGGACGTCACGACCACCGCGAGGCCCTGGGCCGCGAGGTCGCGGATGACCCGGTGCACCTCGGCCTTCGCGCCGACGTCGATGCCGCGGGTCGGGTCGTCGAGCAGGATCGCCTCGGGACCGATGGACAGCCAGCGCCCGAGGAGCACTTTCTGCTGGTTCCCGCCGGAGAGCTCGCTGATGGACTGTTCCGGGTTGACGGCCTTCACGCGGAGCTCCCCGGAGAACTCCTTGACCACCTTGTTCTGGGCGGATCTGCGGATGAATCCCGCCGTGGACAGCTTGCCCAGCATCGCCGCGGTCATGTTCTCCTTGACGCTCAGCCCGGGGAAGATGCCCTCGGTCCGGCGGTCCTCGGAGAGGTAGGAGATCCCGGCCCGCAGGGACCGCGCCGGGGTGCGCCGACCGAGCTGCTTCCCGCCGACCCGGACCTCGCCCGAATCGCCCCGGACGGCGCCGAAGATGGTCTTGCAGGTCTCGGTGCGCCCCGAACCGAGCAGCCCGAGGAGACCGACGATCTCACCCTTGTGCACGTCGAACGAGACGTCCCTGACCCGGGTGCTCCAGGTCAGGTTACGGACGGACAGGCCCACCTCCTCACCGGCGAGCCGCTCGGTCCGCTTCCTGGCGGCGTCGCGGTCGAGGACCCCCTCCTCGAGGTCCACCCCGCCCAGCATCGCCTTCACGAGTTCGGCCCGGGGCAGCTCCGAGGGCGTGCTCTCCGTGACCAGCTCGCCGTCGCGCAGGACGGTGAAGCGGTCGCAGAGCTCGTACAGTTCCGACATGCGGTGGCTCACGAAGAGCAGCGCCGTCCCCTCGGACCGCAGCTGGCGGATCACCGCGAACAGCGTCTCGATCTCGTTGCCGTTCAGCGCCGAGGTGGGTTCGTCGAGGATCACCACCTTCGCATCGAACGCCACGGCCCGCACGATCGAGACCATCTGCTGCATGCCGAGCCCGAGGTCCGAGATCCGGGCGCGTGGATCGATCGCCAGGCTGTAGCGGTCCAGGATCTCCTGCACCTGGCGCAGGGCTTCCTTCTTGTCGAGGAACCCGGCGCGCTGCGGTTCCCGTCCGAAGAGGATGTTCTCGGCGACGGTCCGCTCGGGGATGAGGTTCACCTCCTGGTACACCGTGCTGATGCCGGCGTGCTGTGAGTCCAGCGGCCGCGCGAAGGTCACCGGGTCACCCTCGAGGAGCAGTTCGCCGGCATCCGGCTGGTAGAACCCGGTGATGATCTTGATCAGCGTGGACTTGCCGGCGCCGTTCTCGCCGTTGAGGCCGTGGACCTCCCCGGCCCGGAGCGTGAGGGAGACGTCCTTCAGGGCGCGCGCCCCCCGGAACGACTTCTGGATACCCCGGGCCTGGAGCACAACGGGGCTGTGATGATCGGACATGTCCTACCTCGCTGTGAGTGGTGGTGATGCGGGGCTAGTAGGCGGCACCGGAATCCAGGGCTTCCTGGGCGTTGTCCTGCGTGTACAGGGCGTCCTTCATGATGATCTCCTGGGAGACATCCTCACCGGCGAACCAGTCCTCGAGGGCCTGGAGGGCGGCCTTGCCGAAGCGCGGGTTCGTCTCCACGACCGAGAAGATCTTCCCGTTGGCGATCTCCGTGACGGCGTCGGCGGTGCCGTCGATCGAGACCACCTGGATGTCCTGGCCCGGCTGCTTGCCGAAGTTGTTGATGGCCGTGAGGGCACCGAGTGCCATCGTGTCGCTGTGCGTGTAGACGGCGGTGACATCGGGGTTCGCGGAGATGACCTGGCCGAGGACTTCCTGCGCCTCGCTGGTGGACCAGTTGCCGGTCTGCTGGGCCACGATCTCGAGGCCCTCGTGCTTCGCGATCTCATCGGCGAAGCCCTCCGTGCGCAGGGTGGCGACGTCGCTGCCCGGGGCGCCCTGGATCTCGGCGATCCTCCCCTCACCGCCCGTGGCCTCCACGATCGCTGCCGCCGCGCGTTCGCCCTGCTTGTAGAAGTCCGAACCCAGGAACGTGATGAAGTCCTCGCAGGGCGTGCCCTCGGGCTGCCGGTCGATCGTGACGATCGGGATCTGCGCCTCACGGGCCGCGGCGAAGGCGCCCTGGAGCCCGGTCGCGCTGATGGGGGCCACGATCACGGCGTCGACGCCCTGGTTGATCATCGACTGGATGTCCGTGAGCTGCTTGGCCTGGTCGCTGTTGGCGTTGGTGTAGACGAGCTCCGCCCCGGCCTCCTCCACGGTCTGGCGCACGGACTCGGTCTCCACGGCGCGGAACGGGTTCTGCTCGTTCTCCGACTGGGAGAAGCCGATCACCATGTCCGAGATGGGTGTGTCCGAGGGCGAGGGGTTGGTGCAGACCTCCTCGGACTCGCGTTCCACGACCTGGGACGCGCCCTCGGGCTCGGCCTCCCCGCCACCACCACCGCCGCCGCCGTTGCCCGATTCGAGGGGGGCCGTGCACGCGGCGAGGGCGAGGATGGTGGCGGAGGCTGCGCCGGCGAGGGTGACAAAACGACGATGTTTCATGACTGCTGTTCCTTTGGGTGGTGGTGGACGGATCAGGCGCGGTGCTGTTCGAGGGCGTCGAAGTCGAGGTCGATGCCGTGCCCGGGGGTGTCCGGCGCGGTGACGAAACCGTCGACGATCGGCATGGGGTCGGCCATGTAGGCCTCCATGCTGAAGCCGTGGGCCTCCATGAAGGTGCGGTTGGGTGCTGCCGCGAGGGCGTGGACCGTGAGGTCGTGGACGCCGTGGCTGGTGACCGGCAGGTTGAAGGATTCGGCGAGTGAGGCGATCTTGCGGAACACCGTGTACCCGCCGCAGTTGCTGACGTCCGGTTCGGGGTAGGTGATGGCGCCTGCCGTGATCGCTGCCCGGAACTCGTGGAGGGTGTGCAGGTTCTCGCCGCCCGCGAGCGGGATGCCGCCCTGCCGGAGGATGCGTTCATGGCCGGGCAGATCGTCCGGGATGATCGGTTCCTCAAGCCAGAGAAGGTCGAACTCCTGCAGGGCGCGGGCCGCCGTGATGGCCTGGTCCGCGGTCCAGCGCATGTTGGCGTCCACCATGAGGGGGAAATCGTCGCCCAGGTGGGTGCGCATCGCGGCCACCCGCTGTATGTCCTCCCGGGTGCTCGGGCGCCCCACCTTCATCTTGATGGCGCGGAACCCCGCCTCCTGGAACGCATCGGCCTGGTGCAGCAGCTGATCCTGCGTGAATTCGAGGTCGATCCCGCCGGCGTAGACGGGCACCCGCGGGTCGTACCCGCCGAACAGCTGCCACAGCGGGGTGTTCAGCCGGCGGCCCTGAAGATCCCAGAGCGCCACATCGACGGCGGAGATCGCGGAGGTCTGGTGCCCGCCGCGGCCCGCGTAGTGCAGCTGCCACCACAGCTTCTCCCAGAGGTACTCGATGCGCGTCGCATCCTCGCCGATCAGGGCGTCCGCCATGTACCGGTTGATCATGACGGCGACGGCAGCACCGCCGGCGTTGACGGTGTAGGTGTAGCCGAGGCCCTGCACGCCGTCCTCGTCGCGGACGCGGACGGTGATGAGCTCGAAATCGTCCATGGCGCCGTGCATGCTGTCGGTCAGCCGGACGGCCAGCGGCACCCTGTAGTGATCTGCGACCACGGACGCGATCTTCGACATATGGAAAGTCCTTCGGCGGCTTCGGAGAGGGATCACCGGACTGGAAAACCGGTTTCCTGTTGTGATATACCTTACATCCGAAGGCAAGGCTGTCAAGCGTCCGAGAGGGAGGGGCCAACGCATGAAGATCGTCATCACCGATTGCGACCACGCCGGGATCGACGAGGAGGAGGCGGTGGCCCGCGAGCACGGCATCGACCTCGAACTGCGGCAGTGCCGCTCGGAGGACGAGGTGATCGAGGCGGGCCGGGGGGCTGATGCCCTGCTCGTCCAGTACGCGCCCATCACGGACCGGGTCCTCACGGCGCTGCCCGGCCTCAAGGCCATCGGCCGCTACGGCGTGGGGGTGGACACGGTCGACGTCGACGCCGCCTCCGCTCACGGCGTGGCGGTCTGCAATGTCCCGGACTACGGCACGGAGGATGTCAGCGACCACGCCATCGCCCTCGCCGTCTCCATCGGCCGCGGCATCGTGGCCTTGGACCGGGGCGTCCGCGCGGGTTCGACGGACCTGGGCCCGGTCCGGCCGCTGCATCGGTTCTCCACCCGCGTCTTCGGGGTGGTGGGGCTCGGACGGATCGGCACGGCGACCGCGCTGAAGGCGAAGGGCCTGGGCTACGCGGTGATCGGCCACGACCCGCGGGTCGACGCCGGATCCACGACCCCCGAGGGGATCGACGCCGTCGGCCTGGAGGACCTGTACGCCCGGGCGGACATCGTCTCCCTGCACGTCCCGCTCACGGACGGGACGCACCACCTGATCGACGCGCCGGCGCTGGAACGCTTCAAGGACGGCTCGGTCCTCGTCAACACGTGCCGCGGCGGGGTGGTCGATTCGGCTGCCGTGGTGGAGGCGCTGCGCTCCGGCAAGCTCAAGGGAGCCGGTCTCGACGTGTTCGAGACCGAGCCGCTGCGTCCCGACGATCCGCTGGCCGCGGAGGACGCCGCGGTGCTGACACCGCACGCCGCCTGGTACAGCGAGGAATCGTACGTGGAGCTGAAGCGCCGCACCATCGAGAACGTCGTCGAATTCTGTGCGGGCCGCGAGCCGCGGGACATCCTCAACGGCGACGCCCTCACGCGGGAGGATGCACGATGACCGGGCAGCAGGAGCACATGACGGCGGCGGTCTGGACGGGTCCCGACGCGATCGACGTGCAGGAGGTGCCCGTCCCCACCCTGCCGGAGGGCTGGGCCCTGATCCGCGTCGAATACACGGGGCTGTGCGGAACCGACTTCTCCATCCTCCACGGCACCCACCCCCGCGCCCGGGCGCCGATGATCCTCGGCCACGAGATCACGGGCGTGGTGGAGGTGGCCGCCGCCGCGGGCCCGGAGCGCGGCACCCGGGTCACCGTGGAGCCGCTGATCACGTGCGGTGAGTGCGGGCCCTGCACGAGCGGGCACTCCCATGTCTGCCGGAACCTCGAACTGTTCGGCATCGACGAACCGGGATCGCTGGCGGGGTTCGTGGCACTGCCCGCCACGGCACTGGTCCCGGTGGACGCCGCGGTCCCGCCCCTGCAGGTGGCGCTGGCCGAGCCGCTGGCCGTCGCCGTCCACGCAGTGGAGCGGTCGGGGCTCCGGGCCGGGGACAGCGTGGTGATCTTCGGCGCGGGACCCATCGGCATCCTCACGGCACTGGTGGCCCGGCATGCCGGAGCCGGCTCCATCCTCGTGTCCGAACCCAGCGAGGACCGGCGGCTCGTCGCCGAGGACCTCGGCTTCGCCACGGTCCCGGCCGGCGCCGACCCGGTGGAGACGGTCAGGAGCGCCACCGGCGGTACCGGGGCCGACATCGTCTTCGATTCGGCGGCCCACCCGGCCGTCGCGGCGTCCCTCGCGAAGGCCGTCCGCGTCCTCGGCACGATCGTCCTCGTCGGCGTGTACAAGAAGCCCGCGGAAGTGGACCTGCAGGCGCTCACCTTCGCCGAGAACACCGTGGTGGGCGTCCGCGTGTACACCAGGGCGAACGTCGAGGAGGCGGTCCGGCTCCTGGAGAGCGACGCCCTGGGGCTCGGCCGGGTTCCCGTCGAGGTGTTCGGTCTCGGGCACACGATGGAGGCGTTCGAGAAGGCGATGTCCGCCAGCGGTGTGCTGAAGGTCCTCGTCGGCCCGGGCCCTCAGGGCGGAGCGGCATGAATCCCTTCGACCTCACGGGCCGGCGCGCCGTCGTCACGGGCGCATCCCGCGGCCTCGGGCAGGGCATCGCGGCGGGCCTGCTCGCCGCCGGAGCCGACGTCGTCGCGTTCCAGCGCGGCGAACTGCCCGCTGATCTCACCGACTTCGCGGCGGAGCGCGGGCGGACGGTGACCCGGGTGGCCGTGGACCTGACGAGCACGTCCTCGATCGACCAGGCCGTCGGGGAGGCCCTGGCCGGAGGCCCGGTGGACATCCTGGTCAACAACGCCGGCACACAGATCCGCCACGACTCGACGGACTTCCCCCTCGAGGACTTCGACACCGTGATGACGGTGAACACCCGCGCGGTGTTCCAGCTCTGCCAGGGTTTCGCTCCCGCGATGCTCGACCGCGGGAGCGGCAAGATCATCAACCTTGCATCCCTGCTGTCCTTCCAGGGCGGCCTCCGCGTACCCGCCTATGCGGCCTCCAAGGGTGCCGTCGCGCAGCTCACCAAGGCCCTGTGCAACGAGTGGGCCGGCCGCGGCGTCAACGTCAACGCGATCGCCCCGGGCTACTTCGACACGGCCATGAACACGGCCCTGCTCGCGGACCCGGAGCGCAGCGGGCAGGTCTCGGCGCGGATCCCCGCGGGGCGCTGGGGGCGCATGGAGGACATCTCCGGGGCCGTGGTCTTCCTCGCCTCGGGCGCCTCCGACTACGTACACGGAGTGACCCTGCCGGTCGACGGGGGGTGGCTGGCCCGATGAACGCCTCGCAGCGGAACCCCGGACGCCTCGCGATCCCGCAGCGCCTGCGCGAGCGACCCGTCGTGGCGGTGCTCAGGGCGGATCACGCCCGGGACTACGAGCCCGTCGTCGAGGCCCTGGCCGAGGGGGGCGTCCTCTCGATCGAGCTCACCCTGAGCACGGCCGGCGTCCTGGCGGACCTCCCGGGCCTGGTCGGCCGGTTCGGGGCGTACGCGGACATCGGCGTCGGGACGGTCACCGAGGCGTGGGAGGCGGCCGCCGCGATCGACGGGGGAGCGGCGTACCTCGTCACCCCGACCGTGAACCACGACGTCGTCGCGCTCGCAACCGCGCGCGGCGTGCCGGTCTTCCCCGGCGGGCTGACGCCCACCGAACTGCTCGGCGGCTGGCGGTCCGGGGCGACGGCGGTCAAGCTCTTCCCCGCCTCGGCCGTGGGTCCGGGCTACCTGGGACAGCTGAAGGGCCCCTTCCCGGACATGCCCGTCATCCCCTCGGGAGGCATCAGCGTCGAGGACGCCCCCGGCTGGATCGCGGCCGGGTCGGTCGCGGTCAGCATCGGCGGCCCGCTCCTCCAGGACGCGTTCAGGGGAGGCAGCCTTCGCGACCTCACCCGCCGTGCCAGCATCCTGCTCGAAAACGTGCAGGCGGCCGTCGAGGAGAGGGACGGGCTGTGAGCGACGTCTTCACCTTCGGCGAGACGATGGCACTGATGACGGCGAGCACACCCGGGGCCCTGGCGCACGTCGCGTCCCTGGACCTCGGCATGGGCGGGGCGGAGAGCAACGTCGCGATCGCCCTGCGCCGCCTCGGCACCTCCGTCACGTGGGCAGGCCGGGTGGGCCAGGACAGCCTCGGCGACCTGGTCCTGCGCGAGCTGAGCGCCGAGGGCCTGACGGTCCACGGCGTCCCCGACGCGACGGCACCCACCGGCCTGATGATCAGGGAACAGCGGACACCGGGCTCCACGCGGGTCTGGTACTACCGTGCCGGCAGCGCCGGGTCCAGGCTGTGCCGGGACGACCTGCCCGCCGCGGCGATCGCCGCGGCACGGGTGCTCCACGTCACCGGCATCACCCCTGCGCTCTCCGCCTCCGCCGCGGACGCGGTGCGTCAGGCCATCACCACGGCGCGCGACGCCGGGGTGCTCGTCTCCTTCGACCTCAACTACCGGTCCGCGCTGTGGACCGGTGAGGCGGCAGGGAAGGCCTACCGGGAGATCATCCCCGAGGCCGACGTCGTGTTCGCCGGCGACGACGAGGCGCGCCTCGCTGTTCCCGGATCGGATCCGGCCGAGCTCGCGCGGAACCTGGCGGCGCTCGGGCCGCGGCAGTCCGTGGTCAAGCTGGGCGCGCTGGGGGCCGTCGCCTTCATCGACGGCCGGGACTACCGGGTGCCCGCGGTCGCGGTGCACGCCGTGGACACCGTGGGAGCGGGGGACGCCTTCGTGGCCGGATACCTCTCCGACCTGCTGCTGGACGCGCCGCCCGCCGCGCGGCTGGAGACCGCCGCCCTCGTCGGGGCCTTCGCCTGCACCGTCCCCGGCGACTGGGAAGGCAGCCCCCGCCGCGCCGACCTGCCCCTGCTGACCGCAGCAGACCCTGTACGGCGCTGAGGGGTCTACTCCTTCACCACGCGCACGGTCGCGAGGGAGGCGTCGCCCGGATCGGGCAGGACCGTACCCGCGTCGACACCGCTCCGCAGGTACTCGAGCGATGCTTCGTTGATGCGTTCTCCAGGGAGGAGGACGGGGACCCCCGGAGGGTACCGCGTGGCCAGTTCTGCGACGGTCCGTCCGACGTATTCCTCGACGGGAATGTCCTCGACGGGTCCGAAGAACGTATCCCGGGGGAGCATCGCCGTCTCGAGATCCAGCTCGCCCTCGTCGGGGATGAGCACGGTGGGCGACTCCGGGAAGGTCGGGGCGGCGTCGACGAGCAGGCGCAGGCCGTCCATCAGGCGATCCACGGCCGACTCGTCGTCGGCGATGGGAATCGTGATCTCGAACCGGCGGTGGTCCGTGGTGCCGAAGTCCAGCAGGCAGTTCTCCCGCAGCCAGTCATGGGCCTGGTATCCGGTGATGCGCAGCCCCGAGACATCCACGAGGACGCGCATGATGTCGAGGTCCTGCGAGGCCTCGCGGGAGGTGAGTTCCTCCTCCAGCACGTGCAGACCCGGCAGTTCCTCGATCCGCTCCCGCACCCGGCGGGTCAGGGCCAGGGTGCGCCCGATGATGTCGTGTCCGTGCTGGACCATCTGGCGCCGCCATCCGTCGATCGCCGCGGTCATGGCAGATCTTCGTGATCGCCCCGATGTCGGCGCAGGTCCCGTACGACGTCGGGCTCACGATCAGCGCAGCCGACGCATCCGGGTAATTCTCCCACATCGCCTCGACCTCCCCGGGAGTCGGCGGATGGGCGAGCCTGAGGTCGTTGTCCCAGCTCGAGAAGAACGTCTGGTCCGCCCCAGAACCGACAAGCGTAGCCGGAGCGCGTCGAGAATCGACCGGTGCCGAGCACCGGTGCTGATTGTGCAGCGCAAGAGGTTGAACGTGCGAAGAACGACCGTCCCGGGGACGGTCGTTCTTCGAGGTGGTGCGGATGCCCTGCGCGAAGGCTCAGACGACGACGGCTGCCGGCTTCTGGCGCTGAGGCGCGAGCTCCCCGATGATGCCGCGCAGGAGGCTGCGCAGCTCGTAGGATTCGAGTCCCTCGCCCACCATCAGGGTCCGTTCGATGTCCTCGGCCTTCGCGAGGGCATCCACGCCGGACGGGGTGATGGTGATGCGCTGGCTGCGGCGGTCGATGCTGTCGCGGATGCGTGAGATGAATCCCTGCCGCTCGAGCTTCTCGATCGTCTTGCCGATCGTCTGCGCCTGGACGTGCACCGCGAGCGCCAGCTTGGCGCCCGTCATGGTGCCATGCCGGGAGAGGACTCCCAGGGTGGTGTAGCCGGCATGGGTGATCCCGATGTCGAGCAGCCTCTCGTTCCAGGCGTGGTCCACGAGGCGCGCGGCGGTGGTGAGCAGGCGGCTGGTTGACCACTCTTCCAGTTCAGACATGCGATGTTCCTTCCAGGGCTGAAACACCCGGCCGGTACTGCAGACCAGTGCCGGCCGGGTGTCGTGTCCTTGCGGCTGACCGGGTGGAGCAGGGGGACGGGATCAGCCGCAACAGGTCCATCATGCGCTTCTATCTTCAAGTTTTCCCGGTGACCCGTCCGAAGCTTGCGGCAAGACGGCCATCCGCAGGCGGACCGTCCGCGTGGCGAAGGCGATGATCTCCGCCGCGACGGCGCGGGCCGCCGAGTGCTGGACCACGTGACCCTGACCTTCGATCTCCACCAGCATGCCATTACGGGCACGTGCCGTGAGCTCCCGGCTCCACCGGTGTCGTGCCACCGGATCACGCCCGCCGCGCATCACCAGGACGGGGCAGTGGAGCTGCTCGACGGCGCGTTCCAGCGGATACTGCATCATGGGCAACAGCTGCCGCACGTACCAGCGGAGGCCCGTGCGGAGATAGTCGACGAACACGATGGCGTTGGCCGACGGGCTCTCACGGAACGTGTCGTGGCCGAGGGAGACCGCCTGCTGCAGGACCGTGCGGCGCTGCCTGTCCACCACCGGGCCGATGAGGACGACCCGCTCCGCGAGGGCCGGCGCCTGCAGCGCGGCCGCCGTGACGAACTGCACACCCATGGAGTGCCCCACGAGTGTGCAGGAGGTCACCCCGAGGGCGGCCAGCGCCTCGACGACGAACCGGGCGTGGTCCTCCACGCCGAGGTGGGTGCGCGGCCGGGGCGACGTCCCGTAGCCGGGGAGGTCCACGGTGTGCACCTCGGCGTCGGCTGCGAGTCCGGCGCTGAGACGGTCGAAGTAGCGGTGGGTCATGCCCAGTCCGTGGACCAGCACGTACGGGCTGCGCGGGGAGGTGGGATTCTCCGGTCCGGGGGTGGTGCGGACGCGGATGGTGAAGCCGTCCACCAGCACCGTGCGGAGGGTCGTCGATAGCATCCCGGCAGTCTACGGGGGCCGGAGATCGGTTTCTCAAGATCCGTTCAAGAGGATCGGCTGTTCGGGGCCACCTGCGGCCCCGACATATGGAATTCTTGACTCATGTCTGTTCCCACGTCCCAGCGCACGGCGCTGATCATCGAGGACGATCCGGACATCCGCGAACTGCTCGCCACCACGCTGCGCATGAACGGCTTCACGACCGTCGAGGCCGCCTCCGGGCTCGAGGGCCTGACCGCACTGGCGGAGCACGCACCCGATCTCATCACGCTCGACCTCAACCTCCCGGATCTCGACGGCGTCGAGGTCTGCCGGCAGTGCAGGGCCTCCACCGACGCCTACATCGTGATGGTGACGGCCCGGCAGGACGAGATCGACCGGCTGATCGGCCTCGAGATCGGAGCCGACGACTTCATCGGCAAGCCGTTCAGCCCCAGGGAGCTCTCCGCGCGTGTCTCGGCGATGTTCCGGAGGCCCCGCACCGGCGCCGGCCCCGCACCGCAGGCCGCGTCCCACGGGAACGCCCTGCTGCGCCACAACGAGCTGACCATGGACGTGGAGGGGCGCGTGGTCGCGCTGGACGGGCAGGAACTCGCACTGACGCGCATCGAGTTCGACCTGCTCGAGACCCTGCTGACGGGCGCGCAGCGGGTGTGGACGCGGGAGGCACTCCTGAACCGCGTCTGGGGTGACGGCTGGAGCCAGGACCATCACCTCGTGGAGGTGCACATCCGCAACCTGCGCAAGAAACTCGGCGAGGACACGAGCAACCCCCGTTTCATCCGCACCGTGCGCGGCGTGGGATACCGCATGACCCCGGGCGACGCCGGGCGCTGACCGGAGCGGTCGTCCCGGTTTGGGCCCGGGTGGAAGACTGGACACGTGGCTCATCTCGACGTCTCCGGTATCGACTACTTCCTCTCCGACGGCAGGCAACTGCTCAACGGCGTGGCCTTCAAGGTGGGCGACGGCCACAAGACGGCCCTGATCGGCCCGAACGGCACCGGCAAGACCACGCTCCTGCGCATCGTGGCCGGCGACCTCCTGCCCGATGAGGGGGCGGTCAGCCGCTCCGGGTCCATGGGCATCATGCGGCAGTTCGTCGGCCAGGTACGCGACGACACCACGGTCCGGGACCTCCTCGTCTCGGCCGCTCCGCCCGTGCTCGCCGCGGCGGCGAAAAGGATCGACGACGCCGAACTCGCCATGATGGAGGCCGACGACGAACCGACGCAGATGAGGTACGCGCAGGCCATCGCCGACTGGGGCGACGCAGGCGGCTACGAGCTCGAGACCACCTGGGACGAGGTCACCATGGCCGCCCTCGGCGTCCCCTTCGACCGTGCGCAGTACCGGGCGGCGTCGTCGCTCTCCGGCGGAGAGCAGAAGCGGCTCGTCCTGGAGGCCCTGTTCTCCGGCCCCGACGAGCTCCTGCTCCTCGACGAGCCGGACAACTACCTCGACGTGCCCGGCAAGCGCTGGCTCGAGGCGAAGCTGCGCGAGTCGAAGAAGTCCGTGCTCTTCGTCAGCCACGACCGCGAGCTGCTCGCCAATGCCGCCACGCGCATCGTGACCCTGGAGCCCGGCGTGCTCGGGGCGTCGTCGTGGACGCACGGCGGCGGCTTCGAGACGTACCTGAAGGCACGCGAGGACCGCAACGCGCGGTTCGAGGAACTGCGCAAGCGCTGGGACGAGGAGCACATCAAGCTCAAGGAACTCGTCAACATGTACAAGAACAAGGCCGCGTTCCGCTCGGACATGGCGAACCGGTACCACGCCGCCCAGACGCGCCTCGCGAAGTTCCTCGAGGCCGGACCGCCCGAGGCGATCCCGCTGGAGCAGAAGGTGTCCATGCGCCTGCAGGGCGGGCGCACCGCCAAGCGCGCCGTCGTCGCCCAGAAGCTCGAACTGACGGGGCTGATGAAGCCCTTCAGCACCGAGATCTGGTTCGGCGACCGCGTGGGCGTGCTGGGCTCCAACGGCTCCGGCAAGTCGCACTTCCTGCGGCTGCTCGCCGCCGGCGGCTCGGATCCCGACAAGGAGCACATGCCGGTGTCCGAGGTCGACATCGCCGAGGTGCCGCACGAGGGCACCGTGAAGCTCGGCGCGCGCATCCGCCCCGGCTTCTTCGCGCAGACCCATTCGCGGCCCGACCTCCTCGGCCGCACCCTCGTGGACATCCTGCACCGCGGTGACGAGCACCGCTCGGGGCTGGGCCGCGAGGCGGCGTCCGCAGTCCTGGACCGCTACGGGCTGGCGGCGCAGGCCGAACAGCCCTACGACTCCCTCTCCGGCGGCCAGCAGGCGCGGCTGCAGATCCTGCTCCTGGAGCTCTCCGGCGCCACCCTCCTGTTGCTCGACGAGCCCACGGACAACCTCGACCTGCACTCCGCGGAGGCGCTCGAGCGGGCCATCGGCGCGTTCGAGGGCACCGTCATGGCCGTGACGCACGACCGCTGGTTCGCCCGCGGCTTCGACCGGTTCCTCGTGTTCGGCTCCGACGGCAAGGTGTACGAGACGAAGGAACCCGTCTGGGACGAGAGCCGGGTGGTCCGGGCGCGCTGAGCCGCGTTCCTCCACACCTCCTCCACAGCACCGTCCACAGGGTTGTCCACAAATTGTGGACAAGGAGGAGGTCCGACCGCGGGACCGCCGTTTGTGGCGCACTGCGGCCGCCGCCTACGGTGGCAGAGTGAAACCCGCCGTCCGCGCCGCCATGATCGCCACCTACGCCATCTTCGGCCTCAACGGCCTCGTCTTCGCGAGCTGGGCGGCGCGCATCCCGGCCGCATCGGACACGCTGGGGCTCGGAGCCGGGCAGACCGGCGGCCTCCTGCTCGTCGGCGCCGTCGGCTCGGTCCTGTCCCTCCCCCTCGCGGGGCTCGTCGCGGCACGGTTCGGCACCGGGAACACCGTGCGGATCGGCGGGGCCGCCGCCGCCGTCGCCGCGACGTCCGTCGCATTCGGCCTGGCCACCGTCTCCGTGCCGGTGGTGGCCGTCGGACTGTTCCTGTTCGGGTGCGGGATCGCCCTGTGGGACGTGGGGCAGAACATCGAGGGCGCCGACGTCGAGCGCCTCGTGGGGCGGACCATCATGCCGCGCTTCCATGCCGCGTTCAGCGGGGGAGCGTTCGTGGGCGCCCTCATCGGGGCCGGTCTGTCCGCCGTCGACGTGTCGCTGTCGGCGCACCTCGTCGCCGTGGCCGTCCTCAGCCTCGCCGTCTCCCTGTGGACACCCCGCCATTTCCTGCCCGAGGTGTCGCCGGACGCCGCCGCGACCGGAGCGGCGCCCGACGGCACCCGACGGCGGGGCCTCGGCGCATGGGGCGAGCCCCGCACGCTGCTGATCGGTCTGGTGGTGCTGGGCGCCGCGCTGACCGAGGGTGCCGCCAACGACTGGGTGGCGAAGGCGAGCGTCGACGGTCTCGGCACCTCGGAGAGCGCCGGAGCCGTCATGTTCGCGGTGTTCGTGGCCGCGATGACGGCGCTGCGCTTCCTCGGCGGACCGCTGATCGACCGCTTCGGCCGGGTGCGGGTCCTGCAGGCCAGCCTCGGGTCCTCCCTCGCGGGCCTCGTGGTCTTCGTCGCCGCGCCGAACGTGCCCCTCGCGGCCGCCGGAGCCGTCCTCTGGGGTGCGGGAGCCGCGCTCGGATTCCCCATGGGTATGTCGGCGGCGGCGGACGACCCCGATCGTGCCGCCGCGCGCGTCTCCGTCGTCGCGACCATCGGGTACACCGCCTTCCTCGCCGGCCCGCCCCTCATCGGCTTCCTCGGCGACGTGGTCGGTATCCGCCACGCCCTGCTGGCCGTCGGGGTCGCCGTGCTGGCCTCCTTCCTCGTGGCTCCCGCGGCCCGCGAACGACCGGTGCCGGCCGACGCGGCATTGCGGACAGTATCTGACCGAAGTCCCTAGGTCCCCCCGAGCGGGGGTCCTACCCTTTTGGGATGGCGATTATCGAGGCAGAAGGTCTGAAGAAGACCTATTCGTCGAAGAGCGGCCCCGTCCACGCGCTCGACGGCATGAACCTTTCCGTTCCCCAGGGAACAGTCAAGGCCCTCCTGGGGCCCAACGGTGCAGGCAAGACCACCGTGGTCAAGATCCTCACCACCCTCGTCCAGCCGACCGCCGGCAGCGCGCGCATCGACGGCATCGACGTCCTGCGTGATCCGAAGGCCGCACGCCGCATCATCGGCGTCTCCGGCCAGTACGCGGCGGTCGACGAAGGACTCACCGGTTTCGAGAACCTCGAGATGGTGGGCAGGCTCTACCACCTCGGCGCCCGCGAGTCGAAGCGCCGGGCACAGGAGCTCATCGACCAGTTCGAGCTGACGGAGGCCGGGAACCGCCCGGTCAAGGGGTTCTCCGGCGGCATGCGGCGCCGGATCGACCTGGCCGGGGCACTGGTGATCAAGCCGAAGATCCTCTTCCTGGACGAGCCGACCACGGGGCTGGACCCCCGGAGCCGGCTGTCCATGTGGGGCATCATCAAGGACCTCGTGAAGGACGGCACCACGCTGCTCCTCACCACCCAGTACCTCGAGGAGGCGGACCAGCTCTCCGACGACATCGCGGTGATCGACGGCGGCAGGACCATCGCCGCAGGGACCGCGGACGAGCTCAAGGCGCAGATCGGGGGCCACCGCGTGGTGGTGTCGCTCGTCGACGCCGCCCACGCCCCGTCCGCCCGCGAGATCCTCGGGCGCCACGGCGACGGCGAACCCAGTGTCGGCGGGGACGGCCGCACCGTGGAGGTCGCGGTCACGAACGGGCCCCGCGCCCTGCAGTACATCCTGTCGGACCTCGGCGAGGCGGGCATCGACCTGCACGACGCCGGCATGCGGCGGCCGAGCCTCGACGACGTGTTCCTCACGCTCACCGGCCACCGGACCGAGGACGCCTCGGCCGAAGCCCCCCAGAAGGAGACAGCAGCATGAGCGTCCTGGCACCCGAGAACAGGCAGCCCGAGAACCGTCGGTCCGCGATCCGCGGCGACTCACCCGAGCCGCCGTCCGAGCTGAGCATGTGGTTCTCCGACGGCTGGACCGTGACCAAACGCAACCTGACCAAGCTGAAGCGCTCCCCCGACATGCTGATCTTCGCCGTCCTCCAGCCGATCATGTTCGTGCTGCTGTTCAGCCAGATCTACGGCGGGTCCATCCAGGTGGAGGGCGCCGACTACACGCAGTACCTCATGGCGGGCATCTTCGCGCAGACGGTGATCTTCGGATCCACCTTCTCCGGATCGGCGATGGCCCAGGACCTCAAGGACGGCATCATCGACCGTTTCAGGACCCTGCCCATGAGCTCGTCCGCGGTGCTGATCGGACGGACCAACAGCGACCTCGTGCTCAACGCGCTGTCGGTGGTCATCATGATGGGCACCGGATTCGTGGTGGGATGGCGCGTCAACGCGTCCATGGGCAGCTTCCTCGCCGGACTCGGCCTCCTGCTGCTGTTCTCCTACGCGTTCAGCTGGGTGATGGCACTGCTCGGGATGTCCGTGAAGTCGCCCGAGGTCATCAACAACGCGTCCTTCATGATCCTCTTCCCGCTCACGTTCATCTCGAACGCGTTCGTGCAGTCCCAGAACCTGCCGAGCGCACTCGAGACCTTCGCCAACTGGAACCCGGTCTCGGCGCTCGTCCAGGCGGCCCGCGAGCTGTTCGGCAACACGGGGACCCTCCCGGCCCCCGACGTCTGGCCCATGCAGAACGCCGTCCTGACCGTCCTGATCGGCGCCGCCCTGATGCTCGTGGTCTTCGTGCCGCTGTGCATCCGGAAGTTCAGGCTCATCAGCAGCCGCTGACCGGAGGGCGTCGTCCTGAAGAGGACCGACGTCGTCCGGTGGTCGTCCGAAAGGGGTACGGCTCGTCCACCCGTGATCATCCCTGGGGCCGGTGAATCCGCACCGGTCCCAGGCCTACTGTTGGTGGTACCGGCCCGCAGTAGCGGGACGGCCCCGAACCACCTCCAGTCAAAGGACGCTCCATGATCGAGGCCCAGGCCCTCTCGAAGCGGTACGGCGCCAAGACCGCCGTCGACGCCGTCTCCTTCACCGTGCAGCCAGGCAAGGTGACGGGCTTCCTCGGCCCGAACGGCGCCGGCAAGTCGACCACCATGCGCATGATCGTGGGCCTCGACAACCCGAGCGGCGGACGGGTCACCGTCAACGGGCAGCCCTACGCGCAGCACCGCGCACCGCTCCGCGAAGTGGGTGCACTGCTCGATGCGAAGGCCGTCCACACCAAGCGCTCCGCCTACAACCACCTCCGTGCCATGGCTGCGACGCACGGCATCCCGAACAGCCGGGTCAAGGAGGTCATCGAGCTCACGGGGCTCGGTCCCGTCGCCAGGAAGAGGGTGGGCGGCTTCTCACTCGGTATGGGCCAGCGCCTCGGGATCGCGGCGGCTCTCCTCGGTGACCCCCACACGGTGATCCTCGACGAGCCCGTCAACGGCCTCGACCCCGAGGGTGTCCAGTGGGTGCGCCACCTCGCGAGGGGCCTCGCCTCCGAGGGCCGCACCGTCTTCCTCTCCTCGCACCTCATGTCGGAGATGGCCCTGACGGCCGACCACCTCATCGTCATCGGCCGCGGCCGCATCATCGCCGACGCCCCCATCCAGTCGATCATCGACGGTCAGGGCAAGGCCCGGGTGCGGGTCCGGGCCGACCGGCCGCAGGACCTCCTCGGCAGCCTCGCCGGCGAGGGGGTGTCCTCGCAGGTCCTCGAGCCGGAACTGGTCGAGATCACGGGCGTCGAACCGCGCCGTATCGCTGAGATCGCCCTCCGGGAGCGTGTCCTGGTGTACGAACTCACTCCGCTCCAGGTATCCCTCGAGGACGCCTACATGGAGCTCACCCAGACCGAGGTCGAGTACCACTCGCACGACCTCCCCACCGCCGCCCAGGCTGCCGCACCAGTGGAAGGACGCTGACCATGGCCACGTCGACCTCACCCGCCCCCACCCAGCAGCGGCCCCGGCCGCAGCGTGATACCGGCTCGGGCGTGAACTTCGGGCGGGTCCTGAAATCCGAATGGATCAAGGTCACCACCGTCCCCTCGACCGTCATCCTCATCGTCTCGACCGTCGTCGTGATGGTGGGGCTCGCCGCGCTCTTCGCCTGGTCACTGTCGGTCATGGCGCAATCGGTCGGCGATCCGAGCGTGCCGGCGGAGTTCCAGGCACCCACGGAAGGCCCGGGAAGTGCGGCGTTCGAAGCCCTGACGACGCCGTCGTCGGGCCTGGTGTTCGGGCAACTGCTCATCGCGTCGCTCGCGGTGGTCCTCATCGCCTCGGAGTGGACCACGGGCATGATCCGCTCGACGATGGTCGCCGTACCGAAGCGCACTCCTGCCCTCCTGGCGAAGACCGTCATCGTCGCGGTCGTCGCTTTCGTCGTAGGCTTCGGCAGCGCACTGATGTCCTACCTCGTCGCTCAGCCCATCCTCGGGGGAGAGAATCTCGACTTCGCCCTCACGGAGGACGGCGTCCTCGCGAGCGTCATCAACACCGGGACCTTCCTCGCTCTCGTGGCCGTCATCTCGATGTCGATCGGTATCCTGCTGCGCAACACGGCCGGAGGCGTGGTGACGGCGGTCGGCATCTTCTTCGTGCTGCCGATCATCGTGCAGCTCATCTCAGGGCTCGCCGACTGGATCCCGGATGCAGCGCGGTTCCTCCCCGGAGACGCGGGGACGCAGATGGTCGCCGTGACGACGGCAGAGGATGCGCTGACCCAGTGGGAGGGCGGTCTCGTCATGGGTGCCTGGGCCCTGGTGCTCCTGGTCCTGGCCCTCGTCGTCGCCAAGAAGCGGGACGTCTAGGAACGCCCTACGCCTCATGGATTTGACCCTTGAGTGAGACCCACCCGATGAGGGAGACCGCGGAGCGCAGCACCGCGGTCTCCTTCACGGAGCTCAACGCCCGCCGGCTGGGTCCGTTCCGGCGGTTCTTCCGCAGGCATCCGCGGGCCATGGACGCCGTGGTCGTCGTGGTGTTCGTCCTCTTCAGTTTCCCCGGCGCGCTTTTGCTGATCATCGACTCCGGGAACTGGATCGGCCTCCCGGGTGTGGTGCTGTCGGCCGCGGCACTGGCATTCCGGCGCGACCGGCCCATGCTCGTCCTCGCGTTCGTCTCCGTCCTCGATGTTCCGGTCAGCATCCTGACCGAGGGCACCGGCAGTAGCGGAGTGGCGACGATGTTCGCCCTGTACACGGTGGCCTCCATCTACCCGCTGCGGCCGGCGCTCGTCGCAGCGGCTGCCGCGACCGTCCTGTCCGTCAGCGCCCTGTTCCTCATCCCGGTCAGCGCCTTCGAGGGTGCCCCGGGCGTGACGTGGCTGCTCAGCGGCTTCATCGTGATGTTCCTCGGGATCGCGGTCGGCGTGGGCGTCACGGTGCGCAGGGACCGCGAACACGAGAGCGAGCTGCGCGAGTGGGCCGGTCGCAACGCGGAGTTGGCGTCCGCGGGGGAGCGGAACCGCATCGCGCGGGAGATGCACGACGTCGTCGCGCATTCACTGACGGTCATGGTGGCGCTGTCCGACGGCGCCGCCGTGGTCATGAAGCGGGATCCGGACCGTGCCGGCGCGGTGCTGCGTGAACTCTCCGGAACCGGCCGCACGGCCCTCGCGGACATGCGGAGGGTCCTCGGGGTCCTCCGTGCCGAGGCCGCGAGCGAGACGCTGGAACCGCTGCCCGCGTCGAGCTCCCTCACGCAGCTCCTCGAGGGGTTCCGGGCCGCAGGGCTGCCGCTCAGGGTGACCACGAGCGGGCCCAGACTGCCGGACGACCCCGCCTTCCAGCTGACGGTGTACCGGATCCTGCAGGAATCGCTGACCAACGTCCTGCGGTATGCCAAGGGGGCTACTCTGGTGGACATCTCGATCGCGCGCACCGGGGACGCGGTCTCCCTGCGCGTCACCGACGACGGTCGGGGCACCATGGGCCCGGCCGTGTCCCTCGGCTCGGGCCAGGGTATCGCCGGCATGCAGGAGCGGGCCGCCATCTATGCCGGTTCGGTGGAATTCGGAGCCCGCCCGTCGGGCGGCTGGACCGTGGAGGTCCGTCTGACAGTTCCCGACGCCGAGGGCGGCGCGGAAAACCCACGGGGGAAGGAGAAGGATGACAACGCACCACAGCACGCAGGGCACGCCCATCAGGATTCTGCTCGCTGACGACCAGCCCCTGCTGAGGATGGGCTTCCGGCTGATCCTCGAGGGCGAGCCGGACCTCGAGATCGCCGGCGAGGCGTCGACCGGCACCGAGGCCGTCCGCCTCACCGCGGAACTGAAGCCGGACGTGGTGCTCATGGACGTCCGGATGCCCTTCGGGGACGGGATCGAGGCCACACGCCAGATCACGGCCTCGGCCTCCGGCTCACGCATCATCATCCTGACCACCTTCGACCTGGACGAGTACGCGTTCTCCGGTCTGCAGGCGGGGGCGTCGGCATTCCTGCTGAAGGACGTGGCCCCCGAGGACCTGGTGCATGCGGTGCGGATCGTCGCGAGCGGTGATGCCGTCGTCGCCCCGCGCGTCACCCAGCGGCTGCTCGAGACCTACGTGCGGTCGCTGCCGCCGGCACACCTGACGGCGGCCGTGCCGGACCGGCGGCTCGCCGAGCTGACACCGCGGGAGCGGGAGGTGCTCGAGGCGATCGCCGGGGGCCTCTCGAACGCCGAACTGGCGGCGCGGTTCTTCCTGTCGGAGGCCACGATCAAGACGCACGTGCGGCGCATCCTCACCAAGCTGGACCTGCGGGACCGCGTGCAGGCCGTGGTGTACGCGTACGAGAACGGGATCGTGGTGCCGGGGCCGGCACACTGACCCGACCGCAGCGAAGGATCAGGGGCAGGTGATGACCCGCTCGGCGTTCTGTCCGATCCAGGAGCCGACGTTCGCACGGATACGCAGCGTGTAATTGCCGACCGATGTGGAGGCGCGGGTGATCGTGGTCGCGCGGGTCGTGACCGGAAGATTGTTCGTCGTCACCTGCCCGCTCGGAGCGGTAAGCGTCACGGTGTAGCCCGTGGCGCGGTTGACGGCACCGAAATCGGAGAGCGTCACCGTCATCGATGTCCTGGCCGATGTGCAGGAGTAGTTGCCGGTCACGCTGGCCGGAGCCGGGATGGCGTATGTTCCGACGGATATCGGAGCCGTGGCCCTCGCATTGAAGGACGCCTGCGCGATCGTGGGGACGAACGTGAAGATCACCGTGCACATCAGCAGACCCGCGAGGAAGCGGACACGACGCAGCGGGCGCGGGGTACGGTGCTGGCTCATGGGCGTCATCCTTCCTCGTCGTTCCTCATCCGGCCTTGTCGTGGAATGCCGATGTCCCGGTGCCCTGGAGGAGTTCCAGGGCACCGGGACCGGGGACTAGCGGCTGGTCGCTGCGCGCTGGGTGGCGTTGAAGGCGAAGTTCACGGTGCTCGTGAGCCCCTGGAACGTGTTGCCGGCCGTGGTGGGGAGTGTCGCGGTGACGCGCAGGTTGTCGGCCTTGGTGCTGGCCATCGACGCGAGGTTGTTGAGGACGACGTCGGTGCCGATGATCTGGCGGGTCGCCAGGACCTGCGTGGTGGCGCCCGAGCAGGTGTAGGTGTAGGCGGGTGCGGTGCCGGCTTCGGTCCAGGGGACGCTGCAGGCGTCGATGGCGACCTGCAGGCCGTTGAGGGCGTCGGTGGTGAGCAGGGTGGCCGTGCCGACCGGCGCGGTGCTGAGGGTCACGCCGCCGAAGTTCTGGTTGCCGGTGTTGCTGAGGGTGACGGCGCGCTGGATGGTGTCGCCGGGGACGACGCCGGTCGCGGCGACGGAGAGGCGGTTGGCGGCGGTGCCGTCGGCGCCGAGCTCGACCTTGACGGTGCCGGCGGTGACGGTCTCGCTGGCGGAGGTCGTGGAGGTGAAGGAACCGTAGGTGCCGAGGCCGGCGACGGAGGCTGCGACTCCCAGCAGTGCGACGGAGGCCAGGACCTTGCCGGAGGTGGACTTCATGCTGATGCGGGAGGTGCGAGCGGTGCGTGCCATGATGAGACCCTTTTTCTGTGACCTGGTGGTGTGTCTCCGGCACCCCCAGTGGGTCCCGGCTCTTCTGGTATCCACTCTGATCGCCGAAGCTAAACCGCAGCCCGCGTTTCCCGCGCATCCTCGGCGAAGGAAATCCGAAGACCGCACCGAGACCGAAGAAGAGGCGAAGTGGAACCGAAGCGAGGGCGTCCCGGCGGCTCCCCGTGCGTTTCTGGTTGAATCGGAGGATGACCTCAGCCCCCGCGCACATCCAGGACCTCGGCGCCTACGTCGCGGCATCCCCGTCGAGCTTCCACGCCGTCAGGGAGGGCGGACGACGCCTGGCGGCCGCCGGTTTCCGCGAGCTGGCGGAGCAGGACGCCTGGGAGGGCGGCGCCGGCCGGTACTTCGTCATCCGCGACGGCGCACTCATCGCCTGGACGGTCCCGGCGGGTGCAGGTCCCACCACCGGGTTCCACATCCTCGGCGCCCACACCGATTCGCCGTCGTTCAAGCTCAAGCCCCGCCCCACCACGGGGAAGTACGGCTGGCTGCAGGCCGGCGTCGAGGTGTACGGCGGACCCCTCCTGAACTCCTGGTTGGACCGCGAGCTCGCGCTCGCCGGCCGGCTGACCCTGCGGGACGGCAGCGAGCACCTGGTCGCCACGGGGCCATTGCTGCGCTTCCCCCAACTGGCCATCCACCTCGATCGCGCCGTCAACGACGGCCTGAGCCTCGACAAGCAGCGCCACATGAACCCGGTGTGGGGTCTCGGTGATCCGGCGGACGCGGACCTCCTCGGGCTCCTCGCCGGTAGCGCCGGTATCGACCCGCGGGAGGTCGGTGGATTCGACGTCGTCGTCGCCGATACACAGGAACCGCGCGTCTTCGGCGCGCAGGGTGAGTTCTTCGCCTCCGGCAGGCTCGACAACCTCTCCTCGGTGCACGCCGGCCTCACGGCGATCGTCGCCGCAGCGTCGGACGAGAGGGCGGACGGCCCGATCGCGGTGCTCGCGGCGTTCGACCACGAGGAGGTGGGCAGCGGGTCCCGCTCCGGTGCGAGCGGACCGTTCCTCGAGGATCTGCTGCTGCGCGTCTCGCTCGGCCTCGGTGCGGGGACCGAGGAGCGTCTGCGCGCGCTGGCATCGTCGTTCTGCGTGTCCGCGGATGCCGGGCACGCAGTGCACCCCAACTACGCGGAGCGGCACGACCCGGCGAACCTGCCCGTCCTCAACGGTGGGCCGCTCCTGAAGATCAACGCCAACCAGCGGTACACCACGGACGCGCCCGGCGCCGCCTTCTGGGCCGAGCTGTGCCGTGCGAGCGGTGTGCCCTATCAGGAGTTCGTGTCCAACAACGTCATGCCCTGCGGGTCCACCATCGGGCCGCTCACGGCCACGAGGCTCGGCATCCGCACGGTCGACGTCGGAACCCCCCTGCTGTCGATGCACTCGGCGCGTGAACTCTGCGGGGTCGACGATCCGGGGCACCTCGCCACGGCCACCACCACGTTCTTCCGCGGCAGCCTGTAGGGCGGGAATTCGCCCCTGCGGGATCGTCCGGTAGCATTGGTACGTCTGTGCCAGAGCCCGTCGGCGGTAAATACCGCGGACGGCGGCCGGACCAACGCTAAAGAACCTCCTGTTGCGGAAAGACCGCGACCGCTCAGCCCAGAGGAGGTGGGTTCACACATGCGTGCATATGAATTGATGGTAATCATCGACCCCGATGTCGAGGAACGCTCCATCGACCCGACACTCGAGAAGTTCCTCAATGTCGTCCGCAACGGCGGCGGCACTGTGGACAAGGTGGATATCTGGGGACGCCGGCGCCTCGCGTACGAGATCCAGAAGAAGACCGAGGGCATCTACGCCGTCGTCAACTTCACCGCCACCCCGGCCGTTGCCTCCGAGCTCGACCGCCTGCTGAGCCTCAACGAGACGATCATGCGCACCAAGATCATCCGCCCCGAGGAGCAGAAGGTTTCCGCCGAGTAGTCTCGGCAGATCCCTCATCCATCCATCCCGCTCCGGCGGGCAGGAACTCAAGGAGGCACCATGGCAGGCGAAACAGTCATCACGGTGATCGGCAACCTCACCAACGACCCCGAACTGCGGTTCACGCCGTCCGGGTCGGCGGTCGCCAATTTCACCATCGCGTCCACTCCTCGCACCTTCGATCGCCAGTCCAACGACTGGAAGGACGGCGAGACGCTGTTCCTCCGCGCGTCGGTATGGCGTGAGGCCGCAGAGAACGTGGCCGAGACCCTGACCAAGGGAACCCGCGTGGTTGCCCAGGGCCGGCTCAAGTCACGTTCGTACGACACCAAAGAGGGCGAGAAGCGCACCGTCATGGAGCTCGAGGTGGACGAAATCGGTCCGTCCCTGCGCTATGCGTCCGCGAAGGTCACCCGTACCCAGCGCTCCGGCGGCGGGAACAGCGGCGGCTTCGGCGGCAACTCCGGTGGCAACCAGGGCGGCGGCTTCGGCGGCAACTCCGGTGGCAACCAGGGCGGCGGCTTCGGCGGCGGCCAGCAGTCCAACCAGCCCGCGGACGACCCCTGGGGCGCGCCCTCGGGTGGCAACTCGCAGGGCTGGGGCAACGGCGCCGACTNGGCGGCTTCGGCGGCGGCCAGCAGTCCAACCAGCCCGCGGACGACCCCTGGGGCGCGCCCTCGGGTGGCAACTCGCAGGGCTGGGGCAACGGCGCCGACTCCGAGCCTCCCTTCTAGTATTCCCAGGCAGCGCGGTCCCGTTCCCGGAACCCCTGCCGCAGTCGCGCAAGCGACTGGCATCTCCCATCCCGCAGAATCGTTCTGCGGGCTCCAAGAGTAAAAGGAGCACCACGATGGCTAAGGCTGAACTCCGTAAGCCCAAACCAAAGTCCAACCCCCTGAAGGCCGCTGACGTCACCGTCATCGACTACAAGGACGTAGCCCTGCTGCGTAAGTTCATTTCCGATCGCGGAAAGATCCGTGCCCGTCGCGTCACCGGTGTGACCGTGCAGGAGCAGCGCAAGATCGCCCAGGCAATCAAGAACGCCCGCGAAGTCGCACTGCTGCCGTACTCCGGCGCCGGCCGCGGCTAGGGAAAGGGACACACAATGTCGAAGCTCATTCTGACCCAGGAAGTCACCGGACTCGGTGCTGCAGGCGACGTCGTCGAGGTGAAGAACGGTTACGCACGTAACTACCTTCTGCCCCGCGGTTTCGCCCTGACGTGGAGCAAGGGTGGCGAGAAGCAGGTCGAGTCGATCAAGGCTGCCCGCTCCGCCCGCGAGCACGCGTCGCTCGAGGACGCCCAGCGCCAGGCGGCCGCCCTGTCGGCCAAGCCCGTCACCTTGACCGTGAAGGCAGGTGGCTCCGGCCGCCTGTTCGGCACCGTCAAGGCCGACGACGTGGCCAAGGCCGTCGAGGCCGCCGGTCTCGGCAAGATCGACAAGCGCAAGGTCGAACTCCCGGCCCACATCAAGTCGGTCGGCTCGTACCAGGCCAACGTCCGTCTCCACGAGGACGTCGCAGCAGTCATCGACCTGGACGTCGTCGCAGGCTAGAGAAGCCAGCGGTCCCGGAGTCGCGAAGCGACTACGGGACCGACGCCGGCCGGCACGACCGGCCGGCGTCACCGGGTCCATCAGGAAGCCCCCGCCATCGGCGGGGGCTTCCTGCGTTGGGGACCGGCCGCAGTTGCCCTCCGGTCCTTGTCCCGACCCCACATGACCCCGGAGGTATACAGCCCGGAAGGCATGCCCTGCGGGGACTTCTGGGTCCACGGGCGTCCTGGAGAGGAGTGCCTTGCAGTTCATACGCCCTCGTCCGGGGTGCGTGTGATCAGGCATGCGTCGACAGGACACGTGGCAGCGCGGGCATATGGTCCTGCGGGTGTCCGTCGCGGCGCCATACCGGGAGTTGTCAACAGCGGCCCTGTGGACGGAGCGGCGAGGAAAATAGTTTTGATCCACACCCCGGGGATAACGTTTGCGCAGGTCAGACGCCGTTTCGCTGAAAAGAAAAAGCACTGTCCACAGGGTTGTCCCCATCCTGTGCACAAGATACGGCCTGCAATCCACAGCATCCTCCCACTTACCCACACCCCCTGTTGGGTTGGCGCTTTGCCGCCTCCGGTCGGGGGGCTACCGTTGCCGGAGATTCCCAATAGTGAGGGCGCCGGATGATAGGCCTGTCCTGTCAGACCAGCCCCGGGAATCCGGTGGTCCGCTCTGGCGGATACCGCTTCAGCAGCAGGAGAGAGGCCCTTCAGTGTCCCTGGCACATGCAGATTCATCGACGGACACACGTAGCCCGGAGTTCTCACGCACGCCTCCGCAGGATCTTGTAGCGGAGCAGTCGGTGCTCGGGGGGATGATGCTCTCGAAGGACGCCATCGCAGACTGCGTCGAGGTCCTCCGCGGGCTCGACTTCTACCGCCCGGCCCACGAGAGCATCTACGAGGCGATCATCGACCTCTACGGCCGCGGTGAGCCGGCGGATGCCGTGACCGTGTCGGACGAGCTGACCAAGCGCGGCGAGATCTCGCGCATCGGTGGCCCCGCCTACCTCCACACGCTCATCCAGTCCGTGCCCACGGCCGCCAATGCGGGTTTCTACGCGGAGATCGTGCGCGAGCGCGCCGTCCTCCGCCGCCTGGTGGACGCCGGCACAAAGATCGTCCAGCTCGGCTACTCCAATGACGGCGAGGTGGACGACCTCGTCAACGCGGCTCAGGCCGAGGTGTACGCCGTCGCCGAGCGCCGCACCGCCGAGGACTACGTCGCCCTGAAGGACATCATCGAGGGGACCGTCGACGAGATCGAGTCCGCGGGTCACCGCGGAGAGGGTATGACGGGCGTGCCCACGGGCTTCTACGAACTCGATGAACTGACCCAGGGGCTGCACGGCGGTCAGATGATCGTCGTGGCCGCGCGTCCCGCCATGGGAAAGTCCACCTTCGCGCTCGACTGGGCGCGTTCGGCTGCCATCAAGCACAACATGGCGACGGTGTTCTTCTCCCTCGAGATGGGACGCAACGAGATCGCCATGCGCCTGCTCTCGGCCGAGGCGACCATCGGTCTCCAGGACCTGCGCAAGGGCACCATCAAGGACGAGCAGTGGGGCAAGATCGCCACCACGATGGGTCGCATGAACGACGCGCCCCTGTTCATCGACGACAGCCCGAACATGTCGCTCATGGAGATCCGGGCGAAGTGCCGGCGACTGAAGCAGCGGCACGACCTCAAGCTCGTGGTGCTGGACTACCTGCAGCTGATGTCCTCCGGCAAGCGCGTGGAGTCCCGCCAGCAGGAGGTGTCGGAGTTCTCACGGGCGCTCAAGCTGCTGGCGAAGGAACTCAACGTCCCCGTCGTCGCTCTGTCCCAGCTCAACCGAGGATCCGAGCAGAGGACCGACAAGCGGCCCCAGGTCTCGGACCTCCGCGAGTCCGGTTCGATCGAGCAGGACGCCGACATGGTGATCCTGCTGCACCGTGACGACGTCTACGACAAGGAGTCCGCACGCGCCGGCGAGGCTGACGTCATCGTGGCGAAGCACCGTAATGGCCCCACGAAGACCCTGGTGGTCGGATTCCAGGGCCACTACTCGCGCTTCAACAACATGGCCGCAGACGGCGGCGGCTACTAGTCCTTCTTCGGACCCAGTTCGTTGATGACGGTCTTGAGGCGGTCTCGCAGATCTTCGGATGCGAGGCCGTCCTCGGCCATCAATTCGTTCTCGATGTTCTTCGCCCGCTCCAGGGCCTTCAGCCCGGCCGAGGTGATGGTGATCCGCTGACTGCGGCGGTCTGCGGTGTTGCGGAGGCGCGTCACCAGGCCGCGCTTCTCGAGGCGGTCCAGGGTGCGTCCCACGGTCTGCGCCTGCACGTGGACGAGTTGCGCCAGGCGGACACCCGTCAGGGTTCCCTCCCGCTCCAGCACTCCCAGTGTGGTCAGTCCCGCGTGTGTTATGCCGATGCCCAGGAGTTTCTCGTTCCATGAGTGCTCGACGATGCGGGCCGCGGTCGTGAGCAGGCGGCTGGTCGACCAATCGTTCAACTCCGGCACGATGGCGTGTCCTTCCCCTTGGTTCTTACGCGGTGAATTCCCTTGCTGACTACTTACTGTAGACAACTTTGCCCGAAATAGACAGCATGCTTATTATCGCTTCGGGAGGCCCTGGTTCCTTCGGGCTCGTGCCTAGCGGACCTGGCCGATCGGGAACGGATCGGGAAGGCGAGGAGGGCCCGGAGCGCAGCTCCGGGCCCTCCTCACAGTGCGGGTACTACTCAGCGGTTCTTGCCGTGACGGGTGTCATCCGCGCCCTCGACTTCGATCTCTTCCTTGCGGACTTCGCCGCTGACCGTCTCGTTGGTGGTGACGGTCTCCTTGTCGAGGCGCACGCGCTCGACGGGAACGGCTTCCTTCTCGACGACGGGGCGCTCGGCGTGGAGGACGACTTCGTGCTCCTCCTCGCTGATGGCCGGTCCGTCGTACGCGTCGCCGCGGTTGGCCTCCGTGATGGGCTCGCGCTCCACGCGGACTTCCTCACGGCTGACGGGAACGCTCTGGGTGACGTTCTCGGTCACGACGTACTTGCGCAGGCGTGCGCGGCCGGCTTCGCGTCGCTCGGTGCCGACGCGGAGCTGCTCCTCCGAGCGGGTCATCGCATCGTCGGTCGTGGGACCGGACGTGTCGTGGCCCACGGTGTTGCGGCCCGTGCTGGTATCGGTGTCCGAGTAGGTGCTCGTCGTGTCGTCGACGCCGGTGTGACGACCGGAGTGCGTGTCGATGTCCACGTCGCGGTCACCGTGACCGACAGTGCCGGTGGTACCCGTGGTCGTCGTCGTGTCGGTGTAGCCGCTGGTGCCGCCACCGATCTCGTAGTGACGGTAGAGGCGGTCCTCTTCCTCGGGGCTCAGGTTGCCGTCGGACTCGACCCGGGGGGCGTCCTTCACCTGGTGCTTCGAGTAGGGTACGCGGACGTCATGGCCTTCGACGTCTGCACCCTGCAGCGGGACGAACGACTCGGACGTGCCGAACAGGCCCGTCTTGGCCGTGACCCAGCTGGGCTCGCCCGTCTGGTCGTCCAGGTAGACCTGGCCGATCGAGCCGATCTTCTCGCCATCCGAACCGAGGACGTTGCCGCCGTTACCGAGCAGGGTATCGATATGTTCCTGAGTGATCATTTCCTTCTCCTTCTGAGCAATCTCGTTCGAGGGTATGGAATTCTCGGCTGTAGGTTCCGTCAGGGCCGAAGCCCGTGCGAACCACCGGCCTCTAGAGTAAGCACACTTAGTAGTTAATTGGAAGCAGGCTTAGCGTCCGGGTGGCCGATCCACGCCGCGCAGGGGGCCGTCGTCTGCCGGTCCCACGCGGTTTTTCGTGCCGACGTCCGCTTCCGTATGATGGCAAGAAGGTCCAGCCACCGGCCGAACATCCTCGAATCGAGCCAGTGCATGGGTCCCATGCGGAGCAGTCTCCCCAAGACGCCCGGCACCGCCGGGCGCCGTCGCACCGAGCTCGTCGGGCGTCGGGCGGAGCGGTTCCTCCGGACCAGCGGCCGGCCGGTTCGCCGAGCCCCTGAAAGGGCAACCATGCACACTGAACGGCACCCGCACCTCAACGCTGTCCTGATCGCCGCAGCGGATCTCGAGGACGCCGAATTCCACCGCGACAGGCTCGCCCTGGCCTGCGGTGCGGCGATCCAACAGGCCCTCGCCAGCGGCTTCACGTACCCACAGATCGCCCAGGCTGCGAATATGACCGAGTTGGAGGTACGCCGCCACGCCGAGGTGCCGTCCGTCGGACCGGAGGTCCCCGTGGACTTCGTGGCCCTCGCGACGCCGTCCTTGGCTGCGCACCCCTCCCTCTCCTTCACGCCGTCGCTCACGGACGGGACAGTTCCGCACCAGGATCACCGGCTGATCGACCTGTCCGGGCGTGCCTCTCGTGACCCCGATGCTGCGCTCTGATGCTGCTTCGGGTCCGGCCGGACCCGAGGGCGTGGCGGCCCTGCTGATCATCGACATGCAGAACGCCTTCTTCGAGGACGAGAAGCTCGCCCGTGTGCAGCATTCGCTCGTCGGGGCGTGCAACAGCCTGATCGACGCGGCACGCCGAGGCGATGCGCCCGTCATCGTGGCGCGCACCGAGCACCTCAGAGACCGCTCCACGTGGACCCTGTCCATGCTCGACGACGACCAGGGCTTCATCTTCAAGGGCTCCCACCAGGCCGACATCGTGCACGGCCTGCGCGTGGAGGGGCTGGAGACCGTGACGAAGACCCGCGACAGCGCGTTCTTCGGCACGCACCTCGCCGAACGCCTCCGGACCCTGGGCGTGGAGCGGCTCGTCCTGGCGGGGGTGTCCACGCACAACTGCGTGGCGCACACCGGCGCGGACGCCTTCGCCCACGACTTCCGTGTCAGTTATGCACTCGATGCGATCGGCAGCACCAACGACCAGTACGCCGAAGCCATGCTCGAGATCCTGTCGGTCGAATACCGGCAGGCCATCGTCGGACAGGCGGAGGCCGAGGCGCTCCTCGGCTGACCGGCCGCGACCAGGGCGAGCGTATGGCGCATGCCGCAGGCTCGTCGCTGCGGAACGGCGGAAGGCCACCGGCGATCAGCCGGTGGCCTTCCGTTCGGATCGAAGGGGTCAGCTCTGCTGGACGGTCGACTTCGCGTCCTGCGCGCTGCCCTTGACGTCACTGGCAGCCTGCTGGCCCTCACCCTTGACGGTCTGGACCGAGTCGGCGGCGGACTCCTTGACGGACTGCACGGCCTCCTGCACGGGCTCCCGGACATCCTCGACGACCTGCTTGGCCGCCTCGGTCACCTTGTCCTTCAACGGAGCGGCCTGCTCCTTGAGCTGCGATGCTGCCTGCTGCTCCTTCTCGCTGGCCGGGATGATGCTGGCGACGAGCAGGCCGAGCCCGAAGGCGATGAGGCCTGCGGCCAGCGGGTTGCCTGCAGCCTTGCTGCTCAGCTGGCGGGGTGCGCCCTGGACGACCTGCCCGGCATGGTGCGCCTTGTCCTTCGCGGAGCCACCGACGGACTGGGCACTGCCCACTCCGCTGCCGATCCCGCTTCCGGCCTTGTCCTTGACGTGTCCGGCCTTGTCCGTGACCGTGTCCTTCACGTCCTCGGCCTTGCCGAGCACGGAATCCTTGACGTCCTCGGCCTTGCCCATGACGGTCTCCTTCACGTTGCTGAAGCTGTGCTTGACCTTCTCGGTCTGGCGATGCGCGATGTTCGCCGGGTTCACTTTGTCCGCCACGGCGTCGACATCGGTCCCCAGCTCCTGGCGGGTGCGTTCGATATCTGCGCGGATCTCGTCTGGTGTCTGGCTCATTGTGTCTGCTCACCTGGTTTCAGTGTCGGCGGAATCTCTTTGACGGTCTCCGCTGTCTGGGGGAGACCCTTGACCTTCTTGATTTCCTTCTTGCCCTGCAGTGCGAGCACCGCGGCGATGATGCCCCAGATGACGGCCACGATGACCGCGGCCCAGCCGAGGGGCATGAGTGCCCCGAGTCCCCACATCAGTGCGAGGGACAGGAACAGGAGGACGAAGTGACCGCCGACCGCGGCGCCGGCGAACATGCCCGCGCCCTTTCCGGCGTTCTTCGCCGATTCGGTCGCCTCGGCCTTCGCCAGGGCCACCTCCTGGCGCATGAGCTTGGAGAGGTCCTTGGTCACCTCCCCGAGGAGTTCGCCCACCGAAGCGTTGGCGGAGCGCTGCTCCGCCTCCGACGGCGGGGGTGCGGCGGCCTGGTGGGCGCCGCCCTGGTGGGCACCGCCAACGTATGCCTCACTCATCAGCGCAGGCTCCCGTCATTCGGCAGGGTGCCTACGGGAGGGGTTCCGGGCGGGATGGTGGGGTAGTCGTCCGTGGGGTCGACGAAGGCCGGGCTGGACTCGGCGACGTGCTGTCCGCGCGTGGTGTCGCCGAAACCGGCGGTTGCAGGGGTGCCACTGTAGGCATCGGAGTCCACTTCGGTGTAGCCCGGGTAGGCGCCGGTCGTAGTGCCGGTCGAGGCGGAGCCCTGACCGCCCGAGGTGCTGTCCGTGCGGTTGCCAGTCAGGCCGCGGGTCAGGCGGCCGACGACGAGGCCGGTGCCGGCGGCGATGGCGAGGAAGGTACCGGGCTTGCGACGGGCGAAAGCCTTGACGTCCTCGAGGATGTCGGCGGCGTCACGGCCTTCGAGCCAGCTCGCGGCGGTGTCGGTGCGCTGCGAGGCCTGCTGCACCACGCTGGAGACCATGTGGTTGTCCGACTTCTCGGCCATGGACTTCAGCTCGTTCGCGATCCCACGGATGCCCTCGGTGACCTTCTGCTGCTGCGTACCGGCCTGGCTCTTGACCTCGGAGGTCACCGTACCGAGCAGGTTCTTGGCCTGCGAGCCGGCCTCCGCGGCCACTGTCTTCGCCTCGGCGGCGGCGGTGCCTGCCACGTTCTTGGCCGCTTCCTTGCCCTCCTGGCCGACCTGCTTGGCCTGATCCTTGGCGACGGACTTCTTCGAGTCGTCGGAGCCGGAGTTGCCGCCGGTGGTGCCGAGCTCGGTTGCGCCGAGGTTCGACGTGGACGACTCGTTGCCGGTCGTGGAGGGAACCAGGGGATCCTGCGGCCAATTCTGCGTAGTCATGGTCTTCCTAACGTTGATATTGCCGTAATGCCGACCATCCACGGTGTGGATCGGTACGATGGTCCGCATCTCGTGCTGGATCTGTCACTGAAGCTAAGCATGCTTACCTTCCTTCGTGCAAGCCCTTTCTCCAGATTCCGCAACTTCTAAATAAGTAGACTTAGTATCTTCCGAAAATCCTAGGGGCGCCTCTACGGTCGAAACAAGAGGACCGCTCGCGGCCGCTTCCAGAAGGAGCGGGCCAAGCCCGGGTGGCCCCTACGTGGGGAGGTTTCATCCGTGTTTTTCCACAAGCAGGAGCTCCAGTACAAGTCCACGCCCGACAAGCCGGACGCGATCTACGCGCGGAAGCTGCAGGAGGTCCTCGGCGGCCAGTACGGCGAGATCACTGTGGCCCTGCAGTACAGTTTCCAGGCCTGGAACGCCCACATCCCCGGTAAGTACCGCGATCTGCTCTTCGGGATCGGAGCCGAGGAGATGGGGCACGTCGAGATGCTCGCGACGATGATCGCGCAGCTGCTCGAAAAGGCACCCCTGGGTATCACCGAGGATTCCATCCAGGCCGATCCCGCCGTCGCGGCCGTCATCGGCGGCACCGACATGCAGCAGGCCATTGTCGCCGGAGCGGGTGCTCGTGCCGCCGACAGCAACGGCAATCCCTGGCAGGGCAGCTATATCACCGCCAGCGGCAATCTGCTCGCCGACTTCACGGCCAACGCCAATGCGGAGATGCAGGGACGGCTCCAGGTGGCGCGGCTCTACCACATGACGGACGACCACGGGGTCCGGGACATGCTGTCCTTCCTCCTGGCCAGGGACACCATGCACCAGAACCAGTGGATTGCCGCCGCGCGGGAGCTCCAGGAATCGAAGATGGAGGAACTGCCGGTGCCTAGCAACTTCCCGATCAAGAAAGAGGCGCGGGAGGTTTCCTACCAGTACCTCAACTTCTCCGACGGCAAGCACGCGTCCGAGGGCAGTTGGGCGTCGGGTCCCACCCCGGACGGCAAGGGCGAGTTCACCTACCACGAGGGCCCGACCACGTCGGCACCCATGAACCCCCCGACGCACCCCGATTCACGCTTCTACGGCACCACTGAGATCCCGAACACCGTCGAGAAGATGGCCGGCACAGTGCAGGACAAACTGAACCGCGAATAACCGTTCGCAACCCGAAGAAAAGGAGACCCTGATGACAAATACGAACGACCGGACCAGGGCCGGCGGCCGGACCACCCTGCAGCGCGCCGCACAGGCGATGGGGATCGTGTTCCTGCTCGTCGGCATCCTGGGGTTCATCCCGGGCATCACCTCGAACTACGGAACCATGCAGTTCGCCGGCCATGAGTCGAACGCGCTGCTGCTCGGGATCTTCCAGGTCTCGATCCTGCACAACATCGTCCACCTCCTGTTCGGTGTCGCCGGTCTCGCCATGGCGAAGACCGTCTCCGGCTCGAGGAACTACCTGCTGGGCGGCGGCATCATCTACGCCGTCCTGTGGATCTACGGGCTCGTCATCGGGCAGGACTCGGCGGCCAACTTCGTCCCGGTGAACACCGCGGACAACTGGCTGCACTTCGTCCTGGCCGTCGCCATGATCGGGCTCGCACTCGCCCTGAGCCGCGGCGCCCGGGACAGGACGGCGCGTACCTAGACGCGGCGCCCGTGGCAGCGGGTGGCACGACGCTCCCGGATCCGCCGTCCGGGAGCAGGACCATCGACGCCGGATCGGCGGCACCCGTGGTGCCGCGGGTCCGGCGTCGTCGCGTCCGTCCTGTGCTGCGCGCCACGTCGGAGGAGGGAAGTAGGCTTGGTATCGATGCCCGGCCCAGCGGGTCAACCCGACAGAAGAGGTCCTCGATGAAGCAACCCTCACCCCGCGGCGAAGCCAGCGCCCTGCTCCTGGCGGTCATCGCCGGCACCGTGGAATCAGGGCAGGAAGCCCTCTCGCGCCTCGAGGCCGTGGTCGAGGACGGTCTGGCCCGGACCCCGGACATCCTGCACGACGACGACCTCCAGCTCGCGCTCTTCTGCCTGTACGAGCTGCACTACAGCGGCATCGACGGGGCGGCCGACGAGTGGGAGTGGAATCTCCAGCTGCTGGGCGTACGGCAGCGCATCGAGGCGGCCTTCGAGGCCCGGGTCCGTGCCTCGGTGGTCGTCGGCGCGCTGCCCGAGGCCACGAGCGAGGCGGTCTGCGCCGAACTGTTCCGCATGACCGGCGAGGACTCCGGTCCCAGTATGTCCCGCTTCGTGGCGAAGACCGCGTCGCACGACCAGCTGCGTGAGTTCCTCGTCCACAAGTCCATCTCCCAGCTCCGGGAAGCGGACCCGCACACGTGGGCCATCCCCCGGCTGGCAGGGCGGGCGAAGGCCGCGCTGGTGGAGATCCAGGCCGACGAGTACGGCAACGGCCTGCTGGCGCGCATGCACTCGTCCCTCTTCGCCCGCACCATGCGCGAACTGGGCATGGACGACGCCTACGGCGCCTACCTCGACGCCACGCCGGCCATCACGCTGGCGAGCAACAATCTCATGTCCCTCTTCGGGCTCAACCGCCGTCTGCGGGGTGCGATCGTGGGGCATCTCGCCGCCTACGAGATGACGTCCTCGCAGCCCAACCGGCTGTACTCCCGCGGCTTCACGCGGCACGGGTACGGTGACGCCGCCACCGCGTACTTCGACGAGCACGTCGAGGCCGACGCCGTGCACGAGCAGATCGCGGGCCGCGACATGGCGGGCGGGTTGGTCGAGTCCGACCCCGAGCTCCTGCCGGACGTGCTGTTCGGTGCTGCGGCGGCTCTCGCTGTGGACTCGCTCATGACGGTGCGGATCATGGCCGCCTGGGAGGAGGGCCGCTCCTCCCTGCGCCCCTCCGAGGTGATGGCCTCATGAGCGACGGAACCGGGAGCGGGGCGCGGGAGCCGGGCGGTCCCCCGGCGCACGCGCTGAACTCGGGTGCCGGCACGCCGGCGTCCGTCGTCGCGTGCCCCAATGGTCCGCTGCTGATCCGCGGGGACTTCGAACTGATCGGGGCCGACGGCAACGAACTGCCCCGCACGCGCCGTACGGTGGCGCTCTGCCGCTGCGGGGCATCCGTCCTGAAACCGTACTGCGACGGTTCGCACAAGCTCACCGGGTTCCGCTCGGACCCTTGAGGACAGCGCGACGGAGGGCGGCAGGATGGAGACCGTGTGGCGATCGACCTGAACAGCGACGTGGGGGAGTCCTTCGGCAACTGGACGTTCGGCGACGACGCGGGCATCATCGCGTCGGTCTCCAGCGCCAATGTGGCCTGCGGGTTCCACGCGGGAGACCCGACCGGCATCCGCGCCACCTGCGCTGCTGCCGCTGCCGCCGGCGTCACCGTGGGCGCGCACCCCGGCTATCGCGACCTCGCGGGGTTCGGTCGGCGGTTCATCGATGTCGACCCGGGCGAACTGACCGACGACGTCGTGTACCAGATCGGCGCGCTGCAGGCGCTGGCACGTGCGGCCGGCACCTCGGTGCAGTACGTGAAGCCCCACGGCGCGCTCTACAACACGATCGCGGTCCACGAGCGCCAGGCGCGCGCGGTGGTGCGGGCGGTCCGCGAGGTCGATGACGCGTTGCCCCTGCTGGTCCTTCCCGGGACCGTCATCGAGGCGGAGGCCCGCGCCGCAGGGCTCCGCACGGTGGTGGAGGCCTTCGCCGACCGCGCGTACCGGCCCGACGGCGCCCTGGTGCCGCGGCGCGAGCCGGGCGCCGTGCTGCACGCGGAGTCCGACGTCGTCGAGCATGTGCTGCGCATCGCGACCGACGGCGAGGTGGTGGCGGTCGACGGGTCGCGCATCCGGATCGCCGCCGAGAGCATCTGCGTCCATGGGGACACGCCGGGGGCTGTAGCGATGGCCGCGGCGGTGCGCCAGGCACTCGCCTCCGCCGGCGTGGACGTCGGTGCCTTCGCCTAGCGCCGCCGGTCCCGGCGGTGCGGGCCCGGGCGGCGTCTCCCTGCGACCCGTCGGCGATCGTGCCCTGCTCGCCGAGCTGCCCGGCCTGCCCGAGGTGCTGAGCGTGCAGGCCCAGTTGCGGGATCGCCCCGTCGAAGGACAGGTGGACGTGGTGCCCGCGGCCAGGACGGTCCTCGTCACGGTCGAGGACGCCCGGCACGTCGCCGCCCTTGCCGATCGGCTCCGGACGATCGACCTGACCCTGACCGCCGGGCAGGACGGCACACTCGTCACCATCGAGGTGCAGTACGACGGTGACGACCTGGCCGGCGTCGCCTCCAGGACGGGGTTGAGCGAGGAGGCCGTCGTCACGGCCCACACGACAACCCCGTGGGTGGCTGCCTTCGGGGGCTTCGCGCCCGGCTTCGCCTACCTCACCGGGGGTGACGCACGCCTCGAGGTACCCCGGCGGGATTCGCCCCGCACGGCCGTCCCTGCCGGGTCCGTGGCGCTCGCGGGGGAGTTCTCGGCGGTCTACCCGCGGGAGTCACCCGGGGGGTGGCAGCTGATCGGACGCACGGACGCCGTCCTGTGGGACATCCACCGGACCGAGCCCGCCCTCATCCTTCCCGGCACCAGGGTGCGGTTCAGCGCGGTGCGCGAGTTCGTCGAGGTACGCTCGGGCGTTGCTCCCGGGTCGTGCCGCCCGGCATCGTCCCGTCAGGGCACGACGCCTGCGCCGGTGCCCTCCGGGCTGACCATCGTGCACCCCGGGCTCTACAGCGCGCTCCAGGATCTCGGCAGGCCCGGTCTCATGGCCCTCGGCGTCGCGGAGGCCGGTGCGCTCGACCGCGCCGCCCTCCGGCAGGCCAACAGGCTGGTGGGCAACGCCGCCGGATGCGCCGTGATCGAGAGCGTCCATGGTGGACTCGTGCTGGAGGCGGGCGAGGACCAGGTGCTGGCTGTGACGGGTGCCGACGTCGGTCTGACCATCTCCCTGCCCGACGAGGAGGAGCGCGAGCCTGCCCTGTGCGCCTCGTTCCTCCTGCGCGCCGGCGAGGTGCTGCGACAGTCGCCCCCGGTGTCGGGGCTGCGGACCTACACGGCCGTACGCGGAGGCTTCGAGGCCGAGGAGGTGCTGGGCAGCCGGTCCACCGATTCGATGTCGGGGCTCGGGCCACCCGCTCTCAGGACAGGCACGCCCCTGGCGGTGGGAAGGCCGGCCGCGGGGTCGGCGGTCGGGAACCCCGAGGAGCCGAGACGGGCCGGTGACCCCGAGGTGCTGCGCGTGATTCCCGGGCCCCGCGAGGACTGGTTCGACGACGGGCTGGTGCGCCTGTGCGCGACGGACTGGACGATCACGGCACAGTCCAACAGGATCGGGCTGCGGCTCGACGGCCCTGCACTGGCGCGGACCCGGGGAGGGGAGCTGCCGAGCGAGGGCACGGTCCGCGGCGCCCTGCAGGTGCCGCCGTCGGGCCTGCCGGTGCTGTTCCTCGCCGATCACCCCGTCACGGGCGGCTATCCGGTCATCGCCGTCGTGGTCACCGCGGACCTCGACCGTGCGGCGCAGCTCGCGCCTGGATCCGAGGTGCGCTTCCGGACCTGATCCGACCCGGACCCGGTCGGACCCAGCGGGGAGCCTGCTGATGGCCGATCCCCGCGCTGCGTCCCGGGAAAGGGGTGCACACGGAATTATGCGGGTGGAAACGCTGCCGAAACCCCTGCCCCCTAGTGTTGGGGAGCACATCACTTCCACAGGAGGCTGCCATGCAGACGCTGAGGGTCAGGTACGTCCCCTGGACCAACCCGGTGGCCGTGGGGCTGCGGGAGGCCCTGCGCGCGGAGAACGACCGCGGCCGGTCGTCCGCGGTGCTCCCCGCCGCGGACGACGGGAGCGGTATCGCCGTCTTCCTCATCGCCTACGAACTGGCCAGCGGGCAGCCCGTCGGCTGTGGCGGTCTGCGGCTCCTCGATGCGGCGCGTGCCGACGTCGATTCCATCTACGTGCTCCCGTACGCCCGGTGGTCCGGCGTCTCGCAGGCCATCACGCAGGAACTGGCAGCCTGGGCGCGGACCCACGGCATCACGGCGGTGGGTCCTGGCGACGCTCTCGAGCGGCTGAACGCCCTGCACCTCTGACCCGCGACGGCCCCTCGACATACAAGCAGACCGCCCCGACGTCGGACGGTCTGCTTGTTCGCAGGTGGGCTGCCGGTGGCTGCCGGCAGGCTACTTGCGGGGTGCCCCGAGGTCCACGGGATCCTCGTCGGTCAGGTAGGCGAACTCGGAGTGGGCGGAGATGTCGATGCCGCGCAACTCGTCCTCCTGCTCGATCCGGAGGCCGATGGTGCGCTGGATGATCTGGGCGATCACCCACGTGACCACGAAGGAGTAGGCGAGCACGGCGACGGTCGCGAGCGCCTGGATGCCGAGCAGCTCGAGTCCTCCCCCGTAGAACGCGCCGGCCACGCCGTTGGGGGCGTCCGGGGTCGCGAAGAGGCCGATGAGCAGGGTTCCGAGGACGCCACCGATGAGGTGCACGCCGACGACGTCGAGCGAGTCGTCGAAGCCGAGGCGGAACTTGAGCTCGATTGCGAGCGAGCACACCGCTCCCGCGATGGCGCCGATGGCCAGTGCGCCCATGGGGCTTACCGCACCGCAGGCCGGGGTGATGGCGACGAGGGCCGAGACGAGGCCGGAGGCGGCCCCCATGCTCGTGGCGGCGCCGTTACGGATACGCTCCACGAGGGCCCAGGCGAGGAGCCCGGCCGATGCCGCGACCGCGGTGTTGAGGAACACCACCGACGCGGACTGCCCTGCGGAGAGCGCGGAGCCGGCGTTGAAGCCGAACCAGCCCACCCACAGCAGGCCGGCGCCCACGAGCACGAGCGGACGGCTGTGCGGCTTGGCGTGGTCCACCTTCGGCCAGCCGTGGCTGCGGCCGAGCACGAGCGAGAGGGCGAGGGCTGCGATGCCCGCGTTCATATGGACGGCCAGGCCGCCGGCGAAGTCGATGGCGCCGAGGTTGTTGGCGATCCAGCCGCCCACCACCGAGCCGTCCTCCGAGCTGAAGGCGAAGACCCAGTGTGCGATCGGGAAGTAGACCAGCGTGGCCCAGACGCCCGCGAACATCATCCAGGCGCCGAACTTCATGCGGCCCGCGGCGGCACCGGCCACGAGTGCCGTCGTGACGCAGGCGAAGAAGAGCTGGAAGGCCGCGAAGAGGATCGGCGGGATCGAGGCGGACGGGTCCTCGGCGAGCAGTTGGCCCATCCCGGCGTACTCGGCGACATCCCCGATCAACCCGAGCCCCCCGACCGAGTTGCCGAAGGCCATCGAATAGCCGAACAGGGCCCACAGCACCGCGACGAGGCTCACTCCGCCGAAGCACATCATCATCATGTTGAGGATGCGGCGGGAGCCCACCATTCCTCCGTAGAACAGGGCCAGTGCCGGGATCATCAGGCAGACGAGCGCGGCGCTGGCGAGAATCCAGGCGACGTTTCCAGAGTCCATGGGAAGTCCTTTTCCGTGATGGCGCTTGCGCGTACCGGACAGGACTGGGCCCGGGAGAGCACCTGGCTGGGGTGCTGGACCGGGGGTGGCACGCCGCGCTGGGCAATGGTAGGCAGCGCCACGTTTCAGCACCGGGCGGGTGCCGTTAACTCTGGGTTAAGCGGTGCCCCACCCCTAGCCGCCGGCGACGGACTGGACGATCATGACGGTCGCCCCCGCCGGGACCGCCGTGCCGAGCCCGTCCATGCGGCGCACGTCCTCGCCGTCCACGTAGATGTTCACGTAGCGCCTCAGGACACCGGTCTCCTCGCGGATGCGCTGCTCGAGCAGGGGACGTCCCTCGCCCAGGCGGTCCAGCAGGGAGCAGACGTCGTCCCGGCCGTGCAGGTCCATGCTGACCTCGCTCCGCCCGTCGACGTAGGGGCGCAGGAGCGTCGGGATGAGGATGGTCACGGGTTTCAGCGGGGGCATCGCGGAGCCGATCAGGCAGGGACGACGGCGGCGCGGACCGAGAGCACGTCCGGCAGGTTCCGTGCGACCTCCCGGAAGGTGCGGCCCTCGTCGGCGCTCGCGTAGACGGTCCCGCCGCGCGTCCCGAAGTAAACCCCGGGGGTATCGGCGGTGTCGACGCACGCGGCGTCACGCAGCACCGCGTTGTACTCCGCCTGCGGCAGGCCCGCGTCGCTCGCCTCCCAGGTGGCGCCGCCGTCGTCCGTCCGGTGCACCCTCAGGCGGCCCTCGGGCGGGATACGCTCGCCGTCCGCCTTGAGGGGGATGACCCACGCCGTGCCGCTGCGGTGCGGATGGGCGAGCATCACGAAGCCGAAGTCGGCGGGCAGGCCGTCGGCGATGGACTGCCACGAGTCCCCACGGTCGGTACTCGTGTAGACGCCGTGGTGGTTCTGGGCGAACAGGCGGTCGGGGTCGACGGCGTCGCGGGCCACCTTGTGCACGCACTGCCCGAACTCCGGGTCGGGGTCGGGCATGAAGTAGGCGCTGATGCCCTTGTTCCGAGGCTGCCAGGACACCCCGCCGTCGTCGGACCGGTACACGCCCCCCGTGCTCATCGCGACGTGCAGCGTCTCGTCCGCAGGGCTGGGCAGCACGGTGTGGGCGGCCGCCCCGCCGAAGCCGGCACCCCACTCGCTGCGGTGGGGGTGGTCCCAGAGGCCCCGGTTGAGTTCGAAGGTCTCCCCGTGGTCGGTGGACTTCCAGACCGAGATGGGCTGGCATCCAGCCCAGACGACGCCGGGGCGGGACTCGGCGTCGGGCTGGATCTGCCAGATGCGCTCCAGCGCGACCCCCTCCTCCGCGCCGAAACGGAGGCTGCCCTCCTGCGGTTCCGCCCAGGTGTCGCCGAGGTCGTCCGAGTGGGCGATGCACGGGCCGAAGTGCCATGACATGCGCCCCGCGAACAGGCGTGTGCGCCCTTCGCGGGTATCGATCCCCACGCTCGGGATCTCCTCCATGAGGAACTTCGGTTCGGACAGTGTCCACGTGAGCCGGTCACGGCTCGAGGCGAGCCAGAGGCCCTTCTTCGTGCCGATGGCGAGGAGTGTGGTTCCCGGTGCTGTCATGGTGGCCCCATCGGCGTCGAACCGGTCCCTGACCGGAGGTGTGGTGTGGATCACTCGGGATAATTCCACCCACCACTTGATTTGTACAGGGAGGACTACCCGCTTCTGTCCGTATTCGTGGGGTGGGTGACCCGGTCGTGCCAGAGTGGAGCTATTCGGTCGCTGGGAGCGAAGATCCGTTCGTCCTGGAGGCACCGAGTGAGCGACACGATCCTGGGGAAGGCTGCGCCATCGCGGCTCTGTCCCGGTCCACCGCACGTGGCCGGCACGAGCCGGCACTGTGCGGGCAAGCACTGCGTGGAGTGCCGGGACGGCCTGCTCGTCCTGTGGTGGGCACCGGGCTCGCTGCTGACGCCGGTCGACGTCCTCGGCTCCTACGATGCGATCCGCGAACTGTCCGACGGCTACCTGATGCCGCTCGTCGTCCATCTGCAGGCACTCGTGGGGGTCGCCCCTCCGGCGCGTGCCCTGCTCCTCGAGGCCGCGCTGGCCTCCCGCATCGCCGTGGTCGGGACCGGGCCGGTGGACCGCGTGATCGCCGGATTCCTGGAGCAGTCCCTGTCGGAGACCCGGTACTTCGACAGTGCCTGCGAGGCCCTGGCGTGGGCGCGGCGCCCCTAGCGCCGTCCTACCCGAACAGCGGCGCGAGGAAACGGCGCTCGTACCGGCGGATACATTTGCTGTCCTGTGCCAGGCGATAGGCGTCGATGCACTCCGCGTCCGCCGCGGCCTCCTCGCGATACCGCTCGTAATCCGCGAGCGAGGGAAACGTGAAGAGCGCATAGGCGATATCGCTGTCCCCCTCGCTCGGGAGGAAATACCCGTGGTGATTGCCGCCCAGTTTCCCGACCAGATGGATCCAGCGCCTGCCGTATTCCTCGAAGTCGGCGCGTTTGTCGGGATCGATCTCGTAGCGCAGGTGGACCGTGATCATCGGGCTCCTGGGCTCGGTCAGCGGCTTTCGTTGTAGGCGTCGATGATCGACTGAGTGATCCGCCCGCGTGAGCTCGGGTTGTAGCCGTTCTCCTGCGCCCAGCGGCGGATCTTCTGGGTGTCCTCGCGCTTCGAGCGGGACGAGGCCTTCGGACCCGCGGTCGGCTGCTTGCCGGATCCCGCCTTGCGCCCCTTGTCGACGTATCCGGCGAGGGCGGCGCGCAGCGACTGTGCATTCTGTTCGGTGAGGTCTATTTCGTAGCTCGTGCCGTCGAGGCCGAATCGGACGGTTTCCTGTGCTTCTTCGCCATTGAGGTCGTCGACCAGATGAACCTGTACCCGCTGTGACATCTCATTCTCCTGCATTGTCCGGACGAATTCGTGAGCCCCAGATTCCGACCTTATCGCGTATTCGCCGATATCTCGACAGGAATGCGTTCCCGGTGCGAATGTGTTCCCGCACACAATGCGGGTTTTACTGCAGGCGGGACCCGGGTGAGGGACCACCCGCACGTAGCGGTGCCCGCCGGGCGACCGGTCCGATCCTCACCCCCACCGGGTGGTCCGGGCGGCCGCAGTGCAGCCGCGGACGGGAGTGTCGGCGCGGCATGCGGTAGCACGGGCCGTATCGGCGACCAGGAGGGCGGCTCTCACCCTCTACGGGTGATACTCCGCGGCCGGGAAGGAGGCAAGTTGGTCTCGGGCCGGAAAGGCTCCGAGCCCCCAGGAAGGAAGAACGATGGCAACTCTGTCTGTGTGGAAATTCGACGACGCCGACGGCGCGAGCGGGGCGCAGCAGCTGCTGCTCGACCTGCAGGCCAAGGAACTCATCCGCGTGCACGACGCCGCAGTCGTCTCCTGGGCCCAGGACGCCAAGAAGCCGAAGACGCGGCAACTCGACGACCTCACCGGTGCCGGGGCCCTCGGCGGATCCTTCTGGGGCTTCCTGTTCGGCATCCTCTTCTTCGTGCCGCTGCTCGGCATGGCGGTCGGCGCGGCGGCAGGTGCCCTCAGCGGCTCCCTCGCCGATGTCGGGATCGACGACTCGTTCATCAAGCGGATCCGCGAGAAGGTCACCCCCGGCACCTCGGCGCTGTTCCTCCTCACCTCCGACGCCGTGCCGGACCGCGTCGCGGAGGCATTCCGCGGCGTGCAGGCGGAACTGCTCGAGACCAATCTGAGCCACGACGACGAGAACGCGCTGCGCGCGGCCTTCGCCCCCGAGTGAGAGGCGGCCGTGCCCGCAGGCCGGCGCGCGGCGCAACGGCTAGGCCGTGGCCCCCCGTTCGTCGATGACCGGGGGGAGCCCGAACGCCGCGAACATCTCCGGGTACAGGAAGTTGTGGTGGCCCGTGATGCGCTCGCCGTCCGTCTCGATGACCTGGATGGCCCACGGCTCCCAGAGGCCCGGCTCCACGAAGTGGTAGTTGGCGAAACCGCCGGCACCGTTGACGTCGAGGGGGATGAGGCGGCCGTTCTCGCAGACGCTGCCCTTGCCGACGAACCAGCCGATGACGTCGTCGGGGCCGCTGAGCCACAGGTCGAAGGGCGGCATGGAGAGGACCACGTCGTCGCGCAGCAGCGATACGAGCACGTCCATGTCGTAGGACTCGAAGGCTTCCAGGTACCGCGCGAGGAGGGCCTTGTGCGCGGGGTCCTCGAGGGGCATGGGCGTCGCGGGCTCGTAGCCGGCCATCGTCTTGCGGGCACGCTGCAGTGCGCTGTTGATCGACGCCGTGGTCACCTCGAGCAGCGCGGCGACCTCCGCGGCGGACCAGCGGAGCACTTCGCAGAGGATGAGCGCGCTGCGCTGGAGCGGGGGCAGGTGCTGCAGGGCCGCCACGAAGGCCAGGCGGACCGTGTCGCGGGCTTCCGCGACGTTCGCGGGATCACCGGCCAGGTCGATCACGCGGGCATCGGGGATGGGCTGCACGAAGACGCTCTCGGTCAGCGGTGCGCCGAGCACGGCGTCCGCCGTCCGCGTGGAGGGCCCTAGGTCCATGGGCCGGGCACGGCGCTGAGGGCTCCGGAGCATGTCCACGCAGACGTTGTGGGCGATCCGGTAGAGCCAGGTGCGGAGCGACGACTGGCCGGCGAAGGATTCCCGCTTCGACCATGCCTTGATCATGGTCTCCTGCACGGCGTCCTCGGCCTCGGACGCGGCTCCGAGCATCCGGTAGCAGTAGCCCGTCAGCTCGCGCCGTGACGCTTCCAGGAGTTGCTCGAACGGGACGGCGTCGTCGGCCTCGGACGGGGTTCCCCGGGTGCTGGTGGCGGGCTGCATGCATCCGAGCGTAGCGACGGCTGCACCGGCGCGGGAGGTGCGCTGCGCGAAAAGTTTGGCGTCGCCGATGATTCCGGGCCCGCCGTGACGTCTACTGGGGACACCACCATCGACGGGAGCCCCGATGCGCAGACTCACAGCAGGCCTTTTCTCCTCCGTGGACGGAGTGGTCGAATCCCCCCATCTCTGGCAGTTCGACAGCTTCGATGCGGAGCTCGGGGCCGGCATGGGTGCCATGATCAGCAGGGTGGACACCGTGCTCCTCGGCCGCCACGGCTACGAGGAGTGGGCGGAATACTGGCCCCGGGCCGAGGCCACCGATCCCTTCGGCGCGTTCATCAACCCGGTCGAGAAGTTCGTGGCCTCCCGCACGCTGTCGGGTGAGCTCGGCTGGACGAAAGCCTCACTCATGGACCGCCCGCTCGAGGACTTCGTGCGGGCGCTGAAGCAGACCGACGGCGGCGACATCGCCGTGTGCGCCAGCATCTCGCTGGTCCGCCAGCTCCTGTTCGCCGGACTCCTCGACTCACTGATGCTGATGATCCATCCGGTGGTGGCCGGCGCCGGCCGCCACCTGTTCGAGCCGACCGATCCCGTCACGAGACTGGAGTTGCAGGATCTGACGACGACGAGCAAGGGCAACGTCCTCGCGTCCTACTCCCTCCGTCCCGAGACCTCTGGGGAGTAGTCATGTCCTTTCAGGCATATCTCGACGCCATCGAGGCGAGGACAGGACTCACCCCCCGGCAGCTCCTCGAGCAGGCGGACGAGCGGGGCTTCCACGGTCCTGGCGCGACGGCGGGTGGGATCGTCGCGTGGCTGAAAGAGGAGCACGGCCTCGGTCGGGGACACGCCATGGCACTCGTCCACATCATCAGGAACGGACCTGCCATCAGCGGGAAGCACGTGGGGAGCGGCGGCACCCATGCGGACGCATCGACGGAGCTGTGGCTCGACGGGGTGGCGACGAAGCCTGCTCCGTGACGGACGGCCACGGCCCGACCCTAGACTGCTGCCCATGGCAGTGCTCATCGATCCTCCGTCCTGGCCCGCCCATGGGACGGTCTTCTCGCACCTGGTGTCGACGTCGTCGCTCCGGGAACTCCATGCCTTCGCCGAGGCTGCCGGTATCCCGCGGCGAGCGTTCGACGAGGACCACTACGACGTGCCGGCGCGCCGGTACCGCGAGCTGGTCGACCGCGGAGCCGAGGAGGTCAGCGGCACCGACCTGGTGCGGGCGCTGATCGCGAGTGGACTGCGGATACCCGCGCGACGGCGGGGCCCGAAACTCCGCGCGGCACTGGCCACGCGCTGGGCGACGGTGCTCCCGCAGGATCCGGCCCTGGGGGAGGAACTCCTCGACAGATGGGGAGAACAGCACCGGAGGTACCACACGCCGACACACCTCCTCGCCGTCCTCGAGGCACTCGATGTCCTGCTCGATCCTCCGGACGGTGCCCTGCGGCGCCCGCTGCTGCTCGCCGCGTGGTTCCACGACGCCGTGTACCAGGGGGCGGCGGGCGACGACGAACGGGCCTCGGCGGGTCTCGCCGTCAAGCGCCTGGCGGGGGTGACCCCTTCGTCGGAGGTGCGGGAGGTCGAGCGGCTCGTCCTGCTGACGATCGACCACGATCCAGTGGAGGGTGACCGCGCGGGGCAGCTCCTGTGCGACGCGGATCTGGCGGTGCTGGGTGGATCGGAGCCCGAGTACCAGCGGTATGCCGCCGCAGTCCGTGACGAGTACGCCCATATTCCCGATGCGGCATTCATCGAGGGGCGGCGGTCGGTCCTGACGCAGCTGATCGCCCTCGATCCACTGTTCCGGACGACGACGGGCAGGCGGCGCTGGGGTGACCGCGCGCTGCGGAACCTGCAGCACGAACTCGACCTCCTGGGCTGATGCCCGTCGGTCGGCGGGAAGTCGTGTCCCGCGCTGCGGTGGCTCAGCGGTCCGGCAGCTCGACCAGGCCGTTCCGGAAACCCCAGAGCACCGCCTGCAGGCGATCCCGGGATGCCGTCTTCTGCAGCAGCCCCGCGAGGTGGTATTTCACCGTGGTCTGCTCGACGAAGAGGTGTGCGGCCATCTCCGCGGTGGAGCGGCCTTCTGCCAGCAGGTGGAGGACATCGAGCTCGCGCGCGGTGAGGGTCGTGGGAAGGGGTGCGGCGAGCCGCCCGTCCGGGGACGCCCGGGATGCCGGGGATGCGTGAGGTGCCGGCGGTATGGCCTGCCGTCGGTTCCCGAACTCCCGCAGGATCCGTCGCGTCAGCCGCTGGTCGAGCGTCCCGTCCCCGCGGGCGACGGAACGCACGGCGTCGAGCAGCGTCCCCTCGTCCGCCCCCTTGAGCAGGAACCCGGCGGCGCCCGCCTCGAGCGCCGAGAAGATGTCATCGTCGATGTCGAAGGTCGTGAGGATCAGGACTCCGCTGTGCAGGGAGTCGTCCGCCGTGATGGCTCCCGTGGCGGTGATGCCGTCCATGCCCGGCATCCGGATGTCCATGCAGACGACGTCGGGTCGGAGCGACCTGGTCAGGCGGACGGCCTCCTCACCGTTCGCGGCTTCGCCGACCACCGTGATGTCCTCCGCCGCACCGAGCAGGATGGACAGTCCGGTGCGGACGATCACCTGGTCGTCCGCGACGACGACCCGGATCACGATCGTCCCCGGACCGGGTGCGGGATGCGGAGCCGGTTCCGCCAGCCGCCCCCGGCGGTGGGACCGGTCTCGAGGTCGGCCCCGATCAGGTCGGCACGCTCGTTCATCCCGACGAGCCCGTAGCCCCGTCCTCCCGGCCTCCCCTCCGCCGCATGCGCAGGAGGACCGGACGCCGGTGCGTTCTCCACGACGACCACCAGCTCGTCCGGTCGGTACTCCATGGACACGGTGCAGTCGGTGTCCGGTGCATGGCGTGCGGCGTTCGTCAGGGATTCCTGCACCGTCCTGTAGACGGAGGCCTCCGCCACCGGTCCGACGCGGTACGGATCCCCGGTGACGCTGAAGGAGACGCGCTGGCCTCGTCCGGCTGCCGCGTCGAGGAGGGACGGCAGATCACCCAGTCCCGGGATGCCGATGGTCGTGCGTCCACCGCCGCCGTCCTTCGGGTTCTCGTCCGGCCGCAGCAGGCCCACGGTCCCCCGGAGGTCCGCCATGGTCGCCCGGGCCTCGTCCGCCAGCTCGCGGAGCATCGTGCGGCTCCGTTCGGGGTCGGACGCGATCAGGGCGCCGGCCGCCTGGGCGCTCACGATGATGCCGGACAGGTGGTGACCGGCGATGTCGTGGAGTTCGCGGGCGAGTGCCGTGCGCTCCGCCCGCCGGTCCTGCTCCATCAGGTAGGAGCGCTCGCGTTCGGTGAACTGCTCGCGCTCGCGCGCCGCGTCCCGGAGCTGCGACCGTCCGCGGCTGAACTCCGCGGCCAGGGCGGGCACCAGGTACTCGAAGACCACCCGCGCGGCGATCAGGCCGAGCACCGCCGGGAGGGGCAGGTGGTCGGCGAGGAGTGCCGCGATCATCGCGACGGCGCTGCTGAGGACGGCCATCGCCACGAGCGCCCGGAACGCCGGCGGCCGGGCCGCCCGACGGACCAGGTGGAAGGCGGCGAGCATCACGGCCAGGCTGCCGATACCGAGTTCGGCGGCGCTGGAGGCGAGCAGCACCGAGTGCAGCAGGACGACGGCGACGAAGGCCGGCACCGGCGCCGTCCAGCGGTACAGCAGCGCGACTGCCTGCCCGGCGACGAGCACGGCCTGCAGGACGGTGAGGAGCAGGCCCTGGGCCGGCTCCAGGATTCCGGCGGCCCCCGCGACGAGATGGAGGACCGCTGCGAGGAGGACCACCAGCGGGAACACCGGATTCCGCCGTGGCGCGCTCTGTCCGCCGTCCCTGATCATCCGCACGGAACGAGTCAACCACGGACGCACCGGCGCGGTCTGCGCGCCGGTGCGTCCGTGGTCCTTCCCGGTCCTCACCCGGCCTGCAGGATCACGTCGAGGGCGTCGACGACGATCTTGTACCGGGCCAGGAGGGTGGCTTCGTCGGTAGGGTCGACGATCGCCCAGGGCAGGGCGGTCACCGCGATGGTGACGGCGGTCCCGTCGGGGCCGACGGCGTTGCGGGTCTGGGTGCCCGGGATGTCCCCACCGTGTCCCCAGGCCGTGCCGCCGCCGGTCAGCGGGTAGGACTGCAGGCCGAGTCCGTAGGTGGCCTCGGGCCACAGCTCGTCCCCCGCCGGTACGGTGGCCTGCATCTCGGCGAGGCTCGCCCGGTTCACGAGGTCACCGGCGAGGAGTGCCTTCATGAAGGTGTTGAGCTCGCTCGGGGTGGACACCATGGCGCCGGCGGCCCAGGCGAACGCCGGGTCCATGGTGGTGATGTCCTTCAGCTCGCCGGCGGCGTCGACGTGGTAGCCGAGGGGATGTGTGCCGCGCAGCTGCTGCTCGCCCGGGACGGGCAGGTAGGTGTTCACGAGCTGGAGCGGTTCGACGATGCGACGCTCGATCTCCTCGTACAGCGGGCGTTCGGTGAGACGCTCGACGATCAGCCCGAGGACCAGGTAGTTGGTGTTGCTGTACTCCCACCGCGCGCCGGGGGCGAAGACCGCCGGCTTCCCGAGGGCGATGTCGAGCATGTCCCGCGGCGAGATGTAGGTGTGCTGCGCGCCGAAGGCATCCGCGGCGATCTGGTCGGCGTACTCGGGCAGCCCGCTGGTGTGCTGCAGCAGCTGACGGACGGTGATGTTTCCGCCGTCGATCCCCTCGCCCGACACGAGTCCCGGGAGATAGGCCCCGACGGGCTCGTCGAGCGCGAGCACTCCTTCCTCGGCGAGCTGCAGGACGACGGTACTGACGAACATCTTCGTGTTGCTGGCGATGCGGACCTGCCCGTCGGCGGGGGCGGCTTCACCGGTGGCGAGGTTCCCGGTGCCGGCCGCGAGCGTGAGGGTGGTCCCGTCCGGTCTTGTGACCGCCGCGGAGGCGGACGGGTACCCGGCGTCGACGAGCTTCTGCAACTGCTCCTGCACGACGGCGGCGGCCGGCTCGGCCTGTCGCTCGGGCGCGGAGGCGCCGGGCGGGGCTGCCGCGGAGGCGCCGGGCGGGGCTGCTGCGTAGGCCTGCGCCGGTTCGAGGATGCCGGGCTGGAGCAGGGTGGCCCCGCTACCGGCCGCCAGGGCGGCGGCGAGGGCGATGGCGGCCCAGCGGGCCAGGGGGGAGCGCTCGGTGCGGGAGGTGGTGGCGGGGGTGGTGGAGGGCGATGCAGGCATGGAGATCATATCTTTCCGGGTTCGGGTCGGTGGAAGGGAAGGGGGCAGCGGAGGGTCAGAGGTCCCGGCGACGCAGGGTGAGTGCAGAGAGTGCCACCGCGATCGCGGCCAGGGCGGCGAGCGCCGCGAGGGCTGTGCAGGGTGCCACGGCTGTGCCGGATCCGACGGCTGCCTGGGACAGGGACACCGGCAGCAGCTGTACCCAGACGGGCAGGGTTCCCGTGGTGAGCTGCACGATCGACATGAGCACCGGTTCGACCACCAGGGCGCCGAGCATCACCAGCACGGCGGCGAGCTGGTTGCGCAGGATCAGGCCGACGGCCAGCCCTATGAGGGTCAGGAGCGTGACGGCGAGTACTCCGCCGCCGAGGAGGCCGAGGACCTGCGGCAGGGGAGCGGTGAAGGCCGTGCTCCGGATGAGGAGGGTGGCGCCGAGGGTCAGGAGCGCCGCCGCTGCCAGGAGTACTCCCGTCACGGCGCCGGTGGCGGCTGCTGCGCCGGCCTTCGCGAGGACGATGCGGGACCTCCTCGGCTCGGCCAGTGCCGCACCCGTGATACCCCCGTACCGGAAGTCACCGGTTCCGGACAGGACGCCGAGCAGGACGACGGCGACGATCACGACGCCGATCGATCCCGTGCCCATCGATGCTCCGAACGGATTCAGGGCGGCCAGCTGGTTCTCCGCCAGCCCCAGGTCGATGACCGGGAGTTCCGCCGTGACGTCCGCTCCGGCTGCTCCGTCCTCGCGAAGGGCGGGGAGCAGGAGGGTGAAGGCGAGTTGCGTCAGGACCAGACCCAGGGCGGCGATGAGGACCGCAACCCTGGTCGCGGTGGTCGTGGTCAGTTTCAGGATCTCAGCGCGCAGCATGGGGAGCCCTTTCGTCCGTGCCGGTCAGGGAGAGGTAGTACTGCTCGAGGTCGCCTCCGGAGCTCGCGAGGGCCTCGTAGAGGGAGAGAGCGGAGCGGACACGCCCGCCCGCGATGATCACGACGTCGTCGGCGATCCGGGCGACGTCGGAGAGCATGTGCGAGGACAGCAGGACGCTGCCGCCGCCGTCCGCGAAGGTGCGCAGGTACTGCTTCAGCCAGTGGATACCGGCGGGGTCGAGACCGTTGGCGGGTTCGTCGAGCACCAGGATCCGTGGCTCACCGAGGAGTGCGGTGGCGATCGCCACCCGCTGGCGCATGCCGAGGGAGTAGTCGCGGATCCTGCGTTCGGCGTCGGCCGCCAGGTCCACGGTCTCGAGCACCTCGTCCACGCGCCGGGCGGCGAACCGGCCCTGGGCCGCGCCGATGCGCAGGTGCTCGCGGGCAGTCCGGCCCGGGTGGAGGCCGCCGGCATCCAGCACGGCGCCGACCTGCCGGAGGGGATCCGCCAGCGCACGGTAGGGCTTGCCGAGGACGAGCGCTTCGCCCGAGTCGGCGGCGACGAGGCCCAGGAGCATGCGGATGCTCGTCGTCTTGCCGGCGCCGTTCGGGCCGAGCAGGCCGACGACACGTCCGGCGCCGACGGTGAAGGTGACGTCCTCGACGCGCTGGACCCCGTGGAACGACTTCTGGAGGTGCCGCACGGCGAGGGGTGGGGGAGTGGGATTGTCCATTCCTCAAGCCTGTCCGTGGCGAACTCCCGGCGCCCCGGCCGCGGGGACAGTCTCCCGACTGTCCGAACGGACAGTCCGCTCCGTGGCATCGAGACTATAGACATCAGGAATATCCGATAGCTAAGGTATCCGTATGCGGATGGCCCAGCTCAGTGAAGCGAGTTCCATCCCCGTCGCGACGATCAAGCTCTACCTCCGGGAGGGGCTTCTCTCCCCGGGGACGCGGACCAGTCCGAATCAGGCGCAATACGGCCTGACCCACCTCCGGCGCCTGAAGCTGATCCAGGCGCTCGTCAAGCTCGGTCGGCTGAGCCTTGCCGCGGCCGGCGACGTCCTCGACGCCATCGATTCCGACCGCCCGCTGATCGAGACCTTCGGTGTCGCGCAGCGGGCCGCCACCCGGGTGGCCGACCGGGCTGCGGTGCGGGATGCGGAGCTGGAGCGGGTCGACTCGCTCCTCGAGGACTGGCACGTCGACCCGAACGGCTGTGGACGCTACGACGCCGCCGCCGCACTCACCGCCCTCCAGGACTCCGGCCTGAACGCGACGGATGAATGGTACCGGCGGTACGCCGATGCGGCGCTCGCCGTCGCGGAGGCCGATCTCGACCTGGTGGACGCCCAGGAGGGGCGGAGTGCGAAAGCCGAGACGGTCGTCGTCGGCACCGTGCTCGGAGACGCGCTGTTCGCCGGCCTCCGCCGCGCGGCCCAGCAGCACGTCTCGTACACCCGGTACGCCATAGGCGACGCAGGGGCCCCGCCCGCCCGCTGAAGTCCCGAGGAGGACTCATGCAGCACGCCGTGAACGCCGCCCGCCTGCCCCTGGCCGCCGTGCCCTGGCACAGACCGCTCCTGCTCCTGGCCGCACTGATGGCCCTCACCGGTCTCGTGAGCCTGGCAGGTCTCGTCGCCGACCCCCGCGAGATCGTGGGGGTGCCCGCATGGGCCAAGCCCCTGAAGTTCTCGATCTCGTTCTTCCTCTACGCCCTGACGCTGTCCTGGCTGATCGGGCAGGTGCGCTCGAAGCTGCGCCTGGCGTGGTGGCTGGGGACACTGGCGGCCGTGGCCGTCCTCGTCGAGATGGTCATCGTCGTCGGCGCCGTCCTCGCGGACACCACGAGCCACTTCAACGTCACCACTCCACTGAGCACGGTGCTGTGGCAAGTCATGGCGATCTCGATCGTCGTGCTCTGGCTGGCCTCGCTGGTCGTGGGCGTCCTCCTGTTCCGGGTGAAGGGCGCCGACCCGGCGCGCTCCACCGCCGTGCGGGCCGGTGTGGTCATCGGCCTGGCGGGCATGGCCCTCGGGTTCCTGATGACCACCCCGACGGCCGCGCAACTGGGGGACTGGCAGGGCGTCTCCGGGGCACACACGGTCGGGGCGGCCGATGGCGGTGCCGGCCTGTTCCTCCGAGGCTGGAGCACCGTGGCGGGGGACCTCCGCGTGCCGCACTTCGTCGGCATGCACGCCCTGCAGCTGTTGCCGATCAGCGCCGTCCTGCTCGAGCTGGCGGCACGTCGTGTGTCCGCCCTGAAGGATCCCTCGGTGCGGCGGCGGGTCGTCCGGGTGCTCGCCGCGCTCTACACCGCCGTCGTCGCAGTCCTCACGCTGCAGGCCCTCGCCGGGCAGTCCGTGGTGGATCCGAGCCCGGACGTCGTGCTGGGCTCTTCTGCCCTGCTGCTCCTGGCGGCCCTGTCGATCGCGGTGATCCTGGCGCGGGGACGGGACCGGGGCGCCGGCCCGCTCGAACCAGCCGCCCTACCGGCGGCCGGCGGTGCGGCATGACCGCCCGCACCCGGCAGCCGCTACCGGCCCGCACCCTCGCCGTCGTCGTGGCCTACGCGGTGCTGTCCGGCGCCGGGCTGCTCGGCACCTGGTACTTCAACCTCGCGTATCGGGGCACCGACGGCACCTACCTCGAGGCGTGGTTCGCCAACCCGGCGAGTTCCTCCGCGGCCGTGGACGTCATCGTGGCCGCGCTCGTGGCCTGCATCTTCTACGGTGTCGAGGGGCGTCGGCTCGGGTGGCGCCGGCGATGGCTGCTGTTCATCCCGCTCACCTTCGTGGTGGCCCTCGCCTTCGCACTGCCGCTGTTCCTCATGCTGCGGGAGCTGCAGCTCGCCCGCACGGCACCGGACGGACACCCCGCCCCGACAGGAAGGACGGGCCATGGGATCCATCGATGACGCACTCGCCGGGCTCCAGGACCCGGACCGGGCGTGCCTCCGGCGGATCATCGCCACCGCACGCGCCGTCTGCCCGGACGCGGTGGACGGCGTGAGTTATGGCCTCCCGGCCCTCCTCCTGGAGGGGAAGCCGCTGATCGGCGTCGCCGCCGCCGCCCATCACCTCGCGCTCTACCCGTTCTCGCCCGCCGTGCTCGACGCGGTCGCGCCGGCACTCGAGGGTTTCCCGCGGTCCAAGGGCACTGTCCGCTTCACGGCGGCCAGGCCTCTGCCCGATGACGTGGTCCACGAGATCGTCCGTCTCCGGCGCCTCGAGATCGCGGGGCGGTAGCGGACGCACCCGGCATGCGGTCCCCGCCCGTCACGGTTCGGCGCCCATTCGCGCCGGGGCGTGGCGGCGGCGCGAGGAGGGGCCGATCATGGGTGCATGACATGGCCGGCCCGTCTCGGCGTCGCGGCGCTCACCGCGATCCTGCTCTCAGCGTGCGCAACGCCGGGGGATTCCCCGGGGACGGGCGGGGACGGGTTCGGTGCGGCCGACCCCGCGGCCTCGGGTGCGATCGCCGCTCCGGCGGCGGACGGCGAGGTGATCGGCCAGGGCACCGTACTGCAGGGCGGGGACGCGCCTCCCGCGTTCTGCCTCGGCGGCGTCATGGAATCCTACCCACCCCAGTGCAGCGGTCCGCCCGTCCTGAACTGGGACTGGGACCTCGCCGGTGGGTTCGAGTCAGCGTCCGGTGTGACGTGGGGTGCCTACGCGGTGACCGGGACCTGGGACGGCACCGCCTTCACGAGGACAGGGGTGCCCATCCCGCTCTCGCTCTACGACGCCCCGCCCTTCGACGACCCGCTCGCCGGGAGGCAGGGCATCACAGCTCGGCACGAGCTCGAGCGCCTCCAGCGGGAGGTCTTCGCGGGCCAGGAGGGCTACGTACTCACCGCCGGGACGGAGCGCGGCTTCGTCGTCGTCACCGTCGTGTACGACGACGGCACGTTCCAGGCTCGGATGGACGCGGAGTACGGCGCCGATGTCGTCGTCGTGCTGTCCGCGCTGCGGGCCTACGGTTGATCGGAGGGGACCGCCCCGGGGGCGGGACGCGCGACGAAGGGACCGCATGGTGCAGATCATCCTCTGTGACTCCGAGGAGCAGGTGGGACGGCGGGCCGCCGACCTGATCGAGGCGCGCGTGCGGCTGGGCCCGGCCGTCCTCGGGCTCGCCACCGGCGGCTCGCCGGCATCCACCTACGCCGAGCTCATCCGGAGGCACCGGGAGGAGGGTCTCGGGTTCGGAGATGTCACAGCCTTCACCCTCGACGAGTACGCGGCCCTCCCCGCCCATCACCCGCAGTCCTACCACTCGACCATCCGCCGCGAGTTCACGGACCACGTGGACCTCCCGCCGGGTCGGCTGCATACGCCTCGCGGGGACGCGGAGGACCTCGCGGCGGAGGCGATCCGGTACGACGCGTCCATCGCGGAGGCCGGCGGCATCGACGTCCAGCTCCTCGGCCTGGGGGCCAACGGGCATATCGGGTTCAACGAGCCGACGTCGTCCCTTCGCTCCCGCACGCGCGTCAAGACCCTGTCGGGCGCCACGCGCGCGGCGAACTCACGCTTCTTCGAGGGCGACGGCGAGGAGGTGCCGAAGCTCTGCCTGACGCAGGGCCTCGGCACCATCTGCGAGTCCGGGCAGGCGGTGCTCGTGGCGCTCGGCGAGGCCAAGGCCTCCGCCGTGCAGGCCATGGTCGAGGGACCGGTCAGCGCCTTCTGTCCGGGGTCGGTGCTGCAGCTGCACCCGAGGGCCGCCGTCGTGCTGGACCCGGCGGCGGCAGGCCGGCTGACCCTGCTGGAGTACTACCGCGAGGCCCAGACACTGCAGGACGAACGGCAGTGACGGCCCTTCCCTCGGCTCCCGGTGCCGATGATTCCAGAACTCGCGCGTCGTCAGAAGAGTGGCAGCAGGAGGACCGAAGTGAGGATCGACGTGAGGACCGGACGATGACGGATGACTGGCACGCGGTGCACCAGGAGCGGCGGGCGCTCGCCGAGGACCTCGAGGCTCTGACGGACCGGCAGTGGGCCACCCCGTCGTTGTGCGAGGGATGGGACGTCCACGACGTCGTCGCGCACCTGGCCGGTTCCGCGGCGACCACCCGAAGGGGTTTCTGGATCTCGCTCCTGCGGTCCCGCTTCGACTTCGACCGGGCGAACGCGCGGGAGGTGGCGGCGTATCGGGCGGGCACACCCGCCGAGACACTGGAGCGGTTCCGGGCAACGATCACCAGCACGACGACGCCGCCCGGCCCCTTCGTCACACGCCTTCTCGAGATCGTCATTCACGGCGAGGACATCCGGCAGCCCCTCGGCCTGCCGCGCCCACCCCTGCCGCCCGGCGCGCAGGGCGCGCTGGAGTACCTGGCGCGGGATGCGCTCTCGGGTGGCAGAAGACGCCTGGCGGGCCTGGAACTCGTGGCCACCGATACCGGAGCCAGGGTCGGGTCGGGCGAGCGGGTGGAAGGACCGGCACTCGGCCTGCTGGTCGCGGGCTCGGGACGGCCCGCAGGCCTGCAGGGGCTCAGCGGACCCGGCGTTCCGCTCCTGGCGGCGAGACTGGGCGTCCCGGCCAGTTGAACGCTGCCGTCACGCCTTCCCGATCACCACGGTCGCGCCGATGTCCTTCCGGCTCCTCGACCAGGCCCGGAACCCGGCGCCGGCGAGGAGGCGGACGCTGTCCGTCGCCTGGTCCTCGCCCACCTCGAACAGCAGGTGCCCGCCCGGTGCCAGCCATCCGCGGGCCTGCCCCGCGACCCGCCGCTGCAGCTCCAGCCCGTCGTCCCCACCGTCGAGGCTGACCAGGGGCTCGTGCTCCCGAGCCTCGGGCGGCAGGGTGCCCAGGCGCGACGACGGCACGTAGGGCGTGTTGCAGAGCAGCGTCGTGACCGTGCCACGCAAGGCGGCGGGCAGCGGCTCGAAGAGGTCCCCCACGTAGAGCTCCGCGTGCAGGGCGGCGAGATTGCGCCGGGCGAGCTCGACGGCGGTGCCCGAGATGTCCGAGGCGTGGAGCTCCACGTGCTGCACCGCGTGGGCGAGCGCGGCACCGAGGGCCCCGCACCCGCAGCAGAGGTCGAGGACCGTGGCGCCCGCCGGCGTCAGGTGTGCCGCGCATTCGACGAGGAAGGCGGACCGCTGGCGGGGCACGAAGACCCCCGGCCCCACCGCCAGGCACAGCCCGCAGAAGTCCACCCAGCCCAGCACGTGCTCGAGCGGGAGGCCCGCCACCCGCTGGTCGACCATCGCGGCGAGGACGTCGGCGGGCACTCCGGTCCCCACCAGCAGCCGGGACTCGTCCTCCGCGAACACGCAGCCGGCAGCACGCAGCCGCGCCGTCAGCTCCGCCTCGGTGGGGCGGAGGAGCGCGGCAGTGGAGGGCGTGTGATGCGGCATGGAACGGCCCGTCGTCGAAGGCGGCCTGGCAGCACGAGGATACCTTCGATGCCGCCCACTGGTGGCGCGGTCAGCGCTCCGCGAGCACCTCGCGGGCGGAGGTCCAGGTGCGGGACCCGTACCTGTCGTTGTCCAGCGTGGAGAATGCGCCGTCCCCGCTGAACATGTTGCCGAAGTACTGCATGCCCTGCCAGGCCGGGTACAGGTCCTCCGAGGCCCCGGAGAAGGTTTGCCCTGCGCGGGCCATGAGGCGCAGGGAGCCGATGCTCCCCGCGTAGAGCAGGCGGTAGGGCTCGCCGCTGATGTCGGTCATGATCGCGGCCAGGTCCCGCGAGGAGACGGTGTCCCCGGCGATGCGGAGGAACCTCGGTGCGTCCTGGTCGAGGGCGGCGCGCGCGGTGTAGGCGGCGACGTCGTCCTTGGTGGTGAAGGCCATGGGCTGGTCCGCGTCGTGCCAGTAGAGGACCCTCCTCCGGCCGAAGAGGACCAGGGGTGCCACTCCCGTCAGCATGTCCGCGAAGGCGCCGTTGAGCACGGAGGTGGCGCGGATCGGGGCGGCGTCGAGGATGGCGCGGAAGTCCCTCCGAAGCTGGAGGTTCCGGTTCGACCGGTCCTTGATGGTGGTGTGGTCGAGCGAGTAGTCCGACGGGATGAATCGCGGGACGCCCGCGGCCACCGCGGCCATCAGCAGCCGGGTCTGGCTGTCGAGGATGACGGGCGCGAGTCCGCTCAGTGCCGAGACGACGGCGTCGGCCCCGCCCACGGCGCTCTTCAGCTCCTCGGCGTCCGCGTAGTCCACCGGCAGGATCTTCGCCCCGAGGGAGCGCAGCGCGTCGGAGGCGCCGGGATCGCTCGCGGTCCTCGTGAGCACGCGCACCTCGACATCCTGGTCGAGCAGCGCGCGGGCGATGCGCCCGCCGAGATCCCCGGTGGCTCCTGCGATGACGATAGTCTGTGACATGGGACTTCCTTCGGAAGGGGCAGGGAAGGGCGGGTCGAGCGGCACCGGAAGACCGGTCGCACGGGTCGGCGGACGCCTTCGGCATGCGTCTCGAGTGTGACACCGATCAGGCACCCGGCCGGACATCCCGGAGGGTTCCGAGCCCTTCGACGCCCACGCGGTCGACCTCTCGCACGACGGACCCGCGGCCCGGCTGTCCGGGACTGGGATAGCCTGACGGGATGGAACGCGTCGCCGTGATCTCGGACCTCCACGGGAACACCACCGCCTTCACCGCGGTGCTGGAGGACCTCCGGCGTCGCGGCATCGCCACCGTCTACAACCTGGGCGACGTCGCGGGCAAGGGGCCGCGCGGCTCCGAGTGCGTCCGCCTGAGCCGCCTGCACTGTGCCGTCACAGTGCGCGGCAACTGGGACGATTTCCTGCCCAGCGAGACGCCGGAGTGGCGCGACGACGCCGGTTGGTGGTGGCACAACGAGCTGACACCGGAGGACCGCCGATGGCTGCAGACGCTCCCGCTGTCCCATGACATCTCGCTGAGTGGGCGGCGTATCCGCATGTTCCACGCCTCGGCGAAGAGCGTGTACCACCGCGTGCATGCCCGGCACACCGACGGCGAGTTCGACGGCATGTTCGCGGCCACGGAGCTGACGGGGGACGGGCCCGCACCGGATGTGGTCTGCTACGGCGACATCCACGACGCCTTCGTCTCCACCTACCGGAGCAGGACGCTCGTGAACGTGGGCAGCGTGGGCAACCCGCTCGATGAACCGCAGGCCTCGTACGTGATCCTGGAGGGAGAGCCCGACGGCGGCCGGTCGGATCCCTTCGGCATCCAGTTCGTGCGGGTCGCGTACGACGTCGAGGCGGAGATCGCCGCCGCGACGGAGCTCGGAATGCCGGCCCTCGAGGCCTACGCGATCGAACTGCGGACGGCCGTCTACCGGGGCCAGCACGCCCGGCTTGGACTGCTCGACCCCGCCCGGGGATAAGCGGGTGGTCGGGAGCCGGCTGCTTGACTCCCGACCAACGCCCCATGTCCGTGCAAGCACATCGATGTGGTCAACGTCAGTCCGCGGACAGGTCCGGGCCATTTGCTGCGTACACCCAGTGTGCGCCGCAGCCATCACCGGGAGGGGCCGGTACGCGGAGATCGCGCGCCTTGACAGCTTCTCGCCCCGCGGCGGGAGAAGCCCGGACTATTGGGTAATATTCTTTAGGTCGTTTAGCAGCAGGCGGCCATCACCTTCTCCTCGCAGCATCGCGCGTGCCCGCAGGGAGCGGATGCAAAGGTACATCTGTTGGTACATCACGTGAGCGACGGCGGTCAGCCCGTCCCGGCCCTGCTGCAGGACATGGTCCTCGACAGCGAGGACGTCGAGCAGTTCCTGACGAAGCTGGTCACCATGGCCGGGCGAACCCTGTCCGCGGAGGACGACGAGGTCCTGTGCGGCATCACCCTGCTGCGCGACCGGAGCAAGATCACCGTCGCCAGCAACGGCCCCGACGCCCAGAAGATGGACGAGGTCCAGTACGCGTACAACGACGGCCCGTGCCTGCGTGCCGCCCGCCTGGGGATCGTCCACTACGTCAGCGACTTCGACACCGAGGAACGCTTCCCCGAGTACAGCAGGGCCATCGCGAGCCATGGCATGAAGTCGGCGCTCGGAGTCCCCATCCCCCTCGAGGGCGAGGCGAAGGCGGCCCTCAACTTCTATTCGCCGCTGGCAGGCGCCTTCACGGATCAGGCCATCGAGGCGGCGCAGCTGTTCGCCGAGGAGGTCGGGGCCTCGCTCCGGCTCGCTGTGCGGATCGCCGGCCTGGCCCAGGCCCGGGCGGACATGCGGGCCGCCATGGAGAGCCGGACCACGATCGACCTCGCCGCCGGCGTGATCATGGGGCAGAACCGCTGCTCGCAGGACACCGCGATGTCCATGCTCAAGGCGGCCTCCAGTGCCAGGAACATCAAGCTCCGCGACGTCGCGGCCTCGGTCCTGGAGTCGCTCGGCCAGGGGCCGGCGAAGACGCACTTCGACTAGCGGAGGCGTCAGCCCTGGACCGCGGGCCGGTCGCTGAGCTCCACGTCCACCGTCCGCGTGTCCGAACCGCGCCGGATCTCGACGGCGACGGTCTCGCCCGGGTCGCGCTGACGCAGCGCCGCCAGGAGGTCCTCGGGTGCGGACAGCTCGTCGTCCCCGATGCTCGTGATGATGTCACCCGGCTGGATCCCGGCGTCGTCGGCCGGTCCGCCCTGCGACACCGACAGCACCACGACGCCCGTGGTGTCCTGCAGGTTCAGCTGCTCTGCGATCTGCGGGGTGATGGCGCCCGGGGCCAGGCCCATGAACGCGTGCTCCGCCGTGCCGTCCTCGCGCAGCTCCTCGGCCACTTCCATGGCGGTCGGGGCGGGGATCGCGAAACCGAGGGACACGGCACCCTGCGCGGGCGGGATGTAGGCCTCGCTGATGCCGATGATCTCGCCGCGCCCGTTCACGACAGCACCGCCTGAGTTGCCCGGGCTGATGGCCGCGTCCGTCTGGAGGAGGTCCACGAGCGACTGGCTGGAGGATGCCGACCCCGGGATCTCCCGGTGCAGACCGGAGATGATGCCCGACGTCACAGTGCTCTCGAACCCGAGGGGCGAGCCGATGACGACGGCGAGCTCGCCGATGCGCGGCAGGCCGGACTGGAAGGTCGCGGCGGGCAGGTCGGTGCGGTCGGCGCGCACGAGCGCCAGATCGGAGACAGCGTCCGCGGCCTCCACCGTCCCCGACACGCGCTGCCCGTCGGCGAACGCCACCTCCACGTCCCCGTTGCCGCGGATCACGTGCTCGTTGGTGAGGATGAGGCCGTCCTCGGTGTAGATGACGCCGCTGCCGAGCCCCTCCTCGGTGAAGATGGTGACCACGGACGGCTGTACGGCTTCGACGATGTCGGGGATGCTCATGTCGCCCTCATCGGTATCGGATCCGGACGACCCGGACGGTGCGTCCGACGACGTCCCGTCCTCGCCCTGCACTTGTGCGGGCGCGCTCGGCGCGGTGTCGGTGGCGCCGTCGGCGGTGCAGCCGGTGACCAGGAGCAGGAGCGCGACGCCGGTGACGGCGGCGGGCGACGACGGGGTGCGGGTGCGGAACATGGCTCGGTCCTCCTGGGATGGGCTGGGGCCCGGACGGCGACGCGACCGACGGCCGCTGGGGTCACCGGCCACTACCGACTCTAGGAAGGTGCCGGCCCGGGTGACAAGCAGCAGTCGGGGATCCGGGGGACTGGACATGCGGAACGCGGCCGGCGCCCGGCCAGTTCGCAGATCATCGCCTCGAGAAGGCACGCAAGGCCGAGCGGGAGCAGGCCGAAGGGCCGCACTGGTGCGCTTCGCCATCGCAGTCACCGCGACCGTCGAGAGTCGCGGTAGATTTTTCATACCGGTTGATCAGCAGCGACTGGTGAACCCGGCATACCTCGTCCGATGCCCTCTGCGTTGCACTCCGCCTGGTTCCGAGCTTTCAGCTATGACTGCTGCCGGCCGTCACTCACCAGGCACAGCTGCAGGTTTGGTGGAACGGGCTTCAGAGTACACGCAGGGCAGCATGGGAGGCGGACGAGTGAACGGCACCTGGGCGTATCAAGCGACGTCGATACCACTGCGTCTTGCGAGCACGGGCGCTGTAGTCACCTTGCCGCTGCTGGCACTTGACCAGGTCGGTGACGTTGCCCTCGGGGGTTTCCTCACCTCTGCGGCGCTGTTCCCCAGCATCATTGCAGCACCGGTCGTCGGGGCGTGGCTCGATCGGGCACGACGGCCACGCAACCTCCTTTTGGCGGCGTCCGCTGTCACAGCTGCGGCCTTCCTCGCCTCCGCCCAGCTCGGAAGGGTACCTCTGCCGCTGATCTTCATGGCTTTGCTCGCCGCGGGCCTCGCCACACCGATCTACATGGGCGGGCTGTCCAGTTTCGCCACCGACAACGTAAGTGAGCCCCGTCGCGCCTACGCGCAGGACTCCCTGTCATACACGCTTGCCGCAATCGGAGGGCCGGCAGTAACCGCAGCCACTCTCTCGATCACCGGCTCCCCACGGATCGCGATGACCCTTTTGGCGATTCTAGCTCTCGTGGGCTGTGTCGCATCACTGAAAGTACGCATGGCGCCTCGCGAGCTCCGCCTGGAGAGCGCTGGCGCGTCCATTGCTCGCGGCCTCAAGTACATCGTTCAGCATCGTCCGATTGCAATCGTCACCCTTGCCGGAGCGTTGAGTCAGGTAGGGGCCGGGGCGTTGAGCATCGCTGCGGTCGCCCTGGCTGCCGAACGGGCCGGAAATGAAGGTACGGCCGCCTGGATCGTTGCCGCGTTCGCCGGCGGCGGGCTCGTCGGCGCACTCTGGACCGTGGCTCGGCGACGCTCATCTCGCAGCGCACCATGGACCATGGGGGCCGGATTTGCTGCAACCGGACTATGTACCCTGATCGCCGCACCAGCTTTGCCGCTTGCTGTCGCTCTGATCGGGATTGGCCTGTCAGGCATCTTCACAGGACCATCGAACGCCGCCATGCTCCTGCTCAGGGACCAGGAAAGCATTCCGTCGGTGAGGTCACAGGTCTTCACCATGGGCGCTGGGCTACGGGCGACTGCCTCGGCCATAGGCGCAGCCCTGGCCGGCACTGCCTACGCGCTCGGAGCGACAGTCCTCGTCACCTCCATGGCCTGCATCTGGGTTATCGCTGGATCTCTCCTTCTTGCCTTCCCACGAAAGGTCAGACAGCAGGCACAGCGCTGATGCCCAGTCCTTGCTCGTTCTGGGCACACTGAGGACCTAGCTACGACCACGTGCTGTAGGACGGCACGTGGCCCGTGTGCCTCTGAAGTCTGTACCTCACTGAGGCGTCGTGCACCTACACGTGAGCTTCTCTTGACGATGGTGGAGGAGTGACGCACGATAAGACGACCCGTGGAAAGCGGTTTCCATGCGGATCGGGCTCAGGAGGTTGCTTGGCACAGTTGCGTGCTGACCCGACCCGGAAGGGCACAGAGGTGAAACCAGAAGAATCACACCGACGTCTCGCAGTGTTGGTGTGTGCGCTTGTGATGCTGCAGGTCATCTGGCCCTTGACGATGGATCTGTACCTTCCGTCGTTCACAGCGATCCGCCGTGATCTGGGAACCAACGAGTCAGGCGTGCAATTGACTCTGACAGCCGCCTTTATCGGGATGGGTGTCGGGCAACTGGCGTCGGGCCCTGTGTCCGACGCGGTCGGACGTGCGCGCCCGCTCGTCGTGATGATCGTGCTGTACTGCTTAGCAACTGCGTCCTGCGCCGTCGCACCGAGTGTGGAGTGGCTCATCGCCAGTCGCGCTTTCCAGGGCATGGGGTCGGCTGCATGCGCTGTGTTGGCAATCGCCATCGTCCGGGACCTGTATAGCGGTAGACGCCTGGTCGTGTTCCTTGCACGACTTTCCATCGCTTCGGGTCTGTTCGTAGTGCTGTCACCTGCCCTGGGGGCTCAGCTGCTGCAGGTTGTGGGCTGGCGGGGCCTTTTCTGGGTTCTTCTCGGGTACGGCGTGGTGTTGCTGTGCGTCGCCGGGGTGATCCTGGTGCGGAACGAGACGAATACCGTTGAGCGGCGCCAGCTTCGCAAAAGTGTGCGCTTGCGCGACGATTACCGCAGCCTCCTGTCCGATGGACAATTCCGTGCTCTAGCCGTGGCAGGGGGATTCCTGTTCGCCGCGATGATGTCCTATATGGCGGGCAGTTCGTTTCTGCTGCAGGACGTCTTCGGGTTGAGCCCAGCGCAGTACGGGCTCATGTTCGGGGCGCAGGGCGCTTTGATGGTGGCGGGCGCACAGATCGGCGGCGTCATAGCTCAACGTTCCTCACCCGTACTCGTCATTCGTGTTGGGGCTTTCGCGTTGGTCGCAGCACTGGTGATCCTGGTCTTGAGCGTCAGCCTCGCCCCGAATCTTGGTGTGTGGGGTTTGACCGTTCCCATCATGGCGTTCACCACCTCGTTCGGGTTGGTCAGCCCAGCACTTCAGGCGACTGCCCTAGAGCATCATGGGTTGCGTGCTGGTACGGCAGCCTCGCTCCTTGGAGCGGCGAATATGACAGGATCGGCTCTTATCGCGCCTGTCTCGGGTGCGTTTGGGTTGTCATCCGCCCTGCCTACCTCCGTGGTCATGGCGATCTGCGTGCTGATCGCAGGCGCCCTCCTGCTCCTAGGAGCGCGGAAGGCAGGCGTGACAGCGGAAACACCCCGAACTCATCCCGACGGCGCCCCGCGCCCGGTGCACGCTCCAACGGCCACGAACAACCGGTCATGACGGTGCCGCAGCATTCAGTGACGAGCAAGCCTGCGCGCCGAGACGGTGGGAATCCGCTCAGGCTGGCCGGAAGCGATTCCGTGAAAGGAAGAGTCCCTTGAAGTCATCGGCAACTGGAAGTACGAGCAACGCGGGCGGCCGTATCCGTTTCGGCATCGTAGGAAGCGGATGGAGGAGCGAGTTCTTCCTTCGTGTGGCGCAGGAACTGCCTGAGCGCTTCGCCGTGACCGGCCTCGTCACCAGAAGCGAGGACACGGGTCGTCGCATCAAAGACATATGGGGTGTGCAGCCCTTCGCCTCGATCGAGGACCTTGTGGGGGCTACGTCTCCGTCCTTCGTCGTCGTGTCCGTACCGCGGGATGTCGCACCGCAGACTATTCAGCGTCTTGCCGAACTCCGGGTTCCGGTGCTGACGGAAACACCTCCTGGACCGGACCTTGAGGCGCTCACCACCCTGTACGAACTGGTGCGTGGGGGGACCATCATCCAGGTGGCGGAGCAGTACCACTTGTCCCCGCTCCTACGTGCACAACTGCACCTCGCTGCGTCCGGGCGTCTAGGACGGATCAGTCAGGTGCTGGTCGCTCAATGCCACGACTACCACGGGGTCAGCATCATGCGCCGCGCCCTGGGCGTGGGCTTCAATGACGTCACGATCACCGCCTCGACGTTCGAGTCGCCGCTGGTACAAGGCCCGAGCCGACATGGAGATCCGCAGCAGGAGGTCGTCATCACCGCCGAACAAGTCTCTGCCCGGTTCGATTACGGTGACCGCCTCGGCGTCTACGACTTCGCAGCCGAACAATACTTTTCCTGGATCAGGGCGAACCGACTGCTCGTCAGGGGAGAACGGGGAGAGATCAACGACCTCGACGTCCGCTACCTCGCTGATTACCGCACGCCCGTGTCGACGTCCCTTCGTCGTGTGGCGGCGGGGGAAGGCGGCAACCTCGAGGGCTTCTTCCTACGAGGCATCCTGGCCGGCACCGAGTGGGTGTTCACCAACGACTTCATGCCGGCGCGGCTGAGTGATGACGAGCTGGCGATCGCTGAATGCCTCGTGCGGATGGCTGAGCATGTTCAGGGTGGTCCCGACCTGTACAGCTTGGCTGAAGCAAGCCAGGACCACTACCTGTCCCTCTTGATGCAGGAAGCGGCGGCTACCGGTGAGCCTGTCCGCTCCCGGCCCCAGGTCTGGTCGCAGTAGGGAAAGCCCCTGGGTCTTCCCCTACTGCGCCCCTTTGTAGCTGGTGCTACCAGGCGTAGGCCTCAGGGGCCTGGCCGCCAGGCCCGGGCCAGATCCCGTCCAGGGCCTGGAGCTGCTCGACTGTGATCGTCAGATCAAGGGCCTCGAGGGCGCTGGTAAGTTGCCCGGCTGTGCGTGGCCCGATGATCGGCGCGGTGACGACGGGCTGATGCAGCAGCCACGAGATCGCAAGGACGGCCGGATCGACGCCGAGTTCCTCGGCGTAGCGTTCGTATTTCTCGATCTGGGGTCGGCGTTCTCCGAGCCGGTCAAGGTCCTGTGACCGGGACCGATCGGTTTTGCGAAGCACCCCGCCGAGTTGGCCGCTGGCCAGGGGGGACCAGGGGAGGATGCCCATCCCGTATTCCTGGGCGGCCGGGACGACTTCGAGTTCGAGGAGCCGTTGGGCCAGGTTGTACACCGACTGTTCGGTGACGATGGGCAGCTGGTTCCGCGTCGAGGCGTGTTCACGGTATTGGGCGATGTTCCAGCCGGCGAAGTTCGATGAGCCGAGGTAGATGATCTTGCCCTGCGCCTGCAGTGTCGTGAAGGCATCAAGGACCTCATCGACGGGTACGGCCCGGTCGATGTGATGCATCTGGAAGAGGTCGATGCGGTCGGTCTGCAGGCGCCGCAGGGAAGCGTCGACGGCGGCGCGGATGTGCAGGGCAGACAGCCCCCGGTCGTTCCGACCCTGCCCCATCGGCCCATAGGCCTTCGTTGCGATGACGAGGGAGTCCCTGTTGCTACGGGCCTGCATCCAGTCACCGAGGAGCTCCTCAGATTGTCCGGGCTGGTTTCCCCAGGGGTGGCCGCCGTAAACATCGGCACTGTCGATGAAGTTGATACCGTTCTCCACGGCGAGGTCCAGGATGCCGTAGGACTCCTCCCGTCCGATGACAGGGCCGAAGTTCATGGTGCCGAGGGCGATTCTGCTGACAACGGCACCGGCGGAGCCGAGGCGTGTGTAATCCATATCAGGTTCTTTCGTGAGGATCGGTCAGCGAAGGTGCTGAAGCGGTTCGGAGCGGTGGAGTGGACCGGTAGTACCGATCAGCGCCCAACCGAAAGGGGCGAGCTCCACAGGGGAAGGCGACGATCGGTTTCCGGACACAGCCTCGGGCAGGCGGACAGTGGCACTACCGGGGCCGTGGTTGATGAGGGTCAGAACGTCACCACGACGGGCTACTTCGACGAAGTCGAGGTCCGCTGAGCCCGAATCGGGCAGTTCGGGCGTGATACCGGCCTGGCGCATAAGCCATCGTGTGAGCTGCAGCATCCCGTGGTCGTCCGGAATGGTCGCAAGATAGTATCCAACACCCCCCTGTTCCAGCTGTTCCCACTGTTCGCTGGACTGGTTGCCGCTGTCCCGGCCGATGTTCGCGTGGAGGGCGGTGAAGGCCGGCTTGCCGGAGGCGCGGCCCGTGGTGAAGGGTGCGAGTACGGTGACCGCTGGATTGAGGATGTCCAGTACTTCGGCGAAGTACTGGCCGGTAAGGGTTCCGACGGGTGTGTCGAAATGGGCGTGGTCCTCACCTGGTTCACGCAGTGCTGCGCGATCAGTCTGGTGTGTTTCGCCGGCGGAAGTGGGGCCGGCCGGGGTTGCAGGGGGGTGAATGAGGGCCCCGAATTCGTGCACGGCGACGCCCACGATGTCCCGCAAACCAACCTGGAACCCTCCGCCGCGGAACGCGTCGTGTTCGTCGACGATATCGCTGAAGGCTGTGACGAGGAGGTGACCACCGCCGTTTACGAACCGTGTGAGGTTGCTGGCCCCGTCATCGGTGAGGAGGTAGAGGTGGGGTGCGATCACGACCTGGTACCCGGTCAGGTCTCCGGTCGGGGGTACCAGATCAATCGAGAGGTGTTGGCGGTGGAGGGCGGCGTACCAGCGCTGCACCAGGTTCAGGTAGTCCAGTTCGGCAGGGTGGTCGGGGTTCTGCAGCGCCCACCAGTTCTCCCAGTCGAAGACGAGAGCGACCCGTGCCCCGCTGGAGCCTTCACCACTGGGTAGATCAGTCACGTCGGCCAAGATCTGCCCGAAGGCTGCAGCTTCCTGCCAGGTGCGGGTGCCCGTCCCCGCCTGGGGAAGCATCGCGGAGTGGAACTTCTCGCTGCCACGCTGGGACTGCCGCCACTGGAAGAACATGATGCCGTCGGCACCATGGCCTATAGCTTGCATGGATAGCGCAGCCATTTGTCCTGGGGCTTTGGGGGCGTTGCTCGGACGCCAGTTCACCTCGTTGGTGGATTGTTCCATGAGCACCCACGGGCGTCCTGGTTTGAGGGATCGTATGAGGTCGCGTGTGAACGCCGCGGTGCGGAAGGAGTGGGGGTCGTTGGGGTCGGGGTAGTTGTCGTCGGAAATGAAGTCGAGCTCCTTGGCCCAGGTCCAGTAGTCCAGAGGCGGGAAGGCTCCCATGAAGTTGGTGGTGACCGGTTGTTGCGCCCCAGCGGCCCTGATGATGTCTCGTTCCATGATGAAGAGTTCGAGCAGCGTGTCGGAGGTGAAGCGTTTGAAGTCCAGCGCCTGGCACGGATTGTGGCTGTAGGGCGCTTTGCGTGGAGGCAGGATCTCGTCGAAGCCGCTGTAGCGCTGGGACCAGAAAAGGGTTCCCCACGCCACATTCAATGCGTCGATGGTGCCATAGCGGTGGCTGAGCCACTGACGGAACCCGGTCGCGGCATTGTCGGAATAGTCGTAGTGCAGGTGACATGCGTATTCATTGTTGACGTGCCACATGACGACGGCCGGGTGGCGGGCGTACCTTCCGGCCAGTTCGGTGACGAGCCTTGCCGCCAGGCGCCGATAGTCCGGCGAACTGGGCGCATAGGCCTGACGGCTGCCCGGCCAGTAGGTCGTTCCGTCTGCATCCTGAGGAAGAAGCTGCGGGTATCGCGTGGAGGCCCATGGCGGTGGCGATGCTGTCGCGGTAGCCAGGTCCACGGAGATGCCGGCTTCGTGCAGCCGGCCCAAGACGTCATCGAGCCACTCCCAGTCGAAGGAGTCTTCATCGGGCTGGATACGTGCCCAGGCGAAGACCCCGACCGTGACGAGGTTGACTCCGGCTTCTCGCATGAGCCGGATGTCCTCGTCCCAGGTTTCGGGCGTCCATTGTTCGGGGTAGTAATCGGCTCCGTAGTACACGGGCATCCTCCATGACGTGGGTGGGGTGGGATGAGTCGGCGGGGCAGCGCCGTCAGTTCTGGCAACCGTCAGTATCTGGTCGTAGGTTCCTGTGGTGTCAGTGCCGGGTTGATTGGCGCGGCACGAGGAGCGGCTCGAATCGGGTCTGAACGTCGGACGGCGGCACGGCTTTGAGTTCCTGCAGGAGCAGCCGCGCGGCGTGGGCGCCCATCTCGATGGCCGGCTGCCGGATGGACGTGAGAGGGACGACGGCGGCGGCGGCGAAGTCGATGTCGTCGTAACCGATGATGGCTATCTCGCCCGGGACCGAGACGCCGTGGCGGATAAGACTCTGCAGCACGCCGAGGGCAACATGGTCATTGGCAGCGAAAATCCCGTCGGGCCGCTCAGCTATCGGGAGGGCCGCGATCCGGTCACCGATATCGCGACCGAGCTGGGGGTTGAGGGTCGTGGTCTCGATGAAGGTGAAGCGGGCACCGGCTGCTTCGACGGTGGATCGGCATCCTTCAAAGCGTTCGCGCATCTGGTCAACGGCGAGCGGGCCTCCGATGAACGCGATGTGGCGGCTTCCTCCGTGGAGGAGGTGCTCGGTGGCCATGGCGCCGCCGGTGACGTCGTCGAGCGAGACGGAGGGGAAGATCCCTTCCTTGTCGGCCCGGTCTACGAGGACAACGGGTACCTCGCGCTGCCGGAAGCGCTCCAGCATCGCTGTTGGCGTGCGGACCGGCGCTATGAGAATGCCGTCCATCCTTTGGCGCTCGAACAGGTCGAGGTGCCGTGACTCCCGTTCTTCGGAGTCGTAGCTGTTGCCGACGATGATCGAGTAGCCGGCCCGCTCGGCTTCCTCCTCGGCGCCGAGCACCACATCGGCGAAGAACGGGTTGGTGATGTTCAGGACAGCCATGCCGATCGCGTTGCTGCGCCCGGCCCTGAGCTGCCGGGCGGCGGTATTAGGGACGTAGCCGAGGTGGGTGATGGCTTCGGCGACCCGATGAGCAGCGGAACTCGACACGAGTTCGGGCCTGTTGAGGGCGTTGGAGACGGTGCTGACGGACACACCCGCCCTGGCCGCGACGTGCTTGATGCCGATCTCACCCATGGTCCCCCTTCAGACGCCTGAGGCTGTGTAGGAGCCCGATGCGGTTCTCGACTTTACCTGCGGCCGGTCCATGCACGAACGTGAAGCCCAGTCGATCCGGAACCGGCGAGGTCAGCAGGACTTCATACTCATCCCCACCCAGGCAAATAATGGTGCCCGGGTCGGCGACGACGGCAGCGCCGGCGGTTGAGCGCAGCACCCGCCCGTCGAGGTGCGGAGGAGCGTCGAACCGAAGGCAGACCGCGCCATCCGCGATTTCGGTGAGCTGACCTATCTGGCGACCGTGACTGAAGATCCCGAGAGTTTCCTGCCCGGAGCCCGGGGAGGATTTCGACAGCATCAGATAACCTGCGACGACGCGCCAGACAGGACGGTTGGCCAGGTGGGTATCAGGAAAACCCGACAGCACTCGGTCAGGGTTCCGTCCGAGCCAGATGATTTCGTAGAACACCGGGTCGATGCCCAGAGACCCGTGACACACCAGGGTGGTTTGGTTGTCGTGCGCGGTAGTCATGCTGGTGCTTCCTGCCCGGCAGTGATGGTCGTGCCGGCGACCCATCGTACGAGTGACAGGAATACCTGCTGGTGGGCGGGGGAGTCGTAGGACTCGACTCCGTGACCGAGGGCGTCGTACGCGACCCGCCCGTACTTCTTGTGTGCGTTACTGGTCCAGATCAGCGGATGCGTCACGCCGTCTTCGGTGTGGATCGCCAGGATCTGCGCCTGCGTCGACGTTTCAAGGTGGGTGTATCGCTCGTCATAGACCGTGAAGTCGTCGAAGGTCAGTCCGTTGTGGGTATGCGGGGCCGCCTGGATGAGGGAGGTTCCTATCTGGGGGTGCATGGTGGTCCCCGGGACCCATCGTCCGCCGAGCAGTTCCGCCCAGCGAGGGTCGTCCCGGAAGGCAAGAGTGGACGAGTGCGATGCCAGGACGCCTCCTCCCCGGTGCCAGTGGGACGTGATGGCGTCCACAACAGCAGCCGACTCGGGCGCCGCACGTGAGAGGTCGCTGCTGGCGTTGACGATCAGAACATCCGTGCCCTCCATGGCGTCGACGAAGTCGCCCTGCTCGCCTGTGCTCACAGCGTGGACATCGGTGAAGCCATTGTCATGCAGGAGCTCTGCGATCCGCTGACTTGTCGCCGTGAGGGCATGCCAGGGATCACCATGGGCTCCTGCACCGACGAGCAGCACAATCCTCGGGCTACCCGCGGAAGTACCAGTGGCGGAGTCGACGCCGGTGACGGCCTTGATGGTGGTGTCCGCGGCGTGATCAGTCATTGATCCACATGCGGGGGGCCGGGCAGATAGCGTCGAGTTCGTCCCACAGCGCGTCAGGGATGTCGAGGTTCATGTTCAGCACTGCTTCATCGACCTGTTCAGGGGAGACGACTCCGCAGATGGTCGATGAGACGCGGGGATCGCGGGTGGAAAACTGGAGGGCGGCTGCCCGCAGTGGTACGCCGTGCCTGTCACAGGCAGCACCCATGGCGTCAACTGCTGCCAGGATCCCTGGTGTGGCTTCGGCGTAGTGGTACCGGTTGGTCGATCGCGGCCAGTTGGCGAGCAGTCCGCCTCCATAGACGGCCGCGTTCATGACGCCGACTCCAGCTTGGGTGGCGGCATCGAGGAGGCGGTCCGCGGTGCGGTCCACGAGGGTGAACCGGTTGTGCGTGATCAGCGCATCGAAGTGCCCGGTTTCGACGAATCGCTGGAGCATGGACGCCGGCCCCCCGGAAATTCCGATGTGATCGGCGTAGCCCTCGTCGCGGAAGCGCTGCAGCGCTTCGACAGGCCCGTCGGGGGCCATAGCCGCGTCGAAGCCGATGTGTTCCGGGTCGTGGAGGTAGAGGATGGGCACGCGGTCCAGCCCGAGGCGTTCAAGGCTTTCCTCGAGCGAGGCACGCATCCGCTTGGTGTCGAAGGTGTCCGTTGTCGGGTCGCGATCCAGTTTTGTCTGGATGACGAAGCCGTCAGGGAGCCCGTACTGCCGGATGGCGGCCCCGACCCGGCGCTCGCTCTCCCCGTCGCCATAGTTGTTCGAGGTGTCCAGGACCGTCACGGGTCCGGCGAACGCCCGGCCGGCTGTCGCTACAGCGTCGGTCTCGCTGACGGTGAGCTCGTGCACGGGAGAAGACACCCCCCATGCTGCCGTTCCGATGCAAAGACGGGACACGCGCAGGCCCGTACGTCCTAGGGGTGCTGATTGGAGGGTGTGCTGGGTCATTCGAATTCGTCTCCTCCGCGGAAGCGGTCGACCAGCACGGCGGCGAGCAGGATGAGTGCCACGATCAGGTCGAGGTAGTCGGGGTCAAAGAACTGGATGTTGAGGATGTTGGTGATGCCGGCGACGACCAGTAGGCCGAGCAGGCCGCCGAGCGGATTGCCGACACCGCCGCGGGTGATGGAGTACCCACCGATCATGAGGGCCGCGTAGATCTGGAACTCGAGTCCGGTTCCGAGGATGTTCGAGGCTGAACCGAGTTGTCCCACGTAGAGGATCCCGCCGATGGACGCTCCGACGGCGCTGACGACGAGGGCGATGACGCGCACCTTCGTTACCGAGATTCCGGCCCGGGCGGCGGCTCGGTGGTCACCGCCGACGGCCTGTACCTTACGGCCGACCCTGGTTTTGCCGATGAAGCCTGCGGCGACCAGGGTGATGCCTATGCCGATGAGCAGGAGAGTGGGGAATCCAAGGAGTGCTCCCTGTGTGACGTTGTAGAGCGGGTCGATGAGGGTCGTGGGCGGGGCGCTGACGACGATCGCCTGGCTGAGTCCGCGCAGCAGAGTGAGCATGCCGAGGGTGACGGCAAGGGGTTCGGCGCCGAAGTGGACGATGACGAAGGCGTTGGTCAGTCCGACCACGACGCCCACACTGATGGTGATGGCTGCGACCAGCCATGGGTTCAGGCCCGTGGCAACGAGCTGATTGAAGATCACCGCCCCGAATCCGACCATTGAGCCGATGGAGAGGTCCACAACTCCTGCCAGTAGCGCAAATGAGGCCAGAACGGCGACGATGAGCGGGATGGCCACGCTCACGCCGACGATCTGAATATTCGAGGGGGCGAAGAATTCGGGTCCGACCCATAGCAGTCCGACGAGCAGGGTGGCGGCGAGGGTGGCGGTGATGCTTCCGACGGGTCCGTTGAAGGAGTGGAGTGTTCTCTGCCGGAAGGACTGGGGGCGGTCTTCGAAGAGCGGGGAGGCGAGGGCGGTCATCGGCTTGTCCTCTTCAGTCGGGCGCCATCGATGCCGACGGCGATGATGAGCAGTGCACCCTGCAAGACGAGCGACCAGGCCGGGGGCAGACCGAAGAACGCTATCGAGGTCGGGATGGTTGCGAGGAATCCGACGCTCAGCAGGAGGACGAGCAGGTTTCCTTTTCCGCCGGAGAGGCTGATGCCGGCGAGGATGACCGCTCCGATGACGATGAGCTGAAAGCCGGTCCCGGAGGCCGGCGTGAAGCTTGGATTGACGGCCGAGAAGAGCACTCCTGCGAGGCCGGCGACGGCTCCGGATCCGGCGAAAGTCGCCAGGCGTATCCGCCGCAGGTTCAGACCGCGTGCTTTGGCGGCGCGGGCATTGCCTCCGATCGCGATGAGGCGGCGACCCCAGCGGGTGTATGTCAGGGCGAGACCGAAGAGGATGATCGTGATCACCATGGGCCAGAAAATGTTGGGCAGTCCGAGGAAGCGTCCGAGTCCGTACGCCCGCAACGCGGATGACGAAGGGATCTGCGCGGACTTGAAGAGGATCAGCATGATCGCCAGTCCGCCGAATCCGGTCGCGAGGGTCACGATGATCGGGTTCAGTTTCCCGAAGACGACGATGGCACCGTTGAGCAGCCCCCAGCAGGCTCCGGCCCCCAGGCCGGCGAGGATGGCGACAACCGTTGGCAGTCCGGCGTTCAGTGCGCTGACCGTGGCCCAGGCGCTCAGGGTCAGGGATACGGGAAGGCTCAGGTCAAGGAGGCCTCCGCTGATGACGATCAGCGCCTGGGCGACGGCGAGGACCCCGGAGATGGACATGGTGAAGGTGACAGCGAGCAGGGTCTGGTTCGAGAGAAAATCGGGGCGGGCTATGAGTGTGGCCACCAGGAGCAGAACCCATACGCCGGTGATGCTGATCGCGTCGCGGAACGAGGTGAAGGTGCGCCCGTCCCTGACTGAGATGTGGGGCTTGTCCGGCTCGGAGGCGACCGGATCGGTCGGGGTGAGGTGAGATGTGGTCATGGTGTGGTGTCGTCTCTGACCGATCCGGTCGCTGTCATGGTCGGGCGTTATCAGGGGATTCGAAGGTCGATCTAGAACTCGCAGAAGAGGTCGTGCTCGGTGGTTCCCTTGGGTGCGGAGGCGAGTTCGGAGACACGCTCATCGATGCCGGGGATGGATGCAGCCTGTTCCTGAGTGACCGGGCAGGGCTTGACGCTGACCGCGGCGTTATCGCCCGTGTCCTTGACCTCCGGTGCGTTGCCTTCGGCGATCTGGTCGGCGATTTCGAAGGCGGAGGCCGGGTAACCCTCGAGGAAGTACATGACGCTTCCGGCGAGGTTGGGGTCGACGTTGTCTCCGGTGATCAGTCCGCCGTCCTGGCCCCAGCCCATGATCGAGCCGTCCCTGCCGAGCTGAGTTGCTGCCTGGAGGGCGCCGACGACAGCCTGGTCATTGAGTCCCACGACGAGGATGTTCTCGGCGTCGGGGTGGGCTGCAAAGACACCCGGAGCGTTGGCGAGGGAGGTGGTGAGGTTACCGTCTGCCTCATAGGACACGTAGTTCTCCTCGGGGATGTCCGGGCAGGTCTCCTGAATGGCGGTGCGTGCGTTGCCGGTGCGCCACTCGTTGATCTGGCCGGCTGCGGTTCCCTCAGCGGAGATGACCAGATCGACGTCGCAGTCCCACTTTTCCTGGGCCAGCTCGGCGAGCTTGGTTCCTCCTTCGGTTCCGGCTGAGGCGTTGTCGACGCCGACGAAGTACCAGCCGGGCTGGGCGATGTCGAAGGTCACGACCGGGATACCGGCGTCGTCGTACTTCTTGGCGATCACGGGGTTCGCCGAGGGCTGGCCGTTGAACATCATGACCATATCGACACCCTTTTGGATGAAGAGGTCGGCGTTGGTCGTGGCTGTGGCTTCACTGTTGTCGTTGGAGAGTTCGACGAAGTCCCAGCCGCGCTGGTCCGCGAGGCCTTTGGCGACGTCGCCCTGGAGGTCCTGCCAGTCGGCGTCCGGCTGGCCTCCGACCGCGAAGCCGAGGGTGAAGGTTCCATCATCGGTTGCCCCTGAACCGGAGCCTCCCGCTGCGGGATCCACGGTGCTGCATCCGGTGAGGGTCAGACTGGTCGCGGCGAGGCCGACGAAGGCTGCGCGGACCAGGCGTGAGCGGGTGGTGAGTTGCGTCATTGCAGTTCTCCTGGGGGTGATGTTCCTGTGATGGTGGAACGGGCGAGATCATGCGGTTGTGCGGTAGTGGGACGGGTGAAAGTCCTTCAGGCGACGACGGTGGACGTGTCCTCGGGTGTTGCGACGTCGGCGGGGATCGCCCCGGTGATGAGGCCGACGATTCTCTCGGGGGTGATGTCGGCCACGTCACGGGTAGCGATGGTCCGGCCCAGGCGCATGACGGTCACCCGGTCTGCGACCTGGACGAGTTGCTGCATGTTGTGGCTGACAAGGATGACGCTGACGCCGCGGTCGCGGAGCCGGCCGATGAGCTCGAGGACCTGCGCGGACTCCCGGACTCCGAGCGCCGCTGTGGGTTCATCGAGGATCACGATCTGACGTCCCCAGATCAGCGCTCGGGCGATAGCCAGGCACTGGCGTTGTCCGCCGGACATGCCACGGACCGAGACGTTGACGGATTGGATGCCGACGCCCAAATCTTTCAGGACCTCACGGGAGCGTGCCCGCATTCCCTTGTCGTTGACGATGTTGAGCGCCCGGAGGAGCGGGTTGGTGGAGAGCTCTTCCCGCCCGAGGTAGACGTTCTGCACGGCCGACATCGTGTCCACCAGGGCGAGGTCCTGATAGACCGTTTCGATGCCTGCTTCCAGGGCGTCCGACGGCCGGCGGAAGGACACGGACCGCCCGGAGACCTCGATTGTTCCAGCGTCGGGCGTCACAGCTCCGGACAGGATCTTGAGAAACGTGGACTTCCCGGCTCCGTTGTCGCCTACCAACCCCATGACCTCGCCCTTGCGAAGCTCCATGGACGCGGAGGAAAGCGCAACGACAGCGCCGTACCGACGCTCGATATCGCTTGCCCGTAGGACGATCTCGCTGAAAGGGGCAGGCAGTTCGTGCGTCATGGACGACCTCTTCGTCGATCTGTAACGTTTTATATAAAACGATTTAGATGAGGTTCACATAACTTCGAATACTCGTCAAGGGGTATGGCCGGGATCTTCAGGGAGCAGCAGAGATCGACGTCGGTAAGTGGCCGGCAGGGCGAAGGAGGGCAGGATGCGGGTTGCTCACTTCTGGCGACGTCGCCGGGGCGGACGGCTTCGGTCCGTACTGCTTCGTGCGCGGACGAGCCGGCAGGACGGCCGCGTCAGGGGCGCCCGTCCCCTCCCCGGTCCGGCCTGCGGAGGGGGTGCTCGCGCCAGGGGTCCTGCGCGGAGGGCCCGGGATCGTAGCCGGGGCGGAGGAGCGGCTCGTCGGGGTCGTCCTCGGGGTTCCGCGTCCGCGGCGCGCCCCTGCGGTGCGTCAGCCAGTAGCCCCAGCCGATGCAGGCCGCGGCGGCGAGGACGATCACGAGCCCGACGGCGAGCAGCACCGGCGCGTCGGCGGGCGCCGGGCGGCCCGAGGAATCCGCGCGTGCGAACTCGGAGACGGCCTGCGGGATGAAGAGGGTACTGAGGAACAGCAGGACGAGTCCTGCGAGGTACTGCTTGACGCCGGTTCTCATGACTTCCCTGGATGTCCTCGTGGGCGGATCGGGCTCGTCCCAGCTTAGGCCCACCCGTCCGGCATCTACGCTGGACGGGTGGAGCAGACCCTGCCGGACAATCGCCGGCTCAGCCGCAGTATCCTCGCCCTCGCCGTACCGGCGTTGGGTGCCCTCATCGCGGAGCCGCTCTTCCTGCTCGCCGATTCGGCGATCGTGGGTCATCTCGGCGTCGACGAGCTCGCCGGGGTGGGCCTCGCGTCCACGGTGCTGCAGACCGCCGTCGGGCTCATGGTCTTCCTCGCCTACTCGACCACCCCCGCCGTCGCCCGCCTGCTCGGTGCGGGCCGCCGCCCCGAGGCGCTCGCGGCCGGGCGCGACGGAGTAGGCCTCGCCGTGCTGCTCGGGGTCGCGCTCTCCGCCGCGGGGTGGGCCACGGCACCGCAGCTCGCGTCCCTCCTCGGCGCCCAGGGCGAGGTCCACGCGTTCGCCGTCGACTACCTCCGCTGGTCCATGCCCGGGCTCACCGCCATGCTCGTGGTGCTCGCCGCCACGGGCGTGCTGCGCGGGCTGCAGGACACCCGTACTCCGCTGGTGGTCGCCGGGGCGGGCTTCGGCGTCAACATCGTCCTCAACTACGTGCTCGTGTACGGCGCGGGGATGTCGGTGGCCGGTTCCGCCCTCGGGACGAGCCTCGCCCAGTGGGGCATGGCGGCCGTCTACCTCGTGCTGATCGTGCGGTCCTCCCGGCGGGAACGCGTGTCGCTGAGGCCGTCCCTGCACGGCATCCGGCGCACCGCGGGCGTGGGCTCGTGGCTCATGCTGCGCACCCTGTCGCTGCGCGTGGCCATCCTCGCCACGGTGTTCGTGGCGACGGCGCAGGGGCCCCTGAGCCTCGCCTCCCACCAGCTCGTCATGACCGTCTTCACGTTCCTCGCCTTCGCACTCGACGCCCTGGCCATCGCCGCCCAGGCCCTCATCGGCAAGGAGCTCGGCTCCGGCAACCGTCCCCTGGCGCGGGCGCTCACCCGCCGGATGATCGTGTGGGGCGTGGGGTTCGGCGTCGTCACCGGATGCCTGCTCGCCGCCGTGGCGCCCTTCGTCGGGTGGATCTTCACCACCGATCCCGCCGTGCAGGCGGCCTTCGCCGCGGGGCTGTGGGTGCTGGCCGCCGCCCAGCCGGTCTGCGGCTTCGTGTTCGTGCTCGACGGCGTCCTCATCGGTGCCGGCGACGCCCGCTACCTGGCGCTCGCCGGCGTCGTGAACCTCGCGCTGTACGTTCCGCTGCTCGTCCTCGTGGGCCGCGCGGACCTGACCGGCGGCGAGGGGATCGTGTGGCTGTGGCTGGCGTTCGGCGTCGGGTACATGCTCGCGCGTGCCGCGACCCTCGGGTGGCGTGTACGCGACGACCGGTGGATGGTCACGGGAGCCACGCGGGAGACGGCGGCCCGCAGGGCGTGACGGGGCGCCGCCGCTCTGGTGTCCGTGAGCCGGCCACGGCAGGATGGAGGCCTACGACGAATCCGAGGTGAAGCATGACCACAGGTGTCGGTGTCCCTGCCGTCGATGAGGTGCTGGCGGAGCTGGCCGCACTCGAGGACCCCCGGATACGCGCCGTGAACGAGGCGCACGGAGACGATCACGGGGTGAACCTGTCCGCCCTGCGTGCCGTGGCGAAGCGACTGAGGACCCAGCAGGACCTGGCGCGTGACCTGTGGGCCACGGGGGACACCGCCGCGCGGCTCGTGGCCCTGCTGATCTGCCGACCGAAGGCCTTCGACCCGGAGGAACTGGACAGGATGCTCCGGCAGGCGCGCGTCCCGAAGGTGCACGACTGGCTCGTCAACTACGTGGTGAAGAAGAGCCCGCACGCCGAGCAGTTGCGTCTCGCATGGCTCACGGATCCCGACCCGGTGGTGGCCGGCGCCGGCTGGGCGCTCACGAGCGAGCGTGTCGTGAAGGCGCCCGAAGGGCTCGACCTCCCCGCGCTGCTGGACACACCATCGAGGCCCGGATGAAGGACGCCCCCGACCGGCTGCAGTGGGCCATGAACCACACGCTGGCGCAGATCGGGATCGACCACGCGGCGTACAGGGAGCGCGCCGTCGCCATCGGGGAGCGCCTCGAGGTCCTCAGGGACTACCCGACGCCGCCCAACTGCACCTCCCCGTTCGCGCCGATCTGGATCCGGGAGATGGTGCGGCGCCAGCAGGGGGCGTAGGGCGTACGAACAGGCCACCGAAACCGTCGGCCGCCCGGCGCCGCCCCGACCCCCTGCCGCACGCGCACCGGACGGCTACGGAGTGCGGGCCGCGCCGGAGTGCGCCTCGCTTCCGACGTAGGGTGAAACCGATGAACATCGCCGCCCGATCCCGTTTCCCGGTTCTGCTCCTGCTGGGCATCGTGTTCATCGGTTTCATCCTCCGGGGGCCGATCGTGGCCGTCGCTCCCATCACCGGGCAGATCAGCGCCGAGCTCTCCCTGAGCGCCGCCCGGGCAGGCCTGCTGACCGCGCTGCCGGTGCTGTGCTTCGCCCTGATGACACCCTTCGCCTCCCTGTACGTCGGGAAGGCGGGCGCGAACTTCGCGACGACGACGGCCATCCTCGGCGTCGGGGTCGGTTCCATCGTGCGTTCGGCCGGCGGCCTGGATGCCACGGTCGCGGGCACCATCATCATGGGAGCCTTCATCACCGTCGGCAACGTGGTCCTGCCGGTCGTCATCCGGCGGGACATCGAGCCCCGGCGTGTCGGTATCGTCACGGGCGCCTACACGTCGGCGCTGAACGTGGGCTCGATGATCACGACCCTCGCAACGGTCCCCCTCGCCGGCGCCTTCGGCTGGCGTGGTGCGCTACTGACCTGGATCGGGTTCGTCGTCGTTGCTGCCGCGGTGTGGCTGACCGCCATCGGGCCGGGCAGGGCCTTCCGCTGGGGGCCCCTGAAACCCGCCGTCGAATCGGCCGCCGTCGATACCCTCGCGCCCGGCACCGGTGGCGTCCCGCTTCCGGCCGTGAAACCGCGCACATGGCTCAGCCTCTCGGCCGTCCTCCTCTCGCTGACGTTCGGCGCTCAGGCCTTCTCCTACTACGGACTCACCGCGTGGCTCCCGACCGTCCTCGAGCAGGAACTCGGATACTCCCCGGGCCAGGCCGGGACGAGCTCGTCCATCTTCCAGATCGCCGCCGTCGTCGGCGCGCTCGGGGTTCCGCTGCTCTCGCAGCGGCTGGGCATTCCGCGGACGTTCGGCCTGGTCTCGGCCCTGTGGATCAGCTGTCCGCTGGGACTCCTGCTCGCTCCCGCCGGCTGGCCGGCATGGGGCCTCCTGGGTGGAGTGGCCCAAGGGGGCGGCATCACGATCATCTTCATCCTCGTGGTGCAGCTCGCACTGAGCGGCACGCATGCCCGGCAGCTCTCCGCGATGGTGCAGGGTGCCGGGTATGCCATCGGCGCCACCGCTCCGTCGCTCGTCGGCGCCGTCCATGACGCCACCGGCACCTGGGCACTGCCGACCGCCGTCGTCCTGGTGGCCACTGTCGTATTCGCCGCTGCCGGGCTCGCCGGGTCCCGTCGCGCCAGCACCCCGCGCGCCTGACGCTCTCCTGGCTCCGCTGCGCTCCAGTGGCGCTTGTCCGGGTCCTACCGGAGCGGACGGCGCGTGGTCCCGTCCGCACCGGGGCGTCCTGCCCTCACGGGGCGGATCGACGAGGTAGCTCGTACTCGAGTCGGCTGATGAGCGCGACGCTCTCGCTGCGGACCCTCTCCAGGTCCGTCGCGGCGCCGCAGAGCGCCAGTGCCGCATCGGCCACCTGAACCGGCGAGTCCGGGGTCGCCTGGCCATCGGCCCGGAGGCTGACGAGCGATTCGACGAGGCGGAAGGCTATCTCCCCGTGGTGCCGGGGATCCCCGGGCCACAGCGGGTCGGGGGTGACGGCCGAGCCGAGCCGTTGGTAGAGGCTCCGCAACTCCGCCCGGTCCGCGAGGAAGTTCCCGAACCGCGGATCCCTCGCCTCGGGCAGGTGGTACAGGATGCCTACGTTCCACGGACCGCTGCACAGCTGGGTCCCGTCGAACAACGCCACGGCGTGGAGCCGGGCCGCCGGGGACGGATCGCCGTCGGCTGTCCCATCACCCACGCACACCGCCCGTGCGAAGGCCAGCCCGTCCGCGACCGTCCCGGCCAGGAGGGTCTCGAGCATGTCGTCCTTGGTGGCGAAGTGGTGGTAGAGGGAGGACTGGCGGATCCCGACGGCGTCGGCGATGGCGCGGGTGGAGGTCGTGGCGTAGCCCTGGGTGGTGAAGAGTTCGGCGGCCGCGTCGAGGATCTCCTCGCGGGCGGTGGCTCCACGGCGGATCGGAGGTCGCGCGCGGGGGCGTCCCGGTCCGGCCAATGTCACGCCCTCATTCTTACACCCTCGGAACGGGGTCGGCCGCGCGCCGTCGTCCCGCCGGGGAGCACGAAACATTGCGGAAACGTCCTTTCCACGAGCTGTTTACACCCGTGAAACCCGGGCGGGACCTCGCATTGGAAAACTATCAAGTGACCGGTATTGCTGAGGGCCCTCGGGCACCTCCCGCCGGCACCCACCCGTTCCGAGCACGGAGACACAGATGACGATTCCCCTCTCGACCCAGACGGACGACGCCGACCTCACCTCCCTCGGATACGAGCCGTCCCTGCACCGCAAGCTGGGCCGCTACGCCTCCTTCGCGGCGGGCTTCTCCTTCGTCTCCATCCTGACCACGATCTTCCAGCTCTTCGCCTTCGGGTACTCGTTCGCCGGCCCGGCGTTCTTCTGGACGTGGCCCATCGTGCTCGTCGGCCAGCTCCTCGTAGCCCTGAACTTCGCCGAACTGGCTGCTCGGTATCCGCTGTCGGGCGCCGTCTACCAGTGGGCACGCCGCGTGGGAGGAGAGACCGTGGGCTGGTTCGCCGGCTGGTTCATGGCGGTGGCCCAGGTGGTCACGGCCGCTGCTGCAGCCATCGCCCTGCAGGTCGTGCTCCCACAGCTGTGGAGCGGTTTCCAGCTCGTCGGCGGTGACCCTGCCCTCACCACCGTCACGGGTGCCGCGAACGCCGTCGTCCTCGGCGCCATCCTCCTGGTGGCCACCACCATCATCAACGCCATGGGCGTCCGGCTCATGGCACACGTGAACTCCATCGGCGTAACCTGCGAGATCGTCGGCGTGGTCGCCGTGGTCCTCGCCCTGGTCAGCGCGGCGCAGCGGGGCCCCGACGTCGTGATGGACACCACGGTGCTGCAGAGTTCGGAGCTCGGCGCCGTGGGCGCGTTCCTGGTCTCCGGCCTGATGGCCGCCTACGTCATGGTGGGCTTCAACTCCGCGGGCGAGCTGTCCGAGGAGACCCGGGACCCCCGGCGTACCGCACCGCGCACCATCATCTCCGCCCTCGCAATCTCCGGTATCGGTGGAGCCCTCATGATCCTCACGGCCCTGATGGCGGCGCCCAGCCTCGACGACGGCCGGCTCGCCACCGAGGGACTGCCCTACGTGCTGACCGCGGTCCTCGGGACCTTCTGGGGCAAGGTGCTGCTGGTGGACGTCGCCATCGCGATCTTCGTCTGCACGCTGGCCATCCAGACCGCCGGCTCACGCCTGGTCTTCTCGATGGCACGCGACGGCAAGCTCCCCGCCTCCACCCTGCTGTCCTCCGTGCATCCCCGCCGCGGGACCCCGATGTGGCCGTCCATCGCCATCGGCGCCCTGGCCGTCGGCGTCCTGGCCATCAACGTCGGCAACGCCGCCCTCTTCACCACGCTGACCAGCGTCTGCATCGTCATGGTCTACATCGCCTACCTGCTCGTCACCGTTCCACAGCTGATCAACCGACTCCGCGGCGACTGGGACCGCGTAGGGCAGACCATGCCGGCCGGCCTCTTCTCCCTGGGCCGCTGGGGGCTGCCCGTGAACGTGCTCGCCGTCCTGTACGGCGCCGTCATGGTGGTCAACCTCGCCTGGCCCCGCCCCGAGGTGTACGACCCCGCCGGCGAGAACGGGATCCTCCTCTACTCGGCTCCCCTCATGGTCGCCATCGTGCTGCTCGGAGGACTCTGGGTCCGCCGGGGCATCGCGGCCAAGGCCTCCTGACACCCACCCCGCACGCACACCGACAGGACCGACATGACACAGACCACCGACACCCCGGCAGGCACGGCCACCACGGCCGGGGCCCGGGCCCACGCCCGGGACCAGCACAGCCGGACGGCGGACACCATGCGCCACATCCCGGTGTCCTCAGTACCCTCCTCCCTCATGGACGGACTGCCCGACGGCGCCGCCGACCGCCTGGTCTGGTCGGAGACGCTGGCCTTCGGCCGCTACACGACCCTGCCCCTCGCCCGGGGTACCCGCATCCGGCTCACGGACGCCGGTGACGCCTGCGTGCACACCCTCCTGTACCGGGCGGGGGCCCTGCACGAACGCTTCAATGCGGCGGACACCGTCAAGGTGCCGTGGCAGGCCTACCCCGGCACCGGGCACCCGCTCCTCTCCGACGCGGGACGCGTCCTGGCGACGATCGTCGCGGACACCTCCGGCCACCACGACGCCCTGACGGGAGCCACGACCCTGGCGGGCAACACCGCCCGCTACGGCGCCGGAACGGCCCACAGCGCATCACCGGCGGCCCGGGAACTGCTGACCCTCGGGGCACTGAAGAACGGGCTCGGACCCCGGGACGTCGCGCCGTCGCTCACCTTCTTCAAGGGCATCCGTGTGGACCCCGACGGTGGTCTCGGCTTCACCGGGAGTGCCGGCCCGGGCGCGTACGTCGACCTGCTGCTGCAGGTGGACGCCGTCGTCGTGCTGGCCAACACCGCGCACCCGCTGGACCCGCGCGCCGACTTCACCGGCACCGCCGTCGGTATCGCGGCATGGCGGGCCCCGGAGGACCTCGCCGCACTGGCCGCCGGGCTTCTGGTCGGACCGCTCGCGCCCGAACACCTGCAGGCACTCGACAACACCGAGCACGACCTCGCCGCAAGGAGCACCCGATGAGCACCACCACCACACACCGGGCCACCGACGTGGCCCTCGTACCCGGCGCCGTCGTCCTCGACGAGTACGTCGAGGCCCGCGGGCCGTGGTCCGCGGTCGTCGCTGCGGGCGACGTCCTCACCATTGTGGACCTCGACGGCAACCAGGCGGTCGACTGCCTGCTCTACGCCGCCGGGGACACCGCCGTCCGGTACTCGGCACCGGTCACCATCGCGCAGCAGCGCTCGATCGTCCTCACCACCGGCTCCGTGCTCCGCGCCGACAACGGCCTCGCGCTCATGACGGTCGTGGCGGACGAGGTGGGCGTGCACGACACGATCGGCGGTGCCTGCTCCCAGGAGTCGAACACGCTCCGGTACGGCCAGCACACGCGCGAGCAGCACGCCTGCGTGGAGAACTTCCTCATCGAGGGCTCCCGGTGGGGGCTCGGCAGGCGGGACCTCGTCTCCAACATCAACTGGTTCATGAACGTCCCGGTGGATCCCGACGGCGCCCTCGGGATCGTCGACGGCCTCTCCGCCCCGGGCAAGCGCGTGGCGCTCCGCGCCGAGGTGGACACCCTGGTGCTCGTCTCCAACTGCCCGCAGGTCAACAACCCCTGCAACGGCTTCGACCCCACTCCCGTCCGCATGATCGTCACCCGTCCGGAGAACGCCGCATGAACCGTTTCGACACCCTGCTCGTCGCCAATCGCGGGGAGATCGCCTGCCGCATCATCGACTCCGCGCGGAAGCTCGGTCTGCGGACGGTCGCCGTGTTCTCCGAAGCCGACCGCGGCGCCCGCCATGTCCGGCTCGCCGACGAGGCCGTGCTCCTCGGCCCGGCACCGGCCAAGGAGTCCTATCTCCGCGTCGAGGCGCTCCTGGCGGCTGCCGCGGCCTCCGGCGCCGGCGCCATCCACCCCGGCTACGGCTTCCTGTCCGAGGACGCCGGCTTCGCGGAGGCCGTCGAGGCCGCAGGACTCGTGTTCGTGGGACCCACGCCCGAGCAGCTGCGCATCTTCGGCACCAAGCACACCGCCCGGGACGCCGCATCCGCCGCCGGCGTCCCCATGATCGCCGGGTCCGTGCTGCTCGACGGCGTCGACGACGCCCTGGCAGCCGGAGCGTCGATCGGGTTCCCCCTCATGCTCAAGGCGACCGGCGGCGGAGGCGGCATCGGGATGACCGTCTGCCGCACCGAGGAGGAGCTCGAGGAGAGCTTCCCCCGCGTCGCCCGGCTCGCGGGAGCCAGCTTCGGGACCGCCGGCGTCTTCGCCGAGCGCTACGTGGAGAACGCCCGTCACGTGGAGGTCCAGGTCTTCGGCGACGGCGAAGGCCGCGTGGTCAGCCTCGGTGACCGCGACTGCTCCCTGCAGCGCCGCCACCAGAAGGTCCTCGAGGAGGCACCGGCGCCGGATCTCCCGGACGGGCTCCGCGAGGAACTGCACCGCAGCTCGCGGGCACTGTGCGCCTCGCTCGGCTACCGCTCGGCCGGAACGGTGGAGTTCGTCTACGACTCCGCACGCCAGGAGGCCTCGTTCCTCGAGGTGAACGCGCGTCTGCAGGTCGAGCACCCCGTCACGGAGTCGGTCACCGGCGTCGACCTCGTCGAGTGGATGCTCCGCCTCGCCCAGGGCGGGCCCGACGCCGCGGCCGTCCTCGCCGGGGTGCCCGACAGCGTCCCCGTCTCCGGCCACGCCGTGGAGGCCCGGGTGTACGCGGAGGACCCCGCACGCGGCTTCCAGCCCAGCGCGGGCACGATCACGAACACCGCCTACCCCGAGGCGGACCACGTCCGCGTGGACACCTGGGCCGAGACCGGCAGCGAGGTCTCCACCAACTACGATCCCCTCCTGGCGAAGATCATCACCTCCGGCAACAGCCGCGACGAGGCCTTCGACCGCCTGGCCGATGCCCTCGCCGGCACGCGGATCGACGGCATCGAGACGAACCTCGGCATGCTGCGCGCCGTCAGCACGCTCGACGTCGTCCGCGCGGCAGGGCACTCGACCAGCACCCTCGACACTGTGGGGGACCCCGAACCACGCATCACCGTGGAGCGGCCCGGACTCCAGACCAGCGTGCAGGACTGGCCGGGCCGCACCAACCTGTGGCAGGTGGGCGTCCCGCCGAGCGGCCCGATGGACGATCTCTCCTTCCGGCTCGGCAACCAGGCCCTCGGCAATGAGGAGGGTGCCCCCGGCCTCGAATTCACGATGACCGGGCCCAGCCTGACCTTCTCGCACGAGACCACGCTGTGCGTGACCGGAGCGGAGGTCCGCGTGACGGTGGACGGCGCCGACGCCACCCCGTGGGAGCCGATCACGGTTCCCGCCGGAGGAACCCTCGACGTCGGGACCGCGGAGGGTGCCGGACTTCGCGGCTACATCCTGTTCGCGGGGGGCCTCGACATCCCGCTGTACCTCGGCAGCGCGTCCACGTTCACCCTGGGCCAGTTCGGCGGCCACGCCGGGCGCGTCCTCCGGACCGGCGACGTGCTGCGGACCGTGCGGGCCGACGCGCCCGTCGGCTCGGCACCGGTGCCGCTCGACGCCCGGCCGGCCCTGACCTCGAGCTGGGAGCTCACCGTCGTCGAAGGCCCGCACGGAGCGCCGGAGTTCTTCCAGCGGGAGGACATCGACGAACTCCTCGCCACCGGCTACGAGGTGCACTTCAACTCCGCGCGCACCGGCGTCCGGCTCATCGGGCCCAAGCCCCGCTGGGCACGGAACGACGGCGGCGAGGCGGGCCTTCACCCCTCCAACATCCACGACACCGCCTACTCCGTGGGCGCGCTGGACTTCACCGGTGACACGCCCATCCTCCTCGGACCGGACGGCCCCAGCCTCGGCGGATTCGTCTGCCCCGTGACGGTCGTGACGGCCGACCGGTGGAAGCTCGGACAGCTCCGCCCGGGCGACACCGTGCGGTTCGTCCCGGTCCGCGCCGTCCAGGCACCCTCGCTGCGGGATCTCGGCCCCGGGCGGCAGCTGATCCTCCCGGACACCCCTGAACTGCTGCCCGGTGACAGCGCGTCCCTGCACCGGCGACTGCTCCGCGGCGGGGACGGCGACGACGGCGTGCTGGCACGCACGGCGGAGGAACCGGGCAGGCCCGCCGTGACGTACCGGCGCTCGGGTGACGACAATCTCCTCGTCGAGTACGGTGACATGGTCCTCGACCTCGGCCTCCGGGCGCGCGTGCACGCCCTGCACCTGGCCATCGAGCAGATGCGGCTTGCCGGCGTGGTCGACCTGACGCCGGGGATCCGCAGCCTCCAGATCAAGGTGGACCCCTCCGTCCTCTCCACGCGCCGCCTGCTGGAGGTGGTCCAGGACGTCGAGAGCGCCCTGCCGGCCAGCTCGGAACTCGTGGTGCCCAGCCGCTCGGTCCGCCTGCCCCTGTCCTGGGACGACCCGGCGACCCGCGAGGCCATCGAGCGGTACATGGCCGGTGTGCGCGACGACGCCCCCTGGTGCCCGTGGAACATCGAGTTCATCCGGCGCATCAACGGGCTGGACTCGGTGAACGACGTCTTCGACACCGTCTTCGACGCCGAATACCTGGTCCTAGGCCTGGGCGACGTGTACCTCGGAGCCCCCGTCGCCACCCCCCTCGACCCGCGGCATCGCCTCGTCACCACCAAGTACAACCCCGCGCGGACGTGGACGCCGGAGAACGCCGTCGGCATCGGTGGAGCCTACATGTGCATCTACGGGATGGAGGGTCCCGGCGGCTACCAGTTCGTGGGACGCACCACCCAGGTCTGGTCGCGGTACGCCGACTCCGCCCCGTTCGAGGCGGGATCGCCTTGGCTGCTGCGGTTCTTCGACCGCATCTCGTGGTACCCGGTCAGCCCTGAGGAGCTGCTGGACCTGCGCGCCGACATGGCGGCCGGCCGGGGACGCGGCGTCGGGATCGAGGAGGGCACGTTCTCGCTCGCCGAGCACGAGCGGTTCCTCGCCGACAACAGCGCATCCATCGCGGAGTTCCGCGTGCAGCAAGCGGCCGCCTTCGCCGTCGAACGCCAGGCATGGGCCGACGCCGGCGAGTTCGACCGCGCCGATGCCGCTGCCGCCACGGTCCCCGATTCCGAGGACCTGGTGGTGCCGGACGGCGCCACGCTGGTCTCCTCGCCCTTCGCCGCCAGCGTGTGGAAGGTGGACGTGGCCGCGGGTGACACGGTGGTGGAGGGACAGCCCCTGGTCTCCCTCGAGGCCATGAAGATGGAGACCGTCCTCAGCGCTCCCTGCAACGGACTGGTGCTGCAGGTACTCCCCCTCGCGGGGTCGCAGGTCGTGGCCGGTGAAGCGCTGGTGGTCCTGGGTGCTTCCCCTGCGACGGAACCCGAACCGGGGCAGGATCCCGAATCACGAGCGACAGAAGAGGTGGCTGCATGAACGCCCTGGCAACCGACCGCGTCCGTGCGGCACTCGCGGCGATCGACGCCGTCGACCGCCCGGAGATCTGGGTGACCCTCCGCCCGGCCGGGGACCTCCTCGCCGACGCCGCCGACATCGACGCGCGGGTCGGCGGGGGCGAGGATCTTCCCCTCGCGGGACTCCTCCTCGCCGTGAAGAACAATGTGGACGTGGCGGGCATCCCCACCACGGCGGCCTGCCCGGGTTTCTCCTACCTCCCGGGGCGGGACGCCGAAGCAGTGCGCCGCCTGCGGGCCGCAGGCGCCGTCGTCCTGGGCGCCACGAACCTGGACCAGTTCGCCACCGGACTCGTGGGCACGCGCAGCCCCCACGGAGCCGTGCGCGATGCCCGCCGGCCCGACTACATCTCGGGCGGGTCCAGCTCCGGCTCGGCCGTCGCCGTGGCCCTGGGACTCGCGGACATCGCCATCGGCACCGACACCGCCGGTTCGGGGCGCGTCCCGGCGGGCCTGCAGGGGATCGTGGGCATCAAGCCCACCCTGCATGTCGTCTCCACCGATGGCGTGGTGCCTGCCTGCCGTTCCTGGGATGCGGTGACCATCCTGGCGCGGGACCTCGCCCTGGCCGAACGCGCGATGGGTGTGATGGCGGGCGGCTCGCGTCCGTGGCCCTCGGACGTCCGGCTGTCGGCGCCGGGCCGGCCCCGCGTCGCCTACCCCGCCGAGCTGCCCGAGCTCTCGCCCGCGTGGGCCGCCGAGTTCGGCCGTCAGGTCGCCCGGCTCGCGGCGTCCGGCGTCGACGTCGAGCCCCTGCCGATCGAGCTGTTCCTGCAGGCCGCACGCCTGCTCTACGACGGCGCCCTCGTGGCGGAGCGTCATGCCGCCGTGGGGGAGTTCGTGGAGAACGCCGTCGGGGACGGCAACCCCGCCGGGCTCGATCCCACGGTCGCCGGCATCATCACCCGTGCAGGCACGCTGCCCGCGCACCGGTACGTCACGGACACCGCCCGCCTCGCCGAGCTCGAACGGGCGGCACTCGTGCAGCTCGAGGGTTTCGATGCCCTCCTGGTGCCCACGGCGCCCCTGCATCCCCTGCTGGCGGAGGTGGCAGCGGACCCGGTGGGCGTGAACTCGCGTCTGGGGACGTACACGAACTTCTGCAACCTGTTCGACATGTGTGCTGTCGCGGTGCCGGCCGGGGAGGTGGACGGGGCCCAGTTCGGCGTCACCGTCGTCGGGCGCACCTTCGAGGACGCCGTCGTCGCCGACATCGCCCGCCGCATCGAACGGACCCCCGCTCCTCCTGCCCTGTTCGCGGAAGGCACCGCCGGCGGCATGGACACCGCCGCGCTCCCGTGGCCGCTAGCGGCGGGAGCCGCCGGCGTCCCGCTCGTCGTGGTCGGGGCGCACCGCCGCGGCCAGGTCCTCGCACCGCAACTCGAGGCTCTCGGCGCCTTCTGGGACGGTCCCGTCCGGACGGCCGCGCGGTACCGCATGGTGGCCCTGGAGACGCAGCCGCCGAAACCAGGGTTGTACCGCTCCGACGACGGCGCGGAGCTCGTCGCCGAGCGATGGATCCTCTCCGAGGCGGCGCTCGGGCGGTTCCTGGCGGTTCTGCCCGAACCCATGCTGCTCGGTTCCGTCCGTCTTGCGGACGGAACCGCCGCCGTCGGATTCGCCTGCGACGCAGTGGCTGCTGCCGGTGGGCGGGACATCACGCACCACGGGGACTGGCTCCTGGCTACGGCAGCCGACTCCGGCGCAGGGGTGGGCGCAGGGCACACGGGTGAGGGGCAGCCGGAGTACGGCGCCCTGCGTACCTTCCTCCTGGCAGCGTTGTCCCGCGGCCGTTCCACAGGGGCAGGACGCGCCTAGCCGTGCCACCCTTCGACGAGGCGACGAACTGGTGGCGGAAGATCCTCCGGTCCGCACAGGACGTGCGGACGGACGGTCCCCTGACGGCGGGCAGGAGCGCCGACTGGCGGTACCAGTGGCTGCTGCCGGGGGATGCAGCCTTCGCGGTGCCGTCGCCTGCCGCTGCGGAGGTGGAGGACTAAACTGGATAGGCCGGAGACCGACCCGGCCCCGCTCCCAGAGAGGCCCTTGATGGCTGCTGCACCCTCCGCCCCGAGCGCCGCTCCCGCCGCCGAGCTCCTGGTGTGGAAACCGTTCCTGGTCCGCGCCGCGGTGAGCGCACTGTTCGGCCTACTGACGGTCTTCTGGCGTGATCCGTCCACGCTCGTGATGTCCGTGGCGGGCGGGGTCTACCTCCTGCTGAGCGGCGCGGCCTACCTCTGGACCCACCGCATGACGCACTGGGGCCCGCGCTTCCGGCTGGTCACCGACATCGGCGGCGGACTGCTCCTCGGAGCCGGGATCGCCGGCCTCGTCTTCGTCGACGATCGCAGCTTCGCCTTCGCCGCCGCCGTGGCCCTGGTGGTCGCAGGCCTCGCCGAACTGGTCCGCGGGCTCTCCGTCCGCGCCCACGCGGCGTCACGGGACCTCGTGGTGGTCGGTGTGGTGGGCATCGTGACGGGCGTGATCCTCCCGTTCGTCGAGCAGCTCGGAGCGCACGCGCTGCTCGGGGTGACGGGCGGTGGGGCGCTGCTGACCGCCGTCGTGCTCGGCATCGCCGGTCTCAGCTACCGGCACGATTCAGCGCTCAGCGCATCGTCCGGATCCGGCGCCCAGGGCGAACCGGACCCCGTAAACTAGAGGCTCTACGCCTCGTAGAAATATTCGGAACCGGAAGGAGTGCCCGTGGCCAACCGCCAGTCGGGGAAACCCACGCAGGGACGATTCCGCCACGGCATCAAGGCACCCCTCGTCTTCTCCGCCGTCCTGGCCCTGGTGGCCGGTGTCGCGACGTCCATCTTCGCCACCGGTGGTGGCTCCAAGGAGCTGCGCGTCGATCTGGGCCTCACGGCCGCCGGGATCGCCTTCATCGTCTCCCTGGTGATCTGCGCGATGCTCATGATGGCCGAGACACCCAATGCCGAGCACCTCAGCCAGGGTTCGGGCGTCCACCGCTCGTCCGCGACGCCGGACCCCGAAGCACCGGTCAAGCGGCCGTCAGGCGAGACCGACGACGAACCGCGTTTCGGGGAGCGCCTGCCGAAGCAGGACAGCTAGCCCCCTTGACGTCCCTGTTAGCCTCCCAGCATGGGGGATGACATCACGGGATTCATGAGGGATTTCGGCGTGCTCGCGCGCCTGGCACTGGAAGCGCAGCCGCACTCCGCGCGCGGCCGGGAACTCTTCGACACGCTCTCGGCCCACCTCGGGACCGAGCCCGCCGGCGTGCCGGTCGTCGTCGAGGAGGTCCCCGCCCACCGCTTCGTGGACGCCGACATCGTCCTGGCGTCGCTCACGGCGGACGGCCGGTGCGTGGGCATCGGCGGCGGGGACCACCGCCACCACCTGTCCTTCAGCGACATGGTGCAGCAGTCCGGGGTCCACCCGAGCTTCCCGCTGTCCCAGCCCGACTACGCGAACCTGCCGGTCGGCCCGGACGAGCAGCGGCAGGCGGTGGCGCTGGGCCTCCGGCTGTTCGAGCGTGACGGCGTGCCCCTGGCGGTCCTGCAGCGCAAGGCCGAGCCCCGCTACAACCGGCAGTCCGCGTCGCTCGAGGTGTTGTGTGCGGACGCCGTCACCGTCGCCGGGTTCCTCGCCGAGTTCCGGCGCAGGATGCAGCGCGAGAGCGTGATGAAGGGGCAGGTGCTGTCCTTCACCGTCGAGGACTTCGGACCGAGCAGCGCGGGCATCACCTTCCACCACCGGCCCACCCTGGACGCCGGTGACGTGATCCTCCCCGAGGGACTCCTGGAACGCGTCAGCGAACACGCGCTCGGTATCGCCGTGCACCGGCAGGCCCTGGTCGCGGCCGGACAGCACCTCAAGCGCGGCATCCTCCTCTACGGTCCGCCCGGCACCGGCAAGACCCACACCGTCCGGTACCTGCTGAGCGCGAGCGCGGGGACGACGGCGATCATCCTCACGGGCGGGACGCTGCGGCACGTGGGCGAGGCGGCGCGGACAGCCCGCGCACTCCAGCCGTCCATCGTGGTCCTCGAGGACTGCGACCTGATCGCCGAGGACCGCAGCTTCGGGCACGGGCCGCAGCCCCTCCTGTTCGAGGTGCTGGATGCCATGGACGGACTCGACGACGACGCCGACGTCACGTTCGTGCTGACCACCAACCGCGTGGACATGCTGGAGCGGGCCCTCGCCCAGCGCCCCGGGCGCGTTGACCTCGCCGTGGAGGTGCCGCTTCCCGGGGAGCACGAGCGGGCCGCGCTGCTGCGTCTGTACGCGCGCGACCTCGCCTTCGGCGAGGACGCCGTCGGGGCCGCTGCCGCGCGGACCGAGGGCACCACGGCGTCGTTCACGCGTGAACTCGTGCGCCGCGCGGTCCTCGCGGCCGCACTGCACGACGCGCCCGTGGCGGACGGGCACCTGCTGGCCGCCGTGGACGAACTGATGGCCGACGGCGCAGCACTGACGCGGAGCCTGCTCGGGAGCAACGGCCCCGGCCCGGAGGACGGCGTTCCCACCGTGCACGGCGGCTCGTTCGGGTGGGGGCCCGGCACCACGTACTCCGGAAGCTACTCGCCCGCGTACGGGTCCTCGGCGTCCCTGTCCTTCGAGGGGGAGGGTTTCGCCGACGGAGGCTTCTCGGAGGACGGCTTCCCGGACGACGGCGTGCAGGGCATCGGCAGGACCGACGATGCGCCCACCGACGACGGCGGGCGCTAGCACCGGCGGAAGCTTCAGGCGCCCTGCGCCTTCCTCGCCCGGTAGGCCTTCACGTGCGTGCGGTTCGCACAGTTCCCGGTGTCGCAGAAGCGGCGGGAGCGGTTGCGGGAGAGATCCAGTACCACGCCGTCGCAGTCCTCGGCCGCGCAGGAGCGCAGGCGGTCCAGTTCGTGCCCGCGGATGACGTCGGCGAGGGCCATCGCGGCCTCGGTGGCCATGCGTTCCTCGAGCGGCGCTTCGGGCGCGGTCGCATGGAGGTGCCAGTCCCACTCGTCGTGCCTGACCAGCTGGGGAAGGGCGTTGGCCCGCCGGAGGATCGCGTTGACGAGTGCGACGGCGTCGTCCTCCTCCGCGAACCAGATCACCTCCAGCTCGGACCGCAGGGCACGGACGGACTCCAGCTCGGCGTCCATGTGGGTCCGGGAGCCGGAGAACCGCTGCTCCTCGAGGAACCGGTCGAGTCCCTCGAGGGTGGCCAGGGGATCGGCGTCCTCCTTGGCGGTGTTGATGAGCGCGGCCGCGGACGAGAGTGCCACTTCCGTGTCATGCGTGAAAAGCATGTTGACTCCTGACATCGTCCGCGCCTAGTGTCACTACCATAACTACTTCACACTCATGACACCAGTCACCGACACGAAACGAGCGGACATGACCCTGCGCCCTGCCCCCGGCCTGTGGATAGCCCTGATCTCCGCGGCGGCGTTCGGCGTCTCCGGCCCCTTCGCGAAGTCACTCCTGGAGATCGGCTGGAGCCCCGGAGCCGCCGTCGGCCTCCGCATCGGAGGCGCCGCCGTCGTGCTCCTGGTGCCCGTGCTGATCGCGCTGCGCGGCCGCTGGTCCACCCTGCGCGGCAACGCGCTCACCGTCATCATCTACGGCGTGACGGCGATCGCCCTGTGCCAGCTCTTCTACTTCAATGCCGTGCAGCGCATGTCCGTCGGCGTCTCGCTGCTGCTCGAGTACCTGGCGCCGGTGCTGATCGTCGGATTCCTCTGGCTGCGCTCGCGGAGGGCGCCGAATGCACTCACGATGATCGGATCCGTGACCGCCGTTCTCGGGCTCCTGCTCGTCCTCGACCTAGCGGGCGACGCACGGCTCGACCCCGTGGGCGTGCTGTTCGGCCTCGCTGCCGCCGTCTGCCTTGCGGTGTACTTCCTGATGTCCGCGCGCGTCGACGACTCGCTGCCGCCGCTCGTCATGGCCGGCGGCGGGATGGTGGTGGGCGCGCTCACCATCCTGGTGCTCGGCGTCACGAACATCATGCCGTTCCGCTTCGTGTTCACGGACGTCCAGCTCGCCGGGCGGACGTACAGCTGGGTGCTGCCGGTAGCCGTCCTCGTCCTCGTCGCCACCGTCGCGGGCTATGTGACGGGCATCGTGGCGGCGCAGCGCCTCGGGTCCAAGGTCGCGAGCTTCGTGGCGCTGACCGAGGTGATGTTCGCCGTCCTCGCGGCCTGGCTGATCCTCGGCGAGCTACCCGGCGCCGTGCAGTTGCTCGGCGGTCTCCTGATCGTCGCCGGCGTGGTGTGCGTACGGCTGGACGAGCTGCGGTCGGCGCCCGACGACGTCGCCGCGGCGGTGCTCGACCGGCCCAGTCCGGTGGAGCCGCTTCCGCGGGGGTGATGGCGCGGCAGGACGATGCGTCCGCGCCAACACCACCGCAGGCCGCAGGGACAAGAGGTGCACTGTGCTCTACTGACCTTGTGCCTCATCCCGTGGGGACACCGAAGGAAACCCTCGCAGGAGTGATGGCCGGAATGGCCTTCCAGCGGTGCTGCTTGCGCTCGGGACCGTTCTAGCTGTTTTGTTGGAGCCGGTACAAGGAGGGTGGAGCTACGCGTGGTTCCTTCTGAGAAATATCCTTGCCGTCGGCGGTGCGTGGGTCAGGTGAGGGGTTCTCCGCAGGTTCGTGGTTCGGGCGCGTAGTGGTACCAGTCCGGTAGTGCGGCGGTGAACTCGGAGCGGATGGTGTCGTTTTCCAAGACTGTCCAGTCCACGGGTGCGCCGACTTCGGGTTCCATCTTGTTCCACTCGAACCAGTTGACCATTTTGAGTTGCGGGAACCGTTCGTGCACTGTGGGGTCGAAGACCTGCTCCCACCAGGCCCGCTTGATGTTCAGGCTCCGGAGCTGACCGATGTCAGCCTGTACCAGCGACGCTGTCTCCGGGATCGCGACGGGCTTGCCGTGGTCTACTCCGTACTGGGTGTAGAAGTCCGGCAGCATCGAGTCGTTGCCGTTCTTGCCGTTGTAGGTGCCGGTGAGCTGGTCGATGAACTTGCCTTCCTCGGGCATCTCACTTTCGGACCAGGGGTAGGTGTTGCCCCAGTGGTAGAGGGACATGCCCACCCAGTCCACGGCGTCATCGCCCGGGTAGTAGGGGGCGTACGGGTCGTCGAAGGAGGTCAGGGTGCCGTCACCGGTGGTGTCCAGCTCCGAGAATCCGGGTGCTCCGGGGAGGGATTCGAATTCACCACCGGCGAACGGGTACCCGCCGGCGTAGTTCGGCGCCCACATCATCGCCGATCCCGGGGCCCGCCCGTGGACGGCGTCCGCGACGCGTCGGTACGCAGCGATGTACTCGGCCGGTTGCTGACCCCACGGGTACCAGGACCCGTTCATCTCGTGCGCGAAACGAACGATCACCGGCACGCCGTTCGTGTTGAACCCTGCCAGGAGGGCTGCGAGCTCGTCCGCACGCGCCGACGTGACCGCGTCGAGCCCTTCGATCGGCTCCAGGGTCAGTAGCAGCGTGCCCCCGTTCTGGCGCAGCTGCTCGGCCGCGGACGCCAACAGGCCCGGGTCTTCCTCGTTGAACGGGAAGTCCGCGAATGTCACCGCAACAGCGGGGCGTTCACCGAGCTTGTCCGAGTACTCGGCGAGGGTTTCCCTGCCCCACTCCAGATTCACGCCCATCAACGTTCCCGCGTCCGGGGCGAGATTCCTCCCTTCGATCGAATCACACGGCACAGCTTGGGTGTTGATGTTGCAGGCACACAGGGACAGGAGCAGCATCGCCAGCACCAGGCGAACAAGACGTGAGACCACGCTCCCAATCTACGGGTAGGGACTCACCCTGGAGCGGGAACAGAGCGAACTTCACCCAGTCCTGCGCCTACCTTGCCGAGTCGACCGCTTACTACGGAGCGCACCCACTACGGGTGGGTCAGAACAAGTAGCCGGTACTCGTGTGCCGGCCGCCCTTTGGCCTCGAAGATAGAAATGAACAGTTGCCAAAGCGGCGGCAGACGGTGGAGCCGGGGCAGCCATGACACACAACATTTCTGGTCCTGCCGATCCGCTGATTGCGGCCGAGATCGCCAGCACCACGTGTGCCTCGAACCCACCGACCGTGGACAGTCATCCACGCCGACCTCCGCGGCTGATAGTGGTCCTGGGATGAATCGGCTGGTAGGAACCCATGATTCCGGTTTTTGACCCAGTGGTGTTCGACGAACTGGTCGATGGGCTGGACTCGCAGATCATTGCCACTGACTTCCTCGACACCTTCACTGCCATGCTCGACGACCGCATCCGCGTCATCGAGCATGCGGTCAGGGCCCAGAATCGTGAGGACATCGTGAGAGCCCTTCATAGTCTGCGGGCCAGCGCCGCCATGGTTGGAGCGCGTCAGTTGAGCGAGTCCACCACGCGCGCACTCGGAAGCAACCACCCCGAAGCAATAGCTGTCGGGCCACTCGTCCGGACGCTTCAAGGGCAAGCTGACCTGTTTCGAACAGCAACTGCCACCTTCCGCACTCCCGCGGATTCCTCCTTGCCAGAGTCAGAAGTACGACAGCGCGTCTGACCAGTAGCTACCTGCCGCAGGGGTGGAGAAGTCTCAAGCGGATGTTCGAGCGCTCACGCAGGCTCAACACGGATGTCTGAAACAGACGTATCTGCCACACGTCTCAGGGATGCAGATAGGACTCCAGAACGAGCCAGAATTCGAGGCCCTGGTTGAACTTCGCCGCCTGCGGGGCCGCGTTGGTGTAGTCGAAGGTGTCCTCGTTCGCGGTGACTGCCTCGGCGCGCGTGTCACCCCAGACAGTCGAGACCCTCGCGGTCTGAGCGCTCCCCACCAGTCACAGTGGCAGTGGTACCGGCACCAGCAGCGACAGTGTCGGTGACAGCAGTAGGCCTGCCGCGAGTTCCTGCTGCCGGTCTCTGCCGATGCGGAAAGCTTCGAGCAGCACGCTCGCCTGGAAGCACCCGATGACCATCCGCCCACGATAGGCCGCGAGGGCGAGGAGCGTCATGACGGAACCTGCACCCACGAGGACCTCACTGCTCCTTGGTCGAAGCATCCATCTGTCGAAACTATCAGCCGATCAGGACCCACACCGGCTACCAAGTGGGGGATCGCCTGAGGTGCCTGGTCTCAGTACTCCTGCCGTCTGCTCGTGCGGCCATCGCTGGGCTTATGGTCCGCTGATGAGGGCGATGGTCGTTACGAGGACCTGGAAGAGGGCGAAGCCCCAGAGTGCGGAGGCGGCAGCCCACCACGGATATCTGCCCTTCAGCGCGAACACAGCTCCGGTCAGGCCGAGAACGATGGGTAGGGCAAAGACCCACAGAGGGCGGGGAGTGCCGGTCCCGGCCCAGTCAGGGAGGAGGAGAACGACTACGGTCGCCAGGAGCATCAGCACCCACCTCGCAACGGGCCGGATAGCTCGTGGTGGATGGCGTATTTCAGTAGCTTGCACAGCTGTTGAGCGGTGTGACTAGCATGGCGAAAGATTTTCTTACCTGGGGGAGTACTGCGGGAATGCTGCCCTGTTCTTTGCCTCTTCTACCCGGTTTTATTGATGATGGCAGGCAAGGATGGGGTTTGGCCCTTGTGGAGGGCCGGGCACCTTTCGGCAATCGCCCGGAGGTAAAGGCAAACCCGGGGTGACCCGGGGACGCAAAACCACGGGGCCTCCTTGGAGGCCAGCCGGGTTACCAAACCAGTGAAGGTCTCAGTCATGGTCTCAACCTTGCCCTTTTCCTTGTCCTCAGTTCCGCGTGTGGTCCCACCGGCTCCTCCTGGTGGTTTTGTCATGCGTGTTGTCTTACTTGTGTGTGCGGTTCTGCTGTTCTCTTTGGGTACCGCTCCTATGGCACAGGCCGCAGCGACAATCAGCCTCAGTAGCATTTCGGGACCAGCAGGAACGGTAGTAACGGTGACGGGTGCGGGTTTCCCGAAGAACATCAAAGGCTCGGTGACCGCAGGAGCCAGTAGTGCTGCGGTCAGTACCAACGGGAAGGGTTCCTTCCAGGCCTCTGTCGTTATTCCTGCCGGATCTCCCACTGTGACGATCATGGCGACAGCCGGTTCAGCTTCTGCCGCAGCGGTCTTCACCGTGCTCGAGCCTGCGCCCGCACAAGAGACAGGAGCGTCGACGACGAAGGGAATCCGCTTTGGGATCGGAACCAGTGGCGGTCCGGCCGCCGGGGCGGAACTCGATGAGGTGACAGCCATCGCCGGTGAAGCACCGTCCGTCGTGCTGTCCTACAAGGACTTCAACCAGGCACCTCCTCTAGCCGAACTTGACGCGGTACGGGCGCGAGGGGCACAGACATTGCTCACATGGGAGCCCTGGTCCTGGGGCGGCGGGGTGGAACAGCCCGCCTACTCCCTCGACCGTATTGCAGCCGGCGACTTCGATGCTTACCTGCGGCAGTGGGGTACTGCGCTTGGCCAGTGGGGACAGCCGGTCTACCTCCGCTTCGGGCATGAGATGAACGGGGACTGGTACCCATGGGCTGAGGGTGTCAACGGCAACGAGCCTGGTGACTACATCGCCGCGTACCGGCACGTTCACGACGTCGTCACATCCACGGGGGCCACGAACATCCAATGGGTGTGGAACGCGAACGTCCCCTACTGGGGTTCAACCCCCCTCAGCCAGCTTTATCCCGGCGCCAACTATGTCGATGTAGCAGCCCTTGACGGGTACAACTGGGGGACCTCGCAGACGTGGAGTATGTGGCAGGAACCCGATGTCCTGTTCGGTGAGGGGTTGTCACAAGTGAGACAGCTGGCATCAGGAAAGCCGATCATGATCGCTGAAACCTCGTCCTCCGAGATCGGCGGGTCGAAAGCGGCGTGGAACACCAACCTGTTCAACTACCTTTCGGCGCAGCCCGACGTCACAGCAGTGGTCTGGTTCCACATCAACAAGGAAGCCGACTGGCGCATCAATAGCAGTGACTCCTCAGCCAATGCCTTCCGGACGGCTCTTACGAGCCGGCGCTAAGACTCGCCAGATCGGAACAGATTCCACCGGAAGCCCGAAATAGGAAGCGGGCTTACTGGTTGGGTCTCCATCAGAAGGTCCTTCCCCGAGTCCCAAGGAGAAGCAATGATCCGGAAAGGCGCGGCCAGCCCGCGATACACGATGAGGATCGTCCTGTGGGACGTCGGTCCTTGGGCGCGGGTGGGTAGGAGGTTCCAGGCTTGTTCAGTGAGGGTTATCCTGCCGTGCAGGATCATTAGTCCTCCGGTACAAAGTTGGTCCCCTCTGACCAGGTGACGAGGGAGGGGGCAGATGGCCGTCCGGGTCTCACTCCCGCTGTACCGGGATGGGGAATGTTGCGACACAATGCTTCTTGAGGAGTCACCCCAATGAGGAAACCGCCCTACACAGGTCCGAACGACACCAACGACTTCGACAACCTCAGCCCGGACGAAGCCCTAAGAGCCTTTACCTCATACCGGCTTCTGGGGGATTGTTTTGAGCAATCGAGCGATGACGACCTGGCGGGGCGTGGCCGGCTCATCGGGAACTGGAAGACCTTGTTGAAGGACCGCCAGGAACAGGCGCAGCGAGCCGAGAGGGAGCTGGCAGCCGCCGTCCGGCTCGCGCGCAATGAGGGCGCAAGTTGGAATGACATCGCCCGCACCCTGCATCTCCCGCTCGAAGAGACACGCGCGCACTTCGATTGGCCCTACGGAGAGTTCTGAGGTGACCGGTGGTGCAGCATTCGGCTACTGGAATGCTGGGTGCTCCGCCCGCATGAGGTGTGCGAGTGCGTGGTTGCGGTCGCCGAGGAGGTGTTCGTTGTGGGCGACGCTTTCATCCACTTCGAGCCGACGCCCGGCGAAGGCGGAGAGGCCTCGGAGGATCCGCTCGTTACGCTCGTCGACATCGCTGCCGTCGATGAGCGATGCCGTGAGCAGCGCTCCGGCATTCACCATCGGGTTGGGTGGGCGGCCGGTGCCGCTTTCGAGCTTGATCGCGTCGAAGGCTTCGCCGGTCGGTTCGATTCCGATGAGGTCCAGGGCGTCGCCGTCCGTGTCCAGCAGGGCCAGGGCGAACAGGAACGGTTTGACCGCCGACTGCACGCTGAACGGCGACTCCGCCTGCGTAGTGCCGCGCACCGTCCCGTCGGGCAGGGCCAGGGCCAGCGCGCATTGGTCGGCGTCCGCGGCGGCGAGTTCGGGGATGCTGTCGTCCACGGGCCGGTGGATTGATGGTCGGAGCGTTGGAAGATCGACACGACCAGCTCCGGCGCCCCCTTCGGTCGCTCAGTAAGGTCTGATTCTTCTGGCACAGGCCCATGGATCCAGGGCGCCCTGCTCGAGGGGGGTCAATTACTCACAGCCCTGTGCGCGAGCAGGATGCTGGACAGGACGCCCGGGAACTGACGATCCAACTCCTCCTTGCGGAGCTTGACCGCGTGTTCACGCCCCTTCACTGCCGTGGAAGTGACTCCCGCTTCCCGCAAGGTTTTGAAGTGGTGGGACAGGGTGGACTTGTGGATGTCCAGCCCGTATTCCTGAACGCTGCAGGAGTGGTACTGCTCATCCCCCAGGCGCTGCACGATGTGAAGTCGAACCGGATCCGCAAGAGCTTTCAGGACGGCGATCAGCTCGATCCGGTCGATGGATGGTTCCGGAAAGGCCCCCGATGGGCCGAACCCTTCATTGTTTGACATGTGTCATACTATAGGTCATCATCAGACCGTTCGACGCATGTCAAACAATCCGAAGATGTGAGGAGTTTTTGATGCCAGTCACCTCGAACCCACAGATTGCAGACAATCGTGCTGCCATCCGTGACGAGCGGAGCCCGGTGGGCCGAATCGCCATACTTACAGCTGACGACGTCGAGGACGTCGAGTTCTTCTACCCTTACTACCGCTTTGTGGAGGAGGGCTACGACGTCGATGTCCTCACCCCTGCAGGAACAGACGTGACCGGATACAAGGGGCTTGCTCTCAGGACGGGAATCACGCCCGTCGCAGATGCACACGCCGGAGACTATGACGTCCTCTTCATTCCCGGGGGGCTGGCGCCGGCGGAGGTGCGGGCGAGCGCGGCCTCCATCGATTTCGTGCAGCGATTCGCTGGAACGGGACGGTTGATCGGAGCTGTCTGCCACGGCCCTCAGGTACTCATCACGGCAGGATTGGTGCAGGGCCGAAGGATGACAGCCTGGCGGGACGTCGCCCCGGAGATCACAGCGGCTGGTGGAAAGTACGTCGATGAGCCGGTCGTCGAGGACGGCCAGTTCGTCACCTCGCGCAAACCCGGGGACATGCCCTTGGAGCTTGCTCGCATCTTGGAGCGGCTGGGCCGGTCCGCCATCGAACATGCACCGACGAGAGCAGAGGCCCTGTGATGAGCGACCTGATAACAACTCCCTTCGATGCCCGTGCCACGGCCGCGGACGTTCTCGCGGGAATCGACCTGTCGGGCAGCACCTATGTAGTGACCGGTGGGGCGTCCGGGATCGGTGCGGAGACCGTGCGCGCCCTTGCCCAGGCAGGCGCCGGCGTGACGATCGCTACCCGCAACCCGGCCTCTGCCGACGTTCTCGTTGCTGATCTGGAAGGGAGTCCTGGTAGCGGCCCGGTACATGCTGTGTCCCTGGACCTCGCTGATATGCGTTCCATCGCGGCTTTCGCCCGCTCGTGGGAGGGGCCGATCGATGGTCTGGTGGCCAATGCCGGGATCATGGCCCTGCCACAACGCAATCTCAGCCCGGAGGGGTGGGAGCTGCAACTTGCCACGAACTACCTGAGGCACTTCGCCCTCGCCGTGGGGCTGCACCCGCATCTTCGGGCCGCTGATGCCGGACGCGTTGTCACCATCAGCTCCACTGCCCATCTGCGCTCCGCACTGAATTTTCAGGATCCGCAGTATGACCGCAGGGAGTACGACCGCTGGGGTGCCTACGCGCAGTCCAAGACAGCCGATGTCCTTCTCGCAGTGGGGATCACGCAGCGCTGGAGCGGTGAGGGCATCACGTCCAATGCGGTGATGCCCGGGTGGATCACGACGAACCTGCAGCGCCATCTTGACGATGCGACCCTTCGAGCCATGGGTGCCATGGACGAGCAGGGCAAGCGCATCGAAGGCGCGCACTTCAAGACGACGTCCCAGGGAGCTGCGACGTCGGTCCTCCTGGCCGCGCACCCGGCACTCGAAGGCATCAGCGGACGCTACTTCGAGGACAACCAGGAAGCCGAGACGGTCGCCGATGGGGTAGGTCGCTCCAGCGGCGTGGCGCAGCATGCCCTCGACGCGGAAGCTGCCGAACGCCTGTGGGATCTGGGAACGACAGCCCTCCAGTAGGACGACGAGCCTGCTGCCGGGCGATAGGGGCTGCTTCTTGCCGCACCTGGGGATCAAGCGCGGCAGGATGTTGATCAGAAGGCCGGATTGAGGCCGGTCCTATCGAGGCCGGCCTCGTGCGCCTGCAGCAGCGCACCTGGCCAGGAGCAGGGTGGGTGAGGAAGGCCGCTGCCGCGTCCGCTCCTTCGATCTCGAACCGGTAGGGACCGTCATGGTCCGGCGCGGTACCGGCGTCGTGGAACAGCGAGGCCACGTGCAACGCCTGCAGGAGCGTTCTGTCAGGGCGTTGATTCACGCAGGTAGGTCAGGACGGCTCGTACGCGCCGGTTCGTGTCCTGCGGAGGTAGGTCGAGCTTGGCGAAGATGTTGCCGACGTGTTTGGCTACGGCCGCTTCCGACAGATGAAGCTTTTGGGCGATGGTCGTGTTCGATTCCCCTTCCGCCATCAGCCCGAGCACCGTCCGCTCCCTCTCGGTGAGGCGGTCCACGGGGCTGACCGCGCGGCGTCGGCCCGACAGATGGCGGACGACCTCCGGGTCCACGACGACGCCCCCGTCGGCGACCGTCTCGATGGATCGCAGGAACGAGGCCACTTTGCCGACGCGGTCTTTAAGGAGGTACCCGACTCCTCCGCGCGCGTCCTCGATCAGGTCATGGACGTAGGCGTCCGCGACGTACTGCGAGAGAACCATGACGGGCACATCGGGGTGACGGCGGCGGATGTCCAGTGCGGCCCGTAACCCGTCATCGGTGTGCGATGGTGGCATACGTACATCCGTGATGACCAGATCCGGCGGGCTTCCTGAGGCCATGGCGCGCTCGACCGCGGTCAGGAGCTCCGGTGCGTCGGCAGCCGTGCCGACGATCTCGTGTCCTACTCGTTCCAGCAGGACGACCAGGCCCTCACGGAGTAGTGCCGAGTCCTCGGCGATGACGATCCTCATGCACTATTGCTATCACTGCCGACACCCGGCGGTGTCCGTTCCGTGAGGTCGGGAATCGGGAGCACGGGGACCGAGAGATGCAGGACCGTCGGTCCACCGGGCGGGCTGTGGAGGGTCAGCTGTCCGCCGAGTACCTCCGCGCGGTCACGCAGACCGGCAAGTCCGGTCCCTTTACGGGGGTCCGCTCCCCCGATGCCGTCATCGATGATGTCCAGCCACAGGCTGCTTCCCTCCTGCCCACCCCTGACAATGACCTTGTGTGCCCTTGCATGTCGGACGGCGTTGGTCAGCGCCTCACTGGTGATGAAGTACAGGGCCGCCTCGAGGTTGGAGTCCGGACGCCGTGGGAGATTGATATCGACGGTCACCGGGACCGGTAGTCGGCTGGCCAGTTCGTGCACGGCAGCCGCGATACCGTGATCGACGAGCACGCGCGGGTGGATGGCCCGAATGCTCTCCCGCAGGGCGGTCACCGCCGCATCGACGTCGTCCTGGGCGGCAGAAAGCGCCCTTCGAGCCGCCGAAACATCACTGCCACTGCCGGCCAGGTCATCGAGCTCGATCTCCAGCAGGGCCAGGCGCAGGCCCAGTGTGACCAGCTGCTGCTGGGCGCCGTCGTGCAGGTCGCGTTCGATCCTCCTGCGTTCGATGTCGAATCCCTCGAGGAGGGTACGCCTGGAGTAGGTCAGGTCTGAGACTCGGCGCGCGAGCGCCTCGGACTGCTCGGAGAGGAGGACCTGAGCGACAAAGGACTGGAGTAGAGCCAGTGCCGTCGTGAGGTACGAGAGAACGAGGAGCACGATGATGACAAAGCTGACCACCACAACCGCCGGAGCGCCGATTGAGGCAACCGATTGCGCCACGAGGTTCTCCGCATCAGGCTCGACTCCCAGTACCGTGGTGGCGCCGACCATGATGGCTGTCGCGCCGGTCACGATCAACACGAAGCTCATGGCAGTGAAGACGATGAACACCGCAAGGTAGGCGACTTCGCGCCAGGTCACGGGCTCACGTAACCGCCGCGCCAACCGGCCTACGCGAGCCCCTGACGTGCCTGTGGGTGGTTTCGGTATCGGCGCAGTACCAAGGACAACGACGCGAAGCCGTTCCAGGCGTGCCAGTGAGATCGCCCAGAGGGGAGCGGCGAACCAGGTGGCCATCAGTGGGGCCAACCCCACCAACCCGATGAGTACGGTCGTGATGAGATAGGCCCCGGAGCGCCACGGCAGCGACGAGGCGAACAGTTTCCATGGCGGGCGGCGCAGAGCAGTCCACGCCGACACGCTCACAACAGGATGCATGTCCTGAGACTATGCAGTGACCGCTCTCAGAGCCGAAGGTTGGGACAAAAGTAGTGCAGGCTCTACCGTCATGGTGGACCTGGCACCAGTGACGCCGTTCGCCCTTTCCGCTGGAATGTACTCATGACATCGCCCATGCCCTTGATCGAAGCGCACGACCTCACCAAATCCTTTGCCTCCCCCGACAGCGGAGCGCCGCTTCCCGTCCTGCGCGGGATCTCACTCACCGTTCGAAGCGGTGAATTCGTAGCGATCGTTGGCCCGAGCGGTTCCGGTAAGTCGACCTTGCTGTACTGCCTGTCAGGCCTGGAGCCGTATACGGGCGGCTCCGTGCAGATCCAGGGCAACGAACTCGCCCAGCTTCCACCTCGGTCCCTGGCAGCCTTACGTCGGGACCTGATCGGCTTCATCTTCCAGGCCTTCAATCTGATCCCTTCACTCACCGCGCGACAGAACGTCGCACTGCCGGCGAGTCTCGCGCACCGACAGGTCAGCGAGACGGACATCGATCGCGCACTGGCTGCGGTCGGCCTGTCCGATCGTGCGCACCATCGGCCAGGATCCCTCTCGGGAGGGCAGCAGCAGCGTGTGGCGATCGCGCGCGTGCTCGCAGCCAGCCCCAGGCTCGTCTTCGCCGACGAGCCGACCGGCGCCCTCGATACGACGACCACCACGGAAATACTGCGTCTGCTGCGCGATCTGGCCGCGGGCGAGCGGTCGGTCGTCATGGTGACCCACGACCTCGAAGCGGCGGCACAGGCCGACCGTGTCCTCGTCCTGCGCGACGGGCTGATTCATGAGGAGCTCATCCACCCCAGTGTGCAGGACGTGCTCGCATCCCTGACCGCAGCTTCGCAGGAGGCCTGACCATGCTGCGCCTGCTGCTCAATGACCTCGTCCTCAACGCCCGTATCTGGATCGGCGCGCTCTGTGTCGCCGCTGCGACCGCGGCCGCCGGCAGCGCAGCTGCGGGTCTGATTGAAACCGGGGTAGGGCTCGGCTTCCTCCAGGCCGCGGCCCTCTCGGTCCTCGGTTCAGCGCTGATCCTCTTCACCATCATCTCGGCCGTGGTCGTCCTGAGCAGCGTGACCCGCCTGACGGTTGCGCTGCAACGACGCGGCTACGCGCTCTGGCAGCTCGTGGGCATCTCATCGCGGACGATCGTCGTCATCGTCCGCACGCAACTCGTCCTCGTCGCCGCACTCGGGGCCTCACTTGGTTGCCTCATCGCGGCACCCTTTGTTCCCGCTTTCCTGGAGTTCGGGCTCAGCGATTCTGAAGGCCTGACGGATGTCACCGGGCGATTCAGCATCGCCGGGGCGTTCTGGGTGGTTCTCAGCGTCGTCGTCATCGTATGGTTCAGCGGTCTCGGCGCTTCCCGCCGAGCGGGACAGGTACGGGCCATCGAGGTTCTGCGCGATCCCACCATCGGCGAGGCGAGGATGACCTGGGTGCGGTGGGTCGTGATTGTGGCGACGCTGGCCATCGCCGTCAGCATGACAGTGAGTCTGGGCCGCGGTTCCCTGAGCGACGGCGGAACGCAGATTCTTCTCATCGGCCCGATGTTCACCGCCGCAGCGACAGCCGCCGGTCCGGTCCTGTTCCCGCGGGTCCTGAGGACCTGGACCAGCATCATCCCTGACAGTGCATCACCATCCTGGTTCCTTGCACGCAATACAGCCGACTACGACATCACGCGAAGCTCCTCCACCGTCAGCGCGCTCCTTGTCTCGATTGCCTTGCCCGGCAGCCTGTACACCGGATTCCTCACCTACGGCAACGCCGTCAGCGCCCTCACCGGCGTCGAACGGGGTGCTCTGGCACCGCAAAGCTTCCTCCTCATGCTCGGCGGAGCACTCCTTGTCTCCCTCGTGGGGGCTGCGGCCACCGTCTACATGGCCGGTCGGGCACGGGAACGCGAAGCTGCTCTGGTCCGATCCGCCGGCGGGACCCAGGGCGTCGTCCTGAGCCGCGCGACCTGGGAAGCACTCATGCATGTCGGCACCGCAACGATCATCGCTGCCATGATCCTGCTCGTCACGGGCATCGGTCAGGCGTGGTCGCTGACCACGATCGCTCCAGGCGCCCTCCCCGGATTCGGCGTCGCAGCGGCCGCGACAGCAGCCGGTAGCGGCCTCGTCATCATCCTCGCCGCAAGTCTCCTTCCTGCTCTCGCCGCGTCCCGCAAGGGGATCACGCAGGTCCTCGCCGCAGAGTAATCAATCCACGCTTCACCCTTCCTCACCCGACTGCCGACTGCCGACTGCCGACTGCCGACGTCAGCTTGCTTGTGCCCGGCACCCGCCGTCACCTGGATCTCGGATCCAGTGTCATCGGCGCCCCCGGTTCCATCCCAATCGCCACTCACCTCTCACCGATCACACCAGGAGATCGCCATGCGCATCTTGTTCTCAGGCGTGCCCGCCATGGGCCACCTTCTTCCCCTCGTCCCCTTGGCTCATGCCGCCCACACTGCTGGGCATGATGTAGCACTGCTCACCAGCCCGGGCATGACCGCAATCATGAATGTCGAGATGCCGGGAATACCGGTCATCGACGGGGGGCCGATGCCGGACGTCCTGTTCGCCGAGGTCGCTCGAAGACTCCCGGGCAGCGATCCGGCAAACAACCCGCAGCCGGATTCTGTGGCCGAGTTCTTCGCCGGCACCCGCGTCGATCTGTCCTTCGACTCCGCGGTCGCTTCGGCGCGGGAATGGCGGCCTGACGTCATCATCTGCGATGCAGTCGACTTCGTCGGGCCGCTCGTCGCAGCCGCCCTGGGCGTTCCGTCAGCGATCGTAGCGTTCGGGCCGGCGGTCCCGGAGGAGTTCATACAACCGATGGTCGAGGTCGTCGCGGATCGATACGTACGGCGCGGCCTGGTTCCGGTCACACCGCTTGCGGTGCTCGATTCGACACCTCCGATGCTGCAGGCTCCAGGATGGCTCGCTGGGCCAACGAGCATTCCTTTCAGAGGTACACCTCATACCCGGGCCGGAGCCCCTAGCGCCCCGGTATGGCCCCACGACCATGGACCTGACCCGAGGGTGCTGGTCACGCTGGGAACGGTCTTTGGAGACGAGGACCTCCTGAGGGACGTCATCGACAGCATCGACACGACGCGCCACCACGTGATCGCGACGGTCGGAGCGCCTCATGCGACAGCAGATCAGGGACCGGTTCGTTTCGTTCCATTCCACCCGATGGCCGACCTCCTCACCGGAACCGACGTCGTGGTCAGCGCAGGGGGAGCGGGAACCGTCCTTGGCGCTCTCAGTCAAGGAATTCCCCTGGTACTTCTTCCGCAAGGGGCGGACCAGTTCATCAATGCCCAGCGCGCAGCCGACGCCGGCGCTGCAATCGTTGTTCAAACACCGAAGGACGTCGGTTCGGCAATCTCACGGATCCTGAACGAACCGTCTTTCAGGGAAGCTGCGCAAAGGATTCAGAGCCAGAACGCACGCCGACCCGAGCCGGCAGCTGCAGTTGAAGCGCTGCTGTCCCGCGTTGGAGCACAAGAGAACTAGCGGACGTCGACGCAGCGGTACTCCGCATTTTTCCTCCGCATCTTTTGGAGCGCTGCTGCGTCGTTCTCCTGCTTTCGTGTCTACCGGTCCGCCGTTCTATGTCCGTAATGATGCAAGTGTCCTCAGCAGCCGGGCGTACCGGCGTTCCTGGTAGAGCCCGTGTGCCAGAGCCAGGACGAGGGCGCCGATGACGCCACTTGTGATGGATACCGAGGATGAGGCGCCTGGACCGGTCAGGACAAGGGCGATCCCAGCTCCGGCCACGATGCAATTCACGACACCGATCATCGATGACAGGGTGAAGAAGACGCCCCGCCTGGACAGGGATTGCCCGATTTCGAGCAGCTCATTGGGTGCCTGCTTCTTCACGGGAACTGGAAAGAACTGATCCGCGCCTGGAAGCAGAGTCCCGTAGAAGCCCCTGATCCTTTGGATAGCCGCTAGGGCGGCGACATCTTGGAGTGAGGTGTCGATCAGTCTGTCGTAGGTGAAGAGCCCCAGTAGCAGGACGACGGGGAATGATGACACCCAGAAAGCCTGCGGCGAACTCTGTGTCCGCGAGGAATCCGAAGGCCACCAGCGCGCTGGACAGCGTCATGAGGTAGAGAGACGCACGGCTGCTGGATTCGCTCACGGTGACGCCCCGTGCCGACCGGAGTACAAAATGCTCCGTCAAAAGTGCGTTGTAGAACGCCAGGGGACGGTCCGACAACCCTGAGGCCGCTTCACCAGCGGAAGGCGAGGAAGGCAAGGGATTCATCTTTGATCCTTCCTGCATGGACCCGGGTGCCAACGGACAAGCCTGGTACTCGTCAGGCACCGGTCTCTGAGATCCTCATGGGACGAGTCTGGCCAGGAGCGACAGTGCATGGTTGTTGTCGCTCCTGGCCTGATTCCTGACGCATCTGCGGCCAGAGGAGCCCTGATTACCGCCATGATCACTCGGTGATCCCCGGCATCAGGTTCGTCCACGTGCATTCATGGTCAGTGTGGAATCGCGTGGATTGGAACTGGAGCTTCAGGTTGCAGCAGGGCGGGCGTCAGCGGGTGCGGCTGCGAGTGCTTCGCTCATCTGAGTCGCGTCCAGGCGCACACCGTAGGCCGGGAGGTCGCGCTGGTATCGCCAGCCCTCAGAGAGCGGCCCGGCGTCGACGACGTCGAACCCGAAGGCATCGATGACGTCGGAGACCTCCTTCTTTGCATCCTGGTTGTCGCCCGCGACGGTCAGGGCGCGTCGGTCGGCGGTCCCTGCGGCTTGTCCGTCCGTGGTGAGGTCCGCCGCTCCGAGATTGTTGAAGGCCTTCACCACGGAGCTCGAGGCGAGGTGCTGTTGCAGCAGTTCCGAGGTCGTCGTTGTTCTGGCATCGAGTTCCGGCACGTGTCCGAAGTATTCCGGATAGTAGTTTCCGGTGTCGATGACGACCTTGCCTTCGAAGTCCGACGCTCTCAGGGCGGTGTAGGAACTGACCGGGATGGAGACGAAGACGAGATCTCCGGCGTGAGCTGCTTCGGTGACCGAGCCGGCTGTCGCGTTCGGGCCGAGTTCTGATACCAGTGCGGCCAGCTTTGCTGTGTCGCCGGCATTGGCGATGACGACTGTGTACCCCGCTTCCAGGGCTTTCCTGGCGAGTTGGCTGCCGACGTTACCGGCTCCGACGATTCCCAGTGCCTTCACTGTTCTGTCCTGTCGTTCTCGGCGGATGCCTGGTGCACCGGTGAGCTCTCACCTGCGGTGTCGTCACCGTCGTCGTCGATCGCGTTGATGAGCGACTGCACCGCGCTGAGCAGATTGTGCAGTGCCTGCGCCTCGATCGATTCCTCGCCCAGCTTCTGAATATCGAAGGCGGCCGCATTGGTATACGTGCGGGCGTCTGCTACAGCAGATGCATGTCGGAAGGTTGCCATGATGTCCTCTTTCACAGTGGTCTGTCTCGATGAGTCCGGGCTGGTCGCAGTCCTCATGCCGCAGGGAAGGCGGTGGGGAACGCTCCCTTGTCCGTCGAGACCATCCTTGATGGCTTGCGCCAAGGTAGGCATCCGTGATGTGACGTATGTGTTCCGGAACTGGCTGCACAGCGGAGTCATAGAGCGATGGGACGTGCACCGATCGAGACTTCGCCAACGGTATGGGTGGTGCCGTGAGCTCAGTAGGGGATCCGGGTACTACGTCGTGGCATTGATGCGATCGAAAGCCTGACGCAACTGGGATCGGCTCGTGATGCCGAGTTTCGGGAAGACGCGGTAGAGGTGGGTACTGACTGTGCGGTGGGAGAGGTAGATCTGATCCGCGATTTCCTTGTTCGACAGGCCTTGGCTGGCAAGCGTGGCGATCTGAAGCTCCTGAGGTGTGAGCGCATCCAGGGCAGCAGGGGCGGGTGTGGTCGGGCGTCGAGGCAATTCTCCAGCGGCTCTGAGTTCCTGTGCAGCCCGATCAGCAAAGTGCCGGGAGCCAATGGACGTGAACGTTTGCAGTGCTGCCGAAAGGTACGTGCGTGCTTCCGTAGGTCTGCGATCACGGCGGAGCCATTCGCCGTACAGGAGCTGGGTGCGGGCTAGCTCCAGGGAGGATTCGCTGAGCTCCCCATGTTCGATTGCTCGTTCAAAGTGGGTGCTCGCCTGTGACGGGCTGGCAAGAAGTGCCTTGCTGCGCTCCACCAGGGAGATGAGGAGAGGAGAGCGGTATCCCTTGGCGATGGTGTCCGCATACGTCACGTTCTCCATCACGGTCTCGGCCCGGTCTGCGCGTACAGCGGCTTCGGTGCGGTCCGCGATCGCCCAGAGGGCGCGCGTTGGGTGCACGCTCATGTGCGTGAATTCGATGAGCGCTTCGCGGAAGCGCTGTTGCCCCAGGGCGATGAGACCGGCGGCCCACCGTGCATCCGCACTCGTCATCGAAAGGGGCGCGGCCTTCATGGTCGCGCGACTGTGGGCTAGCGCGAGTTCGGCCTGATCGAAGTCCCCGAGGAGGGCGTGGGCACGAGCGACAGTGGCCGCTGCCGTGCTTTCCAGGAGGGATTGAGCGGTGTCCTGAGCCATTCTCATGGCGTACTCCGCATCGGCGAGGCCCTCCCTCACCTGCCCCCACAGCAGGAGGATGTTCGATCGACCCCGTAGTGTCTGCACCTCGTCTCCTGCAGCTCCCCGGCTCGCGAAGATCTCGTACGCCAGACTCCAGGCGGTCAGAGCGGTCTCCAGGTCCTGAAGGGCTTCCGCCGCGATCGCGACCGACACCAGGCCGAGCGGATTATCCACCAGCCTCGACACCAGTTGGGGTAGCTCCGCTCGGAGATCCGGGCTGCTTCCAAGTGGCCCCAGAACCGCCAGGGCAACTGTCCTGAGCGGATTCCCCCTGCCGGTGGACTGTAGTTCCTCCCGTAACCAGTCGCAGTCCTCCATGGAGGCGTTGCGGCCCCGAGCCGTGAGTGCAGCGCACCACAGGACGACCGTCCGGTACTCATCGTTCTGTGGTCCGGTGAGCTTCTCCAAGATCGACTCGAGGTCACTGCGCGTCAAACCCCTCGCTCCGGAGGTCAGGTTCATCACGGTTCTGATGCTCACAAGATCCGAGATCGTCTGCGGATCCTCGGCGATGAGTTCTGCGCGTTCAAGACTCTCCAGCGCATGACCCGTATCTCCCGCCGATCGCGCTGCAGCAGCTGCCGATGCCAGCCGAGACGCTCGTCTACCGATGTGCGTCGAGAGCATGGCAGATTTCCGGAACGTCGCTGCGGCTTCTGCAAGGGCCCCGCGGCCTTCGGCGCGCCGGGCAACGTCGTCCAGCTCGCCGGCCACAGACTCATCACGTGTGAACGTTGCGGCAGCCCGATGCCATGCGGCGCGGTCCGGATCGGTCACCGCCTGCGCGAGGCTTTCGTGTATTCGACGCATGTCATCACTGGTGGCCGCGCCCTGGACCGCTGCCCGGAGGACAGGGTGTCGGAAGAGCACTGCACTGCTTTCGATACGTACAAGACCAGCGCGTTCGAGCGGGCTGAAATCGGCAAGGACGAGGTCCATAGATTGTGCTGCCTGCAGGAGGTCCGGAAGGCCGACGTCCTCGGCTACCGCAGCCAGCAGGAGCATCTGCTGGCTTCGATCGGGTAGGGAGTTCAGCTGACTGAGGAACGTACGCTCCAGGCGTTCCGTCGTGGGAAGCACTGCGCGCAGAAATGCTTGTTCTGGCCCGCCCTGACGCAATGCAACGGCCAGTTCGCGCAACGCCAGGGGGTTACCGTTGGCCTCTCTCAGAACTCTTGCCTGTTCGCTGGGGGATAGGTCCGCTCCGACGGTAGCCATCAAATCCTCCGCCGATCGAAGATTGAGGGGTTCCAGGAGAAGCCGCTCGATGCGGTCGTCAGTTGTCGCCGTCGAGCCCCAGGTGGGTCGGGTTGCGAACAGCATGGCAATGGGGGTGCTGGTCAGGCGCAGACCAGCAAACATGAGCACGTCGGCACTGGATTGATCCAGCCAATGCAGGTCATCCACGGTGATGAACAGCGGCTTGTCCGACGCAGCCTCTTCAAGCAGGCTCAAGGTTGCCACGCAGACAACAAGTTTGCTCGGCGATGGACCTTCCCGCATTGCCAGAGCTGTCATGAGTGCATCGCGCTGGCGCGGGGGAATCGCATCCAGAAGGTGCAGTACCGGATACAACACCTCGTGAAGGGCGTTGTAGCCGATCGTCTCCGATTGCTTCATGCCCGTACACCGAAGGACCCTCAGTCCTGCGCACCGCGCCTGCTTCTCGGCATGCCTGAGCAGCGCCGACTTCCCGATACCCGGTTCACCTTCGATCACGAGACTCTGGCTGAAGGCTGCTGCTGTCGGCAGCAGGGAGGAGATTCGTTCGAGCTCCTGCTCGCGCCCGATCAGGCGATCGCTGATGGGTCCCTGAGCCAGGTCAAGAGAGTGAGGCCTCGAACCTGTCATGAGGACACGTCCGAACGCGCAGGCCCACAGGCCGTTCGCTCTCCTGCGATAAGGAGTCTGGACTCTGACCTGCATCCCGGTATCGCAAAGGGGGCGTGCCCGTCGCCGGAGCATCGTCGGATTTCAATCACAACATCCTCTTGTTACACATCATCGGATTGACGGAGATCGACGTTCGGAGGCTCATGTTGCCGCCACCTGCTGACTCCCACCCCGTATGTTTGCCGGCTCAAAACCAGTGCCGTCAACTTCCCGTATGGAAGGAGTACGAACCTGCGCTAACCAGTTGCGTGAAATATCATACAAATATTCGCGGAAGGTGCAAGAGCGCGTCGGGCCGCGTGAGCTGTGGATCGGGGTACGGGACGCTAACTGACCGAGGAAGTCCGTCGGCAGCACCGGCAGCCAAGGAATGAAGTGCACATATATCGGTGTCATCGTATTGTTCAGAGGTCGAGGAGGACAGGGATGTCAGGACGTTACGAAGTCGCCGAGGAGTCGCCGTTCGCACTGCTCTCCGACAAGGAGACGCGCGCTTGGTACGCCTACATGAAGGTCCACCTCCGCCTGCGGTACGAGATGAACCGGCAGCTGCGATCCGACCACGATCTGTCTCTGGCCGACTACGACATCCTCGTCGCCCTCATCAGCGACACCGACGGAACCCTGGCCGTCACAAACCTTGCAACGCGCATCGGATGGGAGCGCAGCCGGGTCAGCCACCATGCCAAGCGCATGGGTCAGAGAGGTCTCGTTCAGTTACGGCCCAACGCCGCTGACAGGCGGTCGACCGAAGTCGTGCTGACCGAGCTCGGCAGAGCCACGATGGCAGCAGTATCACCGAGCCATATCCGTCTCATCCGTCAGGTGTTCCTCGGTGTACTCGATGAGGACAGAATGCAGATGCTGTCGGACACATTCGAGCTGATCTATGACCAACTGATCGAGCACGGGACGCTGCCGCGTCCCGATGATCACCCCTGACATCCTCCCGAGAACACCCCTGGGAACACCCCTGGGAACACAGCTAGGAACACGGCTGGGAACACAGCTGGGAACACGGCTGGGAACACAGCTGGGAACACAGCTGGGAACGCTCATGGGAGGACCTGTGTCGGCCCACACCGGGAATTGAGTACGTCACTTGACGGATGCTTCGGTGATCGGCTTCGGCCAAGGTGGGCAAGAGGCAACAGCCCTCATACCCGCGCTTGAGAAATGGAGCCACCATGGCCGGAAACCCCAAGAACTACGCCCTGTACCCGGAGTCGCAGGCGTTCGTCGATGCGACCGCGAACCCGCCCTTCCTGAACGAACTGCCTCCGGCCGAAGGGCGCAAGGCTGTCAACGGTGTGCAGGATTCACCCATCTTCAAGCCCGACATCGACGAGGAATGGATCGAGGTCCAGGGTGGCCCGACTGGTTCGGTGAAGGCCCGTATCGTCAAGCCTCTGAACAGTACCGGGGACCTTCCCGTCATCCTGTACATCCACGGCGCTGGATGGGTCTTCGGCAACGCGCACACCCACGACCGGCTGGTCCGCGACCTCGCCATCGGCGCCAACGCCGCCGTGGTGTTCCCCGAATACGACAACTCGCCCGAGGTCGGCTACCCGGTAGCCATCGAGCAGAGCTACGCGGTGGCCCGGTGGGTTGCAGCCAACGGCAGCGAGAAGGGCCTGGACGCCAGCCGCCTGGCCATCGCCGGCGACTCGGTCGGAGGAAACATGACCATCGCCGTGTCCCTGCTCGCCAAGGAACGCGGAGACCTGAACTTCGCCAAGCAGGTGCTGTTCTACCCTGTCACCGATGCCGCATTCGAGACGGGCTCCTACGACGAGTTCGCCGAGGGCTACTTCCTGACCCGCGAAGCCATGAAGTGGTACTGGGACCAGTACACCCAGGACCAGTCCGAGCGGGCCAAGTCGACCGCTTCACCCCTGCGGGCCTCCCTCGAGGAACTTGCCGGCCTGCCCGACACCCTGATCATCACCGCTGAAGCCGACGTCCTCCGGGACGAGGGTGAAGCCTTCGCCGCCAAGCTCCGCCAAGCCGGCGTCAAGGTCGCCAACGCCCGATTCGGGGGAGTCGTGCACGACTTCGTCATGATCAACTCCGTCCATGACACCGAGGCCGCGAAATACGCGATCATCCTCGCCGTGGCGTCGCTGAAGGAATCACTGGCCTAGGAAAAAGTGGGGCGGATGTGGCTGACACATCCGCCCCGCTTTCCACGGCGCACCCCCAATACGTGTATGACGGTCTCAAAGGAGAAGCCCATGACCGACTTCGTCGATGCCATGGTTGAGGAGCACCTGAGAATCTGGAACTCCCCGCCCAGCGATCAACGCTCCACCGCGGTGGCACAGCTCTATTCATCGGCTGTCCTTGTTGCGGAGTCGGATGCAACCTACAGGGGCCACTCCGGTATGGAGCAGGCAATCGACGGGTTGCACGGCGCCCTGCCCAACATGCGCCTGGAGCTCACCGGCCCCATCCAAACCGCTCAGGACCTCTCCACCTATCCATGGTCGCTCGGCCCGGAAGGGTCATCGGCCATCGTGACAGGACGCGACGTCCTCACCATCAGAGACGGCGCTATCGCCGCCGTGTACGTCCTCATCGACGTACCGCAGGAGCTATCACACGCCTGAGCTGCGTCGGGTCAACGGATCCGTCCGGTCGGCTGAAGGTGAGGACGTTTCCGAGGAGCAGCGCTAGGCAAGCAAAATCGCCGGTGGCGGACGGCTACCCGCGTAACAGGACGAGGAGAACCCGTGGACATCGAAGCTGGAATAAATCAGACCATCCCTCCCAGCGGGGAAGGGTGCGTGGAGTGCGACCAGACAGGCAGTTGGTGGGTCCACCTTCGTCGCTGTGCAGCATGCGGCCACGTCGGATGCTGCGACGACTCGTTGAACAAGCACGCCACCGCCCACTACAGGCAAACAGGGCACCCCATCATTCAGAGTTTCGAACCCGGCGAGGACTGGTACTGGAGCTACCCCGTGGAACAGATGTTCAGCGGTCCGGCACTGGCACCGCCTATCAGTCACCCCGACGCCCAGGGCGTGCCAGGACCTCTGGACAGGGTGCCCAGAAACTGGCGCACCCTCCTCTTCGCTGGACGTCGGACATGAGCCAAACAGCAACCACCGCTGCATTGCGGGTGATCGGGCGAAGGGAAAGCCCGGAGGCCTTCGCTATCCGCGACTTCCTCACCAGGAGCGGAATCACCTACGCCTGGGAAGACGTCGGCTCCGTCGATTTCTCCGAGTCCGCGTTACTTCCCTTGGTCGAGTTCCCCGACGGCCGCCGCGTGAAGAACGCCACCGTCTCCACCGTCGCCGGGGCACTGGGATGGCTCTCCACACCCAAGCTCCACGAATACGACCTCTCAATCTATGGTGCCGGCCCCGCCGGCCTATCGGCAGCGGTCTACGCCGCGTCAGAGGGATTGAAAGTCGTGGTCCTTGAGCGGGATGCCGTGGGGGGCCAAGCCGGCTCCAGCAGCCTGATCGAGAACTATCTGGGATTTCCGCAAGGCATTGCCGGTGCCCAGCTCGCTGAGCGGGCACGCCAACAGGCGCTCGACTTCGGCGCGGAAATTCTGATCATGCGCGAAGGCATCAAGGGCAACTTCCGCAACGGACTCATGTACGCGACACTCGCGGACGGTTCCACGATGGTTTCCCGTTCCAACGTGTGCGCCACAGGAGTGCGGTGGCGCCGTCTTGGCCTCGAGCACGAAGAACAGCTCATCGGCCGGGGCGTGTACTACGGCGCAGGAACCAGTGAAGCCGGGAACTGCGTCGACACCGAGGTCGTCGTCGTCGGCGGCGGGAACTCCGCCGGTCAGGCCGTCATGAACCTTGCGGCCTACGCGGCACGGGTCGTGATGGTCGTGCGGGGGACATCCCTTGCCGCCACGCTCTCGACATACCTGTCCGACCGGATAGCGGCCCAGCCGAACGTAGAGGTCAGGCTTACGACGCGTGTGTCCGGCCTGCGCTCCGAAGGGGGAGTATTGACCGGCGTCGCTCTCAGCGACGCGACGGGCAGTCACGAGGAGCACGAGGCCAGTCGGCTCTTCATCTGCATCGGCGGGGAACCGGAAACCGATTGGGCGGCAGGAACCCCTATCGTCCGCGACCAGTTGGGATACCTGGTCACAGGGCCCGACCTGCACGGCGAGGACCTCAACGGAGTATGGCCATTGGACAGACCGCCGTTCTACTTGGAGACGAGTGTTCCTGGTTCTTTCGCAGCCGGAGATGTCCGGCACAACTCCATCAAGAGGGTCGCATCAGCGGTAGGGGAGGGGGCTATGGCCGTGACCTTCGCCCACCGCTTCCTTGCAGAGGCCTTCTGACGCAGGAGCCAAGGCTCGCCCCACTACTACCTCCCGATGAGCTTCGCACGGGAATCGGCAGCGGCCGACTACAGGGCCGCCATCAGCGTGAGACGCGGATGGCGGCCCTGTGGTCCGCGTAGAGAGAAGTTTCGATCGCCACGAGAGCGGCCGTGATGACTGTTGCCAGGATCAGCGCCGCAAGAGGTGGGAGTTGCGCGCCTGCGGGTACGAGGACCAGGAAGAGGACGGCTGTACCGAGCCTCCATCTCTTCCAGCCACCGCCGACTCTCCGCCAGAAGGATGCGTTCCCCAGCAGGTACAGGGCAAGGCCCCCGAAGAGGGCGAAAGCACCGACCATACCGAACCCCTCGACTTCCTCGACGTGTGCAAGAGCATCTTCGATACCCAGCGCGGTCAGCACGATACCGGCCACCAGGAACAGATGCAGGTAGGTGTAGGCGTCAACAGCCAGTGCGGCACGAGCACTTCCGCGCAGCGAGGCGAACCGGTGCTCAGCGGCGATCGCGGTGACGTCGAAGTAAAGCCACCACAGGCCGATGGAAAGAGCGACGCCGGCGAACGCCCCGATGAGAACAGGGATGCTGACAGGCTCTTCAGAGGCTCCAACTCCGATGGCTACGATCGACTCGCCGAGGGCGAGGATGATGACGAGTCCGAAACGCTCAGTCCAGTGAGCCGCTGAATGCACCCGCCAGCTGCCGTGTCGGGATGTCACGTAGGTGATGGCGGTGTCGATGGTCATTCCCGCCAGCCACAGCCAGGTTTGTGCCGATCCGCCCAGGGCGACTCCGAAGAGGATGAGGGTTGATCCGACAACCATGGCACCAGTCATCTTGATGACCTGCTGTCGGAGCGGTTTGTCCTCCCCTGCCGCGTAGGCGTAGAGACCCAGATGCAGGATCCGCACGGTGATGTACGCAAGGGCGAGGACGAGGGGGCCATGCAAGCCTCCCTCAAGGTCGTGGTAGGCCTCCGGAATGGCCAGGGCGGCGATGAAGACTGCGACCATCACCGCTGAGAGCCCGAATCGTACGATGCCTTCGTCCACACGGGTTTGGTTGGCCAGCCAGGCAAAAGACACCCAGGACCACCACAGCAAGCCGAGGATGATCATTCCCTGAAGCACACCGAAGAGAGAATGTTCGTGTGCCATCAGGCCGGTGACCTGTGTGAAGGCGAAGACGAAGACCAGGTCGAAGAATAGCTCGAACTTCGTCACACTATGGGACTCATCCGAGACGCGCGCGGCGGGTATGGGCTTACGCAAGGGCATGATCAAAAGGATAGGGGCCGGCTGTTTCCACATGGCAGTTGAACCTGGAGATTTCGAAGGCGATCACCAGTATCCAGCTGTACCTCCGGGCTTGAGTCTGTCGTGCATCTCCGCGGCCCGACTCTTGTTTCGGGGTGCCTGATCTGATCATGATGCCCGGGAGTGGCTGATGATGTCGCTTAGCCGGCCCGACCAAGGCGTTCCGTGTCCAGGCAGGACAGTTACTGCACCCAGATCGGGAAGTTCTTCAAGAGTCTGACGGGCCAGTCCCACGTCGTGGTGAAACATGGCCGGCAACAGCTGTGGGCCCGCCGAGCGTAGCGTCCGATGCCCTGTCACGAGCGCATCGCCTGTCACCAATACTCTGCTGTCTTCGAAGTAGAATCCCGTGTGCCCGCTCGTGTGACCGGGCAGGGGTATCACAACCGGGATCCCGGGCACAGCAACACGGTTCTCCAAGTTGAGGGGGAGCGGCAGTGCCGCCTCGACTTTCGTCTCCGCGCCATCCCTGAGAAGCGGAATGACGGCAGCGACCCACCGAAACACCCCAGGACGCGCGATGTTCCGCGCAATGTCCTTCATGCCTACCTGCTGTAAGTACTTGCGCTGGAGGTGTGGGACTTCGGTTGCGCTGGCGTATACGGGGATACCGTAATCCTTCGAGAGCCAGCGTGCACCGCCGATATGGTCGGCATGTGCATGCGTGATGAGTACAGCATCGAGATCTGTCACGGCCAGTCCTACCTCCACCAGCGATGAAAGCAATGCCTGACGCTGTCCCGCATAGCCGCTATCAATCAGGACGGCGCCGTCGCCGCCAGAATAAATGACCCAGTTCACGTGCTCGGTGTGCACAAAGGTCACTGGGCCAAACGACTGTACTTTCATTGGTCCTCCTACATCTTCGGGTACCAACCTCACGTTTGCGGTCGATCGCACAGAGGCGGCGCGAGTAGATGCCGCCGCCTCTGGCCTAAGGTGGTCCGGCTGCTCAGCCGCACCCGCCGGGCATACGCTTGCCGGCGGACTCAGGGTCAGCATCGGGGCGCGCCCAGTACTGTGGGACGTCCAGTGCCTTCGTCCACGACGTGCGGTGCGCTGTGAAGATCTCCATGATCGGCGGCTTGATCCATTCGGGGTCGTTGACGCTTCCCAGCATGACGAAAACCTGCCCCGGAAAACCTGAGAGCTTGTTGGTGAACACCCTCGATCCGCATTCAGGACAAAAGTTGCGTTCGAGCGTGTTTCCGCTGTCGGCCACATACGGGTAGGAGTGCGGAGTGCCGCTGAGAAGCTTGAAGTCGTCCTCGGCTACGCTGAAATAGCTGGCCATGACACCGCCGGACGACCGCTGACAATCCTTGCAGTAGCAATTCGCAACGAAGTCGGGGGCGTTGCTGAACTCATAGGTAAGGGCGCTGCACTCGCATCGCCCTGTGAACTTGTCCGCCATGTGTAACTCCTCGAAAGCTAGGTGAACGCCACTCTCAGATTCTCTTCAGAGTGGCCTCCGCACCTGTTGGCAGAGTGCAGGCGTCCCACGCTGGGACCAGTCCATCTTGCGGACCGGTGCGGCCTGGATCATCCGTCATATGACGGTGAGCGAGTAGGCCCTCATGAACCGACTCGTCGATGCCCTTCGCGAGCTCGGGTCCGGCTTCTCTTCCTTCGGTAGGCGGGTGCACCGCAAGGTCGAGGGTGACAACTTTTACATCAACCCGCTGTTCTTCCACGTTGAGCAACTGCGCCACTTCGTCATCGAACTGATGACTGGCAATCTCCAGCGTGAGGACGCCTGCAAATTCGACTTCTACATCGCGCTGGTCGGCGACAAGATCCGCCACGAAACACACAACGGCACCGTCGGCACCCTGACGGGGTCGCGCTCGGCCTGAGCAGCAGCATCGCCAGTGTCCTGGACTGCCGGTTCAATGACGCTGTCGAGCATGTGTCGTCGGTAGGGGAGTGCGTGTAGTAGATGGGTGGGCTGGTCGTTGGGGACGACCATGATGGGGCAGGATGTGCTAACTGCCAGGTGCAGGCTGACGGATCCTACGAGGGGGCCTGTGAAACCACCCAGCCCGCGGGTGCCTGTGACCAACAGGGATGCGTCTGCCGAAACGGCGTCGCGCATGGCGGTGCATTCGCGACGTGGGCAGGACCTAGAGTCGGGTAGGGGCTTGGTCCCTCGATGAATCTTCGCCGGACGACGCGAAGTAAAATCCGTCGCCCACTATCCGAAGGAGAACGCCCGATGAACGACACAAGCATTTCCGCAAGCCGCACGATCGATGCACCGGCAGACGCCATCTTCGCGTTCCTCTCCAACCCGGCGCACCATGCGTCCCTGGACGGTTCCGGAATGGTGCAGTCAGACAGCAAGTCCGACCGCATCACCGGCGTGGGCCAGACGTTCACCATGAACCAGAACTGGGACAAAATGGGCGGCGACTATCAGACGGACAACCACGTGGTGGGCTATGACGAGAACAAGCTGCTCGCATGGAAGACCGCGCCGGCGGGGGAGGAGCCTCCGGGCTGGGAATGGGTGTGGCGGTTCGAGACGGCCGGTCCTGGTTCCACCGAGGTGTCCGTCACATATGACTGGTCTGGCGTCACTGACAAGGAGATCCTGAAGAAGCTGAGCTTCCCCGAGGTGTCGCAGGAGGCCCTGGACTCGACACTGGCCAATCTTGCAGCGCAGGTGTCCGAAGCTTAAGACCGCCCAGTACGAACAGTACGATGACGGCCGGTTCTCGACTTCTCAGGGGCCGGCCGCCGTCGTGCCTACATGCGGTCGTGACCGGGATCCTGAGGTGCACGTCCCTCCGCGGTAGGCGTTCGAAAACGCATGGATACGAACGAGGGAGCCCCACTTCCGACACGGCCCGAGCGACTCCGCCGTGTCGAGCTGCAACTGTGCGTCTTGGCTCGAAGTGCTGACCCTGGTACGTCCGAGATGCCTCATTCCGCAACTTTGACTCAGAAACCCGGGAACGAGCACTTCTAACACGAGCGCATTGCGAGGCCATGATCGCTCGTTCGAACGGGAACGATCCGAAAGCCCTGTCAGTTGTGCGGCCCCCGCCGACTCCGGCGAGGCTCCAGCGCCGGAGCCCCGATCGGGCGATCCAGTCTGATGACTCTCTTCGGAGGCTGGTCATATGGCACTCGGAATCCATAATCAAACTCGACGCCCGTGGAGGTCGTTGGGAACACCTATCACACGCGGATACAGGCGGGGGCGCCTCCGCGCAGCCGCTCTAGCTGTTCCGGAGCTGGGTTGACCGTGGGTATTAGGTGTTCCCCTCAGAAAGCCGGCTTCTTGACTGGGAGAGGGGAACCCACCACCACTTTCACGTTCCGGCAATGTCTCCGACTGAATCTCACCTACCGCGTCCAGTAACAGTCGAGTAGTCCCAGTGTGCGCCGCGCTCCTTCAGATCACACCATCGAGTCATTCAGCCCAGCCCTGCGACACCGCCGTCACTACCGATCCCCCCTCTGGATGTACCGGGTTTTGCTTCTCTCGATTGCCTGAGCGTGTAGGACGTCTTCGCCGACTACTGACAAATGCAGGGGGCGTAGGCTGCGACGCATGACCACCTACGCAGAAGGCAACCCAATCCGGCTTCCACTGACCGAGTTCTCCGAGCAGTGGGAGATCGATGCGATGGAAGCTGCTGCAGCCCTAGAACCCACAGAGTCGTACGACCATGAAGTGCCGGCGAACGAGCCAACAGACTGACTCCTGACGTCGCGACAGCGAACGCAAGGACACCATGAGCGATGACAGCAAAATGACTGCAATTACATCAGCCTGGAAAGCGCACGGGTACGCGCGTTGGAAATCCGCGGCCTCGACGAGGTTCTTGAGCAGCGCATCAGCGGGCCGGTGTGGACCCTGCACGAGCTGACACTCGGGTTCACCAATGACGTCGGCACCATCGGCAGGCTCATCCTGGCCGACGACGGCACGTGGGACACCGAGGAAGACGTGACCGCGCAACTCGAGCACAAGCTCGCCGAGTCCCTCTGGTGGATCATTGTCCTAACCGAGCGGCCCGACATCGACATCACCAAGGCTTTCACCACCACGATGGACCGTATCGAGCAAGGACTGGCCCCCGCAGCCAACCCGTCAGACATGTAGATCAGCCCTGTCCCACGCGGAGAACAAGGCAGATGCCGTAAGCCAGCGGTTTGCTCGGGATGCAGCGCCACAAGCGTGACCTGCGATCAGCACCCCCTGAGGTTCAGCAATCCCTGAGGTTCAGCGTCTGAAGTGGCGCAGGGGGTCGGCCGACTGTCTGTGGAAGCGTACGACGATCCCCTGGGGGTACTCATGGGTGCTGATCGGTGCCCAGAGGCAGGTGACGGCTATGGATGAGGGTCGTCGCGACATCCGTGAGGCTGGTGTGATTGCCCTGGCTCGCCGCCGTTATCAGGAGTCCAAGGGCCTCGTCCGGGGAGGTGCCGTACCGCTCCATGAGGATGCCCCTGGCTTGTCCGATCGCGTCTCGGTTCTGCGCTGCGAGGGTGATTCGTTCGAGGCGATCATTAATCTCTGTTAGGCGCTGAAGCACCTGCATCATGGCGGGGTCCGGGTCACTGCCGGGGTTGTGGCTGTCCTGATCCCTCATGGGATAGTCCTTCGCTTGGTGAGACCAGACGATGTATGGGTCATTTACTTTTTGTGCAGCACCTGCGGTGGCTGGTGCCGGCTCACTCCTATGGCTGGTCAGTTGTCGAAGTGGGTGCTGGTGGATTCGTGGGTGATGGAAGCGATGATCGCTACCGCAAGGTCGTGGAGTCTGAGATTGCGGGCGCTTGAGGCGGCTTTGAGTATGGTGATGGCGGTGTCCTGACTGCACCGGTTCTGGGCCATGATGATGCCCGCGGCGAGGTCGATGTCGGTGCGGGAATCCATGGCTGCTCGAAGGTTCTCTGCGGTGTCGGCGAGATGCGCGATGCGTACCGCAATCTGGACCGTGTTGGCCGCTTCTTGTGCGAGTTGCTTGGTGGTTTCGATGTCGGCGGCACTGAAGGCGTGGGCTGTGTCGGCGTAGAGATTGATCGCGCACCTGTTGGCACCGGCCGGATCGAGGGGGATAGGCACCGCCAGGATGGAACGCAGTCCGTGCTCTGCGATGACGGCCCGGTATTCATGCCAGGCGCCGTTGTCCTCGGTGAAGTCGGCGACATCTGGAACGTAGTTGGTGTGGTGGTTGCGGGCAGCATCCAGGCAGGGTCCGTCTCCGAAGGAGTACTGCACTTCGTCCATGGTCAGGGCGTGGACGCTGCTGCTGGCAACGGTGATGGTGGAGTGGGCGCGGATGAGTGTGACTCCGCACAGTATTGTCCGGTTGTTGGTGGACAGATGGTCGGCTACGAAGTGCGCGAGGCGGTCCAGGAAATCGTGAACGGCCTCGCTATCGAGCACCAGGGTTTGCATGACGGCGGAAACACCCCGGTCCGCGTCGTCCGAACCTTCTTGAGAAATTGCCTCAGTTGCCGCTGTTGCTGCGGATGTTGAGGCTGCGTCCACGGTTTTGGGTGCGGCGGGCGCTTCCCCGGGGTGTGGTTTATCGGCGGGGGCGCGGGAATGCGTGACCACAACGAGTTTCCTTATCGGTGGGTAGGTTCACCACCGGTCGCGTCGGGAATCCCAGGCGGCGCAGCGGAGAACATCTGCACCGCCCGCTGCTGAACGACACCCTGACACTACGCCCAAAATCATGTGCCACCGCACGTCACGGCTGTCAGATCCCGGGCTGCACCACATCCTGACCGGCAAAATGGCATCAGGGCTCAGCTTCCGAGTTCCTGGCGTGCTGGTTCCGGATGCTTCGGTCACGGGACGCTGACGCTGGATTAGGCTCGGTTGAGTAGGCCACGGCCGTGCTGCCGGTTCGGCTCGGACCGGGCTGGATGAAGGGAGCAATGCTATGAGCGACCGCATGAACGATGATTCCCAGGATGTACCCGGGATTGAAGAGACGATCGGCGGATTGATTGAAGGGCGGGATGTTCTTGCAGCGCAATTAGGTTCTCTCGCCCGGTCCCTGCAGCATGAGGCAGACCCGGAACGAATCCTCATGACGATGGTGCGTGGTGCGATTGATCTGATCCCGGGTGTCGATGAAGGCTCCATCAGTGTTGTCCATGACCGGAAGAATATTGGCTCTCGTGCCCCATCGAGCCTGTTGGCGGAACAGCTGGACGCGTTGCAGGGCGACACCGGGCAGGGCCCCTGCCTGGACGCGATGTTCATGCACCAGACGGTGCATGTGCCCGACATGGCTAGTGAAACACGATGGCCGCACTTCGCGCACCGTGCCGCCGAGGCCGGCGCGGGCAGCATGCTGTGCTTCCAGTTATGGGTCGAGGGCGACAACCTGGGCGCGCTGAACCTTTACGCCAGCCAAGCCGGCGCTTTCTCCCGGGAATCCGTTCACGTTGGCCTGCTCGTGGCAGCTCATGCGGCGGTAGCATTCGCCGAGGCCATGAAAGTGGAGCAGCTCAGCGAAGCCCTCGTAACACGGGACCTGATAGGGCAGGCCAAAGGCATCCTCATTGAGCGGTACAAGATCACCGGCGACCAGGCCTTCACGATCCTGGATCGCTCCAGCTCCAACACCAACGTGAAACTCCGCGATGTAGCCGAACACCTGGTCCTCACCGGTGAGATCCCCCAACAGTAACGGCTACACAGGGTGCACATCTTCGCGGACCGCCAGAAAATACTTCCGCCTCGGGTTGCCTTCCCTCAGCCGGCTAACGATAGAACCAGAGCCAGGTAACCGTGTGCTGCAATGTCACTGTAAGGGAATGGCGCGGTCCTGGAACCACCGGATGAGCTTGCACAGGACCTCGATAGTGCCGGCCGGGTCTGCGTCGTCCTCGGCGTCCGTGAACGTCTTCTCGTAGCCGGGCACGTGGTCAGACATGGTGGGACTGATGGGCTCGTAGCCCATCGTCCAATCCGGGAACTGCCGCTCATCCCGTGTCTCTTCGACAAGGACCCGCACCCGGGTGTGGCGGGGGTCGGCCCTGATGATGGCCATCCGGTCCCGCACTGTCGCTTCGGGGCCTTCCAACACCTGCAGGAAGCGACCCTGACGGTAGAGCAACATACCTGTCAGGTGTAAGGAGTCGTTGGTGCGGCGGCTAGCGGCGAGCAGCCTCGCCAGATCCGCATTGCTGAAGGGCCGGGTCGCGGTGCTGGAGTAGACCATGGACAACATCCGCTCCTTCCGAGCGACCCCGTCATCGGGCGCGACGCCGGTAAGGACTCTGTCACCCTCAGGCAGGCTCCACCTACCGCCACCCGCCCGAAGGACAGCTCTTACATTCGCATCAAGGTCGGCGTCTGGGTCGGCATCCACATCGGTCTGTAGGTCGGTGTTGGGTGTGTTCTCGTTTCTGCTCGAACTGTAGGGGGGTCGAGCTTCACGGCAGATGTCATCAATCATCTCGTTGACGGAATGGGCGATCATGTCCCGGTCAAAAGCGGGAAGGCGGATCAGTCCATGCAGGTATGCGTTGACCTCGTATTCCTTCACGTTGCCGCCCATGCCCAGGTGATACACGCAGAGTTCTTCCACTGAAATCCCGAAACGGCGCATGGCATCAAAGGTCAGAGCGTGTTGATGGTGATCTGCCTGTTCCCGATACCCCAGGTCCTCGTCCGGGGAGATGTGAGCGCTGGCTTTCCGATCGTGGCCCTGATCAGAATCGTGTCGGTCAACCATTCCGCATCAACCCTGCCAACTGCTTCGCTTCCGCATGTGCTCATCCGTTCGTCACACCAACCGTATCGACCCAGACCTCTGCGCAGGGCAGATACAAGACCTTGAGCCAACCCTCCCCCTGTGGCACAAGCTCATCGCTCACCCAAGGTGGCTTCTCCAGGTCCATAACGGTGGTGAGTGTGCAGGCGGTTCCCTTGGTTCGTGCTATCTCGGTGTGTGCGGGACAAGCAGCGAAGCGAGGGGAGCTCATACCGTGCTACGCGCTGACATCCGTGCGCTGTTACCTGCGAGGAGGTTTAGTCCTTGCTGCTAATCGTTGCTGTGCTTACCGCTTGTGCCCGCAGTGAGGCCGAGCCAGACAAAGATCCCGGCGAGGACGAGGAACGTGAGCATGCTGGGTCGACCGCCCGCCATGCCCGAAAGACCGACCACCCCGAAGGTGAACGCGATCAGCAGGTAGGGCATTTTCAGGTCCTTCGACATACCCGCGATCCTGGAACCGGCCCATCCTCCTCCCAGGCTTCCGTAAGCGCCGGACTGCGCACCGTTTACCAGCCAGTTCCCTCAACCACGGTTTTCTTGGGTTGGATGGGCTTTTGTGAGGTACTGGAACGAGTCCCGGCCGTTGGCGGGCAGCGTTGCGGGCAGGCCGGGCGCTTCGGCTCGACCGGTGGAAGGACGTGTTGTCGTTGGTAGCGAGTGTGCTCGGGGTGGTGGTGACCGGGATGGGTGCTATGACGCCCGTTGGAGGAACCGTCGCGCAGACATGGGACAGTCTCATCGCGGGTCGCTCGGGAATCGCAGCCTTGGACCAGCCGTGGGCGCAGGAGCTGCCGGTGCGGATTGCCGGGCGTGTCACTACCGATCCCGCAGCGTTGCTGTCCACCAGGGAGTACCGGCGGATGGATCGCTGCGGGCACCTGGCGTTGGTCGCATCGCGGGAGGCATGGGACCAGGCCGGTAAACCTGATGTTGACCCTGACAGGCTCGCTGTCGTGATCGGGTCCGGTTACGGGGGTCTGGGTACGGTGTTGTCCCAGGTCCGGACCCTTGATGCCGGGGGCTCGCGCCGGGTTTCGCCGCACACACTGACGCAGATCATGGTGAATGGTCCTTCAGCGTGGGTGTCGATTGATGTCGGCGCGCAGGGAGGCGCCCGTACACCCGTGAGTGCCTGTGCCTCGGGGGCTGAAGCGATCGCCCAGGGCGTCGAAATGATCACCTCGGGAGCCGTCGATGTCGTCGTGGCCGGGGGAGTAGACGCCTGCGTCAATGACCTGGCAATCAGCGGTTTCGCTCAGCTTCGGGCCTTGTCAACGAGTCAAGGCGACCCGACCATGGCTTCACGGCCTTTCGACCGTGACCGGAACGGGTTCGTGATGGCAGAGGGTGCCGGCATCATCGTCCTCGAGCGGGAGGAATTCGCCCGGGCGCGTGGAGCCCAAATCCTCGGTCGGATCGCTGGGACTGCCGTGACCTCTGATGCCGGTGACATCGTGGCCGCGGACCAGGCCATCCAGCATCGGGTGATGCAGAAAGCTCTTGCGGCGGCAGGGCTCACCGGGTCGGACATCGATTTCGTTCACGCACACGCCACGTCCACCCCCGTCGGTGACCTCCTCGAGGCCGGTGCGATCGCGGCGGTGGTCGGCAATGACGTGCCGGTCACTTCTACCAAATCCATGACCGGGCACCTGCTCGGCGGAGCCGGGACACTGGGTGCCATCGTGACCCTTCAGGCGCTGAGGACGGGTCAGCTGCCTGGAACCCTCAACTTCGAGAACCCCGACCCGGAGATCGACCTCAACGTCATCAAGACGACGACCGGATGTGCCGGCTCGACAGCTGCCATCACCAACGCCTTCGGATTCGGCGGCCACAGCACTGGCCTCGTCATCACCGCTGCCTGATAGGCCCCTTTTAGAGGTGACCCACCTGTCGGTCCAGCAGCGGGGACAGCCACGTCGACGATGCTTCGGCGACCGAGCGCCGAACCGGCGCCCACATCGCCCGCGTCTTCGACGCCGATCTCATACCCGCCAGTCGCTGACCCAACTCAGGCCAAGAGTCACGTCTTGCCACGGCACTTGTCTTGCGACCAATGCTGCTGTCTCGGTTTTGCAGTCGTGCCTTCGAGATGGGATATCAGGACGCAGACGGAGCAAAGCTGCTGGGTGAGCTTTCTTGTCTTGTCCTGGCGCGTTGCAACCGACCGGTTGGAAGGCAGCCGTCGTGGTCGTGCTCACCTCGAGCAGACTGACCTCTGAGGCGGACCGCAGCGAGATGACTAGGAGAGACAGCGCCTCCCATGTCGTGCCGGTGAACCGGGACGGTCGGATGGAGGATCTTGGCCCGTCCTAGAAAGCTTGGGGTTTACGAGATACCGCGAAGCGGGGTGCTGATCTGCTTCGCTTCCACGGGTGGACGTTCCCAGGTGTGTGTCGTCTCGGAGCGGACTGGTGAGCGGGATCCACAGCAGGGGTGAAGAATATGAGGGTAGGCCGCAGTATGCGTGCTCCGCGTATCGCGGGGACGCTTTCGAGGGTGGTTTTCAGTGCTTTTCGAGCGGCCGGTTCCGTGTGTACGTTCCGGTTGGTGCCTTTACCGTGTGCCTTCCGCAGTCGGGATAGGAAGTGCCAGTGCCCTTTCGAAGTAGGCAGACCCTCGAAGCTTGGGTTGAAGAATTCCGGACCACCCGGGAGGGCGGGGCGCTGATCACCGTTTTGGTGCAGGACGGGCTCGATGGTGCTGACACCGGTCTCGTCACCGTTCCGCTGCGCGACGACGGCACGGAAATCTACATGCAGCCAGTCGCCGTCGGGGACCCGACATGGTCCATCACTATCGGCATGCGGAAGGCCGAAACGACGTTGAGCGCTCCACAGCTCCACGGTCTTGCTGCGGAGCTCCTCCTCGCGGCCTCGCTATGCCAGTTCCTGCAGGAGAAATCCATCGGCCACGTGGAAGAACCCGACAACGCAGACACTGACGGTGACGGCGGGAATGACAGAGGACACAACTGATACCCGCTGGGAGGGAATCCTTTACCCGGTCAAGGAGCATCCCAGGTGTTCACGGGAGACAGCAGACCCGAAGACGATCGTCCCGCTGACGGGTTTCGCCCAAGCGACCGCACGTATCCATCGGGGAGCAGCTGGCCTTGTCATGGGTGGAAGTCCTTGCGCATGACTACTCGCCGCTTGGACGGATGGCTTACCTCCTGGAAGCCGGCCTGAGCGAACATCGCGACGGTACCTACGTGGAGTTCCTCGTCGAGGACCGCGGTCCTGGTAAGGGGATAACCTTCCACCGCTCGAGCGCCCTGTTCCTGTGCGTACTGCCCGGCCGAGCACGCCAGTGCCCGGCTGATGCCGCGTCGGCGGTAGCCGATGCGGGTCACGAAGCATGTCACGGCCCACACGCTGTCGTCGTTCTTGTCCTCCGTGCGATCAACCCATGGGACACGGTTATTCCGTATCAACCCCGGGTAGGCGGTGCGCGGCTGGACCGCGCACCATCCCACCGGTTCCTCGCCGAGGTAGGCGATGATCCCCGTGGTCCGAGGCGATGTTGGATCGTCGCAGTACGTTGCTTGGCGGAGCCTCTGGGCGCGTTCCTCTGCGGGGAAGGACGCCAAGCTCTCTCGTGGCTGCAATGCGTAGCGCTGGCACTGACACCTGCGAGGCGAGGCTGCACCGAGCACCGATTGAAGATCCTCCCAGGGCGCCTCGTTGGCCGGGATGACCCGCAGGGACGCAGCCGCAAGTTCTGCCCCTGGCCCAGTACCTGCCATCAGCGCCCACCCCTTCGACAACCGGCCGGATGTACACGAGCCAAACTAGCGGAAGCAACCGTCGGCTTCAGTCCGCATTCGCCAAAGTTAGGGGCAGGAGCCGGGCGAAAGGGATGCCTGCTGCGGATCGAACCAGCAATTCACCCACGGACTTGGACCAGGGCACCTGGCGCGCACAGCAGGGTGGCTAATGATCGTCGTACAGCGATGCGTTCTCCGCAAGATTGAGGAACCTGCCGTAGGGGCGCCGGTTCCAGTCCGATTCGAGCAAGCTTGCCAGCGCCATGTCGAGGAGGTCCCGCTCCAAGGGTCGAAGGTTTCCCTTGCCGTGCATGTAGTCGGCAACCTCGTCCTCGGTGGCGCTGCCGGCGAGGGCGACGTACTCGATCCATAGGTCCCAAGGATGTAGCGCATTGTCCATGACGAGTTGCATGACCCTACGGTGCTGCTCGTCCATCGTCTCGTTCATTGGTTGTCCCTTCCGCAGCCGATGCCAGTCCTTCCAGGTCAGCAAGACCAGCACTGGAAAGGCCACCGCAATCTTCCTGTTGCAGTCCCCGGTCGATTGGGCTGTACACCAACCATGTGGCCGCTCCCTTGCGGTAATTGCGAGCGGAGTTGCCGAACAGCCAACAGGCCGTGTCGGGCAGAATCAGGTGTTCGGCTCCTCGTCGTCGCTGTAGGGGGCGGCGAGCCGGGGGGTTTCGCTGATGAGTTCATTGACGGCGTGCGCGACGAGGTTCCGGTCCAACGGGACCAAGCAGGTCGCTCCGTGCAGGTATGCGTCGATTTCCAACTCGTCGGCGTTACCTGTCAGCGAGAAGTACCGGACCCACACCTGCTGCACATTCAGCCGGGTCGCGCGAATGGCATCAAGGGTACGCAGGCGCTGTTCCTCGGGGGAGAGCCCGAATGTCATCGTTGTGTGGCGGGGCTGGTACCGTTCCGGCGCTCACTGATGATGTCCGCCTGCGCTGCGATAGTCGTGCCCTCATCGGTGGCCAGCTCGATGAGGTGGTTCATCGCCGTCTGCCGGTCGATATTGTGGCGCTCCATGAGGATCCCTCGAGCCACGCCGATGGTGTCCCGCTCTGCGAGGGATGCCTTCACATCGCTGCTGATGCGCTGCGGAAGATCACTGGCCTGGATGTGGCCGAGCAGAACTGCCGCGGACCGGGCGAGGTTCACCAGCAGACGCCGGTGCTCATCGGTGAAGGCATCGGCCCTATCGGAGTAGACCTTCAGCGCACCGAGTCCGGTGCGGGTGTGCAGGAGCGGAACGCTGAGGCAGGACCGGACACCGCTTTCCGCTGCTGCGGAGGTCCACCCGGGCCACCGGGGGTCCTCGCGGGTGTCACCGACGTACACGGGCGTGCCGGTTGCCCATGCACTGATGCACGGGCCCTCACCGAGCTCGTACTGCAGGTCATCGGCTGCCAGGACACCGTCGTCGGTGGATCCTACGCTGAGGCGTTGTCCGTTCTGGTCCATGAGGCTGACGCCGGCGCCCGTCGCGGTGGCGATGATGTCGCGGGCGACTTCTGCCAGCCCGTTCACCGCCTCGTGTGCGGTTTCCTTCGTCAGCAAGTGACCGTTGGTTCGTCCGAAAATTGTTAGAAGCTCCGCCGAGCCTCGAGGTGTCGTCTCCACAGTGTGCTTTCACTAATCCGGGGCAGGGATCGTCACTGCCGGGAATGAGGCTGTCTGCTCAACCTCGTTAGGGAAGGGGTGTCGGCATCAACCGAACATCCCCTATTTTAGTACGCCCGACCGACAACCGCCGCAGCATCACCCCTGATGCAGGGACGGCGTGCGCATCCAGTTCAATCGCCCTGAGGGTTCTCCTTGCTGGACGTGTCACGCCGGCCCTTTCGATCTCAATGAGGTTGTCATTCCCATGCGCATTGCTCATCCACAAACGGACGGCTTTGAGCTCCACCCTTCGGGATCCACCCGCCCACAGGTGGATGCGTGCAGACGGGCCCTTGCTCCCTGCTGTCCGGGTGTGTGGAACAAGCAGCGGAGCGTGGGGGGGCTTATGTGCCGTGCACAGGTGGCGCACAAACCCTTGATGCCTTCTTGATCGGCCTCGACCGGTTTGTGCACCAGTGAGTTCTGCAACACAGGGGTTTAAGGGCCGAGGCATCATGCAACGCCTGTCCGGTCGGTCGTTCGTGGGAGTGCCTCACCGTGCAGGGCGTCACTGGTCCCGACCATGGAGCACGGGGCTGCGGTGGGGCGCTTCTTCAGCTACGAGGCACGGCAGTCTTCTCCCCGATGTCAGTCGTCAGCTGTAAACCTTGTTTACAACTGACGAGGAGAGACCTACGTGGCAACGAGCAAGCAGCACCCGCACTCGTCTGGGCAGGTCGTCTCCGTGCGACTTCCACCGGACACCATCAAACGGATCGACGCCCTGGCTGAGCACACGGGTCGCAGCCGCGGTCTCTATATCCGCCTCGCGCTGGATGCTTTCCTGTCAAAGCTCGAGGAAGATCACTGGAATCAGAAGACTGCCCGTTACGAGCAGGGCGGATTCGATCGTGACTTCGAACAGCTCACGACGCATCTCATGGAAGAGCCGGAGTCCAGCCCCTAAACCAGAACGCCCCGCCCGTAAGCCGATGGTTAGCCGGACGGGTCGGGGCGGAGTGTTACGGAGACGCTGTCGCGGATTCGGTATGGCATCGAGATGCCTAGAACCGACCCGTTCGATGGCAGGGGGCAGTCGAGTTGGCCGGAAGTCACTCCCGTCGTCGCAGGCCATCCCCCTGCAAGCAGTCGATCGCACCCGATACTGCCTCCATTCAGCACGACCTGTGTCACTGTAGACGGATGACACCGGACGCAGGAACCTATGACCTCGAGGATCTGCGGGCGCGGGTCATGCAAGAGAACGGCGGATCGGTGGACGACAGCATCCCCGAACTCGCCGCCGCGGACGCCGACCAATGCGCGCTGGCCCTGGCCCTGCCCGACGGGACGGTGCGCGGCACTACGCAGGCGGAGTCACCGTTCAGCGTGCAGTCGGCGGTCAAACCGTTCCTGTTCGCCCTGGCCCTGCTGGACACGGACGGCGACGCCCTGGACCTCATCGGAATCGAACCGACCGGCGAAGCCTTCGACGCGATCAAGCTCGAGAGCGGCACCGGCCGCCCACCCAACCCGATGGTGAATGCCGGAGCGCTGCTCACGGCATCGCTCATCGACGGCAGCGATGTCGACGAGCGTAACGAGCGGATCCTCCGAGGCCTCTCCGCCTTCGCCGGGCGTCGGCTCGAAGTGGATGAAAGCGTCGCCCACAACGAACACCTCCTCGGCGACCGCAACCACGCACTCGCACACCTCATGCGGGCGGAGGGAACCCTGCACGTCGGTGCCGACGATGCCGTCGCCGTCTATGCTCGCGCCTGCGCCGTCCTGGTCGACGTGAAGGCACTCGCGGTGATGGGGGCGACCCTCGCCTGCGGCGGAGTCAACCCGGTGTCGGAGGAGCGCGTCGTCCCGCCGGCCGTGGCCCGCGACGTCGTCTCGGTCATGGCGACCTGCGGTGTGTATGACGGCTCAGGCCGTTGGATGCGTGCAATCGGCATCCCCGCGAAGTCCAGCGTCTCCGGAGCGATCGTGCTCTCCGCCCCCGGGCGGCTCGGTGCCGCGGTCATAAGCCCGCCTCTCGACGAGCAGGGGACGAGCGTGCGCGGGCGAGTGGCCTCCGACCTTCTGAGCGTCGAGCTCGATCTGCACGCCTTCGGCTCGGCGACGGGCGGTGACCGCGGGGGACGCGCGTCCCGCGCCGAGCAGTGACCTCGTCAAGCATCGCCACGTCGACCCTGGTGGTCACCGACTTGTCGTAAGTCGAACTCGCTCAGCGGGGGCGCGGACAGACAGCACAGTCGTCATGCACCCACATCTACGTCATATCGCCGCTCCACGGCTGTCTCCTCGCTGCGCTTGCCGGAGGTCGCCGTCGTCTCTCCCGCGTAATCGCGGCATCACGTCGACGCAGTCCACTAACGCTCTGATGACGGCAGCCCGTCCTTCTTCATCGGGACTACGCGTCCCGTAATCGAAGGCGGTCTCAACGGTCGACGCACCGCGGGGAGAACTAAGCCTAGATCGTCGTTGTCTCACTGACCGCTGCGCCTTGCGCCATGACACTGTCTTGAAAACCTGCAGGCATTCGATACGCACTGGAGGGAAGTCGCGCCTGTCGAGGTACTCTTCGTGTCAGGCGACGCCAGGAACTACGAAATCTGCTCGCTCGCGGGTGTTGTCCCGTTCGAAGAAAGCGTCCTCCTCGATCATCCAGCGATGCCAAAGATCACGGTGAGTATCTCCGTCGCGTTCCAAGCCCCTGCGCAGTCGCTCGACCGCGGGAGTCTCCATCCAGACGCGGCAGGCGAGGTGGTTTGAAGCTTCTGCCCTGGAACAAGTCACACCTTCGATAACCACCACGGGTGACCACTGAACAGTTCGCCATCCGGCTAAGCCGTCTCCAAACTCATCGCCAGCCCAATCGCGCTGTTGGTAGGTGGCGTCTTGTCCGCTCAGTAAGGGGTCCAGCACCTGACCCTCGAATCGATCCCACCAGCCGGAAAAATTGTTCCACGATACAAAGTCATCAATTTGAATGAGCGGCGCACCTAGCCTTGAAGCCAGCGGCAGCGCGAGGGTGGATTTCCCTGCACCGGATGGACCGTCTACCCCGATGATACGGACGCCTACAACGGGCGCGGACAGGACGAACTCACAGATCTCATCGACCCGACGAGATTCTTCTTCTTCCATCGAATCATCCTCATCAGTCTGTTCGCTGGTCCCGCGGATGGCTGCGTGCGCGCCCTGACGGAGGTCTTTCGGACCCTCCCATTATGGAAGGCCGGAACGACGCCGGCACCCGGTCGGCAGTAGCCGATCGGGTGCCGGCACCGGCCCGTAGGATCACCGCCCGAAGCTGCGCAGCCTCAGCGAGTTGGCGACCACGAGGACGGAGCTCGCCGCCATCGCCGCTCCCGCGAGCATCGGGTTGAGCAGGCCCAGTGCCGCCACGGGGATGCCCACGGCGTTGTAGAAGAAGGCCCAGAACAGGTTGCCCTTGATGGTGCCCAGCGTTCGGCGCGAGAGCTCGATGGCCTGCGCCACCTGCTCCAGGCTGTTGCCCATCACCGTGAGGTCCGCCGCCTCGATGGCCACGTCCGTGCCCGAGCCCATCGCGATACCCAGGTCCGCCTGGGCGAGCGCTGCGGCGTCGTTGACCCCGTCACCGGCCATGGCGACGGTGGCTCCTGTGGCCTGCAGTTCCCGGACTGCGTCCACCTTCCCCGCAGGCGTCACGCCCGCCCGCACGTCCGCCGCGTCGATCCCCACCGCGGCGGCGACGCGCAGGGCCACGGCGCGGTTGTCGCCCGTGAGCAGCACGGGCCTCAGTCCGAGCCGGCGCAGGCGCCCGATGGCGGCCGCCGAACCGTCCTTGACGGTGTCGGACAGCGTGATGAAGCCCGCGACGTCACCGCCGACGGCGACCCACACCGCCGTCGTCCCGGCATCCTGCGCGGCACTGAAGGCTGCCGCCTGCCCGCCGGTGGGGCGGATCCCGTGCTGGTCCAGCCAGCCGGCCTGGCCGGCGGTGACGATCACGCCGTCGACCTCCCCGCGCACGCCACCTCCGGGTGCGCTCGAGAAGTCCCGGGCCTCCGGAAGCCGTCCCTCGCCCGCAGCATGCTGCGCGATGGCACGTGCGATCGGGTGCTCGCTCGCCGCCTCGACGGAACCCGCAAGCCGCACCAGCTCGGCAGCTGAGACGTCCGAGAGGACGACGACGTCGCCGACGGCCATGACGCCGGTGGTGACCGTGCCGGTCTTGTCCAGCACGATGGTGTCCACGGTGCGCGTGTCCTCGAGGGCCTGGGGTCCGCGGATGAGGATGCCGAGCTGTGCTCCGCGCCCGGTGCCGGTCAGCAGCGCCGTCGGCGTCGCGAGGCCGAGGGCACAGGGGCACGCGATCACGAGCACGGTCACGGACGCGGTGAAGGCGGCGTCGAGGTCGCCGGTGAGGACGAGCCAGAGCACGAAGGTGAGGATCGCGATCACCAGGACCACCGGCACGAAGACAGCGCTGATGCGGTCGGCCAGCCGGGCGATCCGGGCCTTCCCGCTCTGCGCCTGGCTGACCAGGCGGCCCATGGAGGAGAGCACGGTGTCGGAGCCGACCCGCGTGGCCCGGACCACGAGCCTGCCGGACGTGTTGATCGTGGCTCCTGTGACGGCATCACCAGGGGTGACCTCGACGGGGACGCTCTCGCCCGTCAGGAGGGCGGTGTCGACGGCGCTGGAGCCCTCCGTGACGACGCCGTCCGTCGCGATCTTCTCCCCGGGGCGTACCACGAACTCGTCGCCGGGGATCAGCCTGTCGGCGGGCAGCGTGACCTCGGTGCGCTCGCCGTCGACGGTGCGCAGGACACGGGCCTCCTTGGCGCCGAGGTTCAGGAGCGACGTGAGTGCATTCCCGGCCCGGCGCTTCGCGGAGGCTTCGAGGAACCGGCCGAGCAGCAGGAACGTCACGACGACGGCCGCGACCTCGAAGTAGAGGCCATGCGCGTCCATGCCGGCCATGCCGGGGTGCTGCGTCAGGGCGGGATCGGCGAGGAGCTGCCAGGCCGAGAAGAGGAACGCCGCGGTGACGCCGATGGAGACGAGGGTGTCCATGGTGGAGGACAGGTGGCGCCCATTGATCGCGGCCGCGCGGTGGAACGGCCATGCGGACCACGTCACCACGGGAAGGGTCAGGGCGAGGACCACCCAGCCCCAGTCCGGGAACTGGAGGGCGGGCACCATGGAGATCAGCAGCACCGGGACGGACAGGACGGCGGCGAGGACCAGGCGCGCTCCGAGGAGCGACGGCGTGTGGTCGTGGGCGTCCTCGTGCGCATGGTCGGGGTGCACCACGTGGGCGCCGTAACCGGTTGCCACGACGGTGTCGACCAGGTCCTGGTCGCTGACGGACGCGGGCACCCGGACCACGGCGCTCTCCAGCGGCAGGTTCACGCTCGCCTCCACGCCGTCGAGCTTCCCGAGCTTCCGCTCGACCCGACCTACGCAGGAGGCGCACGTCATCCCCTGGATGGCGAGTTCGACGACGCGCGTCTCCTGCCCGGTGCCCGGGATCTGCTGGGTGGTCATGTCAGGAAGCCGCCACGGTGTAGCCGGCTTCCGTGACCGCTCCGTGGATCGACGCGGCGTCCAGCGGTGCGGTGGACGAGATGGTGGCAGTGGAGATGCCGCCGTTGACGAGGTCGACGTCGACGCTCTCGACGCCGGGCAGTCCCGACAGCTCGCTCTGCACGGCACTGACGCAGTGTCCGCAGGTCATGCCGGTGATGCCGATGGTGGTGGTGGTCATGGTTCTTCTCCTTGATGGGTGAGGTGGATGGATGAGGTGGGTCTAGCGCAGGAGCCGGCCGATCGCGGCCGTCGCCTCCTGGACCTTCTCCTGGACCGCGTCGTCGTTCCCCGAGGCCTGGGACTCCTGGGCGGCTCCTACGACGCAGTGCGAGATGTGGTCCTCGAGCAGGCCCAGGGAGACCGCGTGGAGTGCCTTGTTGATTGCTGCGACCTGGGTGAGGATGTCGATACAGTACTGGTCCTCCTCCACCATCCGCGCGATCCCGCGGACCTGCCCCTCGATGCGCCGTAACCGCTTGAGGTAGGCGTCCTTGTCGGCGGTATAGCCGTATGGTGCCGTGTGATCGGTGTCCGGAATGCTCATGGTCTTGTTCCTTTTCTGATCGACTATACCCTTGGGGGGTATAACCTGCCATGGTGCGATGCTATTCCCGCCGCGGGCTCCCCGCACGTTGAGGGAACGCCCAGCGCGATGCCGTACGTTGGCTGATGGCACACCCCCGATCCAAGGATGTTCATGACCCTCTCCCTGTCGGGCTGGCAGAAGCGAGTCCTCCTGGCCCTCACCGGAATCGCGGTCCTCGCGCTCTTCGCGCTGGCCTTCACCGCCGGGCGCATCTCGGCGGGGCCCTCGTACCCGGGTACGAACAGTGCCGATGCGGGATTCGCCCGAGACATGCAGGTGCACCACAACCAGGCCGTGGAGATGTCGATGATCGTGCGCGACAACGTCACCGACGAGACGCTTCGCGCGATCGCCTACGACATCGCGCTCACCCAGCAGCAGCAGGCCGGCCAGATGTACGCCTGGCTCGAGGAATGGGGACTGGACCAGAGCAGTTCCCAGCCGCGCATGGAGTGGATGGCGGCGGGAAGCGGTCACGGCGGCATGGAGATGGGGTCGGACACCGCGTCGATGCTCACTCCCGAAGGGCTGATGCCCGGCATGGCGACGGACGCCCAGCTCGACGAGCTGCGCGCCGCCCGGGGCGAGGACGCCGAGCGGCTGTACCTGAACCTCATGATCGACCACCACGAGGCGGGAGTGGACATGGCCCGAGCCGGCGCCGAACTCGCCGAGACGGAGCAGGTCCGTACCCTCGCCACGAAGATCCAGTCCGGCCAGCAGGCCGAGATCACGCTGATGCAGAACATGCTGGACGCCCTGTAGGCGTGAGTGGTCCGGGACGCGCCCGCCGGGGCGTTCGAGGACTGCCGCGCCCCGCCGGTAGATTGGTTCCCGGCGATATCCGATCCGCGGTGAATGCCGCAGCCGCCCCAGCACGAAGGACACCCGTTGAACAAGAAGCGATCCCAGGAGAACCAGGACCGTCAGGCGCGCCTTGCCGCCATCCAGGCCGAGCAGCGGGCTGGTGAACGCAAGCGCAACGCCCTGATCTTCGGTGGCATCGGCGCCGTGATCCTCGCCATCATCATCGCGGTCACCCTGGTGATCGTGAATCAGGTCCAGGTGAACCGGGACCGGGAGGCGGCGGCCGCGCAGGGGATCGACGGCGTCCAGACGTTCTCCGACGTGACCTTCGACCACGTCGACGGCCCGGTCGAGTACGAGCAGTCACCGCCCGTCGGGGGGAACCACAACCCGGTGTGGACCAACTGCGGTGTCTACACCGAGCCCCTGCCCAACGAGAACTCGGTGCACTCCCTGGAGCACGGCGCAGTGTGGATCACGTACAACCCGGACATCGGCCAGGCGGAGATCGACAAGCTCACGGACCTGGTGGGCACGCGCTCCTACGTGCTGCTCAGCCCCTATCCCGACCTCGACAGCCCGATCGCGGCCAGCGCCTGGGGCCTGCAGCTGAAGGTCGATTCCGCCGACGACGCACGGCTCGGCACCTTCCTCGACAAGTACATCCAGGGCGAGCAGACCCGCGAACCCGGCGCCGCCTGCTCCGGTGGGATCACCCCCGCGGGGCGCGCCGGCTGATTCCTCCCCGTGCCCGACGGCACTCCTCGTACGTGCTGACGGCGCGGCGGGGCGGTGACGGCGTGCCGTGCCGTCGCCGTCCGACCCGGCCCATACGGGCCGGGTACCAGCGTCCAGTGCGGAGGCACTGTTCCTCGCCGGCTGCGGGGCCGGTAGCGTTGCATCAGCGGGCGGCCGAACGGCCGTCCGGAACCAGGGGACGGGAGTGAGCGGTGACCGACAACCAGACCTTCAGGGACGTCACCCTGCCGGGAATGCTCCAGGACATGGTGCTGGAGAGCTCCGACATCAACGAGTTCCTCGACCGGCTGGCCACCCTCGCAGCCGACGCTCTCTCCTCCCCGGGCACGGAGGTGTCCTGTGGTGTCACGCTCCTCCGGCCGCGCGCCCGGGCCACGGTGGCGAGCAGCAGTGAGCACGCTCTGCGCATGGACGAGGTGCAGTACGAGTTCGACGACGGCCCCTGCCTTCGCGCGGCGCGCGAGGGCCAGGTGTACGTCGTCGCCGACTTCACGAAGGAGTCGCGGTTCGGGGAGTACACGCGCGCCATCATGGATCACGGGATCCGCTCGGCCCTCGGAGTGCCCATCCCGCTCGACGGGCTCGCCGCGGCCGGTCTCGACTTCTATTCGACGCAGCCGGAGGTCTTCGACGAGGCGGCGATCGCCGCTGCAGCCGATCTGGCCCACGAGGCGTCGAAGTCGCTGCGGATGGCCGTCCGGGTTGCGCAGGCAGCGGATACGAGCAAGCAGTTGAGGTCCGCGATGGACTCGCGCACCACCATCGACGTCGCAGCGGGCATCATCATGGCCCAGAACAGGTGCAGCCACGAGACGGCGATCACCATCCTCAAGGCGGCCTCCAGCGGGCGCAACATCAAGCTCGCCGCCATCGCGGCGGCCGTCGTCACGTCGATAGGGCAACCTCTTCCCGAGACGCACTTCGACTCCTGAGTCCCGCGTACGACCATCGCGGGCGGAGGGCCGGCGAGGGCCTCTAGACTGTGCGTGAACGGGACGCCGGTCCCGCTCCGCCGTCCAGGCAGGGGGACGATCATGACGAACAGTCGCGCCGCGGTCACAGCGGGCGCCGTCCTGCTGCTCCTCCTCACGGGGTGCGACGGCGGCGGCCCGGCATCGGTCCCGGAGCCGCCGTCGCAGGGCAACGTCCTCGACGCAGCGGACGTCCTCACCCCGGAGCAGGAGCAGGAGCTCAACGCGCTCATCGACCAGCAGAACAGCCGGACCGACGCCGCGCGCGTGGCCGTCCTGACGGTGGACAACGCGGGCGGGTCGATCGAGGACTACGCCCGGTCCGTCGCGACCGACTGGGAAATGGGCGACGCCGGCGCGGACAACGGCGTGCTCGTGGTCGCGGACACCGGCGAGCGCGAGCTGCGGATCGAGACCGCCGACGGCGTGCGTGAGGCGTTCTCCGACGACGACGCCGAGGAAGTCGTCGAGGAGGTCCTCGAGCCGGCGTTCGGCGACGAGGAGTATGCGCAGGGGCTGACGGAGGCCGTCAGCCGGATCTACGGATACGCGCAGGGTCAGGATCCGGTGAAGGAGCCCTTCGACTGGGTGCTCTTCGGGTGGGTCGCGGGCGGTGTCGCCGTGCTCCTCGGCGGGATCATCTGGCTGCTCGCGGCGGACTCGCGCCGCCGTCGTCGGATCTCCGACGAGGAGCTGCGGACGGCCGAGACCGCGGACCCTGACCTGCGCCTGACTGAGGAACAGCGTGAGGCGTACCGGAAGTACCGGTACAGCCGCCGAGGGGACGATGCTGTGAGCAACCCGGCCGTCTGGCTTCCCCTCTACCTCGCCAACCCCGCGCTCTACTCCAGCGGCACCGGGGGCAACGCCTCCGGGTCCTCGTTCAACGGAGGCGGGGGCTTCAGTGGCGGCGGGGCGTCGGGCAGCTACTGACCTCCGGGCCCGGGAGCGGTCCTACTGGTCGACGGCGGCGCCGATCGGCTCGAGCACGACGTCGGGGAAGTCCTTCCGGAAGTGCCCCACCTTCCACTTGTCACCGAACACCGCGACGATCTCGCCGTCGGACCGGAACAGGATCTCGCCGCCGCGGAAGGTCTGGGGGACGCCCTGGCTCTCCGGGGCCACCCGCATGGCGAGCGTGTAGGAGAGGTTGTCGAGGGACGTCGGTGCGTTGAACTCGGTGCCGAGCCGCTCAGCCGCGACCTCGAACTGCAGGGCCCCGACGGCGGCGAGCACGGGCGCCTGGTCGCCTCGGAGATCCGAGCGCAGCACCTGCACCACACCCTCGTGCTCGAGCTGCTCGATGCCCCGGCGGAACTGCTTGTAGCGCCCCGGATCCTTCGCCCGGGCGACGGCGAACAGCTCGGGGGAGAAGCGCGGGATGTCGGGGAACTGCACGGGCTCCTCCGCGAAGAGGCTGTCGCCCACGCGGAGGCTCGTCGCGTTCACGAGCCCGACGACGTCGCCCGGCCACGCGGTGTCCACCACTTCGCGGCTGCGCCCGAGGACGCGGTGCGCGTACTTCGTGGCGAAGGGCTTGCCCGTGCGCTGGTTGGTGATGACCATGCCGCGTTCGAACGTCCCCGAGCAGATGCGGAGGTATGCGATGTGGTCGCGGTGGGCGCTGTCCTGGCCGGCCTGCACCTTGAAGACGAAGCCGGACATGGGTGCGTCGATGGGGCGCGGTTCATCCTCCTTCGACGGGCGCGGTGAGGGGGAGGGGGCCACGTCCACGAGGATGTCGAGGAGCTGCGAGACGCCGAAGTTCTTCGCCGCGGCCGCGAACAGGACGGGCGTCTGGCGCGCGGCCTCGAACTCCTCGCGGTCGAAGGAGCCGTTCGAGGACTCGACGAGCCCCGACTCCTCGCGCGCGTCGAGCCAGGCGCCGGCGTCCCGCGGGTCGAGGGCGTCGATGTCCACCTCGGTCTCGGCGGCAGCCTGGGCGCCGGCCTCGACTGCCTCGAGCGCGATGGCCCGGTCCGCGCGGAGGTCGATCAGGCCCTGGAAGTCACCGGCGATACCGGCGGGCCAGGTCAGCGGCACCGGGGTCATGCCGGTGCGCTCGCCGACGTCGTCGATCAGGCCGAGGGCGTCCAGGCCCGGGCGGTCCCACTTGTTGATGACGGTGATGATCGGGATGTTGCGCGCCTTGCACACCGCCAGCAGCTTCACGGTCTGCGGTTCGAAGCCCTTGGCGGCGTCGATGAGCATGACGGCGGAGTCGACGGCCGCGAGGACGCGGTAGGTGTCCTCCGAGAAGTCGGCGTGGCCGGGGGTGTCCACGACGTTGAGGATGGTGTCGCGGTAGGTCAGCTGCAGGGCGGCGGAACTGATCGAGATGCCACGCTCCTGCTCGATGCCCATCCAGTCGGAGACGGTGGCATGGCGGCTCGACTTGCCGTGCGTGACGCCCGCGTCCTGGATGGCGCGCGCGAGGAGCGCGAGGGCCTCCGTCAGCGTCGACTTCCCGGCGTCGGGGTGGGAGATGACGGCGAAGGTACGACGGCGTCCGGCCTCACGGCGGACGGCGTCGGCGTCGAGGACAGGGGATTCGGTAAGCAGGGCCACCCTCCCATTGTCCCCGATGCCGGCGGGACACCCGGCGGCGAGGGCCCGTGTTCGCTGTGCGCATCGCTGTCGGCGCGGTCACAGCCGCATCAGGATGCGCGGGAACCCGTTCACCACCGACGTGGTCTCGGCTGCCTGCGTGAAGCCGGCCTGTTCGAAGAGCCTCCGTGTGCCGACGTACGCCATGGTGGGATCAACTTTCCTGTCCCCGTTGTCGACGGGGTACCCCTCGATGGCCGGCGCGTCGTAGGACCGCGCGAAGTCGACGGCGCCGGCGAGCAGGCGGTGCGAGATGCCCTTCCCGCGATGGCCGGGCCGCACCCGGATGCACCACACGGACCACACATCGGTGTCGTCGATGTGCGGGATCCTGCGGTTCCGGGCGAAGCTCGTGTCGGCGCGCGGGTGCACGGCGGCCCAGCCGACCACCTCGTCACCGTCGTAGGCGAGGACTCCGGGCGGCGGGTCCTGCGCGCACAGGCGCCGCACGAGGTCGCCGCGATCCGGGCCCACCAGGGCGGTGTTCTGCCGGGAAGGGATGCGGTAGCTGAGGCACCAGCAGACATTCGCGTCCGGTCGCTTGGGCCCCACCATCGCCGCGACATCGGCGAACACCGTCGCGGGGCGCACCTCGATCACCATGGGTCCACTGTTCCACCCGGGCGGTCGGCGGACAACGGCCGGATACCGACAGGACCACAGGCGCCCGCCGGAACCCGCCGGAACCCACGAGGGGTCCGTTCCTCCCGGAACGGCCCCCCGTGCAGTGCCGGTCGCCTAGTGCCCGACGCGCTCCGCCGTCGTGCTCCGCAGGCTCCATGCCGCGAGGACCGAGGCGCCCACCATGAGCAGGGCGGCGATGCCGGCCGTGACCGTGACCCCGCTGTCGAAGGCGAGGAAAGCCGAATCCCGGAGGAGGGATGCACTGGTGGGACCGAGCTGCGTGGCCACCTCGACCGCTCCTCCGAGGGTCTCGGTGGAGGACTCGGCCTGGGCGCTGCTGAGGCCCGCGGGCAGCAGCAGGTTGCGCTGGTAGGACACCAGCAGGATGCTGCCCAGCACCGCGGTGCCGAGGACCGAGCCCACCTCGTAGGCGGTCTCCGAGACGGCCGACGCGGCACCGGCCTTGGCGGCCGGGACGGTGGACAGGATCAGGTCGTTGGACACGGTCTCCGAAGCGCCGACACCGACCCCGAGGACCACGAACGCGATCATGAGAAAGCCGGCGGACCCGCCCTCACCGAGCAGCGCGATCATGGAGTACGCAACTGCGGAGAAGAGCAGTGAGATCGACACGACGACATGCGGCGGCATGTGCCGGGCGAGGGGCACGACGCCGAGGCCCGCGACGATCGTCATGACCAGGCCCGGCAGCAGCACGAGCCCGGCGTCCAGCGGGGTGTAGCCGAGCACCAGCTGCAGGTGCTGGGACACGAAGAACAGGAATCCCACGAGCGAGAAGATCGCCAGCAGGTTCACCAGGACGGCGCCCGTGAAGGCCCGCACCGTGAACAGGCGCACGTCGAGCATGGGGTCGCGGCGCTGCAGCTGACGCATGACGAACACCGTGCCGGCGGCGAGGCCGATGAACGCGGCGGTCACGGAGACGAGCAGCGGCCCGCCCTTGGCGAGGTTCTTGATGGCGTAGACCACCGGCAGCATGGTCCCGATGGACAGGATGATGCTCGCGTAGTCCACGCGGCCCGGGTTGGCGTCCTTCGACTCGGGGACGACGACGGGGGTCAACGCGAGCATGAGCACGAGCACGGGGACCGCGAGCAGGAACACGGAACCCCACCAGAAGTGCTCGAGCAGCAGGCCGCCGAGCAGGGGCCCGAGGGCGGCGCCGGCCGAGAAGCCCGCGGCCCAGACGGCGATGGCGATCCGGCGCTGGTTGCGGTCTGTGAAGATGTTGCGGATGAGCGAGAGCGTGGAGGGCATGAGCATGGCGCCGAAGACACCCAGTCCCACGCGGGATGCCACGAGGTAACCGGCGGTCGGCGCGAAGGCGGCCGCGACGGAGAACAGGGCGAAGCCCGCCGCGCCGATGATGAGCAGGCGGCGCCGGCCGAAGCGGTCGCCGAAGCTGCCCATCGCGACCAGGAGTCCCGCCAGGACGAGCGGGTAGCTGTCCACGATCCAGAGCAGCATGGTGCCGCTCGTGGCGAAGTGGCGGGAGATCTCCGGCAGGGCGAAGCTCAGCACGGTGTTGTCCACGGAGACGAGCAACACCGGCAGCATCAGCACGGCGAGGGCGAACCACTCGCGGCGGCCGGCAAGGGAGGGGAGCTGAACGGCACGCGGGTTCACCTCGGACACGCGTGCGGAAGCGGAGGGTGTGGTTGTCATTCCTCAAGGCTATACCGTCCAGCCGGTACAGTACAAGAAACGTGACCGGTATCATGAGCGGGTGTCCAGTTCCCGCGAGCGCATCCTCGACAGCTTCGAAAACGCGTTGATCCGCGACGGTGAGCGGGCCGCCACCATGGAGGCGGTCGCCGCCGCAGCCGACGTCTCCAAGGGCGGACTGCTCTACCACTTCCCCTCGAAGGAGGCCCTCGTGGACGGCCTCGCGGACCGTCTCCGCGGACTCGCCGACCGGGACCGCGAGGCGATGGCCTCGGCCGAGGACGGAGCCGCGCGCTACTACGTTCGCACCTCGGTCTTCGAGGACAGCGCCCTCGACCGGGCGCTCGTGTCCATGGCGCGGCTCGCCCAGCAGGGACACCCGACGGCGAAGTCCTCGCTGGCCGAGATCCAGGAGGGCTGGCTCGACACGCTCCAGGCACAGCTCGGTGACCGCACCGCTGCGCGCGCCGTCAAGCTGCTCGGTGACGGCCTCTACTACGACGCCGCCTTCTTCGCCACGGACGGGGCCGGCCGCACCAGCCGCGGGGAGATCGACGACCTGCTCGACGTCGTCGACCTCATCGTCTCCCGGCGGGGGAACGCGCCTGCCGACTCCTGACGGCGTGCGTTCCCGCCCCCGTCGGAGCCGTGCCGACCGTCCATGCCCCGACCCCGAGAGGATCCCATGATCAAGGGCTTCCGCGACTTCATCCTGCGCGGCAACGTCATCGAACTGTCGATCGCCGTCGTCATCGGCAGCGCCTTCACGGCGCTCGTCGGGGCGTTCACCGCGAACATCATCAACCCGATCGTGGCCTCCGCGGGCGGCATCGACGCCTCCGGCCTCGGGTTCCGCCTCCGGTCCGGCAATGACGCGACGTTCGTCGACGTCGGAGCCGTCATCACCGCGATGATCACGTTCCTCATCACCGCCGCCGTCGTGTACTTCCTCTTCGTGGTGCCGATGAACCGCGCGAATGCCCGGCTCCGGGCCCATGCCGAGGCGCAGGACGCCGTGAAGGAGCCCATGCCCGTCGACACCGCGCTCCTCACCGAGATGCGGGACCTGCTGAAGGAGATGGCTGCGCGGGAAGCCCGGCGATGACCGTCCTCGCCGTGGGCACGCAGCGCGTCCCGCTGCGTGAGGCGGTGAACCCGTTCAACTTCTTCGGGTTCTTCACCATGCAGGGCAACATCGCGGCTGCGTCCCGTACCCGTACCCGTTCCTCGATCCGGCGTCCGGCTGTCTCTCCGTGTTCCTCTACGTGGCCTGCATCGCCGTCTCCATCGCGGGTTTCGGCGCTCTCGTCATCCTCATCAGCAGGTCCACGGGTTCAGTGAGCGGACTCGCCGCCAGGGTCCGCCGCACGCGAGGCTGACACCCGCCCTCAGGCAGGGCCACCACCGAGGACGTCCACGTGGACGTGGTCGAGGTGGCGCAGGATCTCGTTGGCGGGTTCGGGTGCGTCGTAGGGATGCCACTGCCCCCGATCGAGGTGTGCGCTCCAGAACCGGTCGTCGAAGATCACGTACTGGATGTCCAGGTCGTCCGCGTGGGCGACCAGCCAGTGCGCGAGCATCCACCCCTCACGCCGGTTCTCCTCGGTCACCGGGCGGAAGAAGATGTCGATGGCCCGGCCGTCGTAGTGCGTCGAATCCCCGCCATGCCCCTGGCCGACACCCCCCGGCGCGAAACCACCCACGCTCTGCTCGCCGAACACCTCGGCCATGTCCGTGCGCACCTGCTCGGCACGGGGTGTCAGGCCGGTGGCGGTGAGCTCTTCCACCGGCAGATCCGTCGCCGCTGATCCCCGGCAGCTCAGGACGGGCCCTGCGTCCCCGACCGGCCCGTCGGCCAGCCGCTGCAACACCGCGTCGTCCAGGCCGGAGGTGTCGGGGACCGCCACGCCCCGGGCGGCGAGTGCCACGGCGGTGGTGGCACGCTTCGCCTGGGCTCGGTCGAGTCCCGTCACCCCGTCGGAGGTCCCGACCGTGCAGTCCGGGCCGCCGGGCAGGGGGATGCCGTCCGTGCGCAGGGCGCCGAGCACACCGGGCCCGAGGAGGACCGCCACTGCGGCGAGCCCCCCGAGCAGGAAGACGCCCAGGAGCAGCCGCCCGAAGAGCCCGGCTCGGGTGACGACGGTTCGGCTCACGATGACGGACCCCTTGTGTGGCGATTGAAGTGCTGCCCTCCGGCCCCCAGAAGCAGCCGAAGGGTTAACTCGACCGCCGGGTCCGGAAGTTCCCACCGGCGGGACCTCGACCCCGCACCCTGCGGTCAGCGGTCGGGCGACGACGCCGTCCCGGACGTGAAGTCCTCTAGGAGCCGGAGACCCTGCCGGTCGACGGAGCGGTGGACCGCCGTGAGCACGACGACTCCGGTACCGGCGTCGCGGTCGACGCCGATCCAGCTGCTGAACCCTCCGGTACTGCCGTTGTGCCACGTGACCCTGCGGCCGTGATGCTCGATGGTGATCCAGGCGGCGCCGATGCCGACCCGGGGCGCGAGGTCCGCGACGGGATCGAGCGCCGAGACGCCCGGGACCGTCCCGTCGAGGACCGACCGGAGGAAGTCCCGCATCGTATCGATGGTCGCGCGGATGCCTCCCGCGGGAGCGATGGCCTCGCCGACCCAGGGGTGCATGGGGCGCCCGAAGCGGGTGGATCCTCTCAGGTCCGTGGGCCCGAGGTCCGCTGCGCGTGCAGGCGTCGAGAATTCCGGTCCGAGGACGTCATGCAGGAGTCGCTCGTAGCTGCTGCCGGTTGCCGCAGCGACGGCGTGCCCGAGCAGCTGGAACCCCAGGTTCGAGTAGCGGGGCCGGGGGGTGCCGAGCCGCAGGCCGCGCGTCTGCTCGAGGAGCTCGGCGAGTGAATCTCCGTAGGGGTTCTCGCCGCGGATCCACAACCGGAGCGATCGGCGGACCGGCTGCATGCCGGGCGGCAGGCCCGGGAGCCCGGAGCGGTGGATGGCCAGGGACCCCAGGCTCACGGAGCCGACGTCCCCGTGCCCTTCCAGGGGGAGCAGTTCGCGAAGCACGGTGTCCGAGGAGACGATGCCCCGCTCCACCGCGTCCCGGTACAGCAGCCCCGTGAGCCCTTTCGAGATGGACCCGATCTCGAAGGTGGAGCGGTGGTCCGAGCCCGCCGTCGCCGTCAGCTCACGCCCGGGGGCGACGACCGCCACCGCTGCGGGTGCTGACCCGACCGCGCGGTCCATGGCCCGCACGAGGTGCGCGTCTCCCGCCCATCCTGTCGTCATCGCGATCTCCCTCCGTCGGTGGTGCGTTTCCGTCGCGGGCTCCTCGCCGCGCGCAACAGGGTCAGGAGACGGGCGTGTTCTCCGGCCTACCTGCGGGTGTCCGCCAGGTCCGACGTCGACGGGCCCTCCAGCAGCCTGCCGTCCGCCGTGAACCGCGAGCCGTGCAGCGGGCAGTCCCACGACCGTTCGGCGTCGTTCCAGGTGAGGACGCCCTTCAGGTGCGGGCATACCGCGGAGACGCGGTGCTGCACGCCGTCGACGGTGCAGACGCCGATGGGTCGTGCGCCCTCGCGGATCACGCGTCCCTCACCCTCGGCGGGAGCGGACGACGCCGACCGCGCGAGGCCCGAGAGCCAGCCCGTGACCATCTCCATGCCGACGACGGCGTTCGCCTGGGCGGTCTGCAGGGCATCGGCCGGGCTGACCTTCGTGCGGTAGAGCGTCTCGGCCCACGGCATGTTGCCGCCCAGGATCTCGGCCGCGAGGGCGAGGGACGCGGCGACGGCGTTGGTCATGCCCCATTTGTTGTAGCCGGTCGCGGCGTAGATGTGCCCGCCACCGGCCGGGACCTTGCCGACGTACGGGACGGCCGCGGCCGGGGTGTAGTCCTGGGCGGACCACGCGTAGGCGGGCCGCGCGGTGGGGAAGTATTCCTGCGCCCAGCGCGTGAGGTCGTCCACCTTCGCCTGCGTGTTGGAGCTGTGGCCCACCTTGTGGCCGTTGCCACCGACGATCAGGTACTTCGTGCCGTTCACCGTGGCGGTCCGCAGCGACCGGGTGGGGGAGTCCGCGCTGAGGTACATGTCCTCCGGCACGTCGTCGCCGACCGTGAGCGCCACGCAGTAGGAGCGCATGGGCTGCAGCACGGTGAAGTACCCGCCGCGGTCGAGGATCGGGATGCCAGTCGCGAGCACCACGTTCGATGCCGTCACGGCACCCGCACTGGTCCTCAGTTCGACGCCGTCGCCCCCCGCGCGAGCCTTCGCGACCCCCTCGACGCGGACACCCTCGATGAGCGATCCGCCGTGCCGCCGGAACTCGGAGGCCAGACCGGCGAGGACCTCGAGCGGGTGGAACTGCGCCTGGTCCTTCAGGCGCAGGGTCTTCCGGACGGGGAAGGGGAGTTCGGCGGCATTTCCGAGTTCGGTGACGAGGCCGGCCTCCGTGCAGGCCTCGTGCTCGTCGGTGAGCTTCCGGGCACCGGTGTCGGTGGTCGCGTAGTCCACGGCATCGCGCCGCTCGTAGCCGATACCGTGCTCGTCGCAGAACCGCAGCAACCAGCTCTGGCCCTCCCGGTTGCCGGTCACGTAGGCCCGCGCCAACTCGGCGTCGTGGTGCTTGAGGATGGTGGAGATGCTGGTGCCCTGGAGGAGCGAGACCTTCGCCGTGGTGTTGCCGGTGGTCACCGCCCCTGCGGTCCGGGCTTCGAGGATCGCCACGCGGTGGCCGGCCCGGGCCAGGAGCAACGCCGTCGTCAGGCCCGTGAGCCCTGCCCCCACCACCACGGAGTCGTACGCGGCGCCGTCCTGCAGGGAGTCGGACGGGATGGGCGGGGCGGTGTCGAGCCAGAGTGATCTCACGGTGGTCCTCTCAGGAGCCGAACGGTGCTCCCACGGAACCACTAAGCCTGCTTACAGTCAAGCGTCCGAGGGTCGTCCGAGGCAGTGTCCGAGGCGGGCGCTAGGGTGGCGGCCGACGACTGTTTCCTTCAGGAAGGCGCCCCGGTGCACGTTCGACTCGTCCTGCCGAACCAGCTGTTCGAGGAGCACCTCGAGGCCTCCCGCGACACCCGCTTCGTGTTCCTCGAGGACGACCTCCTGTTCCGCAGCCTGCGGTTCCACCAGCAGAAGCTGGTACTGCACCGTGCTGCGATGACCCTCTTCGCGGGACGCCTGAAGGATGCGGGCTATGACGTGGACTACGTGGAGACGTCGGCCGAGCTCGCCAGCCAGGAGCGTCTGGCCGCAGTGCTCGCCGACCGCGGGGCCACCATGGTGACCTACTACGACGTCGTGGACGACTGGCTCGAGCGCAGGCTCGCCCGCACGCTCGCCGACGCCGGCGTCGAGGCGCACGTCCTCGAGACACCGCAGTTCCTCACGGCACGGGACGTCCTGGGCACCTACTTCTCCTCGCACAACTGGCGCATGCAGACCTTCTACGAGTGGCAGCGCAAGCGGCTCGGCCTCCTGGTCGAAGCCGACGGCTCCCCGACGGGCGGGAGATGGAGCTTCGACACGGAGAACCGCAAGAAGCTCCCGAGGACGCTCACCCTGCCGGACCTGCCCGCGTTCGAGCGCCCAGTGGAGGTCCGGGAGGCCATCGCCTGGGTCGCGACCGCCTTCCCCGACAACCCCGGCAACGCCGACTCCTTCAACTGGCCCGTCACGCACCGCCAGGCGTCCGACGCCCTGGAGGCGTTCCTCACCGAGCGCTTCGAGCTGTTCGGCCCCTACGAGGACTCCATCGCCGTGGGCCAGACCTACCTGTTCCACTCGGCCCTGAGCTCCAGCATGAACACCGGGCTCCTCCACCCCGCCGAGGTGGTGGATCTCGCGCTCGACTTCGCGGAACGCCACGACACGCCCATCGCCAGCGTGGAGGGCTTCATCCGCCAGGTGATCGGCTGGCGCGAGTACATCCGCGCGTCCTACGTGCTCCGCGGGCGCGAGATGCGGACCGGCAACACACTGGAGCTCACCGCGGACCTCGACGAGCGGTGGTGGACCGGCGAGACCGGCCTTGCACCGGTGGACTCCGTGATCACGCGGATCCTCGACACCGCGTACGCGCACCACATCGAACGCCTCATGATCCTCGGGAACGCGGCCCTGCTGATGCGGGCCAGGCCCGACGCCGTCTACGAGTGGTTCATGGAGATGTTCATCGACGCGTACGACTGGGTCATGGTGCCCAACGTCTACGCCATGAGCCAGTACGCCGCCGGCAGCATGATCACCACCAAGCCCTACGTCAGCGGCAGCAACTACATCAAGAAGATGAGCGATTTCAGGGACGGCCCCTGGCGGTTCAGCTGGGACGCGCTGTACTGGGAGTTCGTCAGGGACTACCGGGACCTGTTCGCCCGCAACCCGCGGTCGAACATGGTGGTGGCGCTCCTGGACCGCATGGACGCCGAGCGGCAGAGGGACCTGCAGCACGAGGCCGCCCGCTGGATCCCCGGCAAGGGGTCGACGTCGGTGGGCGAGTACCGCCCGGCCCGCACGGAGGAGCGCACGCGGACGCAGGCGCGCGCTCCTCTGGAGGATCGCACGACGCCGGAGGAACGCGCGAGGGCGGGGGCTCCGGCGGCCCAGGCCACGCTGCCCGGCCTATAGTCGGAATCATGGAACAACGAATTCTCGGAAGAACCGGCCGCCCCGTCTCCGTCGTCGGTCTCGGCACCTGGCAGCTCGGCGCGGACTGGGGCGAAGTGGAGGACAAGGACGCCGTCGCCGTCCTCGACGCCGCCGTCGAAGCGGGCGTGACCTTCTTCGACACGGCGGACGTCTACGGCGACGGGAGGAGCGAGACGACGATCGGGCGGTTCCTCGCGGACAACCCGGACCAGGACATCCTGGTGGGCACCAAGATGGGCCGCCGCGTGGACCAGACCCCCGAGAACTACTCGCTCGCCAATTTCCGCCAGTGGATCGACCGGTCACGGACCAACCTCGGCGTGGACGCCCTCGACCTCGTGCAGCTGCACTGCCCGCCGACCTCCGTGTACAGCTCCGACGAGGTGTACGACGCCCTCGACACCCTCGTGGCCGACGGCGTGATCAGGAACTACGGCGTCAGCGTGGAGCGCACCGACGAGGCGCTCGCGGCCATCTCCCGCGGCAGCACCGCGAGTGTGCAGATCATCCTGAACGCATTCCGCCTCAAGCCGCTCGACGAGGTCCTGCCCGCCGCGGAGGCGGCCGGCGTCGGCATCATCGCGCGCGTCCCCCTCGCCTCCGGCCTGCTCTCCGGCAAGTACACGAAGGACACCGCGTTCGCGGAGAACGACCACCGCAACTACAACCGCAAGGGCGCAGCCTTCGACGTCGGTGAGACCTTCTCCGGCGTCGACTACGAGACCGGGCTGCAGGCTGCGCAGGAGTTCGCCGACCTGGTGCCGGACGGCGTCACCACCGCGCAGGCGGCGCTCGCCTGGATCATCGCGCAGGACGGCGTCAGCACGGTCATCCCCGGAGCGCGCAACCCCGAGCAGGCACGCGCCAATGCCGCCGCAGCCGATCACACGGAACTCGGCGGCAGGATCAGCGCGGACGTCGCCGGCATCTACGACCGCCACTTCAGGGGAACGGTCCACCCGAAGTGGTGACCTGCGGGACACCGGGACCCGCCGGCGGTGCGCACGTATCGCGGCGGGTACCGGTGGCTCGGCGCCTCGACTAGGGTGTGGGGTACCCACGTCAGACGGAGTCAGAGGACGTCTGTCATTGTTGAAGAACCGATGAAGGAATCGACATGACTGAGAACACCTCGAGCGCGAGCGCCGGCGATACCCACACCATCCGTGACTGGACGGACCTCGCCGAGGAGATGTGGTCCTACCTCACCGGCCGGGGCGCCGCCATCAACTACACGCTCCAGGACATGACCATCGAGGTCCCGAGGGACATCGGCCCGGACGCCCCGCGTGCCACCTGGAAGTTCGACGGGACGCTCCGCATCACCACGAGTGACAACGCCGCCGGCACCTCCCAGGGCTGAACCGCCCCGACCGACATGGCATCGTCACTCAGGTTCGACATCGACATCGACTTCTCGCTGGCGGAGCCGGCCACCGACGGCAAGCCGGAGGCGAGACTGACCGGCACCGTGAAGGCGGCCGGCACCAAGGTCGAGATCTTCGTGGACGACCCGGCAGCGTTCCGCGGGAACAACCTGCCCGGCATCGGGCAGGTACGGGCGTTCGCCGGAGCCCTGGCGCGCCGCGGACTCGCGGTGTCCGTTGCCGGTCCCAAGGGCCCGCTGGTCAGCCTCGGCGCGGTGGAGACCTCCATGGCGCAGCGCCTGATCACACGCTCCCCTCACATCCGGCTCGGGTCGCCGGGGACGCTCGCGCCGCTGCTCGGCATCGGGCGACGCGCGCTCGAGAAGGGCTCCGCACCGTCGCTCCTCCCGCCGTCCACGCCGTTCCCCCTGGTGCCGACGGTCAACCGCCGGATCAGGCGGACCATCACGACGACGCACTACGTGCGGGGCGGCGGCCGTCCGCGGCTCATCTTCGTGCAGAACTCGCAGGTCTGGAACGGCCAGGTGCCGCGGGAGTTCGAACTCGTGGCAGACCACACCACGATCGGCAGTTCGGTCGACGCGATGCTGAGGCTCGACGGCCTCGATGATGTCCACGCGGAGGTCCTGCACACCGAGGACGACGAGTACGTGCTGGTGCCGCGCGGCGCCATCACGGGCAGCGTCAACGGCAGGGAACCCTCGATCCTGCGGACCGGCGCACGGATCCAGCTCGGCGCCTGGGCGCTGGCATTCTTCCGGGAGGAGTACGCGGACCACGGCAGGCCGTTCGGCGGTCGCAACGGTGGGGAGCTGTCCTACCAGCGTCCGCAGCGCAACCCCCGTACCGGAGCCACCGAGGTGGACGGCTCGGAGGGCGTCGGCGACTTCCGGCGACAGCGACGCTGAGCCGGCGGACAGGGGAGCCGCCGGGACCGGCAGTAGGGCACGCACGGCATGGCCGATGACGTCGAGCTCCTGCTGGGACCGGCGTCGGAGGCGTTCCTGCTCGAGGACTGGGCTGCGCTGGAGGCCGCCGGTCTGCCCAACCAGTCCCAGCACCAGTCCTTCAGCAACGCCCCGCACATCACGCTGGCGGCTGCCGCACGCATAGACGACCGTTACGACGTCGATCTCGCGTCCGTCGTGGCGGGGGAGGGGCCGGCGCTGGTGACGGCGGGCTTCCTCGTCTTCCCCACGCGGCGCAAGTTCGTGCTCGCCCGCCACGTGGTGGCCGATGCCGCCCTGACGGACCTGCACTCTCGTATCTGGCGGGTTCTGGACGGCGTCGCGGACGCCGTCCCCACCACCGTGCCCGGCGCGTGGACGCCGCACATCACCCTCGGCCATGGCCTCACCGCGGACCAGCTGGCGTCCGCCCTCGGCATCCTGCGGAACCGCCCGATGGAGCAACTCGATGCGGGGATCGTCCGGCGCTGGGACGCGAAGGAGAAACGCCTCGTGCTGCTCGGCGGCTCGTGACCGCCGCGCTCAGGGGCCCCGACCCGCTCGGGACGAAGGCGTTCTGCATGTTCAAGGGCTCGCATCAATTTCCTGCTCATGGTCGGTCCGACCACGCAGGACACGCAGAGCGCTAATCTTGATCCGTAGCGCGCATTCCGTCGGAGCGCCCTGCAGGGAAACCCGAATGAGTTGGTGGAGGAATCAGGCATGCTGGATGAGTATGTGCAGCAGTGGAGCGCGATCCAGGCCGTCCGCGCCGCCGCCCTGTACCTCGAAGATGTCCTGACGACGTATTCCGAACTCGCAGGCGAAGCCGACGAGTTGGAGATCCAGGGATACCTGTCCGGCCTGGTGATGCTTTCCACACCCGAGCGGGACCTGCTCGCCCAGGCCATCAACGAACTGCTCGACAGCACTGGCTCCACGGTCGACGGCGCGCACTACAGCGACCAGGACGTCGCTTCGCTCTCCGGCTACAGCGAATACCTCCGCGATCTGGCACTCTCCCCCGACGGCTACGACTTCACCGCCCCGCCGGTCGGGGACCACGGCGCCGGCGCTGGTGTTCCTGCCGTTGATTCCGTTGATTCCGTTGATTCCGCTGATTCCGCTGACCCCACTCATGCCGAAGCCCGACATGATCCTGACCCGGACGAGGCCGAATTCCGGCGCGTCCACGCGTTGTACGAGTCGAGGCTGCTCGAGACCGGGCCGGAGGAACGCTTCGACAGGATCACCCGGCAGGCCCGCGAGCACTTCGGCGTCAGCTCGGCCTCCATCGCCCTGATCACCGAGGACGCACAGGTCATCAAGTCCGTCGTCGGACCTATCGGCCAGGACCTTCCACGGGGCCTGGCATTGTGCGCGAAGACCATCGAGAAGGACCGCACTCTCGTCATTCCTGATGCCACCGTCGCCCCGCAGTGGCGGGATCATCCCCTCGTAGCCGGAGGGCCCCGGATTCGCTTCTACGCAGGCCACCCCATCAGCACAGTCGACGGCTGGCGTATCGGTACCCTCTGCCTCATCGACGAGCGACCGCGCACCTTCACCGAGGAGGATGTGCAGGTCCTCAGGCGTCTGGCCGGGCAGGTCCAGCTCGAACTCTGGGTCTAGGCCGGGGCCGCCGATTCCGGTCGCCCGGCAGTGTCGTCAGCCGGCTTGGTTTGCTTTCGGGTGTCTTCTCGATATTCTCTTGCAGACACCGGGGTCTAGACGAAGGCCATGGTTCTGACCCATACAGGAACGGCTATGACAGAACTTTTGCACCCAGTCCACACCAGTCCCACTCGCACGACGACGACGCCGGTCGAGTCGGGCTCTACGCTCTCGCTGGCCGACCTTCCGGCCGGTCATGAGGAACCCGAGTCGCAGACTGCCCGTCATGAGCGCGACACCACGCTGCTCGATGAAGACCGGTTCCATGGAGGCCTTGCAGCACGATCGACCCGACAACTGCGCGTCCTGGCCAACCAGGCCTTCAAACTCATGGACACCGGACATCCGCCCGCCGGTGCCATGGATCATTACGAAGCGATCGTCGATGAACTCGAGTGCCGCGCTCGGCAGGCCGCAACCCGCGGTCCCGATCTCGCGCTCGAGCTCAAGGAGACGTTCCGCGATAACGCCCTGTACTGCCGGTTCGAGCTGATTATCGACGGCGCCCTCGCCGCATGGCTGAAGTACACGATGAACGGCGCCCGGATCGTGCTCCTCGACGGCGTGGAACAGCCCGGATTCCAGGACCAGGGGATCGGCGCGACCCTCATGCGTCACGTCGTGCTCAACGCCCACAAACGCCGTTTGAGCCTCACCCCCCGATGCCCCATGGCTTCGGCTTTCTTCGCCGACAACCCCCAGTACAGGCTCCTCGCCGGCCGGCACTAGGAGGTCGACGGGCAGCAGTTGCACTTCGACCGTCCCGCCACCGGGCGTCCCGTTCGACAACCCGTCGGACGATCCCTCACCGGGCGCGGGAATTCGGTCGGGTAGGGGTCGTGCCACGGATCGCCGGGGCGATGCTTGCACCGGCGATCACGGCAGAGATGGCAAAAGCCGTTGTGGGGCCTACCATCCCCAGCAATGCACCGATGAGTAGTGCCCCGAGGGCCTGGCCGAGGGCCAGCGTGATGAAGAGGGCCGCGGTTCCGGCTGCGCTGCGTCCAGGAAGCACATGGGTGGCCCAGGCGATCAGGATTCCGCTGAGCGCGACGTAACTGGCGCCGAACGCCCCACCGGCGACGTACACGGCTGTGACGTCAGCGGGCCAGGCACCGATGACCAGGGTGGCCGAACCCATCAGTGTCGTGGTGGTGATCCATCCCGTTCGCAGACCCCATCTGGTGACGAGATCGCCGGAGAAGGCGCCTGCGATGCCGGCCGCTCCCAGACACACCCAGAAGACGGTCGCTTCGGGTTCGGTCATTTGTCCTTGCGTGACCACCAGGGACCGGCCGAAGGTCCAGACGGCGGCGCTGGAGACACCTGCGAGGAGCGCGGCAGCCGCGGCCAGAAGCAGGGGTCTGAGGTCTGCGATGCGGAAGGTGGGGCGTTCTTGGGCCCGTGGGACTGCTGCGGATCGTCGGCCCGTAGCCAGTACGGCAATGGTGGCGCTGATATTGATGATGGTGATGATCCACCAGGCTGTCCGCCATTGATCGGTGAGGATGAGGGCGAGGGGCCCGGCAATGACGACACCGAATCCTGTGCCTGAATTGACCACCGCTTGTGTCCGGGCGGCATCTGATGAGCTGATCTTCTCCTCGACCAGCGTGACCAGGCCGGGTGAGGCGAACCCCGCGCCGGCGCCGGCGATGAGCATGCTGACCGCCAGAACCGTCACGGACCCTGAGAGTGCCACTCCGATGCTGCCCGCGGCCGCGACCGCTCCAGCAAGGAGCACTGTCAGGCGGGGTGCGCCGGTCATGCGGTACGCCGCGGCTGCCGCAATGCAGTAAGCGACAAAGCTGCCGCTGGAGATGGTGCCGGTGACCGCGGGAGTCAGGTCGAAGGATCGGCCGAAGGCTGGAGCGAATAATCCATAGCCGAAACGACTCAGCCCGTAGGTGGCCGCGATCAGGGCAGTAGCACTGATGACGAACGGCAGATTGGTGCGCACTCCGCCTCCCAGGTAGAACGACCGTTATAGTAGAACCGACGTTATAGTGGACGCCATGGAAGTACAAGCCAGGCAGTCATCGGCGAGGCAGCGGCTACTGGATGCCGCGGACGAACTCTTTTTTCTGAACGGCATCGCCAGGACCGGGGTGGATGAGGTACTTCAACGAGCGGGCGTTTCCGTTGCCACCCTCTACGCGCAGTTCGGCAGTAAGGACGGCCTGCTCCAGGCCAGCCTTCAGCGGCGGCTCGAGATCTGGGAGGCCTATTGGGATGAGGCGATCAGAGCGGCGAATTCCGATCAGGATCGTCTGCTGGCGGTTTTCGACGCCCTGGAGCTGTACCGCGCACGCCAGCACAGCGTCCGCTGGTGCGCGTTTCTGTCGACCGCTGTGGAGATCTCCAGTACCGCCCATCCGGCAGGTGACCTGATCGGCGCCGACACGGCACTGCTCACCCGGCGCCTCCGAAGGCTTTCAGAACCACTGGCCGGGGCCCGCGCAGAGGACCTGGCAGCGGCGATTCTGCTCATCTACAACGGGACCCTGACAAGCTTCCTGCGCGGCAGTCCCACCGATCCGATCTCCCACGGCCGGAGAATCGCCGACCTTACAGCCAGTACCTTCACCAGCTGATCAGGTTCGTGACCAGTCCCATGCGAAAGAGCTTGCTCGAGGAATCGCGGGGAAGCCCGCCCGACTCGAACAGGGATATGCCGCCCGGTCGCAGTGTCTTGTAGGCCAGCCAGAGCAGGTAGAGGGCGCCGGCCACTTTCAGGGCGATGAACAGCCATGGCGCGACGAGGAAGATCGCGGCAGCGAGTGAGATCAAGGGGGCACGCCCTGATCCGCAGTGCAGTACCCAGGTACTGCACTGCCGATCACGGCGGGACCCAGGTCCGATGTGTTCGCCGGCGAGCACGCCTAGCGTGGTTCGCATGCGAAAGAGAAGAACATGATTGTGGCAGAAGCGCTTGTGAAGCGTTACGGGACCAAGGTTGCGGTCGATGCGGTCGACTTCACGGTCGAACCCGGGCAGGTCACGGGCTTTCTGGGGCCGAACGGGGCGGGGAAATCCACGACGATGAGGATGATCGTCGGTCTGGATCGGCCGAGCGCGGGCCGGGTGGCGGTGAACGGGCGCCTGTACCACGAGCATCGGGCACCGTTACGGGAGGTCGGTGTGCTGCTGGATGCGAAGGCCGTCAACGGTGGCCGCTCGGCGTACAGACACCTCCTCGCGATCGCGGCCACGCACAGGATCGGAGCTCCTCGAGTGCGCGAGGTCATCGGCCTGGCCGGACTCGATTCGGTCGCAGGCAAGCGTGTCGGTGGATTCTCCCTCGGGATGAGTCAACGATTGGGTATAGCTACTGCCCTGCTCGGCGATCCGGCAACAATCATCCTCGACGAGCCCGTGAACGGCTTGGACCCGGAGGGCGTCCGGTGGGTGAGGACATTGATGCGGGATCTGGCGGCCGAGGGCCGAACGGTGTTGCTGTCATCGCACCTCATGAGCGAGATGGCTCAGACCGCCGACCGGCTCATCGTGATCGGGCGAGGCAGGATCCTGGCGGATGACTCCATCGGCAGCGTCATTTCCGGGGCGACTCGTTCCGTGACTCGAGTGCGTACTCCTGACCCGGATCGTCTGATGACGACGATCACCGGGCCTGACATCATCTTCTCGGTTCTGACCGATGGTGCCATCGAGATCACTGGGCTGAGCGCTGAACAGGTCGCTATTGCTGCATCAGCGGGCGGGGTCGTCCTCTACGAAGTCACCCCGATATCGGGTTCGCTGGAAGACGCCTACATCGCCCTCACCGCGGAAGACGTCGAATACCGATCATCGAGCACCTCAGGGACAGGAACACACGAATGAACGTGCTCGAAGCCCGACGCGTGACCGCTCCCGCGAAGAACACTCCGAGGTTCGTCGACGTCCTCCTGTCCGAGTCCATCAAGCTCACGAGTCTTCGATCGACAGTCAGCCTTCTGGTGGCCATCGTCGTCCTCGGGGTCGCGATCAGTTCTGTCCTGGGTGTCACCGCGGAGAGCGCCGGGGTGCCGAGCGAGCCCTCGGTGGGCTTCATACTGGATCAGGTCACTATCGGAACCGTGTTGTTCGGGCAGCTCCTGGCGGGGGTTCTCGGGGTCCTGATCATCAGCGGTGAGTACTCGAGCGGGACGATCCAATCGACGCTCCTCGCGGTCCCTGGCAGAGGCACCGTCCTCGCCGCCAAAGCGGTCGTACTGTTCCTCATCGTGACCGCCGCAGCCCTGGTTGCGATGTTCGGCTCATGGGCCGTGACCTATCCGATGTTCACCGCCCTCGGGATCGAGGTGGGCCTGACGTCCGCCGGGGTGATGTCCGCGCTCATCGGCGGGTCGGTCTACATCGGCCTCTCGGCCGTTCTCGGTCTGGGCATCGGCGCCCTGTTGCGTTCTGTCGCTGCTGGGGTAGCGACTGTCATCTCGATAATCTTGCTGCTACCGATCGTATTGTCCGTCCTTCCTGCTTCATCGCTGGTCAGGAACTTCCACCTCCTGTCGATGTCGAAGGCCGGCGATGCAATGTCCAACGCCCCGGATGACGGAGGGATTTTCATGGATCTGGCAGACGGATACGTCAGCGCGGGTGCCGGCTGGCTCGTCGCAGCCACCTGGGCGGGTCTTTTCCTTCTCATGGGATTCATCCAGCTACGTCGTAAGGACGCCTGATCTTCGCGCAGAACAGATCGCGCGGCGCCCTGACTGTGGCGTCGCGCGATCGCAGCACCCCCCTTTGGACTCGTCCTGGTCGTGCGCAGATCACGGACACCCTCACCCTGACGTTGTATGCCGGCCTGGCCATCGGCATGGCGCTCCTGTCCTCCGAGCCACCGCACATCACGCCTTCATGGTCGATGGTCGTACTGGGCGTCGGCGGTCTCATGGTCCTCCTGACCCGTCGTGGCAATCCGGGCCTGACCTTCACCGCCGCGATGGTGCTGTCGGTGCTCTCCCTGGCCGGCGGTTCGGGTGCTGAATTACTGCTCGCCGTGATGGCGGTGTACACCGCCGGGGTGCACCGAACAGGAAGGGTCGGCTGGACCTATTTCGGTGTTGCCATGGTTTGCGGTGCGATAGGGGCGATGGCCTTGTCCGTTCGGGGGATCATCGGGCCGCCCATTCTGGGGTTGGCCCCGCGAGTCCTGACCAGGGATCCGCTGTTGGACTGGGCGAACGCCTATCTGATCATCGCCGCGGCACTGCTGATCGCGGCACTGCTCGGAATGAACGTGGGACACCGGCGACGCCATGTCGGCGAGCTCCTCGACCGAGCGGACAGACTGGCGCGCGAGCGGGATCAACAAGGAGAGATCGCCAGAGCCCTCGAGCGCGAACGCATTGCGCGCGAGATGCACGACGTCATCGCGCACAGCCTCTCAGTCATCATCGCCGTCTCCGACGGTGCGCACGCTGTCGCAGACGAACGCCCCGCTGAAGCGAAAGCAGCAATCGGACGAGTTGCCGAGACCGGCCGCCGAACCCTGGTGGAAGTGCGCCGCCTCCTCGGGGGTGTTCGAGGCGACGAGCAGAGTTCAGCGCAGGACCACACACCGCAACCGACTGCGTCCAACCTCACCGCGCTCGCAGCCGAGTTCGCATCAGCCGGACTGCCCGTACGACTCAGCGTGACAGGGGTGCCCTCGACCGACCCCGGTCTTGGCCTCACCGTTTATCGGATCGTGCAGGAATCACTGACGAACGTCCTCCGCCACGCCCGCGGGGTTGAAGACGTCACGGTGACGGTCATGTGGGCTACGGAAGCAGTGACTATCCTCGTCCGGGACACCGCACCGCCCGCGCCCGCGCCCGCACCAATGCCCTCGCCTACAGGCCGCGGCCTTCTCGGCATCCGGGAAAGAGCGACACTCTACGCTGGGACGGTGGAGGCCGGACCCCACGAAGATGGCGGGTGGCGCGTCTTCGTACGACTACGACGCGAGGAACCGCAACCATGAGCGACGACATACGGGTGTTGCTCGTCGACGACCAGGAACTCGTCCGCTACGGCTTCAGATTGATGCTGGACGTCAATCCCGGAATGGTCGTCGTGGGTGAAGCGTCCGACGGCGCACAAGCGGTCAGCGCTGTCGGCCGGCTCCAGCCCGACGTCGTACTCATGGATATCCGCATGCCGGGAATCGGCGGCATCGAAGCAACCGAACGCATCACTCGTCTCCATCCGGACACCCGCGTCCTTGTCGTCACCACCTACGACATCGACGAATACGCTTTCGGTGCGCTCGAGGCCGGGGCGGCCGGCTTCCTGCTGAAGGACACCCGCCCTGACGATCTCGTAGCCGCAATACGCGCCATTCATTCCGGAGACGCTGCCGTGTCCCCACGCATCACCGCGAAACTCATCCAGATCGCCGCGCCGCACCTCCTTGCGCATCGGACCACCAAGGCAGACGACGACGCACTGTCCGAGCTCACTGCACGGGAACGCGAGATCTTCGTCCTCATCGGTCAAGGCGAGACCAACAGCGAAATCGCAGCGACTCTGTACCTCAGCGAGTCGACCGTCAAGGCAAACGTCGGGCGGGTGCTCTCCAAACTCGGCCTCCGCAACCGAGTTGAAGCGGTCATCCGCGCCTACGAAACCGGTGTCGTCGGCCAGCAACCCACGTAACACGAACCCCACTGCTTCCCGTCACCGACGGGACCCTCAACTCGCACCAGCCACGGCGGTGGTGCTCATGCCTGGGAATCCACGGAGGTGGCGGATGCGTCTGCGGCCGCTCCCACGGAGGATGCGTCGTCGGGAAAGAAGAGCTCTTCGATGGACGTCCCGAAGATCGCCGCCAGCCGGAAGGCCAGCGGCAATGACGGATCGAAGCGCCCGCGCTCGATGGAGATGATCGTCTGACGGGAGACGCCGAGCTCGTCGGCGAGCTTCTGCTGGGACCACTGAAGCCGCGTGCGGGATTCATTGACCAGGTTCCGCACGTCAGCCTCGGTATCGCTGGAGCAGGTAACGTACCGCGACCGAGAGGAAGGCCAGGGCGACGACGGCGGCCAGCAGGAGACTGGGGTCCAGGACGAATTCCTCCGGGATGAAGGAAAGGACGGTCGCGGTGACTCCGGCGACAAGGACGATATCCGTCAAGGCCCCGGCAGCTGCCTTCTCGTACCAGCCCGCCTCCACGGACTCCTCCGGTCGCTCGGCAGCGCCCGTCATGGTCGACCGGTCGACCACGAGGAGGTAGGCCAGCATCGTCGAAGGGGGTGCGAGGCAGACGGCGAACACTGCTCCTACAAGCACGGGGTCGGATCCACCGACACCGAGCATGGCAGCCAGAACACCGAGCAGGGCGCCGATCACGATCCCGCACGGGAGAGCGATCGCCATGGCCGGGTACCGCCCTGCTCCGAAGGTCGTGCGACCCCACTTCGTGCGTACGCCCTGATCCGTCATCGCTGCCCCCTCGTATGTACATGTCGCTTTACATAGTCCAGTGTGCTTTACATGATGCTGGCCGTCAACAGGTGCGGTATCCGCCTGCCGCAGGGGGTGGTCAGCCTGGCCAGAGGTACGCATGGAGGGCGCGAACCAAGGAAGCTAGGCGGTCGTGGTGGTGGTCCAGCCGGCGATCTTGTTCGGTCCTAGCTCGAGGGCCGGAGTGGGGTTGGTGCCCTCGGTCGGGGTGGCGAGGAGGCGTCCGCCGGTGATGAGGGCTGCGAGGGCACCGTGGAGGAGGCTGAGGGCGGCGGTGACGCCCATCATGGTCCGCGGATCGGGGGCAAGCAGTGGGTCCGTGAGTCCGACCTGGCCGCTGAGCATGACGGGGAGCGACGCGGTGGTGAAGACGGAAATGGCCGAGAGGGCCGCAATGAAAAGCCGGCGCCCCCATCCGGTGAGTCTGCCGGACCGCTTCAGCTCAGGGTGAGCGCGAGGGCGCCGAGGAGCACCCCGGTTGTGGGTAGGAACACGCCGAGCCAGAACCACGGATCTGACTCGGTCACGGGCGAGGTGTTCTATCCGTCTCCGGGGCTATGACGACAGCGCCGCGTCCCCGGCGTAACTCGATCAGGCCCTGGTGACGCAGGTCCTGATAGGCGTGCAGAACTGTGCGCAGACTTGCGCCCAGCGATGCGCCGAGTGCTTTGGCCGCCGGCAGGCGTCCCTCGGGCAGGTGGCATCACGGGCTGTCGGGAGGACGCCGGCTGCTGCTTCGCACCTTGGTTTCCCGGTGGTCGAAGCTGGCGGGGAGCAGGGCTGGTCAGTAGAATCAGGGACTGGTTCTTTCCGACTGGTCTCACAATGCTGATGCGTTGAGTTGGTGTACCGACGCTGCCTCGGTAGTGCTGCGCCCCCTGTCGACCGAGGAAGAGTCCTGTGATCAACGCCTACACCTTCGATGACCGCTTCGACGTCGTCCGTTTCGAGCGGTGCGCCGTCTCTGTGCGTGCCAAGGCGGATGTCTCCATCTCGAAAGCGGACGCGCTCATGATCCTGAGGCGCAGCTTCGAGCTGACGGACAATCGGCAGTACGTCGTCCTACTCGTGGTCGACCACATCATGAACATCAGCGCCGACGCCCGCCAGGTGCTGTCCTCGTCGCGGAACATCCTCGCCGCGGCGATGCTCGGTCAGGGGGCGATGGACGAGGTGCTCGCAGCCCCCTATCTGCGTGCCGTGTATCCGGGTGAGTACTTCACTGAGGAAACCCTGGCGCTGCAGTGGTTGAGCATGATGCACGATCTCGTGTGCGCGGATCCTGTTCCGCACGCCCTCAGTCTCACCGTCGACCTCGACCCATTCCGCCCGAGGAAGCGGCGAGCAGCCTGAATCGGTCGCACCTCTGCTGATCGCGCGGTGCGCAGTGCATACGGTGCGCGGTGAGTACAGTGCTTTCTCCTGGAAGTCACGATGTGATTCACGCAGCGACCATGGCGAGGGAGTCGAGATGGCGGGCGAGTTCCTTCGACGCCCAGCCCGTGTCTTCGTTCCTGCGTTGCCGGATGAGGTGAAGAGCAAGCCCGTCGATCACGGCGTGGGTGCGCGCTGCCTCGGCCACCGGGTCAAGCCCGCTGTATCTGGAATCCGCCGTGAGCAGTTCGAGAAACTTCAAGCACCCTCCCCGTAGGTCCTGATGCGCCCGATCGTATGCGGGCTGTAGCACCGGATCAGTGAAGGCAAGAACCCCTACCGAGAGGAAGACTTCCATCTCCACGCGTCGCTCGGCGTCGAGCGGTAGGAGTTGGGAGAAGTATTCCTCCACCGTCTGCCGCATGGATGAAGCACGTTCGATCGCGGCGATGCGATCCAGAACCCTCTGACGGACGAGGTCCAGCACGTAGACGCGCAGGGATTCCTGCGTCGGGAACAGGTAGCGCAATGATCCGGCCGCTATGCCGGCCTCCCCTGCGACATTACGGACGGAGAGCTTGGTGATCCCGTCACGCACGACGACCCGCCAGGCGGCCTCTCCGACCAGCCGTTCCCGTGCTGGTTTGTCGATCAACTTGGGCATGACCCTCATTTTGGCACGATCGTGTGATAACTTCGTGGCACGGTCGTACCAAAAAGGGGGAATCGTGATCCTGGGTGTCATCATCGCGTGCGAGGTCGGCTTCTGGGTCGCCGTTCTTTCCGGTCTGGCAGCCCGATACATCCTCGGCGCCAGACGGCTCGGAGCTGTCCTGCTCCTCTGCGCTCCACTGATCGATGTGGTGCTTCTGGTGGCAGTCACCGTCCACCTGTCGACGGGTGCTACGGCTTCCTGGCACCATGGCCTAGCCGCGCTCTACATCGGGTTCTCCGTGACGTACGGCCACCGGATGGTTGCTTGGGCTGATACGCGATTTGCCCATCGGTTTGCCGGTGGTCCCGCACCGTCGAGGATCACCGGGGCGCAGTACACACAGCGGTGCTGGGCTGACTTCCTGCGAACGCTCGGGGCTGCTCTGATCGCCGGAGGAATCCTCGCCGCAATAACCTGGTGGATCGATGACCCGGTTCGCACCGAAGCAATGACCGGGTGGAATGGCATCCTCGGAATCGCTGTCGCCGCCGAGTTCATCTGGGCACTGAGCTACACCCTTTGGCCGCGCAGGTCGGCCCCATCCACCGCCATGAGCGCCTCCTCGCCCTGATCGCCGGCGCGTGAATGACGTCGTCGAAGCGCATCTCATCCACGGCGGAGTCTCTGGGCTGCGGAGCGGTAGGCCACTGAAGCCAACCACGTCGTGAGGGCGAACGCCATGATGCTGGTGAGGGTGAGGGCCCAGTGCAGGCCGAAGGACACCAGGCCGAGAGAGATGCTGAACAGCGCCATGCAACTGACGACGATACCGACCAGGGCCAACCCGGCCAGCAGCCCCATGCTCCTGAATCGGATGCCGGTTTCTCTCTGGATCAGATAGATGATCACGAACACCATGGCCAGGACGAGCCCACCTGTCGCCGGCGAGTCGTAGTTCTCGCCGGGAGATGGCGCGGCCGCTGCGCCGACCCACCACGCAGCCACTGCTCCGAAACCTGCAAGGAGCAACCAGGGGACCCGGTTACACCGGCATCGTCGTGCGCGTGCCCGTCTCCGCGAACTCGTCTGGCACGCGCACGACGATGAAGACGAGATGTTCCTCGTGATCTCAGGAGACCTGCGGATCGAAATCGAAGGACAGAAGGACGTAGAACTGGGCATCACGGTTCCAGGCTCCATCCCCATCGAAGAGCAAGTGAACCACCTCAACTGACGAGCTCATTCAGGACCAGACATAGTCGACCTCTGTGATCGAGTCGGTGGCATAGACGTAGATGAACTCGAGGGGGCCGTCGCCCGTGTTGCGGATGCTGTGTTCTTCATCCGACGGGATGTAGACGCCTGAGCCGGCCCGTACTGTGTGGTCTTTGCCCGCCAGGCTCACCACCCCTTCGCCGGTGAGCACCTGATACACCTCGGCGGCGGCATGGCGGTGAAGACTCAGCCAGCCGCCCGGCCCGAGGTGAGCGACACCCGAGCAAAGCTGCGTGGTCGACGTGGTGCCGTCCCCGATCAGGGTCCTGAACGAGATGCGGCCTCGGGCGTCCGACCAGATTTCCTGCGTCGCTTCGTCGATATGCCTGACGGTGGGTGCGGTGGTCATGATGTCGAACTCCTGGATACGCGTGCTGCTTCGGCATGAACGTATCAAGGCAATGGTCTGGTGTGACCAGGATGTGTGGAGGTACTGCCCCTTGCCACATGCACTCGGGCTGCCTGGTATGGCCTCGGCCTGTCCTGCCCGCCCAGCAGGCCGAGGGACGAACCGACAATGAACAGGCTCAGGCAGGCGGGACAGGATTCGACCTCGGGGCATCCCGGGTGCTGTCCGCGAGTGCGCTCGTGGGCTCCTGCTCCCGGGTGTAGTCCGCCAGGTGTTCCTGGACCTGCCGTTCGACCTGGTCCGACATCGACTCGTTGACCTGGTCGCTGACGCGGTCCGCCATCGCCGCGGCAGCGGCCTTGCGCTGCGCGGCCTGCCACGCCCGGTGCTCGCCATGGAAGGCTCTGGCGGTAGCGACGCACATGAGGAGCATGACGACGCTGAATGGCAGGGCTGTGAGGATGGCCGCGGTCTGGATCGAGCTGAGTCCGGTGTCGCCCACCAACAGCAGGGCGATGGCGACCAGCGCTGCAAGAACCGCCCAGAATACGCGGATCCAGTTCCGCGGGTTCGAGTCACCGCCCGTGGAGATCATGCTCATCACCAGGGCTCCCGAGTCCGCCGAGGTGATGAAGAAGATGGCGATCAGGAGGATGGCGCCGATCAGCAACGCCGGACCGCCGGGAAGGCTACCGAGAAGCCCGAACAGCGCGTTCTCGGTGTCCACGGAGCCGTCATCCGCGATCAGGCCACCCTGCCCGAAGATCTCGCGGTAGATCGCGGACCCACCCATGACGGAGAACCACAGGAATCCGAGCGTCGTGGGGACGAGGAGGACGCCGGCGACGAACTCCCGTACCGTCCGTCCCTTGGAGATGCGGGCGATGAAGATCCCGACGAAAGGCGCCCATGACATCCACCAGCCCCAGTAGAAGGTGGTCCAGGAAGCCTGCCATGCCTCACCTTCCGCGCCGGAGAACGCCAGCGTGTTGAACGTGAGGCCGACGACGTTCTGCAGATAATGGCCGATCGACTGGACGAACTCGCGCAGGAGGAACAGGGTGGGGCCGGCGAAGAGCACCACGAGCAGCAGCAGCGCTGCGAGCACGAGGTTGATGTTGGAGAGCCACTTCATCCCCTTCCCGACGCCGGAGACGACCGACACGATGGTCAGGGTGGTGATGCAGAGGATCAGCCCCACCTGCGTCGCCTCGGTGGCCGCGAGGATGTTGGCGCTCTCCAGGCCGGAGGATATCTGGAGGACACCGAGTCCGAGGGATGTCGCGACTCCGAACAGGGTTCCGACAAGGGCGACGACGTCGATCGCGTGGCCCCAACCACCCCTGACGCGATCACCCAGGAGTGGTTCGAGGGTCCAACGGATCGAGATGGGCCGGCCACGCCGGTGGACGGCATAGGCGATGGAGAGGCCGACGACGACGTAGATGCTCCACGCGTGAAGTCCCCAGTGGAGGAAGGTCTGCGTGATGGCCTGCTGGCCCAACTGGATGTCGGAACCGGTGACTCCAGGACGAGGGCTCGCGAAGTGATTGAGCGGTTCGGCCACCCCCCAGAACACCAGACCGATACCCATGCCTGCCGCGAAGAGGAGCGCGAACCAGGACATGGTGGAGAACTCGGGCTTGTCCTCGTCCTTGCCGAGGCGGATGTCACCGTAACGGCTGAATCCGACCCAGAGGGCGAACACGACGAAGAAGGCCACGAGGGCCACGTAGTACCAGCCGAACGCACCGATGACGTTCTTCTGGATGCCCGCGAAGAGCGAGGAGGCCGTGTCCGGTGCGATGAGGGCGAACGCAACGAAAAGTACGATCAGCACCGACGCTGGAATGAATACCGGCAACGCCAGTCGCGCCCTTGATGCGGTGATGGTTCCCGCTGCCTCGGCCGGGCGCTGGGGCGGGCTGATGGCGGCTTCATCCCGCGACTTGATGCTCACTGTCATGCTCCTTCTGAGGTGTGTGGACGACCCGCAGCCATGAATCCTGTGTCAGCCGGGATCGTTTCGGACCGGCATCCAGCGTAGCGATCGTGTCCTCAACCGGAACCGTCCAGAGGGGCGCAGACACCGCTCCGGTTCCTGTCAGGAGTCATCTCCGACCATCAGCCACTCCTATGGATCGGTGTCAGGACGGCGCACACCGGTAGCACGGGCCGTCCCGGGCGAGGGCGGAAGGATGTGAGCCAATCGTTATGTCGGGACCCTGCTGCGCGGACCCGGAGCCTCATTGCCCCTGGGTCGGGGATGTGGACGCCGAGGCGATCATGAATCGGAGGTCGCGGCTTCGGTCTCGGTCCTCATGAGGTCTTCACCCGCGTCCGTGTGGGGTGTCGAGGCGGATTCGAGGACCTGTTCCCGCGCGTACTGAAAGGCGACCATCGCGACGGCTATGACGGGCGTAGCCAGGAATGCTCCGACGATTCCGAAGAGGGATCCGCCGGCGGTCACTCCGGTCAGGACCACAGCGGGGTGCAGTTTGAGGGACTTGCCGACCAGGATCGGCTGCAGCACGTTGCTTTCGAGCTGCTGCACCAGCAGCACGATGCCAAGAACGATCAGTGCGGTGACCCAGCCGTCGGAGAGCAGTGCCACGAGTACCGCAAGGAATCCGGTGATTACTGCTCCGATGACGGGAAGGAAGCCGCCGAAGAAGATCAGGACTGCCAGGGGCAGGGCGAGTGGGACGCCGAGAACCGCGAGGCCGACTCCGATGAACAGGGCGTCGACGAGCGCTACGGCCGCCTGCGAGGACACGTAGGCGGATAGTGCCCTCCAGCTTCTGGAGAGGACCTCGGCGGCGTGGACGAACACCGTGCCGGTCGTCCACCGCAGCATCCAACCTGAGAAATGGTCGCCGTCCTTGAGGCAGAAGAACGTCAGGACAAGACTCAGGAGCGTCGTCACCGTAATCGACCCGACCGTGCCGAGGCCTGAGGAGACCTGACTGTAGATCGCGCCTACGTTCTCGCGAAGCCATGCCAGGGCCGAGGTGAGCAGTTCGTCGACGTCAGGGACGGCGAAGGGCAGGGTCTCGGCGAAGTCGCCGAGGTTCCGTATGTTGTCCACGGCCTGTATCGAAAGATCCCGCACGCCGTCGATGGAGAGAACCGCGGCGGTCCACCCGACTCCGAGTGCTGCGGCCAGCAGGGCGATCACCGTGATCGCGGCGGCGGCCGCGGCAGGCAGAACGCGACGGAGCAGCTTGTTGACGGGCCACAGGATCGAGGAAAGGAGCAGGGCGAGAATCAGTGGGAGGACGACGACCCACAGTGCCGACAGGAGGTAGAACAGGCCCGCGACCGTGATCGCGATGATGAGGATCCGCCCGAGGACCGCTGTCGTCGTCGTCAGTGCCGCCAGCACCGCACCGCTGCGGATTCGCTGCATCATGGCGCGCGACGTCGTGGCTCCCGGACGATGTTCCCCGCGGTCCTTCTCCTCAGGCTCGGGCTGCACGGTCATGCTTGTCCTCCGGACACCGGGCCGGCGTTCCTGGAGCGGTCCCGCCACCACAGGGCGAGCACCACCAGTGCGCCTGCCAGGAAGGTGAGCGCAGGACCCGCCCAATCTCCTGCAGCCGGTGCCAGGAGGGTGCTTCCGTCCTGCCACGGCCAGAGGGCCCGGAGCGAACCGAGGATGAGGCCGGTAGCGACCAGAAGAACCGCGCGTCGGTGAACACGCAGGAGGAAGGTGAGCAGTTGCACCACCGAGACGAGTCCGAGGAGTGCGCCGGTGACGAAGAGAGCCAGGTAGCCTCCCTCGCGTGCGCTGACTGCGGCCAGGGTCGGTTCGTACATTCCGAAGGTAAGCAGGACGAAGGATCCGGAGAGCCCGGGAAGCGCCAGGGCGCAGACTGCGGCGGCCCCGCTGAGGACGATGACCCAGCCGGATGGCTCTTCCACCGCGAGGGTGGGCAGACCCAGGAGCAGGAAAACGCCCACCGCGACGACGAGGACGACGGCCGGCCCGGAGAACAAGCCGGAGAACAGTGTCACTGGCCTGTGGTGAGGACGGGAGGGGCCGGAGGCGCGGATCATGCTGATCGGGACCAGCAGGCTCGCGGAGACCATGCCGAGGAACAATGCCTTTGAGATGACAGGTTCCGTCTCGACGAAGGAATGCAGGGGACCGGACAGAGCGAACAGCGCCAGGAACATGCCGACGGCCAGCGGCAGGATCAGCGGCCACTCCACGCCGGCGAAAACACCGGCGAATCGAGATGCGGCCGCTGACCGACCACGGCGGCCGCCCATCCGCGTGAGGGTGAGAACGGCGCCCCGGATGAGGTTGTGCGCCGAGACGACGAGGCGGTCATAGATCCCCAGGACGAGCGCGACCGTGCCACCGGAGACGCCTGGCACCAGCTCGACCAGGCCTATCAGGGCGCCTCGTGCGGCGTGCCCGGCAGTCGACGCCAGTCGGTTCTTCGGGCTGTGCGCGGTCGACGAGGAAGGAGTCACTGTTTCTACGGTACGCACCCGGTCCGTTCGGCGTCGAACCCGGCATCGAGGATGACCGACCCGTGACGGAATCGATGACGAAGCGCGACTCGGATACGGTCTCCCAGTCGACGTCCATACCCGACTGCTATCGTGGCAGCCCGTATCGCCCGGTCTGCACGGTCCTGCCTGCGCGGACGGACCCCGACTCGGAGGAAACACGCTTGACCAGCGAACCAGATCACGCTTCAGGCCCTGCCACTGACCGGCGCCTGGCCTACCCCGAGCAGGGCCGCCTCGTAGCGGCGACCTCGGCCCCCTTGCAACCTCCACGCCCGCGTTGGCTTCGCCTCGTCTCCCTCATCGCCCTCAGCGCAGTGACTGCCGTCGTCGTGTTCGCCGGTTACTGGACCGTTCGGCTGGTCACGAACGTCGACTCGTTCGATCTCAATGCCGGTGGTGGTCGCACCGAGGGTGTCGCGGACGACCGGACGGACCGGTTGCAGATTCTGGTCCTGGGGTCGGACACCAGAAGTGGTCCCAACGCGGAGTATGGCTCCGAGGACGATGCGGAAGGGTACGGACAGTCGGATGTCATGATGCTGCTCGACCTCGCGGAGGACAACTCGGTTGTCAACGTCCTGAGCTTCCCGCGAGACCTTCTGGTCGATATCCCCTCCTGCGTCGATGGGCGGACCGGTCGACAGTTCGAGGAGCGGCCGGGCTCCATGATCAACAGCGCGATGCACGACGCGGGCCCGGGGTGCGCGGTCGACACGGTCAATGAACTGACCGGGCTGGAGATCGACCACTTCATGCTGGCGGACTTCCACGCTGTGACCGAGCTCTCCAATGCCGTGGGCGGGGTGGACGTTTGCGTCACCGAGGCCATCGATGAACCCAAATCAGGTCTCAAACTACCCGCGGGTACCTCCAGCGTGCAGGGGGAGCAAGCCCTGGCTTTCCTCCGTGCGCGGGCTGCTTTCGGCGACGGAGGTGATCTCGGCAGGATTCAGGCCCAGCAGGCTTTCCTCGGATCGCTGACCCGCAAGATGAAAGATGAGGGAACACTACGGAACCCTCAGCGCATCCTCGCGATCGCGGACGCACTGACCAGCAACCTCTCGGTCGATAGCGGGCTCGCCTCCATCCCCGCCATGGTGACCATCGCCGATCGGATGAAGGACATCGATCCGGGAAAGGTCAACTTCATCGCAGTGCCCACAGTCCCCGCAGCCGATCCCAACCGCCTCGCCCTCGACGCGCCGATCGCCGCCGGACTCTTCACCGCGCTGCGCGCCGATGCTGACCTGACCGTGGCCGCGGCCGGCACCACCGACGATGAGGGCGCCGGACAACCATCCGCCGGGGACGCGCCCGGTCAGGGCGAGGGGCCGGCGCCGGGTCTGGTACCCGTGACCGTCGCGGACGGTAGCGGCGGCACGGCCACCGGTGCGACCTTGTGGCCCCAGCTCCAGGCCGCCGGGTTCACCCAGGTGCAGGACATCCCGGCGCCACCCACGCCGCTGACCGGGGTCTACTACAGCGACGGCTACGCTGACGCCGCGAACACCCTCGCCGCAGCACTCGGTATCCCCGCGCACGTCGTTTCACCGGATGAATCCGTGAACGGCATCCAGGTCTACCTCGGGAACGACGCCCGGGATGGCATCGACAAGCTCAAAGCCCCTGACGTCACGGGCACGATCAACCAGACGGCCGACCAGGTGTCCTGCCAGGACACCAATCCGTTCGGCTAGGACCCCTGCACTCCATCACGCACAGCAACCGTCGGGGCATCAGAACTGTCACGGCTCGAAGCGGACGGGGCGCCGGCTACGACCGATTCGGGGTTGAGCCAGGTGGCCCGACATACTGGAACCATGAAATCCCTACTGATCGTTCTCGCCCTCGTCGCCCTCGTCCTGCTCATTCTCGGCGTAGCAGTCGAGACCCTGAAGTTCCTGCTCTACGTAGGGCTGGTCGTTCTCGTCGCATCCGTGGCCCTCTTCCTGGTGCAGCGCGTCCGATCCGGGGCACGCCGCTAGGCATCCGTCCGGAACCTGAGACCCGCTGAGCCTTGCCGCTCTCGCTGGGCCCCAGGTCCGCGGAACACCCGAATCGATTCACCGCGCGTATGCCGCTGACGACACCGGGCCGAGGGATCGGGCGGGCAGAACAAAGGGAGCGCACCTGGTCGGTACGCTCCCTTTCGTGCTCACTGACTCACGGCGGTTAGCGCTGCCCGGTGTGGTCAGTCTTTCTTGAAGACGTCCTTGACCTTCTCGCCGGCCTGCTTGAGGTCGCCCTTTGCCTGGTCGCCCTGTCCTTCGGCCCTGAGGTTCTCATCGCCGGTGGCGTTGCCGGCGGCTTCCTTGCCCTGTCCGCCGAGCTTCTGGGCGGCGTTGCTGATCTTGTCGTCGAGTCCCATGATGTTCTCCCTACGGTTGACTTCAGTGGTCGACCGGCCGATAGGCCGACTATCCTACTCTAGGCACACCCGGCTCGGAAAAGCGGACCACAGCTCACAGGCTGCCGCCCCGCTCCAGGCCTTCGTTCTTGATCTTGAGCTATCGGCTTAAGAGCGCCAGCACCCAGCCAGTGCAGGGCAGGGATGGTAGGGCGTCCCCTGGATCGTCCTTCTCCCATCCACTTCTCATCCAGCGTTGGTATGATTTTGTGCATCATGGACGACCCTCCTTCACATAGACCCGTGCCCCTCACCTGCCTGACCGCCGGACCGCCGGCCGATCGAGGATGGGGGGCGCACCATGTATGAGTTGGTCATGATCGGCGTCGGCCTGATCCTCACTGTCGGCACCGGCATGTTCGTGGCCTCCGAATTCGCCCTCGTGAACCTCGACCGAGGCGATCTGGAAGCCCGCGACGCTCGCGGTGAAAAGGGCCTGAAGCCTACTATCAAGGCGTTGAAGATCACCTCGACGCACCTCTCGAGCGCCCAGCTCGGCATCACCTTGACCACGCTGCTCACCGGGTACACGTTCGAGCCCGCCATCAGTTCGCTGCTCCGCGGTCCACTGCTCGGTGCGGGCGTCCCCGAATCGATCGTGCCCGGCATCGGCGCGGTCGTGGGGATCTTCCTGGCCACCGTGTTCTCCATGGTCATCGGTGAGCTCGTGCCGAAGAACTTCGCCCTGGCCCTGCCGCGGCAGACGGCGAAGTTCGTCGTCCCGTTCCAGGCCCTGTTCACCATGGTCCTGAAACCCGTGATCCTGCTGTTCAACAACACTGCGAACAAGATCATCCGCTCCTTCGGTATCGAACCGAAGGAGGAACTCTCCGGGGCACGCAGTGCCGAGGAACTCTCGTCCCTGGTGCGCCGCTCAGCCCTCGAGGGGTCCCTGGATCAGGACCACGCCGAACTCCTGCACCGCACCCTGCTGTTCTCGGACCACACGGCCGATGACGTCATGACACCCAGGGTGCGTATGACGTCCGTGCGGTTCTCCGACACCGCCGCTGACATCATCGCGACAGCCGTCAGCACCGGGTACTCCCGCTTTCCTGTCATCGGGCAGGACAATGACGACATCCGTGGCGTCATCCACCTCAAGCAGGCCTTCGCGGTCCCCCTGGACGCACGGCACATCGTGACCGCCGACAAGCTGATGGTCGAGCCCCTGCGGGTGCCGGAGTCCATGAGCGTGGACACACTCCTCGGTCTCCTTCGCGGACAGGGCTTGCAGGTCGCGATCGTCACCGACGAACACGGTGGCACCGCGGGCATCGTGACCCTCGAGGACCTCATCGAGGAGATCGTCGGTGAGCTGGAGGACGAACACGACCGCGCGCACGTGGGCGTGATCCGCACCGGTAAATCCGTCACGTTCGACGCGTCACTGCGCCCGGACGAGCTGAAGGAACGCACCGGTATCGACGTGCCCGAGGGCGAGGACTACGACACCATCGCCGGGTACATGACCGACGTCCTGGACCGCATGCCCGAACTCGGCGACGAGGTCGACCTCGACGGCGAGACACTGGACGGTGCGAACCTCGACCGCGGGACCCTGCGGGTCGAGCGTGTCGTCGGGTCACACGTGGAACGCATCCGCTTCACCCCGGCCGAGCCGGCCCAGTCCTCGAACACCCCGAATGGCCCGAAGAACGCCCACGACCAAGTCGTCGAACGTATCGTGAAGGACGCCGCCCGATGAGTGAGTACCTGCCCGGCATCATCTGGCTGTTCATCCTGCTGGCCGCCAACGCCTTCTTCGTCGGCGCGGAATTCGCCGTCATCTCCGCCCGCCGCTCCCAGATAGAGCCGAAGGCCGACGCGGGCAGCAAAGCCGCGAAAACCACGCTCTGGGCGATGGAACACGCCACGCTGATGCTGGCCACCAGCCAGCTCGGCATCACCGTGTGCTCCTTGGTGATCCTGAACGTCTCCGAACCGGCGATCCACCACCTCCTCGAATACCCGCTGGCACTGACCCCGATCCCACCCGAAGCCATCGGCGTGATCGCGTTCGTCGTGGCCCTGCTCCTGGTCACGTTCCTGCACGTGGTCCTCGGTGAGATGGTCCCGAAGAACATCTCCTTCTCCGTCCCCACCCGGGCAGCCCTGCTCCTCGCACCCCCGCTGGTGTTCGTGTCGAAGGTCGTCAAACCCGTCATCTGGACCCTCAATGGCATCGCCAACGGCATCCTGCGCCTGTTCAAGGTCGAACCGAAGAACGAGGCGACCAGCGCGTTCACCCTCGACGAGGTCGCGACCATCGTGGAGCAGTCCACGAAGGAAGGCCTCCTCGCCGATGGCAGCGGAACCCTGACCAACGCCTTCGAGTTCACCTCGAAGACCGTCGCCGACGTCGAAGTGCCCATCCAGGACATCGTGCACCTGCCCGAAACCGCGAGCCCCGCCGACATCCAGGGAACCGTCGACGCGCACGGGTACTCCCGCTACATCCTCACCGTCTCCGGCGAACCGGTCGGTTACGTGCACCTCAAGGACGTCATGGACCTCACCACACCCGAGGCCTTCACTCAACCGATCCCACAAAAACGTATCCGCCGGCTCGCCTCCGCATACCGCAGCAGCGACCTCGAAGACGCCCTGGCAACCATGCGCCGGACCGGCGCACACATCGCCCGAGTCTTCGACGCCGAAGGTAACACCACCGGCATGCTCTTCCTCGAGGACATCCTCGAAGAACTCGTCGGCGAAGTACAGGACGCCACCAGCAGCGTCTAGGCAGAACACCGTCGGGCGGCACAGGGACGGCCCCAACCGGTCCTGTGCCGCCCGACGCGGTCGGTCGCTCGAACGTCCGATAAAGTCGCCTGTCAAGGCAGAACACGGAACCAAGGCTGCATAGCACCATGCCAGGGGGCATCGCTTCCAGTGCGCCAGCGGTCCCATCGGCACCGACATCCTAGGGGATACACATGACGTCGACACCTCTACTCGAGCGGGGCGCCGAGCTGCGACGGGTAGCCACCGGTACCCTCTGGGCGGAAGGGCCGGTGTGGCTGCCGGAGCGCCGCGCTGTCCGCTTCAGCGACATCCCCAACAACCGGATCGTCGAGTTCAGCGAGGAGACGGGCGACCTGACGGTCTTCCGGGACGATGCGGAGTTCGCCAACGGCCGCACCCTCGATCTCGAGGGAAACGTGGTGGAGTGCTCACACGGTCGCCGTGCCGTCCAGCGTGATCTCTCGGTACGGCCGGGCGACAGCCCCGCGCCGAGGACGCTGGTCGACCGGTTCGGGAGCGTACGGCTGAATTCCCCCAATGACGTCGTCGTGAAGTCCGACGGGACCATCTGGTTCAGTGACCCGTCCTACGGGATCATGCGGCCCGACGAGGGGCACGCCGGCGAGGAGGAGTACGGGGACCGGTACGTGTTCCGCTTCGACCCGCGCGATGGCTCCGTCGTGCCCGTCGTGATCGACGTCGAAGCTCCCAACGGACTCGCGTTCTCCCCGGACGAAAAGACACTGTACGTCGCGGATTCGTCCGTGTCCCCAGCGAGCGGCGAAGTGGACGCGGACCGGCCGGTAGGGCACGCGATCCACGCCTACGACGTCCATGGGGGCCGGCACGCGAAGAACGGCAGCGTCTTCACCGAGGTCTCGCCCGGGTTGCCGGACGGGATCCGTGTCGACGAGCACGGCAACGTGTGGAGTTCGAGCCTGGATGCCGTCCAGGTCTTCGCGCCTTCCGGGGAGCGGATCCTGCGGATCGCGGTACCGGAGAGGATCGGCAACCTGTGCTTCGGTGGCGACGACGGTCGCACCCTTTACATTGCGGCCAGCTCCAGCCTCTACCGCATCCGCACCACGACCCGGGACGCCGTCCACGTCGCGCGCAAGGCCGCCACCGCCCGATAGTCGTGCCGGTTACCGCCCAGCTCGGTGCTATCACGAGTATTCCAGGGTGACATTCCGCTGCACGCGCGGCCGCCGCCAACCCGAAACAGGCCGCTGGGGGCGCTCGGTCCCAGTATGGAGACGGGAAGGCGGGGGTGCTGACGACATGCAGGCTTTTGCGGTTCCGCCATCATCGGACAGGAATGCGATCCCGATCGGAGTAGCAGAGAAAGCGCTTACCATTCGCTCGTCCGCCGGGTCATCCATTCTGCCCCATGCAACAATGGCCCTTTCAAGGATCGTCAGGACGCGTAACCGCAGCGGTTGGCCGCCCGTATCTTCAGGAGTTGAAGCGATGTCGGCACCGGTGAGTAGAAGTCCCGCGACACTGCACGACGTGGCACGGGAAGCGGGCGTCTCGCTCGCCACGGCGTCGAGGTCCCTGAACGGCAGTGCGCGCAAGGTCAACGAGGCGTACCGGCAGCGCGTCGTCGAGGCGGCGCAGCGGCTGGGCTACACGACGAACCTCTTCGCCCAGGCGGTGGCCAAGGGCACCACCACCACGGCCGCTCTCCTGGTGTCGGACATCGCCGACCCCTACTTCTCCAGTATCGCCGCCGGCGTGATCGATGCGGCCAGCGAGGAAGGTCTCGTGGTCACGATCGCCGTGACCGGTCGTGACGCGCAGCGGGAGCTGGCCATCGTGCGGGCACTGCGCGGACAGCGGCCTCGCGTGATGATCCTCGCCGGCTCGAGGTCCTCGGGCTCCGCGTTCGAGGAGCAGCTCCGCGAAGAGCTCTCCTCCTTCGAGGACATGGGCGGCAAGGTCGCGTTCATCAGCCAGGACGCGGCGCCGTTCGCCACCGTGCTCCTTGACAACTTCGGCGGAGCCCGGAACCTGGCCGTCACTCTCGTGGAGCTCGGCTACCGGGACATCGGAGTGGTGGCCGGGCCGCCGGAGATCCGGACGGCAGCGGATCGGCTTGCCGGTTTCATGGCAGGACTCGCCGACCACGGTATCTCCGTGCCGCCCGAGCGCATCATCCACTCGGACTTCACGCGCGACGGCGGTTACCGTGGCACCGAGCAGCTGCTTGCCTCGGGGGCGTCGGTGGACCTGGTGTTCGCCGTCAACGACGTCATGGCCGTGGGCGTCGTCTCCGCCCTGCGCGACGCCGGGATCGAACCCGGCACGGAGATCGCTGTCGCCGGCTACGACGACATCCCGACCGTCCGTGACATCACGCCGGCGCTGACCACGGTGCGCATCCCCCTCGAGGACGTCGGACGGCGCGCCCTCCAGTTGGCGACCGGAACCGCCTACGACGCCCGAGGCGAGGACACCGGTGATGGCCCTGCGCCGATTCCCACCGAGACGATCATCCGGGGAAGTACGCCCCGACGGTAGTCCGGACAGAGGACCGCATCCGGGTGTCGAACCTGCGGATACCAGGGTTGTGAATGCCACACCGTGCCGGACTCATTGGCGGCACGACAGGATGGCGGTCCGCCACCTGGAACTGCACGACATCTACTACCCGCGCTCAGGCCCGCGCCCCGTCCGTCGAGCGGCGCGCCGGCCTCGGACCCGGACGGAACGAGCCGATCATCCGGTCCCTGCTCACCGGCATCGATTCCGGGCGCCTCCCGCTTCTGGACAATCTGCTTCGCCTGATTCGCGGCCGGCACCGAGTTCCCGGAACAGGAGAAGGGCTCCTGGTCACTCAGCGCGAATCGGAGCTAGGCGTGCCCGCGAGTTCGACAGGTGTGTCCGCATTGCAGCTGCGCTGCCCTGGGGATCCCTGCGTTGAATGGCGTCATGAACCGCCTGGTGCTCATCGAGCACGCGACCGTAGTGGGCACCCTGTGCTTCTGGACCGCTGTGCATCAGACGAGTCTGAGGCATTGCGATCATCGTCGTTCCGAGGGACTCGAGCAGGTCGAGGTAGAAGCGGTTGTTCGCGGCGATGGCGATACGGCGGTGGAACTCGTAATCAGCCGTGACGGCTGCAGACGGTTTCTGCCGTGACGCAGCGAAGGCATTCAGGGCGTCACCGATAGCCCCCAGCTGCGCCGTGGACCGGCGTTGCGCAGCCAGAGCGGCTGTCTCCGTCTCCAGGCCTATGCGGAAATCCAGCAGATCAAGGCGGTCCTGGTGGCTGTGCGCCTCCTGGACCGGTGCGGTGAAGGGGCGGCCGCTCGGGCGGGTCAGGACGTACGTGCCCTTCCCCCGGTACTTCTCGACAAGTCCGGCGGTCTGCAGCCGGGACAAGGCTTCCCGGATCACGGTGCGGCTGACCCTGAATTCCTGCTCGAGTGCGCTTTCGGCCGGCAGTTTGTCTCCAGGGTGCAGCTGCCCGCTGATGATCTGCTGTCGGAGTGAATCGGCGACGGTGGTGCTGAGGTTGCTCATTTCCTCCCGAACTCTACGGTGTCGGTGACCCAGGCACGGGCCTGAGCGCTGAGCGTGAAGCCGAGGCCCGGGCGGTCGGGGACGATCATGCGTCCCTGATGGGTTTCGAGGCGTTCGTTGAACAGCGGGTTCAACCATTCGAAGTGCTCCACCCATGGCTCCCGGGGGTAGGTGGCCGCGAGGTGCAGGTGGATCTCCATGGCGAAGTGCGGGGCCAGCTGCAGTCCCGCCTGATCGGCCAGGGCGGCGAGTCGAAGGAAGGGTGTGATGCCTCCGATGCGCGGGGCGTCGGGCTGGATGATGTCGACGGATCGGTTTTCGATGAGGCTGATGTGTTCGCTGACGCTGGAGAGCATCTCGCCGGTCGCGATCGAGGTGTCGAGAGCCTGGGCGAGTTGGGCGTGGCCCTCGGCGTCGTAGGCATCCAGGGGTTCTTCGATCCAGACCAGGTCGAACTGTTCGAGGGTTCGGCCCATGCGCATGGCAGTCGGCCGGTCCCACTGCTGATTCGCATCCACCATCAGCGGGACGTCCGCTCCGAGGTGCTCGCGGATCGCCGTGACACGTGAGAGATCGACCCGGGAATCCGGGTGGCCGACCTTGATCTTGATGCCACCGATACCCTCCTGGAGGGATTGTGTGGCGCGTTCCTTCACTTCATCGATCGGAGCCTGAAGAAAGCCACCGGAGGTGTTGTAGGTCTGCACCGAGTCGCGATAGGCGCCTAGCAGTTTCGCCAGGGGTAAACCGGCCCGCTTCGCTTTCAGGTCATAGAGGGCGATGTCGAGGGCGGCGATGGCTTGGGTTGCAACCCCGCTACGCCCGACCGACGCACCTGCCCAGAGGAGCTTCTGGTAGAGCCGACCGATGTCGCTGGGGTCTTCGCCGAGGAGGTTGTCGGCGATCTCCCTGGCGTGGGCGTACTGTGCAGGGCCGCCGGCGCGTTTTGAGTAGCTGAAGCCGATGCCGTGGTGGTCGCTTTCGGTGGTGACCTCGGCGAAGAGGAACACGATCTCCGTCATCGGCTTCTGCCGACCTGTGAGGACCTTGGCATCACTGATCGGGGTGGGCAGCGGCAGCGTCAGGGTCGATAGCTTGACGTGTCGGATGCGGTCTGTGGTTGCAACTCCTCCTGATAGGCCGGCAAGGGGGTTCTGAAATCTGGTGTCGGTCATGAATCATCCTTCGTCGGCAGACTTGGTGGCATGCATCGTCCACCTATAGTACAGGTTTTCAACCTGTCATACAGGTTTAGGAAAGGACCGCTGCCGTCACCAGGAGGGCAGGGATGGCACCGACCGAGGAGAGGAGGACGACGTCCCGGGCCGTAGCGACACCCTGGTCGTACCGGCTCGCGAACATGAAGACGTTCTGCGCCGTGGGTAGGGCGGCCATGAGAACGGCACCGAAGACGAGTTCATTGTCGAGCCCGAAGATGACAGCAGCCGCTACGTAGGCGATCGCCGGCATGACGAGTGACTTCAGGACGGTGGCGGTGAGGATGTCGACCCGGTGTGTCCGTTTCGTCAACGGTGAGCTCCCATGGAGGGACATCCCGAAAGCCAGGAGGACCAGCGGCACTGCGGCGCCCCCGAGGAGTAGAAGCGGTTCCCAGACGACGTTCGGCAGCTCCATCCCGGTCCAGGACAAGGCGACTCCGATAAAGGACGCGATGATCATAGGGTTCCGGAAGGGCTGGCTCAGGATGCGTTGCAGGGAGGGTGCCTGCCCGGAGGTGAGATCGAGCAGGGCCAGGTAGGCCGGGGCGAGAATCAGCAGCTGCAGGAGCAGCACCGGCACAACGGGGGTCGCGTTGCCCAGGGCGTAGACGGCGATGGGGATGCCGATGTTGTTCGCGTTGACATAGGAGCTGGACATCGCGCCGATGGCGGTTTCTGCTGCGGGCCGGCGGAAGAAGATCCTGCTTGCCAGAACATACAGAGCTGCGGTGCCGAGCGCCGAGATGACGGCCACAGGAACGTAGGCGGAGAAGATCTCCGCGATGTCCGCTTCGGCGAGGACGGTGAGGAGCAGGGCGGGGTTGGTGATGAAGAATGCGATCTGTGTGAGTGTCTGCGGCGCTGTCGGGCCACCGACCTGCAGGCGGCCGGCGATGTAGCCGACGACGATGACGATCCCGACAATGGTGAATCCTGCAAGGACCCCCGTCACCGCTGTGCCCTGGGTGGACTGGTGGCCGCCCCGGCCCTGCGGTCGGTGCAAGGGCGGGGCGGCACTCCCGGCCGCTCGCTCGTGTCGGTGGTCAACGAACGAGGCAGGGTTTCTTCGGGTCGAACTGCCAGTCCGGTACGAGGTACTGCATGGCGGCAGCGTCGTCGCGGGACCCCAGGCCGTGCTCGAGGTAGAGCTCGTGTGCGGCCTTGAGAGCGTCGCGGTCGAGGTCGATGCCGAGGCCCGGGCGCTGCGGGACGGTGATGTAGCCGTCCTTGATGGCAAGGGGTTCCTTGGTGAGGGGCTGTCCGTCCTGCCAGATCCAGTGCGTATCCAGGGCCGTGATTCTGCCCGGTGCTGCTGCCCCTGCATGCGTGAACATGGCCAGGGAGATGTCGAAGTGGTTGTTGGAGTGTGATCCCCAGGTCAGGCCGAAGTCGTTGCAGAGCTGGGCGACGCGGACCGAGCCCTGCATGGTCCAGAAGTGGGGGTCGGCGAGGGGGATGTCGACGGCGTTGGAGCGGATGGCGTGGGCCATCTGGCGCCAATCCGTGGCGATCATGTTCGTGGCTGTCTGCAGGCCAGTGGCGCGCTTGAATTCGGCCATCGTCTCCCGGCCGGAGAAGCCTCCTTCTGGCCCGACGGGGTCCTCGGCGTAGGCAAGGACCGAGTGCAGGTCCGAGCAGAGCTCGATGGCGTCCTTCAGCAGCCAGCCCCCGTTGGGGTCCAACGTGATGCGTGCCTCGGGGAAGCGCGCGGCCAGAGCCTTGACGGCCTCGACTTCCTCGGCTCCCGAGAGGACCCCGCCCTTGAGCTTGAAGTCCTGGAACCCGTACCTGGCATGGGCGGCCTCGGCGAGAGCGACGATCGCTTCGGGCGTCATTGCCTCCTCGCGCCGCAGCCGACCCCAGGCATCGGACGTGTCATCGCCACTGATGTACGGGAGATCGGTTGTGGTGCGGTCGGCGATGTAGAAGAGGTAGCCGAGCATCTGGACGCGCTCGCGTTGCTGGCCCTCGCCGAGGAGTTCCGCGACCGGCACGTCGAGGTGCTGGCCCATGAGGTCGAGCAGCGCTGATTCGAGGGCGGTGACAGCGTGGATGGTGGTGCGCAGGTCGAAGGTCTGCGCACCACGGCCCCCGGCGTCGCGGTCGGCGAACCTCTCGGACACCTGGCGCAGCAGTTGCCGGTAGCGTGCGATCGACTGCCCGGCCAGCAGCTCACCGGCCTCCTCGATCGTCGTGCGGATCGCCTCCCCGCCGGGCACCTCCCCGAGGCCGGTGCGCCCGGCCGAGTCGGTGATGATGGCGATGTTGCGCGTGAAGTACGGTCCGTGCGCGCCGCTGAGGTTGAGCAGCATACTGTCGTACCCGGCGACGGGGACGACCTCGACCGAGGCGACGGTCGGCGTGGACGAGGTCACTGGTTGCCCTCCGTGATGACGGTGCCGTCAACGCGGCGGTTCAGCTTCCACGGGTTGGCTTCCTGCAGGGGTGCGGGCAGCAGCTCGTCGGGGATGTTCTGGTAGCTGACGGGCCGCTGGAACCGCATGATCGCAAGCGACCCGACGGATGTGGAGCGGGAGTCCGAGGTGGCAGGGTATGGTCCGCCGTGCACCATGGCGTGTCCTACCTCGACCCCGGTCGGCCAGCTGTTGAAGAGGATGCGACCCACCCGGCGTTCCAGGACGGACAGCAGGGGGGCGATCGCAGTGTTGTCCGACGACGTGGCATGGACCGTTGCGGTCAGTTGCCCTTCGAGTGCCTCGGCGGCGGCGAGGAGCTCGTCCTCGCTGCTGTAGCGGACGAAGATCCCGGCGGCGCCGAAGACCTCCTCCTGGAGGCGCAGGTTGTTCGTGAAGGTGTCCGTGGTGGTGGCGAACAGGACCGCGCCCGGGGCGTTCTCGGTGGGGCCGGGCTGGCCTTCGGCAACGACGTCGACGTCGGACTCCTTGCGGAGCTTGGATACGCCGGCCGCGCACGCTTCGGCGATACCGCGGGTGAGCATCGTTGTTCCCTGTGTTGCCTGGAGCGCTTTGGATGCCGCTGCGACGAACAGGTCGCCTCGGGCGTCTGCGGGCACGAAGACCAGGCCCGGATTGGTACAGAACTGACCGGACCCCATGGTCAGGGACCCGACAAGCCCCGACGCGAGGGCATCGACGTCGTCCTCGATCGCCCCGGGGAAGACGAAGACCGGGTTGATCGAGGACATCTCCGCGTACACGGGGATCGGTTCGGGCCGGGCGGCGGCGGTTGCCATGATGGCGGTGCCGCCCCCTCGGGATCCGGTGAAACCGACGGCCTTGATGTTGGGATCGGCGACGAGTGCCTGCCCGACGGACGTTCCGGCGCCGAAGATGAGGGAGAAGACTCCGGCCGGAAGACCGGACTCCTCGACCGCGCGGGCGATGGCGTGGCCCACGAGTTCCGCGGTTCCGGGGTGTGCGTTGTGCGCCTTGACGACCACGGGGCAGCCGGCGGCGAGGGCGGACGCGGTGTCGCCGCCACCGGTGGAGAATGCGAGGGGGAAGTTGCTGGCCCCGAAGACCGCGACCGGGCCGAGCCCGATGTGGCGCTGCCGGATATCCAGGCGGGGGAGGGGGGCGCGGTCAGGTATGGCCGGGTCGATGCGGGCCTGGACGTGATCGCCCTGCCGGACGACGCCGGCGAAGAGGCGCATCTGTCCTACCGTGCGGGCGCGTTCGCCCTCGATGCGGCCGGCGGGGAGGCCGGTCTCGAGGACGGCCCGCTCGGTCAGCTCAGAGCCGAGGGCGTCGATGTTGTCGGCAATGCGTTCGAGGAACGCGGCACGCTCGGTGGGCGTCGTGGCGCGGTAGGCGTCGAAGGCGGCGGCCGCGGCAGCGGTAGCTTCGGCGAGTTGCTCGCCGTCAATCAGGCTGATGACCGGTTCGAGCTTTTCGTTGGTGGCCGGGTTGACCGCCTGCGCGGAACCGCCCTGTCCCTGGACGGGTCGGCCGGCGATGAGGGACCGACCTGTGATGGTGGGGCTTGAGGTGGTGGTCATGGCGGGCTCCTAGCTGATCTTCTTGATCAGGGTGGACAGTTCGTGCTGGTCGGCTTCGGTGAGGTTCTGCAGCGGTGGGCGCACAGGGCCGCCGTTGCGACCTACCGCGTCCAGTCCGCCCTTGATGATGCTCACCCCGTAGCCCTTCACCCGATCCCGGATGTCAAGGTAGGGGATGACGAAGTCGTTGAGCTTCGCGTACACGGCAGGCCTGTCCTGGGCGATGACATCACGGTAGAACGCGAGAGCGAATTCCGGGACGAAGTTGAACATCGCCGACGAGTAGGTGCTCACTCCCAGTTGCAGCAGGGGCAGCGCGAAGGTCTCTGCCGTGGGAAGGCCACCGATGTAGGTGAGGCGTTCACCGACCCTGGCGTAGATGCGGGTCATCTGCTCGATGTTCCCGATGCCGTCCTTGAACCCGATCAGGTTCGGATTGCGCTCGGCGAGGATTGCGACCGAGCGGTCGTTGAGGACAGCGTTCGCACGGCTGTACACGATGACGCCAAGGGACGTTGCGGCGCAGACAGCGCTGACGTGCTCGATCAGCCCATCCTGGTCCGCTTCGGTCAGGTAGGGCGGCATCAGCAGGATTCCGTCGGCTCCGGCCTGCTCGGCTGATCGAACATGTTCGATGGCCGAGAAGGTCCCGCCGGTAGCCGATGCGATGACGGGCACCTTGCCGCCGATCTCGTCGACCGCGACGCGTACGACCCGGTCCATCTCCGCGGTCGTCAGGGAGAAGCCTTCGCCGGTGCCGCCGGCAGCGAACAGACCTGCGACGTCGAAGTCGGACTGCCACGCCAGGTGATCCCGGTACCGCGCCTCGTCGAACTGCAGCTCCTGGTCGAAGTGCGTGACAGGAAAGGAGAGCAGACCCGACTTGATGCGTTGTGCCAGCTCGGAGGGATTCAGGTGAGCCACGAGGAGATCCTTCGGTAGAGGTGGCGCGTCCATCGGAGGCACCGGGAGGTTCGATAGGACTCAGCGTATGAAGCGCAGCGATACGTGTCTAAGACTGTTTTAGAATGGCTCGATACCTTCGCGGTATCGCCTCTCCTAGTCGTGCTGGCTCGTGACGACTTCGAGGATGCGGTGCAGTGCCGGGTTCTTGGACTCCTTCAGCCAGATGGCAAAGAGTTCGACGGGATCCGATCCGAAGCCTTCGACGTCGCAGTACTGCACGCCTTCGATGCCGAGAACGGTCGTCGAGTGCGGCACGAGCGCTATGCCGCGGTTGGCGGCCACGAGCGAGACCATGGTGAGGATCTGCGCCACCGTATGCACGTAGCGCAGCTGGCCCGCGGGCGCCAGACGCACGATGAGGTCGTAGAAATACCTCGCCTGGGTGGGTGAGTGCATGATCAGCGGTTCTGTCCTGAGGTCCTCGACTGTCAGCGGGCGACCGATGAAGGCGAAGCGGTGCGTCTCCGGCACTGCGGCCACGAGAGGCTCGCGATAGAGCAGCCGCGAACCGAAGACCTCCTCGTCGAAGGGAGGGCGGGCCAGCCCCAGGTCGATGTCACCGTCCCGCAGGGCGTCGATCTGCTCACGGGTGACCATCTCGCGCAGCTCGATGTCCACCTCGGGCAGCTCCGTCGAGATCTCATTGAGCAGGGCGCCCAGAATGCCGAACGTGGATGCCGCGGTGAAGCCGATGCGGATGGACCCGGCCGATCCCTTCGAGATCCGTCGGGCAAGATCGGGTGCGCTCTCGGCCAGCGCCAGGAGTCGTTGTGCCTCGCCGAGGAAGGCGCTGCCGGCGGCCGTGAGCGTGACGCCGCGGCTGTCGCGCTCGAAGAGTTGGACAGCGATGGCCTTCTCGAGCTTCTGGATCTGCCGGCTGAGCGGTGGCTGCGTCATGCGCAGGCGCTCGGCGGCACGGCCGAAGTGCAGTTCTTCAGCGACTGCCACAAAGCCACGCAGTTGATCCAGGGAATACATGATGCCCAGAGGGTATCAGCTCATACTTTATTGGGCTTAGACATGCATGACGCGGATTTCTAAGCTTTCCATATCAGGCGCAGAGTGACTGCCATCACAGGCCGGTCGACCCTGGGCCTCCATCAAAGGAGATTCCAATGTTCCATTCGAAGTTCGCCCGCCGCTCCGCGTCGACCATGGGTGTGGCAGCGGTCCTGGCACTGACGCTCTCCGCCTGCGGCGGCAACGTCGCCAACTCCGGCGGAGGTGGCGAGGGCAGCGAGTTCCCTTCCGGCCCGGTAACCCTGACCATCGGCCAGGATCCCGGGGGCAGCACCGATCTGATCGGACGAGCCATCGCGGAGAACGCCTCGGAAACCCTTGGTGCTCCCATCCCCGTGGTGAACAAGCCCGGCGCCAACGGCGCCTTGGCAACCCAGGAGGTAGCCAACGCAACCCCTGACGGCCAGACCCTCATTCTGCTCAACGCCTCGCTGATTGCGATCACGCCTCTGGCCGTCAGCGAGGATGAGGCTGTGACCCTCGACGACCTCGAGGTCATCTCCGGCATCTCGCAGGACGACTATGTGCTCGTCGCCAATGCCGAGTCCGAGTACAAGACGGTCGAAGACATCGTCGCTGCGGACAAGGCCTTCAATTTCGCGACGACAGGCGTCGGCACGGGAAGCCAGCTCGCCCAGGCTCTGCTCTTCAAGCAAGCCGGCGTCGAGGGCACCGACGTCCCGTTCGACGGCGGCTCCCCGGCCATGACGGCCATCCTCGGCAATCAGGTCGACTTCGCCACGATTCAACTGGGCGAGGCGATGCCCCAGATCGAGGCCGGTACCCTGACTCCGATCGTCACCTTCTCCGAAGAGCGCAACCAGTACCTGCCCGATGTCCCTACCGCCCTCGAGGCCGGCTACGACGTCCCCGTCTCCCAGTACCGTGCGATCGCCGCTCCCAAGGGCACCCCCGAGCCTGCCCTGGAAAAGCTCCGCGAGGCAGTCTCGGCCGCCTTCGAGAGCGAGGAGTACAAGTCCTTCAACGAGGAGAATCTCTTCACCCCGCACGAGATCGACGGTGAGCAGGTCGCCGAGGAGTGGACGGCCAACGCCGCGAAGTACAAGGAGCTTGTGGAGAAGTACGACATCGACCTCGGCGGCGAGTGACCATGCCGGCCCCTGATGCGGACCACCGGGCAGCCGGCGGTTCGCACCCCCTCCACCCCGAGCGTCAGCACACCGTGCACCGCTCGGATCTCGTCGACGATGTCGTCGACGACCTCACGCCGGAGGATCTCGCCGCGCAATGGGAAGCGGAGAAACCGCCAGCCGCAGGCCCGGGTGCGAACATCGCCTCGGCGGTCGTCGTCATCGCCATCGGAGTCGCAGGCACCATCGGGTCGCTAGGACTCGGGCTGGGTTCTCCCGCCGACCCGGAGCCCGGTCTGTGGCCCTTCATGATCAGTGTCCTGCTCATCGTGCTGGGAACAGCCCTCGCACTGTTCGGCCGGAAGGTCCTGGATGCGGAGAAGTTCTCCCGTTCCAGCCTGCAGGTCGCAGCAGGCCTGGCCAGCCTCATCGTCTTCACCCTGCTGATCGGGCGGATCGGCTTCGAGATCCCGGCCCTGATCCTCAATGTGGTCTGGCTCCGTTTCCTGGGCCGTGAGTCCTGGCGGATGACGATCCTGCTGAGCGTCGTGATCACTGTTGCGTTCTACCTGCTCTTCGTCCTGGCCCTCAACGTGCCCATCCCGCATCTGTTCTAGGGAATCCCATGGAATTTTTCGAACCGGTACTGAACGGTTTCGGCGTCGTCCTCGAGCCGACCAACCTGCTGTACTGCCTGCTCGGCGTCGTCATCGGTATGCTGATCGGCGTCCTGCCCGGTCTCGGCCCCGCAGCGACCATCGCGATCCTGTTGCCGCTGACCTACGGCATCGAACCCGTCACCGCCATCATCATGCTCTCCGGTATCTTCTACGGGGCTCAATACGGCGGCACGATCACCTCGGTGCTGCTCCGGCTTCCGGGGGAAGCGTCCTCGGTGGTCACCGTCTTCGACGGATACGCCCTCACGAAACAGGGCAAGGCAGGCACCGCCCTCGGCGTCGCTGCCATCGGCTCCTTCATCGGTGGCACCGTCGCCATCATCGGCCTCACCTTCCTGGCACCGCTCGTCGCCGGCTTCGCCCTGGATTTCGGGCCCCCCGAGTACACCGCCCTGGCGCTGCTCGGCATCCTGCTCGTAGCAACCGTCAGTAACGGCGGCCGCCTCAAATCCCTGATCGCAGCAGCCATCGGACTCCTGCTCGCCACCGTCGGACGGGACGGTTTCACCGGTGAGTCCCGATTCACGCTCGGCAGTCTCTCCCTCGCCGACGGGCTCGACTTCGTGCCCATCGCCATGGGTATCTTCGGCCTCGGCGAGATCCTCTACAACCTCGAGGAACGCCACAACAAGGTCCAGGCGCCGGCCAAGGTCGCCAACGTCTGGCCCTCGCGCAAGGACCTCAAGCAGTCCTCCGGCGCCATCGGCCGCGGATCCGTCCTCGGCTTCTTCCTCGGTATCCTCCCCGGAGGCGGCGCGACCCTCTCCTCACTGGCCGCCTACGCCATGGAGAAGAAGCGCGCGAAAGACCCCTCCCGCTTCGGCAGGGGAGCGATCGAAGGCGTCGCCGGCCCCGAGACCGCGAACAACGCGGCAGCGACCTCGTCGTTCATCCCGCTGCTGACGCTCGGCATCCCGGCGAACGCGACCATGGCCATCATCTTCGGCGCCCTCCTCATTCAGGGCGTCACACCCGGACCGCAGCTCGTACAGAACGATCCGGAACTGTTCTGGGGCGTCGTGAACTCCATGTACATCGGCAATATCCTGCTGCTGATCATGAGCATCCCCCTGGTCGGCATCTTCGTGCGGATCCTCCGTGTACGTCCTGCGATTCTCGCCCCGGTGACGGTGCTCATCACCCTGATCGGTGTCTACACCATCAACAACAGCATCTTCGACATCTGGCTGGTCATCTTCTTCGGCATCGTCGGATACCTGATGAAGAAGTTCGGCTTCGAACCCGGTCCCCTCGTGCTCGCCTTCGTCCTCGGAGCCCTCCTCGAGGAGAGCCTGCGCAGGTCCCTGCTGCTCTTCGGCGGTGACGCCACACAATTCGCCGGGCGCCCCATCACAGCCGTGCTTCTCTTCGTGTTCATCGTCGTCATCCTTCTTCCCGTCATCCAGAAGGCGCTGAAGAACCGCTCGGCGAGGCAGGCGTCCACCACCAACAAGAAGGAAACGGTATGAGCATCCTCATCGGATATGTCCCGACCCCCGAAGGGGAAGCGGCCCTTGACGCCGGCCTCAAGGAGGCACAACTGCGCAACACCAATGTGGTCATCCTGAACTCACCGCGGAAAGGTGCGCCAGTCGACGCGTCCCTCGTCCCGGAGGAGCAGGTGGCCGACCTCGTGAAGCGGGCGCGGGACCTTGGAGTCGACGCCGTCGTGCGGCAGCCGGGACACGCTGATGACCTCACCGAGGAGTTCATCGGCCTCGCTCAGGAAGTGGACGCGTCCCTCATCGTCATCGGGCTGCGGAAGAGAAGCCAGGTCGGCAAGTTCATCCTCGGCAGCCATGCACAGCGCATCCTGCTGCAGGTCGACCGGCCCGTCCTGGCCGTCAAAGCCGGCGACGAGTTCAGCACCACGAGCTGAAGATCTGTGGCCTCACTGCCACACCAGTGTTCCGGGGCCACCCTGTAAACCGAAGCGCGGCAGGGTGGTCCCGGTTCGCACCAGTCGGGCTGGCGTCCGATACCGCCCTGGCTCTGGGCTGAGGATTTTCAGGCGTGTTATGTCTATACTTCCAACAGCTTCAAGAACTGCGGCCGTCAAGCTCCGACTAGGCCGCATACCAACCCCGCGCTCATAGGGTGGTTCGGATGACGAAGCGGCCCGCATTCGCCCCTTCGGTGGGTATCTGGTGCGGGCAAGAGCTCGCGAAAGGACGCGGCCCTGCGCCGTCCGCCCATGACACCACCCCCAGCCAAAGCGTTCCCCGCACAGATCCCGATGATCGCGTTGAGCATCCAGGACTACGAAGTGCTCACGGCTCCGCGCGAGGCGTTCGTCGCCTTCCTCCTGACGCCGCGATCAGAAGGGGAGTCCGCCAGGAGAGCGGGCCGACGGCCGACGGGTAACTGAGGCATGGCATCGCCGAGCGGCCTCCTTCTGGACACCGACGTCATCGCGGAGTTGCGTGGTCCGAGCCCCCATCCCGCCGTCACCGGGTTCCTCCATCGGCGCCGTCACTTCCGCATCTTCGTCTCCGCGCTGACCATCGGCGAGCTGCACTCGCTGGGCCGCCGGAACGAGCACTTCCCGGACCTCGAAGCCTGGCTGCACGAATTCACGGAACGGTTCGGCACCAACATCCTGTCCGTCGACGTCGACGTCGCCGTGGCGTGGGGGCCGCTCGCCGGTCTTGCCGACGTGGCCCTCGCCGATTCCCTGATCGCGGCGACAGCCCTCCACAAGGGCCTCGCTGTCGTATCGGGGAACATCGAACCGTACCGGAGGCTGGCGGTTCCGGCCATCAATCCCTGGACAGCGGCAGAGCGGTCCCCGGAACCCCACGGCGTCGTTCCATGACGTCGCGACGGACCTTTGTGACAGAGGCTGTGTCGCATGACGTCACGCAGCGCCATGTTGCGCCAGGTTTGCCGCCCGGCGCGGCGCGCTGCTTAGAGTGATCCCACCAACCATCAAGAGCGGCCGAGAGATCTGGCTTGTTGACGCCGCAGCAACCATTTGGCTGTCCCCTCGGGGACAGCGGAAACGGTGCTAATGCCAGAACCGATGGAGACACATCAGTGAACCCACGTGAGGACTCGGCGTGCCCGCGCCCGGTACCACTGGTTCGCGGCATCCTGCTGGTGCGCTCCCTCGGCCCTACCGAGGAGCTCGAATGGTATTTTCAGGACACGGAGCGGTACCGCCGTCGCTCTCCTACGAGCTGTACCCGCCGGCCACCCCGGAGGCCGGCGACACCGTCCTGCGGACGATCGACGAACTCGGAGCCACCCGTCCCGACTACGTCTCGGTGACCTACAGCGGCACACCGGCACGACGACGGGCATCGGTCGAGCTCATCGACCACCTGATCACCAGCACCCGGCTCCGCCCGGTAGCCCATCTCTGCTGCGTGGGGGAGACACGGGAGAGCCTGGACCTGCTGGTGCGGCAGTTCGTCGGGCTGGGAGTCAGGGGCATACTGGCCCTGCGCGGGGACCTGCCGACGGAGCCGGGGGTGTTCTGCGGCGAGCTGCCCTTCGCCCGGGACCTGGTGGCACTGATCCGGGAGGTCGAGACCAGGCACGGTGCTTCACTCGCCGGTGGCCGTCTCGCGGTGGGGGTGGCGGCCTATCCGACCACGCACCCCGAGTCGCCGTCATTCCTGCACGATGTCGAGGTATTGATCTCGAAGCAACGCTCCGGCGCCGACTTCGCCATCACGCAGGTGTACTTCGACCCCGCCGACTACGTGCGCCTGGTCCTCGCAGCCCGCACGGCCGGCGTCACCATCCCGATCATTCCCGGCGTGATGCCCACCGTCAGTGTCCGGCGGCTCGAGCGGCTGGCCATCATGACCGGCGTACGTCCCGACGCCGAGCTGCTGCACCGCCTGGAAACGGCCTCGAGTGATGCCGAATGCCGGCGGATCGGCGTGCGGGCAGCGGCGGCGCTGGCCCGGGCGGCCTTCGAGGCAGGAGCGCCTGGCCTCCATCTCTACACCTTCAACGACTTCCGAGCGTCCCTCGACGTCGTCGAACAGCTCGACCTCCCGGCGGCTCGCCTCGCCGGCGCCGTTCCGGGCTGAACGGCCCGGACCCACCAGATCCAGAACCGACACCACCTTCGAAGGAGCACCACATGAGTACCGCCGACACCTTCCCCGCCGCCACGATCCTGGGCTACCCGCGCATCGGGCCGGACCGGGAGCTGAAGAAGGCACTGGAGGCCTACTGGGCCGGCCGCCTGGACGAGGCAGGGCTGCACCGTGCGGCCGAGCAGTTGCAGGACCGCTCGGTTGCACGGCTCGCCGAGCTGGGCCTGAAGGAGGCCGATTCCTCCATCCCTGCGGATTTCGCCCTCTACGATCAGGTCCTCGACGCCACGGCGGCCCTGGGCGCGCTGCCGTCCCGGTTCGCGGACCTGGCCGGTGAGGACGGGTCCGTGGACACAGCCGCCTACTTCACGCTGGCCCGGGGCGACGGCGACCGCGCGCCGCTGGAGCTGACCAAGTGGTTCGACACGAACTACCACTACCTCGTGCCCGAGATCGGCCCGGGAACCCCGTTCACCGCGGTGGCGCACCGCCTGACGTCCATCATCCGACGGCAGAAGAACCGCGGCGCCGTATTGCGCCCGGTGCTGGTGGGCCCTGTGACCTACCTGCTGCTCGCCAAGGCCGAGGAGGGGGCACCCGCCGGGTTCGACCCCCTGTCCCGGATCGACGACGCCGTGGCGGCCTACGGGGGAATCCTCGCGGCCCTGGCGGAGGCGGGAGCCGCGTGGGTACAGCTGGACGAGCCGGGCCTCGTGGGCGACCGCGGCGGCGAGCTGGCGGCACCCGGCGGGCTGGTGGAGCGGGTGTACCGGCAGCTGGCGGGTACCACGGACCGCCCGGCTCTCCTGGTGACCACGGGTTACGGTACCGCCGGTGATCCGGCGGAGCCGGGCCAGGCGCTGGCCGTGCTCGCCGCGGCGGGCGTCGACGCGGTGCACGCGGACCTGGTCCGGGGAGCGCGGCCCTCGGTCGGGGCGCTGCAGGCGCTGGTCGACACGCGCCTCGTGGCCGGCGTCGTGGACGGACGGAACGTCTGGGGGAACGACCTGCGCTCCTCCCTGGCCACCCTGGAGGAACTGCAGTCGGAGACCGCGCACGCGGTCAGCACGGCGACGTCCACCTCGCTGCTGCACGTGCCGCACGACGTGGTGGCCGAGACCGCCCTGCCGGAACACCTGCCGGCGTGGCTCGCCTTCGCCGACCAGAAGATCGTCGAGGTGGTGGTCCTGGCACGCGGACTCGCCGAGGGCCGGGCGGCGGTGGCCGACGACCTCCAGGCGTCGGAGGCGGTGCTGCGCGAACGCGCGCTGTTCGACGGCGTCGTCGTGGACCGCGTGCGCACGCGCACTGCCGCACTGACCGAGGAGGCGTTCACCCGCGGCTCCGCCGCACACCGGGCCGACCTGCAGCAGGAGAGGCTGGGGCTGCCCCTGCTGCCGACCACCACCATCGGTTCCTTCCCGCAGACCGACGAGGTGCGCGCCGCCCGCGCCGCGGCCCGCAACGGCAACATCTCCCCGGCGGAGTACGAGCAGTTCCTGCGGCAGGAGATCACCCGCGTGGTGCGGTTGCAGGAGGACCTCGGACTGGACGTGCTGGTGCACGGCGAGCCGGAGCGCAACGACATGGTCCAGTACTTCGCGGAGAACTTCGACGGCTTCGCGGCCACGGAGCAGGGTTGGGTGCAGTCCTACGGCTCGCGCTGCACCCGGCCGTCCATCCTGTGGGGCGACGTCACGCGCCCGGAGGCGTTCACAGTCCCGTGGATCACCTTCGCCCAGTCGCTGACACAACACCCGCTCAAGGGCATGCTCACCGGCCCGGTCACCATCCTTGCCTGGTCCTTCGTCCGCGACGACCAGCCGCTGGGCGAGACAGCCAACCAGGTGGCGCTGGCCCTGCGGGACGAGATCGCCGACCTGGAGGCGGCAGGCATCTCGATCGTGCAGGTGGACGAGCCGGCCCTGCGTGAACTGCTGCCGCTGCGTTCGGCGGACCAGCAGGCGTACCTGGACTGGTCCGTCCGGGCGTTCCGGCTGGCGACGTCCGGTGCCGCCGACCACACGCAGATCCACACGCACCTGTGCTATTCCGAGTTCGGCGAGGTCATCTCCGCGATCGACGGGCTCGACGCCGACGTCACGAGCATCGAGGCGGCACGCTCCCGCCTCGAGGTGGTCGCGGATCTGGCCGGATTCGGCTACTCCCGCGGCATTGGCCCGGGGGTCTACGACATCCACTCGCCACGCGTGCCCTCGGAACAGGAGATCTCCGGACTCATCGAGACGGCGCTGGCCGCCCTGCCTGCGCAGCAGTTGTGGATCAACCCGGACTGCGGCCTGAAGACCCGCGGCTACGACGAGACCGTCCTCTCACTGCGGAACCTGGTCACCGCAGCGAAGGCGGCGCGTGGGCGCACCGCCGCCCAGCGGGCGGAGCAGGCCCTGACCGGCTCATGACCGCCGCGCGGCACCCGGCTCTCCCGGGTGCCGCGCCCCTTCCGGGCAGGCCCACCGACGTGGGCCTGCCCGACCTTCCGGACCCCCGGACCACCCGGACCACCCGGACCACTCCGACCACGGAACCACTGCTGACGAAGGAGCCCCTTGAGCACCGGCGACGCTGGCTGTACGGCCACCACCCAGATCCATGCAGGCTATGAACCGCAGGCGCCCTATCGGCCTGTGGCTGTGCCTGTCTACCAGACCGCGGCGTACGAATTCGCCGACTACGCGTCGGCCCGGCGCATGTTCGCGCTGAAGGAACCGGGCTTCACCTACACCCGGACCGGCAATCCGACCGTTGCTGTGCTCGAGCAGCGCATCGCTGCACTCGACGGCGGCGTGGGCGCGCTGGCCACGGCCACCGGCCAGGCGGCCGTGGCCGTGGCCCTCCTGTCGCTGGTCCGCGGCGGCCAGCACATCGTCGCCTCCTCGAAGCTGTACGGGGGCACCGTGGACCTGCTCACGGATACCTTCGAGGACTTCGGGATCGAGGTGAGCTTCGTCGACCCCGCCGACGTCGGCGCGTGGCAGTCCGCGGTGCGCCCTTCGACCCGGGCGTTCCTCACCGAGTCCATCGGCAATCCGCTGGCCACGCTGCAGGATCTGCCGGCCATCGCCGCGGTAGCCCACGGCGCCGGGGTCCCGTTGGTGGTGGACAACACCCTGGCGACGCCGGCGCTGTACCGGCCGCTGGATCACGGGGCCGACGTCGTCGTGTATTCGGCCACGAAGTTCCTCGGCGGGCACGGGACCACCCTCGCCGGCGTCGTGGTGGACGGCGGACGCTTCGACTTCTCCGCCTATCCGGACAAGTGGCCGCAGCTCACCAGGCCCAAGCGACGCTACGGCGGAGAGATCCTGTGGGAACGCCACGGCCACGGCGCGTACCTGGCCCTGGCGCGCAGCAAGTACCTGCACGACCTCGGTCCGTCGCTCGCCCCGACAAGTGCCGCCCAGATCCTGCAGGGCCTGGAAACCCTGGACATCCGGGTGGCACGGCACGGGCAGAACACCCAGGAGGTCATCGGGTTCCTGGCCGGCCATCCGGGCGTCGCCGCGGTGCACCACCCCTGCGTTCCGGGCCACCCGCAGGCCGATCTGGCACGCCGGGACTTCCCGCGGAGGGCCGGCAGCGTGTTCTCCTTCGACCTGGCCGCGGACCCGGAGCAGGTCGGACCGTTCATCGACCGGCTCCGGTTGTTCAAGCTGGTGGCGAATGTGGGGGATACCCGGTCTTTGGTCGCGCACCCTGCGGCGATGACGCACTGCCGGCTCAGCCCCGAGCAGCGGGCTGCAGCAGGTATCACAGGAACCACCATCAGGCTCTCCGTCGGGCTCGAGGACGCGGATGACCTCGTCGCTGATCTGGATTTGGCCTTGGCCCCACTGGTCAGGACTGCTGATCCGGCCACCACGACCCCTTCCGCCGTCGTCCACGCAGGAACGGGAGCCTGACATGGCACAGTACTCAGGATTCAACACGACAGCTGTCCATGCCGGTCAGGAGCCGGACCCTCTCACAGGTGCGGTGATCCCACCGATCTACCAGACCTCCACCTTCGTGCAGGACGGCATCAACGTGCTGCGGGCCGGGCACGAATACAGCCGAGGCTCCAACCCGACCCGCAACGGATTCGAGGCCCAACTCGCCGCCCTGGAGCACGGAGTGGCGGGGTTCGCCTTCGCCTCCGGCCTGGCGGCCGAGGACGCACTGCTGCGGGCACTGCTGCGCCCGGGTGACCACATCGTGCTCGGCGGTGATGGTTACGGTGGCACCCACCGGCTGATCAACGGGCTCCTGGGGCCTTGGGGGGTGGCGAACACGGCCGTGGACATCACCGACCTGGCCGCGGTCGCTGCCGCCATCACGCCCGGTTCCACCGCACTGCTGTGGGTGGAGACACCGTCGAACCCGCTGCTGGGCATCGCCGACCTCGCGGGTTGGGCGAAACTGGCACATGCTGCCGGAGCCCTGCTGGTCGTCGACAACACCTTCGCCTCGCCCTACCTGCAACGGCCGCTGGACCTCGGCGCGGACGTGGTGGTGCATTCGACGACCAAGTACATCGGCGGGCACTCGGATGTGCTGGGCGGGGCGGTCGTGGTCACGGACCGCTCGTTCCGTGGCAGGCCCCTGGCCGAAACCATCGGGTATCAGCAGTTCGCCGGCGGTGCAGTCGCCGGACCGCAGGACTGCTTCCTGGCGGCCCGCGGCCTGAAGACCCTCGGACTCCGGATGGAACGGCACAACTCCAATGCCCAGGCGCTGGCCGAATGGCTCCGGGACCAGCCCGGGATCGCCGAGGTACTGTACCCCGGACTGCCCGAGCACCCCGGCCACGCCCTGGCGGCAGAGCAGATGTCGGGTTTCGGTGGCATCGTCTCGGTGCGCTTCAGCGCCGGCGAGACCGCCGCGCGCCGGTTCGCCGAATCCACCCGTCTCTTCGCGCTCTCGGTCAGCCTCGGCGGGGTGGAATCGCTGATCTGCTACTGCTCGGAGATGACGCACGCCTCCGTGCGGGGGACCACACTCGCGGTCCCCACCGATCTGGTCCGGCTGTCCGTCGGGGTGGAGGACCTCACGGACCTTCAGGAGGACCTGGCTGCCGCGCTGACGAGCACGCGCGAAGCCCCCAGGAGCTTCGCAGGCCTCCGCAGCTGATCCACACTCCCGGGGGCTATCAGCTTCAGTCACTCGGCGCGGCGAGGCCTACTCGCTCACTGATGTGCACCATCTCATCGCGTGACACTACTTTGATTCGCTCCCGTATGACAGGCTGGTCGTTCACCGTGGATGTCGCCTCGTCGCCGAGAAGTCGTTCATGGGCATCCAGTCTCAGCCACCCTTCCCACGTGGTGTAGTCCACGGCACGGGCTCTCAGTAGCCATCCGATGTCTCCACCATGCAACGGGGTTTGCTTCAGCATCGCTGGAGTATCGGCGAGGATGCATTCGACGGTTTCCAGCGCATCACTTTTCGTGTGACCGATCAAACCGACAGGTCCACGCTTGATCCAACCTGTGGTGTAAAGCCCCGGTGCCGGGTTTCCATCCGCTCCGAGCACCCGCCCTGCCTCATTCGGGATCACTCCGCGCGCGTGGTCGAAGGCGAGCCCCTGCAGGGGTGAACCGAAGTAGCCCACCGCGCGGTAGACGGCCTGCACCGGATAGTCGAGGAACTCACCGGTACCTTTTCCATTGCCCGAACCGTCGAGCTCATTGCGCTCGAACCGTATTCCGGTAACCCGTCCGTCCTGGCCCAGGATCTCGACCGGGGAGTGGAGGAAGTGGAGGTGGAGCCGGCGTGAGGCGCCGGTGGGTTCGTCCTCGACAAGCCAGTTCGTGAGGGTTTTGACCATCGTGCGGGTCTGGTTATTGCTTGCGATCTGCTGCTCGGAGGCTGCATCGAAGTCGAAGTCTTCGGGGTAGAGAACGATGTCCACGTCACGGGAGTGCGAGAGTTCACGCAGTTCGAGTGGCGTGAACTTCACCTGCGCCGGCCCACGGCGCCCGAAGACGTGGACGTCCGTGACGGGTGAGGACTTCAGGCACTCGTAGACGTTTGCAGGAATCTCGGTGCTGAGGAGGTCGTCGGCGCGCTTGGAGAGCATCCGGGCGACGTCCAGGGCAACGTTGCCGTTGCCGATCACGGCGATCTCCTTCGCGTCGAGCGGCCAGTCGCGGCTGACGTCCGGGTGCCCGTCGTACCAGGACACGAAGTCGGCTCCACCGAAGGACCCGTCGAGTTCGATGCCGGGGAGGTTCAGGTCCGCGTCGAGGATTGCTCCGGTGGCGAAGATGATCGCGTCGTAGTGCGCCTGGAGGTCGTCGAGGGTGATATCGGTGCCGTAGTCGACGTTCCCGAAGAAACTGATATCGCCGCGGTCGAGAACCTTGTGCAGCGCGGTGACGATGCCCTTGATCCTCGGGTGGTCCGGGGCCACGCCGTAACGGATCAGTCCGTAGGGCGCGGGGTACCGGTCGAAGAGGTCGATGCTGACCGTGAGCACACCGGCCTCGACGGGTGCCGACTTCGTCAGGATGTCGGCCGCGTAGACGCCCGCCGGCCCGGCACCGATGATCGCAACCCGCAGCGGGCGGGCAGCGCTCCGGCAAGGAGCGGGAATGGAGGTGTTGCTGGACATGGGAAGGGTCCTGTTCTGTTGCATGGAATGGGACGGACGGCGTCCGAACGGTCAGGGTGCGAAGGAGGGGGAGAGCGAGACGACGTCGCCCACCACGATGACAGCCGGAGCCCGCACGCCGATGGCTTCGGCGCGGTCCGCGATGGTCGCCAACGATCCGGTCGTCACGCGTTGCGTTGGCATCCAACCGTCCTCGATGACCGCCACCGGGGTTCCTGCAGCACGCCCGCCGTCGATGAGAGTCTGCGCGGACTTTCGGAGAAGGGAGACCCCCATGAGGAGGATCAACGTATGATCGCTTCCTTGCGGAATGAGTCCGATCTGCTGGTCTATTCCCTCGTGGCCGGTCAGGACGCTGAAACCCTTCGCGATACCGCGGTGGGTGACAGGTATCCCGGCTGCGGCAGGTACCGAGATAGCCGAGGTGACGCCGGGTACCACCTCAACGGCTACCCCGTGCTCACGGCAATACAGTTCTTCTTCTCCGCCGCGGCCCAGCACATAGGGGTCCCCTCCCTTCAGCCGGACGACAAGATGGCCGAGGAGTGCCTGTTCCACCAGGATGGTGTTGATCTCCGACTGTGGCACCGGGTGATGCCCGGGCAGCTTGCCCACGTCGATGACCTGAACCCCCGCCGGTAGGTCGGCGAGCACGGATCGGGGTCCGAGGCGGTCGGCAACGACGACGTCCGCTTGTGCCAGTAGCTGCCTGCCTCGAGCAGTGATCAGACCAGCAGCACCCGGTCCGCCTCCTACGAGTGCGACACGTCCGGCTTCCCCGGGGCCTTTCCGATGCCGCCTCAGTGGCAGGTTGCCGGTTTCGAGGGCTGCGATCACGCCATCACGCAGTAAGGCGGCGCGCCTGGGATCCGCGTCGGTGTTGACCGCCACCGTCACGCCGTCGAATGCTGCCACGGCGGGTACCCACGCGGACGAGTTCCCCGAGTCTCCGCCCTTCACGCACCAGATGCGGGCAGCCTCGGCATCAGCGGCGATGGCGTCCTGGACACGCCTGCTTCCGGTATGGGCCAGCACGAGCCACGCGTCGTCGAGGTCCGCCGGACCATAGGTCCTGGCCTGCCAGTCCAGGGCTCCGGTCGCGGCCAGGTCCCTGATATCTTCACTGGCATCCGGGGCAATGACTGTGATGAGCGCCCCGTCGGCAACCAGCGCGGGAATGCGGCGCGCGGCCACCGGTCCGCCGCCCACCACGAGGACCTTCCGGCCTTCCAGTTGCAAGCCCAGCGGGTAGGTCATGACGGACCTGCCTGGAGCAGGCCGCGCCGTTGGAGGAGCCGGCGCTCCAGGGGACCGAAGACCAGTAGTTCCACCACCACGCCGACCAGCAGGATCATGAGGACCGCCGCCATGACGACGGCCATGTCCGAGAGCACCCGGCCCTGCTCCAGCAGTCCACCGAGTCCGAAGCCCAGGGCACCGCCGGTGGCGATGATCTCCGCGGCCATGAGTGAGCGCCAGGAAAACGCCCACCCCTGCTTCAGCCCGGCGACGTAGCCGGGAAGAGCCGCCGGCAGGACGATCTTGAATATGACGGTCCATCGTCCGGCTCCCAGTACGTGGCCGACACGTCGGTACTGACCGGGCACCTGGTCGACCCCCGAGATGAGCCCGTTGATGATGGAGGGAACCGCCCCCATCAGGACGACGAAGTACACGGTGGCATCGCTCAGGCCGAACCAGATGATCGCAGCCGGTACCCAGGCCACCGACGGCAGAACCTGCAGGCCGGAGATGATCGGGCCGAAAGCTCCCCGGAGCATCGAACTCTGAACGAGCGCCAGGCCGAGCGGAGTGGCGATCAGTACGGCGATGATGAAGCCCATGAAACCGCGTTCGAGACTGGTGAGGATGACGGCCTGCGCCTGTCCGTCCGCGATCAGTCGGGCGAGCGTCGTGAAGACGTCGAAGGGACCGGGGAGCACGTCGGGGCGCGGCCTCACCAGCCAGACATACATCTGCCAGACGTAGATCACCGCAGCGACCGCGGCGAGTGGCAACAGGGGCCCGGTCAGCCGGGAGGTCCACCCTACGGCGCTGACGGTCTGCTGCTGGAGGGCATCGAGCCCTGCCCCGAGCTGGCGGCCGATCGCGGTATCGGGTTCGGTCTCGTCGACCCCCTGCACCCGGTGATGGACCGGGAGGTCGGCGGTATGGGTGTCACGCTGCATGGCGGCGGATCTCCTTCCGCAGTTCGACGGTGATCTGTCCCACCAGGGCGGCGGGATCCTGACCGGTGGTCGACCATTCTCCGACCACCCTGCCCGGCCTCGACGACATCAGCAGCACCCTCTGACCGAGGAGAACCGCCTCGCGGACATTGTGGGTGATGAAGATGATGGTGCGGCCGGTTTCCCTCCATACCCTCAGCAACTCCTCGTGCAGCAGGTCCCGCGTTATCGCATCGAGCGATGCGAAGGGTTCATCCATGAGCAGCGCTTCCCGGTCCTGTGCGAGCGAACGGGCCAGTGCCACGCGCTGACGCATGCCACCGGACAGTTCGTGGGGTTTCTTCCGGCCGGCATCCGCGAGGTGCACCATCTCCAGGAGGCGTGCCGCCTCGACTCCCCGCTCGGACCGGGGGACTCCCCGGAGTTCGAGCGCCAACTCCACGTTGCCTCGTGCGGAGAGCCACGGGAACAGGGACGCATCCTGGAACATGAACGCCGCCTTGGGAGCGCCGATGCTGCCCGACGTGGGTAACTCGAGGCCCGCGATGAGATTCAGCAGGGTCGACTTCCCGCAGCCCGATGCACCGAGGAGCGTCACGAACTCTCCCGGCGCCACATCGAGATCCACATTCTCCAGAACCAGGGGAGTCAGTGGCGAGAAGCGCTTGGACACCCCTTGGAACGTAATGCTGGAAGTCTTGATCATGGCGTTCCACTACCCCTCTGCCGGGTCGGTCGTCGGAATCGGATCCAGGTCTGCGTCCGCACGTACTTCGTTGAGCAGCGTCAGGTCCACGATTCCTCGAATGTCGTACTCCGTGGCGGTGCCCGCAGCGATCCCGTTGACCAGAAGCTGCTCCAACGAGTCGCCGAGCGGGTCCTGCGTGAAATCGAGATTGCTCAGTGCCCGGTCCAGTACGGGATCGGGAAGCGGTTTGGACTCGGCTGACTCGAGACCCCGGTTCAACACCTCGGCATCATCGCCACCCTCGCTGTTGTTGGAGTCGAGCCATTCCAGCGCCCGCAGCTCCCCCCGGAGCAGCCCCTTGATCTGCTCGGGGTGGTCGGACAGGTAGTCCGTTCGGACGACGATCAGCGTGGTGGGGAAGCGGCCTTCCGGCCACAGGTCCTTCTCGTCGACGAGGACCGAGCCACCGGCCTCGAGGACGAGGCGCGTAGCCCACGGTTCAGGCACCCACGCTCCGTCGAGATCGCCGTTCGAGAAGAGCTGGAGGGACACGGCGTTCTCGGTTGGAGTGATGACGACGTCGTCCGGGTCGCCCGTGCCGGTCGTCAGTCCGTTGTCGATCAGCCAGGTACGCAGGGCAACGTCCTGCGTGTTGCCCAACTGGGGGGTGGCGAGTGTCGCTCCGCGGAGGTCCCCGGCATCGGCGATACCTGCACGCACCACGAGTTGCGCTCCTCCTGAGGTGGCCCCGGCCACGATCCGCAACGAGGCGCCCTCACTTTTGATGTAGGAGTTGATGGCCGGATTGGGCCCGATGAAGGCTGCATCGATGGCCCCCGCGTTCAACGCCTCGATCGCCGCAGGGCCGGCGTTGAATATCTGGGTGCGAAGACGCGTGCTGCCCAGCTCCTCCCCGAAGATCCCCGTCTCGAGTCCTACGAGGGCCGGCGCGTGGGTGAGGTTGCCGAAGTACCCCAATCGGAGCTCCTCGGCCGCGGAGGCGGGCTCGGGGGCGGGAATCAAGGAGGCTGCCCTTTGCGACGAGGCATACGCGGCAACGGCCGCGCCGGCCGCCAGGGCGATGATGAGGCAGGTCACGAGGAGCGACTCCGCCACCCGGCTTCTCAGGACGCGCCCACGCCCCGATCGGCGTGCGGGCAGATTCTCGTTGATTGGTCGGAGGATCTCAGGAGGCATCGATTCCTCCCGGCGAGCCGGTCCCGCCGTTGCCGGTGGCGACCGTGCCCGCGCCGGCGCTCAGGCCTGCTGCGGTGACCAGTCCGGCCGCCAGTGTGTTGCCGCTTGCCGGATCGATCACGATGAACGAGCCGGTATGGCGCGATGCGGCATACGAGTCGGCAGGCAGCGGTGACGCGACACGGATACGTACCGTGCCGATGTCGTTGAGATCGAGCCGCGCGGCGGGCTGCTCGGTGAACGTCGTGAGGTCCAGGCGACCGGGGATGTCCTGCACGATGCCACGCACCGTCGCGCTGCCGTGCTTGACCAGGACCGTGGTACCCGGATGGAGGGTCCTGGGTGAGAGCCAGCACAACGAGGCATGGATGTCCTGGCTGCTCTCCGAGCTCGTACCGGGGGCGGCAAGGAGATCACCACGGGAGATATCAAGATCGTCCTCGAGCCGGAGGACCACCGACTGCGGCGCCGACGCCTCAGCCGGGTGCTGACCGGCCATGTCGATTCCTGAAACCACGGTACTCCGCCCCCCGGGGAGGACCGTCACGGCATCTCCCACACGGATCGTGCCGGCGACGATCTGTCCGGCATAGCCGCGGTAGTCCCGATAGGTGTCCGGGTCGAGACCCGGTGCGAGGGCACCCTGGGGCCGGAGGACCGTCTGCACGGGGAAACGGAAGGCCTCGCTGCCCGTTTCGAGATCGGTCAGCGCGGGCAGCTCCTCGAGGATCTCGAGGAGCGAAGGGCCGTCATACCAAGGCGTGCGTTCGGAACGGGTGACGATGTTGTCACCCACGAGGGCCGAGACGGGTACGACAGTGAGGCTCGTTTCCCCGAGTTCGACGGCGGCCTGCTGCAGCTCTGCTTCTACGCTCCGGAATCTCGCCTCGCTGTAGTGCACGAGGTCTATCTTGTTGATGGCTGCTATCAGGTTGGGCACGCGCAGGAGCCGCGCGACGGCGAGGTGTCGGCGGGTCTGTTCCAGAACACCCTTCCGGACATCGATGAGCACGACGACGGCGTCGGCGGTGGAGGCTCCGGTCACCGTGTTCTTGGTGTACTGCACGTGCCCGGGGCAGTCCGCCAGGATGAAGGATCGTTTCGCCGTCGCGAAATACCGGTAGGCGACATCGATGGTGATGCCCTGCTCGCGCTCGGCCCGCAGGCCGTCCGTGAGTAGGGCGAGATCGAGCTGCTGCACCCCGTCGACCGGCGCCCCACCGAACCCACGTTCGGCTGAGGTCCGTTCAACGGCGGCGAGCTGGTCGGCCAGGACCGATTTGCTGTCGTGCAGCAGCCGTCCGACGAGTGTCGACTTCCCGTCGTCAACCGATCCAGCCGTTGCGAAACGGAACAGTGATGCGGTGGAAAGGGCGGGGGAATCGTCGGTCAGGATGGTCATCAGAAGTACCCGTCTTTCTTGCGGTCCTCCATGGCGGCTTCGGAGATGCGGTCGTCGGCGCGGGTCGCGCCACGTTCGGTGATGGTGCTCAGTGCCACTTCGCGCACCACGTCAGCGGCGCCGGCCGCGTCGGAGTCGACCGCGCCCGTGCAGGACATGTCACCGACGGTGCGGTACCTGACGGACCTGATCTGCACCTGTTCGCCGGGAGCGGGTTGGGAGACGTCACCTACCGCGCGCCACATCCCGTCCCGACGGAAGACTTCGCGGGGATGGGCGTAGTACAGGGCCGGCAGGGCGATGCCCTCGCGTTCGATGTACCGCCAGATGTCGAGTTCGGTCCAGTTCGAGATGGGGAAGGCTCTTACGTGCTGGCCGACGGTGTGCCGCCCGTTGTAGAGCTTCCACAGTTCCGGTCGCTGGTTCCGGGGGTCCCACTGGCCGAATTCGTCGCGCAGCGAGAGAATTCGTTCCTTGGCCCTGGCCTTGTCCTCGTCCCGGCGGCCTCCGCCGAAGACGGCATCGAAGCGGTTGGTCCTGATGGCATCGAGCAGCGGTTGGGTCTGCAAGGAATTCCGCGTGCCGTCCGCCCGCTCCAGGAGCCGGCCATCATCGATATAGTCCTGCACCGATGCGACGACGAGCCTCAACCCCAGTCGGTCCACGGTCTCGTTGCGAAAGTTCAGAACCTCGGGGAAATTATGCCCGGTGTCGACATGGAGCACGGGGAAGGGAACCCGTCCCGGCCAGAACGCTTTCGCTGCAAGATGCAGCATGACCACCGAATCCTTGCCTCCACTGAACAGCAGTGCGGGCCGCTCGAACTCGGCGAAGACTTCGCGCAGAACATGGATGGCTTCGGACTCGAGGGAGTCGAGGCTGGAAAGCAGTCGGTTTCCGGTAGCAGTGCTCACTGGTGTATCCCACATTCTGTTTTGGCGAGGCCTGCCCAGCGGCCGGCCCGCGGATCTTCTCCGGGGGCTACGGGGCGCGTGCACGGGCTGCATCCGATGGAGGGGTACCCATTGGACAGCAGCATATTGACGGGTACCTGATGCACCTGGGCGTAATTCAGGAGGTCATCGAAACTCCACGCGGCCAGTGGATTCACTTTCACCAGGCCGTGGAGCGAGTCCCAGGTCACCAGCGGCGTGTTGGTCCGCGTGGGAGCCTCGTCCCGGCGCACCCCGGTAAACCAGACCTCGTAGTTCGCCAGAGCGCTTTTCAGAGGGCCCATCTTCCGCAGCGCGCAGCACTGGGCCGGGTCAGTGGCGAAAAGATCCTTGCCGAAAGCGCGGTCCTGTTCGCTCACGGAAAGAGTTGGCAGGACATCGACCAGATTGATGTCCAGGCTCCTTTCCACTTCGTTGCGCGTGGCAAGGGTTTCCGGGAAGTGGTATCCGGTCTCCAGGAACAGGACGTCCACGCCCGGAAGCTGCTTCGAGACGAGGTGGGGCAGTACGGCATCAGCCATGGAACTGGCCACCGCGGTAGCCTCCATGGCGAATGTCCGTGCAACCCAGGCCACGACAAGGTCGGCAGGCGCGTCCCAGCCCAGCTCATCCTTGCCTTGCAGGGCGAGGGCCTGGAGTTCCTCACCCGTCCGCAGGTGCACGGTCATAGGAGTGCTCCCTCATCGGCGCGGTGTGCCCACTCCGCGAACGTCTCGGACCGGTGCTTGTCGGCGACGAAACGGCGTACCAGCCGTTCGACATACTCAGGAAGATCCTCAGCGGTGACTTTGAGGCCGCGGACGGTGCGGCCCAGGCCGGCTTCCTCCCGGTCCATGGAGGCCAGGCCTCCACCGAGATGAACCTGGAAGCCGGGGGATTGACCACCATCACCATCAGGCAGTAGTTGGCCCTTCAGCCCGATGTCCGCCGTCTGGATGCGGGCGCAGGAATTGGGGCACCCGTTCACATGGAGGGAGAGCCTGTCGGGCAGCACCCCGGACGCGGCGAGATCTGCGAGGCGCGTCTCCAGTTCGGCCACTGCCGTCGCTGCGGTGACCTTCGTTTCCACGATGGCCAGCTTGCAGAACTCGATGCCCGTGCAGGCGATCGAGGAACGGCGGAAAACCGACGGCTTCGCAGTGAGGCCCAGCGCTTCCAGACCAGCAGTCAGGGAGTCGAGCTGATCTTCGTGGATGTCGAGGAGAACCAGCTTCTGGTGAGGTGTCGTGCGCAGCCGCCCGGACCCGTGCTCCTCGAGCAATGTTGCAAGCGATGTGAGGACCGTGCCGGAAAGACGTCCGACGACCGGAGATACTCCGATGAAGTGCCGTCCGTCCCTCTGCCGATGGATTCCGACATGGTCTCCTGGAGTCGAGGGCCTGGCCGCCGGTGGTCCGTCGGCCAGCCGGTACCCGAGGTACTCCCGTTCGAGGACCTCGCGGAACTTCTCCACGCCCCACTCAGCGAGCAGGAACTTGAGCCTCGCCTTGGTCCGCAGCCTCCGGTAGCCGTAGTCACGGAAGATCTTCGTAACACCCACCCAGACGTCGGCAACTTGGTCAGGCTGCACGAAGGCGCCAAGGCGTTCCGCCAAACGGGGAGTGACGGAGAGGGCGCCCCCTACCCAGAGGTCGTATCCCGGTCCGAGCTCGGGGTGAACGACCCCGACGAACGCAACATCGTTGATTTCGTGTACCACGTCCTGGCTGGGATGCCCGGTGATGGCGGTCTTGAACTTTCGAGGGAGGTTGGCCAGCTCTGGATCCCCGATGAAACGTTCCGCCAGTTCCTCGATAGCAGAGGTGGGATCAATGATCTCGTCGGCTGCGATACCGGCGACAGGAGATCCAAGAATTACACGTGGAACATCACCACAGGCCTCGGTCGTGGAAAGGCCCGCTTCTTCCAGCCGGCGCCATATCTCCGGCACGTCCTCGACCCGGATCCAGTGCAACTGTATGTTCTGGCGATCCGTGAGATCCGCTGTTCCACGCCCGAAGTCGGTCGAGATCTCGCCGATCACACGTAATTGCCTGGTGGTGAGGGCGCCGCCGTCGATACGGACCCGCAACATGAAATATTTGTCCTCGAGCTCGTGCGGCTCAAGAGTTGCGGTCTTCCCGCCGTCGATGCCCGGCTTTCGCTGGGTATAAAGGCCCCACCAGCGAAAGCGGCCGTGCAGGTCGGTCTTCTCGATGGAATCGAAACCATGCTTCGAATACACCTGCTCGATCCGGTCCCGGACGTTCAGGCCACTGTCCTGCTGTTTCCATGCCTCATTCGCGTTCAGCGGAGCGGTCCCGTCGACCTTCCACTGCCCATTCGGCCTGCCTGTTTTCGTCGCGCCGAGACTGTTCCGGGCACTCAAAGAGGCTGCTGTTGAACTTGTCATACAGGGACAGTACGTGGACGCATGCCATGACACGAAGGAATTACCACGGCCTTAACCCGGGGTCTCACGCAGTAATACAAAGACGTTACTCGTCACATACCGCCATGAGGTGACTTACTCCCTGGTCGAGGAATGTCGCCCGTACAGTGTCTTCGTCAAGGGCAGACGACTTCGTCGCCGGCACGCAGAGTTCCGAGGAAAGGCGTGGGACGTGACCTACGTAATCGCGCAGCCCTGCGTGGACGTCAAGGACAAGGCCTGTATCGAGGAGTGCCCTGTCGACTGCATCTACGAGGGCGAGCGGTCGCTCTATATCCACCCCGACGAGTGCGTGGACTGCGGTGCGTGCGAACCAGTGTGCCCCGTCGAGGCGATCTACTACGAGGACGACACCCCCGAGCAGTGGGCTGAGTACTACAGGGCGAACGTCGAGTTCTTCGACGACCTCGGCTCGCCCGGCGGAGCGGCGAAGGTCGGCAACACGGGCTTCGACCACCCGATCATCGCGGCCCTGCCGCCCCGGAATTAGCACTCCTCTCTCGCGGCCTCAGGCAGCACATCCCTCTCTTTCATCCGCTTACAGCACAGATCAGGCAGGTTCAGTCATGGCCCGGATTTACGACGACGTCACCCAGCTCGTGGGCGGCACCCCCTTGGTGCGCCTCAACCACTTGACCAAGGATCTGACTGCGGATGTGGTGGTGAAACTGGAGTTCTACAACCCGACGAACAGCGTCAAGGACAGGATCGGCGTCGCGATCATTGATGCCGCAGAACAATCCGGGGCCCTACGCCCAGGCGGAACAATCGTCGAAGGCACTTCGGGCAACACCGGAATCGCTCTGGCAATGGTCGGCGCGGCACGTGGCTACAAGGTCATCCTGACAATGCCCGAAACCATGTCCGCCGAGCGCCGAGTGATGCTTCGAGCCTATGGGGCGGAAATCATTCTCACCCCAGGCTCCGAAGGAATGCGAGGCGCCGTCGAGCGAGCGAAGGAGATCGTCGCGACAACGGACAATGCCGTCTGGGCCCAGCAGTTCGCCAACACCGCTAATCCCGAAATCCACAGGCTGACTACGGCCGAAGAGATCTGGGAGGATACTTCGGGCGCTGTTGATATCTTTGTCGCGGGCGTCGGCACCGGAGGCACGGTGACCGGGGTCGGGCAGATCCTCAAGAAATACAATCCCGAAGTGCAGATTGTCGCCGTCGAGCCTGCCGAGTCCGCCATCCTCAACGGTGGAGCGCCCGGTCCGCACAAGATTCAGGGCATCGGGGCGAACTTCGTCCCGGAAGTTCTGGACATCAACATCTATGACGAGGTCATCGACGCCTCCCTCGAGGACTCGATACGAGTTGCCCGAGCCCTGGGAACCGAGGAAGGTATCCTCGGAGGAATATCGTCTGGAGCCATCGTCTGGGCCGCGCTCGAGCTGGCAAAGCGTCCGGAGAACGCCGGCAAGCTCATCGTGGCGATCGTGTGTGACTTCGGTGAACGCTACATCTCGACAGTGCTCTTCAACGACATTCAAGCCTGACACGCGCTGGTTCAAGATTACCGATCAGAATGCTCTCGTTGTTGCACTTCGATCCGCTTCTACGTTCGCCACGATGACTGGTCCGTGATGAATTCCGAATACTCCCTGGGCCGCCTACCCGGCATTCCGGGCGGGATCAGGCTGGTTGGGGCGAACCGCTCCTGAGGCACGTTTTCACGCGTGCCCGGCAGGGCCTGGAACACCCTCCCGCACCGACGGCCGCCTCATCCCCCCGCAGGCGGGCAACGGCGTCGTCATACCGGCTGAGTGCGATCCCGGCGATGACCGGATCCGGCAGCAGGGGAGCGCTGACGACGTCGGCGCCGGCCCTGGCCAGTTGATCGTGGAAGTACCCGGGGGCCAGAAGGTACGACGCCACCGCCACCGGGGAAGCGTCCGAGCCGGTGCGGCAGGCCGCCACGGCCTCGGGCACGGACGGCGACGCTTTGGAACCGAATCCGGATAGCACGGGACCGGTGCGGAGTCCGGCAAGGACGGCCCTCACCTCGGCGACGTCCTCGGCGGCGCAGGCGTCCGAGGAACCGGCGGCGGCCAACACCACGGCGTGATCGTCCTCCACCCCGGCCTCGACAAGACGCTGGTGAAGCACCCGTGCGAGCCGCGGATCGGGGCCCAGCGGAAGGGCGGACACCGTTTCCGGACGGCCCGCCGCCGCCCGGGCAATGTCTACCTTGACGTGGTAGCCGCCCGACAGCAGCAACGGCACAATGACAGCCTGACGCCCGGGCGGAAGGGATGCGACGACGTCCACGAGATCAGGATCCTGCACATCCACGTACGCCTCGAGAACGTCGATGCCGGGCCGAAGGGCCGCGATGCCTGCCCGGACGGCGTCAATTTCACTACGTCCCTGCACGTTGTCCGTACCGTGCGCGCAGGCGATCAGTACGGGGCCGGATCCGGAGAGAGTCATGAGAGCCATTCAAGCACCAGCGTGGGCTCATACGGCAGCCTCGCCCCCAGCAACAGCGCCCACGCCGAGGTCCTCCTCCATCAGGCCCGTCCACATACCGCAGTGCAGCTATACCCAGGGCTCCTCGAGATCCTCGGGATGACAGACAGCCACCTGGACAGCCGGAGGGTGTCAGGAGCCTGTCGGGGATAGGGGAGTGAGGCCTGTCGGCAGCGTCCGGTGCTCGAGCCAGTGACGTGTGGCTTGTCCGAACAGCCGCGGTTGTTCGCCGACCCACCCGTGATGCATTCCGGGCACGGTTCCGGCAGCCGCGCAGGGGATCGTCGCTTGGATCGTCCTGAGCGATTGGAGGATGAGTGTGTGTTCGCTGCTGCCGGCTACCGCAAGAACCGGCACCTCCTTATGCGCCAGGGACTCCGGCAGTGTGAAGTGCAGTGCCTGCCCGTTGATGGTTCGCAGTGACTCACGGTCAGAGGCCTTCGCTGCGGAGCGGAAGCCGTCGAACCGGTCCGCCGGTACCTTGAGCATGCGTGCGTTCCATCGAATGAAGAGATCCGATTGCATCACCGGTGAGAGCAGGTGACCCATCGCCTTCATCAGCCCGGGATGAGGAAAGGGCAGGACGTTCACCCCACTGACCATCACGCTGCGAACTCTCGAACTGGTTGCTGCAACTTCGAGCCCGACGTACCCGCCGAGGGATAGTCCGACCAGATGCGCCCGACCACCCTCTGCACGGGCGGCAATGACCTGATCGACCAGGGCCGCCGTCTTCGCCATGGAAACCCAGGGCAGCCTGTTGCTGCCACCATGGCCGGGTAAGTCAGGAACGATGACGTGGAACTGTTGCGCCAGGTCCTCTCCGACGGAGTGCCACATCCATCCACTGGTTGCCATGGCGTGCAGAAGGACGACCGAGGGGCCCCGACCACGACCTTGTTCATGCACCTGAACATCCTGCACAAGCATGGATCGATCATTCCCAAACGTGGGAATGTTGTCAACGGCGGCAAGATTGGCTCATGGAAGAGCGAACAATGACCGAGATCCTGTTCCATCCGATCCGGCTACGCATCGTGCAATCGATGCGCTCGGGCACGACCTGGTCTACCGCGGAGCTTCACCAGCGGATTCCGGACGTACCAGCGAGCACGCTGTATCGCCATGTTCGGACACTCTCGCAGGCCGGCATCCTGGAGGTCGTCGAGGAGCGCGCCGTGCGGGGCACCATCGAACGGCACTATGCCCTTGTTCACGGCGCAGGAAGTGTCACTCCTGAGGAGCTTGCGCAGATGGACCGCGATCAACATGGCGCGGCATTCGGCGCCTTCGTTGCCGGCCTCATAGCGGCCTTCAGCCGGTCCATAGAGAACCCAGGGTTCGACCTTCAACGCGACGGCGTCAGCTACCGCCAGGTCCCAGTACAGCTGAGCGACACGGAGCTGGCCGATCTAGCCGCAGCGATCGACGGCGCGGTTGCTCGACTGACTCAAGCCCCTGACCCCGGAGACCGCCGAACGAGGCTGCTGACAATGATCGTCCTGCCGGAATAAGAGGCACACGATCAACCTGTCCGCGTGGATGCCGGTCCTGGACGCCCTCACCCCAGCGAAGACGCTGTGGCTGAGCTTTGTCCCTGCACCCATCGTCGACTCGAGCTGGTGCACCAGGTGGGCTCAGGATGCCCCGGCGCGCAGTGACGCCGCGTTGACGAGCACGCCCTGCGGTTCGCGGATCCACACCAGCCCCGTCTCCCGCTTCTCCTCCCGCGTCGCGAAGCGGTAGAGGAAGACGCGCGCCCGCACGTAGCGGGGCCGCGCGCCGTCGAACGGGTCCTTCCGCAGCAGTTTCAGGATCAGCGGGTCCGCCTGCAGGAGCTTGACCAGGAGCGGCGTGAACCAGCCGCCGTCGGACCCGAGCGCGAGGAACCACATCATCCAGTCCAGCCGTAGGTGGTAGGGCGCGAACTGGCGCGGCAGCCGGGACGGGTCCCCGGGCTTGCCCTTGAACTCGTACTCGCGCCATTGCGCGCCGGGTCCGGCGTCGTCGAGCGTGCCCTCCACGATCACCTCGTGGCGGACCTGCGTGACGCTGCCGAAGGCGCCGTACGCGTTGCCGAGGTGCCAGCGGTTGAAGCTCGCATTCATGAGCTGCCGGCGCGCGAACAGGTTCACCAGCGACGGCCAGCTCAGGTAGGCCAGGAGCAGCATCGCGAGGACGACGACGAGCGTGAACCACAGCGGCGTAGGCGCGTACGCACCGGACAGGTCGAGCGCGGGGAACACCGCCTCGTAGAAGGAGTCCGGCACGGCGCCGAACGCCAGGATGATCGTCAGCGTGTTGAGCCACGCGAAGTTGCCGGACAGCACCAGCCAGCCCTGCGTCACGATCATGACCAGCGCCGCGAATCCCGCGACCGGCTGGGGTGCGAACAGCAGGAACGGTACCGCGAGCTGCGTGACGTGGTTGCCCGCCACCTCGATGCGGTGCAGCGGCTTGGGCAGCAGGTGGAAGAACCGGCTGGCCGGATTCGGCATCGGCTGGGTCTCGTGGTGGTAGTACAGGGCCGTCAGGTCACGCCACGATCGGTCACCGCGCATCTTGATCATGCCCGCGCCGAATTCGAGCCGGAACACGAGCCAGCGGATCATCAGCAGGACCAGGAAGGGCGGCGCCACCTCGTTCGACCCGAGGAACGCGACGATGAAGCCGGCCTCCAGGAGCAGGCTCTCCCAGCCGAACCCGTAGAACGTCTGGCCCACGTTCACGATCGAGGTGTATAGCCACCAGATGAGGAGGAACGCCACGAGCGGCACCCAGGGTGGCCCGGCCTGGGGGAGCCCGAGGACCAGCAGGGCGGAGACGGCTGCTCCGGCCCACGCAACGGTGAGCAGCAGGCGGTCCGAGTAGTGCCGGCGGAACAGCGACGGGCCCGCCCGGCTACCCGCCCGCTCGAGGAACGCCGGGACGGGCATCAGCCCTTTCTCACCGAGGAGGGCGGGGAACTGGGCGACGGCGGACAGGAAGGCGACGAGGTACACGGCGGCCACGCCGCGCTGCACGATCTGGCGGCCCACCTCGTAGTCCTCGGCCGTCAGGACACCGGTCACCCACTCCATCTCCCCAGCGTTCTCCCCGTGCGGAGACGGCGTCAAGGAGGCATGCGAGCGCCGACGGAGGGCGCGTTCTGCTAGCGGTCCGGGCTCAGCCGAGGTGGTCCACGAGGCGGTCCGCGATGCCGGTGTAGCTCGCGGGGGACAGGGCGAGCAGGCGCTGCTGGGCCGCGTCGCTCAGGCCGAGACCACCGACGAACTCGCGCATGCGGTCCGCGTCCACCCGGCGGCCGCGCGTGAGCTCCTTGAGCCGCTCGTACGGGTCGTCGAGACCCGGTACGCCCGCGATGGCCTCGGCCCGCATGACCATCTGCACCGCCTCGCCGAGCACCTCCCAGTTCCCGTCGAGGTCCGCCGCGAGCACGTCCTCCGCGACGTCGAGCCGGGCCAGGCCCTTGGCGACGTTCGAGATGGCGAGCAGCGAGTGCCCGAGGGCCACGCCGATGTTGCGCTGGCTCGACGAGTCCGTCAGGTCGCGCTGCCAGCGCGAGGTCACGAGGGTGGAGGCCAGGACGTCGAGCAGCGCCGAGGAGATCTCGAGGTTCGCCTCCGCGTTCTCGAAGCGGATGGGGTTGACCTTGTGGGGCATCGTCGAGGAGCCCGTGGCCCCCGCCACCGGGATCTGGGCGAAGTATCCGATGGAGATGTAGCTCCACACGTCCGTGCAGAAGTTGTGCAGGATCCGGTTGAAGCGGGCCACGTCCGAGTACAGCTCCGCCTGCCAGTCGTGCGACTCGATCTGGGTGGTCAGGGGGTTCCAGGAGAGCCCCAGGCCCTCCACGAAGGACCGGGACACCTCCTGCCAGTCGGCCTGGGGGGCCGAGGCGTAGTGGGCGGCATACGTGCCGGTGGCCCCGTTGATCTTGCCGAGGAACTCCGTGGCGGCGATGCGGTCGAGCTGCCGTGTCAGGCGGTGCGCGACGACGGCCATCTCCTTGCCCAGCGTGGTGGGCGTGGCCGGCTGGCCGTGGGTGCGGGACAGCATCGGGGTGTCCCGTGTGGACCGTGCGAGGTCCCCGATCGCCTGGACGAGGCTGCGCGCGGCAGGGAGCCAGGTGCCGAGCACGGCGCCCTTGATCCCCAGGGCGTAGGAGAGGTTGTTGATGTCCTCCGAGGTGCAGCCGAAGTGGACGAGGGGCTTCAGGTGGGCGATACCGAGTCCCTCCAGGCGCCGCCCGAGGTAGTACTCCACGGCCTTGACGTCATGCACGGTGACGGCCTCGATCTCGCCGAGCTCGGCCACGGACGCGGCGTCGAAGGACGTGACGACGGCGCGGAGGCCGGCCTCCTGCTCCTCGGAGAGCGGCTCGGTCCCGGGCAGGACGGACCCGCGCGTGAGGTGGATGAGCCACTCGACCTCGACGTGCACGCGGTCGCGGTTGAGGGCCGCCTCGGAGAGATGATCGATGAGCGGGGCGACCGCCTCCCGGTACCGGCCGTCCAGCGGTCCGAGGGTCAGCGACGTCCCCTCGCCTCGGGACAGTGCAGCGAATTCGACGCGGGGGAGAGCGGAGTCAGCCATGCTCCCATCCTTTCATGGCCCGCGGAGCCGCCGGTGTCCACATAGGCGCCGGTCCAGCCGTCCCGCGCCGTTCCCGTTCCTAGCGTGGAGGGACGCCAGGAAGGGGAAAGGTCATGGACAGCACGCCAGGCGCTGCAGGATGGGAACCGGGAGTGGCCGCGAGCCGGCAGGTCGCGGGCATGGAGGCCGCCCTCCGGCGTCATGCGGAGCAGCTCCAGGGCATCCGGCGGCACGCGCTGTCGGTCTCCCTGCTCTCCTGGGAGTCGCCCGCCGGTGCCGCGTTCAGGGCCTATCTCTCAGAGCGGTGCACCGAGCTGTCGCGGACCATCGACCTCCTGGACTCGGCGGCAGCAGACCTGCGCGTCTACGGAGGTCTTCTCCTCGAGGCGGAGGTCCTGCAGGGGCAGGCGGCGCCGTGACGGACGGACTCCGCCCCGTCCAGGGCGACGACGGTCCGCTCACCGTCCGCGGAGGCGTGGGCGGCATCCGGTTCCAGTGGGAGGAGCTCGACGAGGCGGTGCGGGTGCTCTCGCTCCTTGCGACGGACACCGGGGGCGTCGCCGTCGCCCTCACCTTCCTCGACCGGGACCTCAGTGAGCTGCCCTGGCGGATCCTCCACCTCGATCCGCCCGGCGGCGTGGCGGGGCCGTCGTACCAGGCGGCCCTCGCGCACCTCGACGCCGCCTGGACCTCGGCGCTGGACAACGGCCGCGCGCTGTCCGCCACGAGGGACCGGCTGGGCGCGAGCCTGACGGCCTACCGCCTGGCGGACACGGCGGCCGTCGCAATCACCGAGGCGGCCCGGGCCCGGCACGAGGCGGCGGCCCGCGCCCTCGCCCGCGGAGCCGTCCGCGGCGGCGCACTGGAGGTCGGTCCCATCGAGCTCCGCGGGCGGGATGCCGGTACGCCGGTCGCCTTCGACGGCACGGTCACCGGACTCGTCGATCGCCTGGCCGCCGTCGAGGCCGAGGACCCGGGGACCTTCGAGGTGCTCCGGGCCGGGACGGCCAGGGATCCCGTCTACGTCGTCGTGCTGCCGGGCACGCAGGAGGGGCGCATCCGCGGGCCCGGCGGCAACCCGTTCGACGCCGGAGGGGTCGCGGAGGCGTTCGGGGAGGACAGCCGGTTCACCGACGCAGCGGTGCTCGAGGCGCTCGGGCGGGCGGGCGCTCGGGACGGCGATGCGGTCATCGTCGCCGGCTACAGCCAGGGCGGACTCCACGCCGTGAACCTCGCCGGGTCTGGCGGGGTCGGCGAGCGGTTCGATGTGCAGGTGGTCCTGACCGTCGGCTCGCCCACCGGGCTGCACGCGGCGGGTGCGGGTGAGTACCTGCACCTCGAGCACCACGACGACGCCGTGCCGCGGCTCGACGCCCTGCCCAACGCCGACGGCCGCCACCGGACCACCGTGCAGCTCGCCACCCCTGTGCCGGGCCCCGCCCGCACGGAGGACGGCTCGCAGGAGCCGCGCGGCCTCGGAGCCGCCCACACGCTGGAGAACTACGCGGTCGGGGCGCGGCTGGTGGATGCCAGCGACGCCCCGTCCCTGGCGCCGGCGTCGTCCCTGCTGGCCGCGGCGGCCGCGGGGACGGCCGACCGCTACTCCTTCACGGCCACCCGGAAGCCTCTGCCGGCGCGGGACGCCGGCCTCCGGACCCCGCGGGACGCCGGCCTCCGGCCCCCGCGCGGCTCCCGGGACGGCGGGTCTAGGCTGAACCCATGACGTCGATCGATGACCTTCCGGCACCCCCCTCCGACCAGGCGGATCCCCGCAGCGACGCCGGCATCCGGCCGCGCGGCGTCCTCGGGAAGCTGCCGCGCTACGCGGCGGGCAAGCCGCCCGTCGTCGTGGAGGGACTGGAGAGCTTCAAGCTCTCCTCGAACGAGAACCCGCTGCCGCCCCTCCCGGCCGTGCTCGAGGCCATCGCGGCCGAGACCTCCATCAACCGCTACCCCGACCCCCTGACGACGGCCCTGCGGACCGAACTGGCGGCGTATCTGGGCGTCCCTCCCACCGACATCGTGACCGGCGCGGGCAGCCTCGGTGCCCTGAACCAGATCCTCGCCACCTTCGCCGGGCAGAACGACTTCGACGCGCCCGACGAGGTGGTCTACGCCTGGCGGTCCTTCGAGGCCTACCCCATCAGCGTGGGCCTCGCCGGCGCCACCGGCGTACAGGTCCCGGTCCGGTCGGACGGGACCCACGACCTCGAGGCGATGGCCCGGGCCGTCACCGACCGCACGCGCGTGGTCCTGCTCTGCACGCCGAACAATCCCACCGGCCCGATCCTCACGCGGGACGAGGTGGTCGGCTTCCTCGCCGAGGTACCCGCGCACGTCGTCGTCGTCATCGACGAGGCCTACCAGGAGTTCGTCCGGCGCGACGACGCCGTCGACGGGATCGAGCTGTACCGGGAGTACCCGAACGTCATCGTCCTGCGCACCTTCTCGAAGGCCCACGGCCTCGCGGGACTGCGGGTCGGGTACTCCGTCGCGCAGCAGGGGCTCACCGAGCACCTCAGGGTCTCGGCGGTGCCGTTCGCGGTGTCGCAGGTCGCCGAGCATGCTGCCGTGACCTCCCTCCGCCACATCGACGCGGTGGAAGCCAGGGTGCAGTCCATCGTGGACGAGCGGACCCGCGTGGTCCGCGGCCTCCGCGACCTCGGCTGGGCCGTTCCCGAGGCGGAGGGGAACTTCGTCTGGCTGGCGCTCGGCGAGCACACGCAGGACTTCGCCGCGCGGGCCGCCGAGCGGGCGCTCTCGGTCCGCGCCTTCGGCTCGGAGGGCGTGCGCGTCTCGATCGGGGAGGAAGCGGCCAACAGCCGTTTCCTCGAGCTGTGCGGAGAGTACAGCCACCGCCCGGCCGCAGGGTGAGGCGATACGGCCCCGTCTTAAATAGGCCTACGAGCGCGCGCTGATTAGTCTTGGTCGAGATGCCGCCGGAACATATGTGCGGCGGTGTATGACTTACGGCACACATTCCTTCTACGGAATGTACAGCGTCGGGTGAGGAGCAGAAATGAACAGCAGCCGATTGCCGGCAGCGGAATTCGAGGCCGAGGAGGTCGTGCGTGCCACGCTGCCCGCGGAGCCCGACGGGGAACACGGCGTCGTGACGCTGCAGGTCCTCGCGGCCGATGGGACCATGGCCCGCAGCCTCACCGCCACGATCGCCGGCGAGCACGTCGACTTCTCGCCCTACCTCGCAGCGGACGACGCCGGGCACCTGCGCTCGCTGTACCGCGACATGTTCCTGATCCGCCGCTTCGACCAGGAGTCCACCGCCCTGCAGCGCCAGGGGCAGCTGGCACTCTGGGTCCCGCTCACCGGGCAGGAGGCGGCGCAGATCGGCTCCGGGCGGGCCCTCGCGCCGCAGGACTATGCGTTCCCCACGTACCGGGAGCACGGCGTCGCCCTCACCCGCGGCGTCGAGCTGTCCGACATCCTCCGCCTCTTCCGGGGCGTGACGAACGGCGGCTGGGACCCCCGCGAGCGGAACTTCCACCTGTACACGCTGGTGCTGGCGGCGCAGTCCCTGCACGCCGTCGGCTACGCCATGGGGCTGCAGCGGGACCAGCTCGCCGACCCGTCGCTGCCCCGGGCCGCCTCTATCGCGTACTTCGGCGACGGCGCGAGCTCGGAGGGCGACATCCACGAGTCCATGGTGTTCGCCGCCTCCTTCGACGCCCCCGTGGTGTTCTTCTGCCAGAACAACCAGTGGGCCATCTCCGTCCCGTCGAGCGTGCAGGCGAAGGTGCCCCTCGCCCAGCGGGCCGAGGGCTACGGCTTCCCCGGTGTGCGGGTGGACGGCAACGACGTCGTCGCCGTCGAGGCGGTCACGCGCTGGGCGCTCGAGCACGCGCGGTCCGGCAGGGGCCCGGTGCTGATCGAGGCCTACACGTACCGGATGAGCGCCCACACCACGGCCGACGATCCGACGAAGTACCGACTGACCCAGGACGAGCAGGAGTGGCTGCCCCGCGACCCGCTGATCCGCCTCGAGACGTATCTCCGCGCTGCGGGCCTCGCTGACGACGCCTTCTTCGAGGACCTCGGCGCCGAGGCCGCCACCATGGCCGCGGATCTCCGTAAGGCCGTGCTGGCCATGACCGCACCGGACCTCGAGAGCCGCTTCGCCGCGGTCTACGCCGAACCGCATCCGCTCATCCAGGAGGAGCTGCGGTTCTTCCAGCAGTACGAAGCCGGCTTCGCCGACGAAGGGAAGCACGCCTGATGGCGACGATGACCATCGCGAAGGCGATCAACGAAGGCCTGAGGGCGTCGCTCGAGAACGACCCGAAGACGCTCCTCATGGGCGAGGACATCGGCGAGCTCGGCGGCGTGTACCGCGTGACGGACGGCCTGAAGAAGGACTTCGGCGCCCTGCGGGTGGTCGACTCGCCGCTCGCGGAATCCGGCATCATCGGCACGGCCATCGGACTCGCCCTGCGGGGCTACCGCCCCATCTGCGAGATCCAGTTCGACGGCTTCGTGTTCCCCGGTTTCAACCAGATCACGACGCAGCTCGCGAAGCTCCGGACGCGCAGCGATGGCATGCTGAGCGCACCCGTGGTCATCCGCATCCCCTACGGAGGCGGGATCGGCAGCGTGGAGCACCACTCGGAATCGCCCGAGGCGCTCTTCGCCCACACCGCCGGGCTGCGGATCATCACGCCGTCGAATGCACAGGACGCGTACTGGATGATCCAGCAGGCTGTCACCTGCGAGGACCCGGTCATCGTCTTCGAACCCAAGCGCCGCTACTGGCTGAAGGGCGAGGTGGACACGTCGGCCCCGGTCGGGGATCCGTTCTCCGCCCACGTCCTGCGGTCCGGAACGGACGCCACCATCGTCGCGTACGGCCCGCTCGTTCCCGTGGCGCTCGCTGCCGCGGCGGCCGCGGCGGAGGACGGGCGCAGCGTCGAGGTGATCGACCTCCGCTCCATCTCGCCGATCGACTTCGACACCGTCACCGAGTCCGTGACCCGCACCGGCCGGCTGATCGTGGCCCACGAGGCCCCGACCTTCGGCGGGATCGGCGGCGAGATCGCCGCACGGATCTCCGAACGCGCCTTCCTCTCGCTCGAAGCACCCGTCATCCGCGTGGGCGGCTTCCACATGCCCTACCCCGTGGCCCGTGTGGAAGAGCAGTACCTGCCGGACATCGACCGCATCCTCGAGGCACTCGACCGTGCCTTCGCATACTGAAGGACCCCCATGACGCTCAATACGTTCAACCTGCCCGATGTCGGAGAGGGCCTCACCGAGGCGGAGATCGTGCAGTGGAAGGTGGCACCCGGCGCCACGGTGTCCGTCAATGACGTCATCTGCGAGATCGAGACCGCGAAGTCCCTCGTCGAACTCTCCTCGCCCTATGCGGGCACCGTCGCCGAACTGCTCGTCGCCGAGGGCGAGACCATCGAGGTCGGCACCCCGATCATCTCCGTCGAGGACGCAGCCGCGGTGCCCGGCACGGCGCACGACGGCGGGCCGGTTCCTGTCGGTGCCGCCGACGACGCCCGTGCCGCCGGTACCGCCGATGATGCCGCCGGTACCGCCGATGATGCCGCCGATGCCGCCGATGCCGCCGATGCCGCCGATGCCGCCCCGCTCCCCGTCCCCGAGATGCCGGGCGAGTACGCGAGCCCCCGCGCCGGGGCGGGCGCGCCGGCCGCTGCGGCGCCCGGTGCCGCAGCTCCCGAATCGACCCCGGACGCCGCTCCAGGACCGCTCGTCGGCACAGGACCGAAGGCCGACGCCGTCAAGCGCCGCCCCCGCAAGCCGCAGGCGGCACAGGCGACCGGGGCCGATGCTCCGCGCGCTCCTCGAGTGGACGGGCCGAGCCCTGCCGGCGGGGCAGCCAAGGGCATTCCGGCTCCGCGCCCGGCCGGAGCGCCGGCATCGCCACCGCAGCCGGCCGAGGCGGAGCACCCCGCCCGGGTGAACCCGCTGAACCAGCTCATCAATCGCGTGCTGGCCAAGCCGCCGGTCCGCAAGGCCGCCCGGGATCTCGGCATCAACCTCGCCGACGTCCCGGCCACGGGGACCGCCGGCGAGGTCACCAAGCAGGACCTCATGAGCTACCAGTCCCAGCGCGACGCCGAACAGGACGGGGCCGATTCGTTCTGGGCGGAGCGGACGCTGCTCGGCGGCGGCCGGATCGAACGCATCCCCGTCAAGGGCGTGCGCAAGGCGACGGCCCGGGCGATGGTGCAGAGCGCCTTCACGGCCCCGCACGTCAGCATCTTCGTGGACGTGGACGCCTCCCGCACCATGGAGTTCGTCAAGCGCCTCAAGGCGTCCCGGGACTTCGAGGGCATCAAGGTCTCACCCCTGCTGATCCTCGCGAAGGCCGTCATCTGGGCCGCTGCGCGCAACCCCTCCGTCAACGCCACCTGGGCGGAGGACGAGATCCTCGTCAAGCACTTCATGAACCTCGGCATCGCCGCCGCGACGCCGCGCGGCCTCATGGTCCCCAACATCAAGGACGCCCAGGACCTCTCTCTCAAGGAACTGGCGCTGGCGCTGAACGACCTCGCGACGACGGCGCGGGCCGGCAGGACGCAGCCCGCCCAGATGCAGGGCGGAACGCTGACCATCACCAACATCGGGGCGCTCGGCATCGACACCGGGACGCCGATCATCAACCCGGGGGAGGTCGCGATCGTGGCGTTCGGCACCATCAAGCAGAAGCCCTGGGTGCTCGACGGCGAGGTCATCCCGCGCTGGATCACCACGCTGGGCGGCTCCTTCGACCACCGGGTGGTCGACGGCGACCTCAGCGCCCGCTTCATGGCCGACGTCGCCTCGATCCTCGAGGAGCCGGCCCTGCTGCTCGACTAGGGTGGGCTCATGAACCAGCCCTTCCCCGGCGACGATCCCCGGCGGCCGCGCCCGCGCTACCCGCTGAACAGGCTCCTGCTCGTGGTGCTGATCGGGTTCGTCGCGTCGATCGTCCTGCAGGCGGCCTTCCCCGGGCTGGGCACGGTGGCCAGGCTGTCCATCCTGCTGATCGTCGCGGCGCTCATCTCCCTCGCGGTGACGCTGCGCCAGCGGAGGCGCCCGCCGCGGTAGCGATCAGGCGGACGCGGTCCGGTTCTCCTCGATCGCCGTCCGCAGGATCGGCGCGAGGCGCCGCACGCCCTCGACGATGTCCTCGGGGGAGACGGCGCTGAAGGCCAGGCGGAGCTTGTTGGACGGCTCGTCGGACGGGGTGAACGCGGCGCCGGGGATGAACACGACGCCGGCGTCGATGGCCGTGTACAGCAGCGGGTAGGTGTCGATGCCTTCGGGGAGGGTGACCCACACGAAGAATCCGCCGTCGGGGGTGGTCCAGCGCACGCCGTCGGGCAGTTCCTCCGCGAGGGCCCCGAGCATCGCGTCGCACCGCTCGCGGTAGAGGTCACGCATCGAGTGGAGGTGGCCGCGCCAGTCGTAGTCCGTCAGGTAGGCGGTCACGAGCATCTGGGTGAGCGGCGACGGGCAGAGCACGACGGCCTCGCAGGCGAGGTAGAACCGGCGGTAGAGGTGCTTGGGCACCAGCGCCCAGCCGAGCCGCACGCCGGGCGCGAAGATCTTCGAGAAGGAGCCCAGGTAGATGACGTCGTCGGGATTGCCCGCGCGCATGGGCTTCAGCGGTTCGCCGTCGAAGCGCAGCATGCCGTAGGGGTTGTCCTCGAGGACGAGGATGTTGTGTGCACGGCAGATGCCGACGACGCGCTGGCGGCGGTCGGCCGCCATCGTGATGCCGCTCGGGTTGTTGAAGCTGGGGATCGTGTAGAGCAGCTTGATGGTGCGGCCCTGCGCCTCGAGGTCGGCGATGGTGCGTTCCAGCTCGTCCGGGATCAGTCCGGCGTCGTCCATCGGGATGGTGACGACGTCCACCTCGTACGCCTCGAAGGTGTTGAGGGCGCCTACGTAGGTGGGGTCCTCGCAGAGGATCACATCGCCCGGGTCGCAGAACACCTTGGCCGCGACGTCCTGGGCCGACTGTGAGCCGGTGGTGATCACGACGTCCTCCGGGCTGGCGCCCGCGATGCCCTCGGCGGCCATGACGTCGCACACCAGCCGGCGCAGCTCCTCCATGCCCTGGCCCCCGCCGTACTGCAGGGCTTCGAGGCCGTGCTCGGCGATGATCTTCTGGGCTGTCCGTCCGAGGTCCTCGAGCGGGAGGGACTTCAGGTACGGGCTCCCGCCGGCCAGGGACACGAGCCCCGGGCGGATGGAGATGTCGAAGACGTCCCGCACCGCGGACTGCTTGATGTTCGCTGCCCGCACGGAGAACAGCGCATCGTGCCGGTTGGCGGAGTCGACCGCCCTTTCGAGGGCTGCTTCGGTCTCGGCGGGCAGGAGGTCGGCGGGGGCTTCGCTGGAGGACGTCACGCCCAGAGTCTAGGCGGGGGTTCACCGTCAGGCAACAGGTGTTGCACAGGAGTGCGTTGCTGCGAGCCTAGACCCAGCCCGCGTCCCGTGCCTTCAGCGCGGCCTGGAAGCGGCTGTCCGCGCGCAGGGTGTCCAGCATCCAGGCGATGTGCCGCCGGCATGTCCTCACGTTGATGTCCAGGCGCCGGGCGATCGACTCGTCGGACAGGCCGTTGGCCAGTCCCTGGATGATCGAACGCTGCAGGCTGCTCAGGGGCGACTCGACGCGCTCGGGTGCGAGGAAGGATTCGCTGATCTCCCAGGCGACGTCGAACAGGAGCGTGAAGATGTTGATCAGGCTGGAGTCCCTGATGACCAGGGCGGCCTTGTCCTCCCGCGTGAGCTGACGCCCCACGAGTGCCAGCTTCTCGTCGAAGATGAGCATGCGCAGGGGGATGAACGGGAGGACGCCGAACTCGCCCCCGCCGGCTGCGATCGCCTCGACCGCCCTGCGGGTGGGAACGTGGTCGCGCAGGCTCGTGTCGTACAGGGTCCGGCGTCGCACGCCGTTCTCCAGCAGTTCGAGATCCTTGCGGATGCTCTCCTCGTGGACGTCCGCCGTCGAACCCTGGCCGGGCTGCGCGATGTAGACCTTCTCGGTGACGTCCCGCCCGTAGTCGATGAGCACCCGGTGGATGAGGTGGGGGTCCTCGAGCGTCTCCACGGAGGTGCTGGCGAGAACGCTCTTGCGCGCTTCGAGGAAGGTGGGCAGGAGGCTGGAGAGCTCGCGTCGTTGGCTGCTGATGCGTGCCTTCAGGTCCTGGAGGGAGCGTTCGTCGGCGTCGACGAGATCCGCGAGGGCGACGTCGGGCGATACCGCCACGAGACCGTCCGGTCGTCCCGCCTCAGGGCTGAGCAGCCGGCGATCGGAGAGTTCGGCGATGGCCGCCTCGATACGGCGCAGGGTCAGGCCCAGGGCATCCGACGCTTCGGCGCGCGTCCAGCCGGGATGCCCGACGGCGTAGCGGTATACCTCGAGCGACGTGGCGTCCAGCATGGGCAGTCCTTGTCCGGGCCACCGGTGCGGTAGCGGCATCGTCACAAAGCGAAAAACATGACATGTCCAGTTAATGACAGATCAGGGAGGCTGGCAATTTCATGAGACCGAAGGCGCCGTCCAGACCCGCCATTCCGCGGATTTCCCGACTGCGAAGCAGCGTACCAGCAGCGCCGGGGACATGTCCGCGTCCTGTTCGCGCCATGTCCGCAAACGGCCATCCGTACCGCTGGACACCGCCTCCCGGCGGCCGACATTCTGAGTGAGCCAGCCCGCAGGGAAGCCCCGCAAAGGGACCCGCAGGGACTCCGGACGCTGCGGACCAGCAGCGCACCACAGCTCGACCTCCCGGGAACGGGCCAGGAAGGATCGCGATGAAGAAGGTATTCGGCGTAGTTGCGGGCCTGCTGATCGTGGTGGCGGCCGTGGCGCCGGCACAGCAGTCGGTCGACGCAGCGAGTTGGGACTGGCCCAAGGGCCAGATCATGGCAGGCAGCTGGGACTGGCCGAAGTAAACGGGGAGACCCCGGACTAGAGCCCGGAGCCTCCCCCCGAGAACCCGCCCCAGCGGGGGTGATCACAGACCCTGAAGGAGAGAGCCATGAGCCAGGTGACCGCCGTTCGAACCGCCTCACGAACGGTCGTCAGCACTCAGTGGTGGCATCTCTCCCTCTCGACGGGTGGCTTCGATGTAGCGGACGGCATCATCGAAGAGCTGGTCACCCCGCTGGTGGCGCAGGCACAGGCGCTCGGCGCCAAGCGCTGGTATTTCAGCCGGTACGAGGACGCCGCGACGGGTGTCGTCAGCCAGATCCGGCTGAGCATCCATGCCCACCCGCGTGTCCTCGACCGCCTCCGCGCGTTCCAGAGGGTGCTCCAGACCCGCAGTTCCCGCGCACTGCCGCTGCTCGTGGTGCGCCAGCACATCACCGCACCGGCCAGCAACACCTACTACTCCGGCGGCCAGGAGCCGGCCGACCCCCAGCTCGAGGCCAACCTTGTGAAGTACGGCGGCGTGGAGGGCCTCCATCTCGCCGAGGAGGTCTTCGAGCTCAGCTCAGAGCTGGCCATCTGGGCCAACCAGCGCTTCCCCCGCATGCAGAGCCGCTCGGCACTGGGCGCCCTGGTGCTCTTCGATGCTGTGCAGAGCATGCTGCGCGGTCCCCGATCCGCGGGCTGGCCCGACCGCCGTCGCCTGACCTGGGATCTCTACTGGGACGGTCACCTGCGCACCTGCACGGCCGACGTCGGGCCGCGTGCCTCCGGGGTACGCGAGGCGATGACGGCGCAGGTCGCATCCAAGGCCACCGGATTCCATGCCCTCATGGCAGCCACCGCCTCCGAGTCGGCTGTGCAGAACTGGCGACGCCGCTGGTTCCGAACCCTCGACACCTACCTGTACCGCGCGGACAAGGTCCGCGTCAGCCGCAGCGCACAGCACCTCACGGTGTATCAGGCGCACATGGCCCTCAATCGCCTCGGGTTCGTCGCCCGCGAGGAGGCGGCGCTGGGACTGTATGCGCGGACGTGGAATCCCAGGCCCACCTCCTGAACGATGGTCCGGATCCCCTGTCGGCCGGCCCGCCAGAACCACGAGCGAAGGACTGCATCATGAACGCAAGGAACACCATCGTGCTGGCCGTCGATGCAGACCTCTCGGAGGTCCTCGGCTGCTCGTCGGAGGACGTCGAGTCCATGCAGAACGACGGCGTGCTGGAGCCGCAGGGCCAGCTGTGGGAGATCGGCCCGGCGCAGGAATACCTGCGGGACGCCGTCTGGGCCGACAGCCTCTGGCACTGACCTGCCCTTCCCCACCTGCAACGGGCACCGGACAGAAACGGCACGACGCCGGCGCGGGGCGCCGGCGTCGTGCCGTTCAGGTCGTTCAGGTCAACTGTCCGGGTGGACCCGAACGGATCGGGCCGGACTAGGCCGCGATGGGTGCGGTTGCTCCTGCGAGGGCGTTCAGCACGTCGGTGACGGCGCCGGCTACCTCGGCGTCGTCCTTCGGGTGGAGCTCGGCGAAGCGCGTGATCGAGCCGCCGATGGAGAGCTTGGCGTCGTCGACGACCGTGGCGCCGGCGACACCGAGCGCGCGGCGGGCCTCGTCGTGCGCCCAGACTCCGCCGTACTGGCCGAAGGCGGAGCCGATCACGGCTGCGGGCTTGCCCGAGAGGGCACCTGCACCGTAGGGGCGGGACAGCCAGTCGATGGCGTTCTTGAGCACGGCAGGCATGGTGCCGTTGTACTCGGGGGAGACGAGGAGGATGGCGTCGGCGTCGGCCGCGGCGGCGCGGAGGTCGTCCGCGGCCTTCGGGCGGTCGGTATCGTTGTCGATGTCCTCGTTGTAGAACGGGATGTCGCTCAGGGCATCGAAGCTGACCACCTCGACGGCGGCGGGCGCGTGCTCGGCGGCGGCCTCGGCCAGCTGGCGGTTGATGGAGCCCTCCCGCAGGCTGCCGACGAGGGTGAGGATCGTGGTGGACATGAAGACTCCCGTGGTTGGGTGACCGTAGGTCGGTACTGACAGGGGACGCGGTGACCGCATCTGAACAACTCAAGCGGACCACGGTCCGTTTTATTCCGCGGCTATAGTGGCGGCATGCAGGGCGAGGGATTGCTCCGGGTCACGGGCGACGACGGAGAGCGCACCGACGCGGCGCGCAACCGGCGTCTCCTGCTCGACGCCGCGGCCGAGATCGTCGCCACGTGCGGGGCGGAGAAGCTGACCACGGACGCCGTCGCCCGGCGCGCCGGAGTCGGCAAGGGCACGGTCTTCCGCCGCTTCGGCAGCCGCGCCGGCCTGCTGCACGCGCTCGCGGACGAGGCCGGGCGTTCCTTCCAGCAGTCCTTCATGGCGGGTCCGCCCCCGCTCGGCCCGGGAGCCGAGCCGCTCGAGCGGCTCATCGCCTTCGGCGAGGCGAGCATCGGGCGGATGCTCCTCGACGGGCAGATCCTCCGTGCGGCGGAGCAGCGGGGCGGACCGGACCCCGAGCACCCGACGCAGCAGCTCATCCGCCTGCACCTGGGCATGCTGCTGCGTGAGCTGGGCGTGCAGGACCCGGAGCTCGCGGCCTACCAGCTGGCCGCGTTCCTCAACGCAGGGCTCCTGCTCCACCTCCAGGAGCACCGGGGCATGTCCGATGCCCGCCTCGCCGCGTCCTGGCGCGTGCTCGTCACGGGCCTCGCAGCAGCGCAGGATCACGTGTAGCACTGTCCCGGCCCTCTTGTACACTGGCAAAAAAACACCGGCATTTCCGCGCGGTGCCGAGGTGAGGCTGGTGCGCGCATGGAGGAGATCCCGGAAGAACTGTCCGGCGTGCTCGAGGCCGTCGGAGGCGACGTTCCCGGGCCCCACCTGCACATGGTCCCGCGGGAACTCCCGGCCCCGTCACCCGCGGAAGCCGCCGCGCGACTCCAGGACCTCCTGGTCGACCACTCCGACGTCCGGGCGTTCCTGCAGGAGCTCGCGGAGTTCGCTGCGGACGCCCTCGGTCAGGACGGCGACACGTACTGCGGCGTCACGCTGCAGCGCTCGCCGCACGAGCAGCTGACCGTCGGCAGCAGCGATGCGAAGGCGCGCTCCATGGACGAGGTCCAGTACGAGCACGACGACGGTCCGTGCCTGCACGCGCTGCGCGTGCACAGCGAGGTCTTCATCCGCGACACCCGGTCGGAGGACCGCTGGCCCGGCTTCATGGAGCATGTCGCCGCACGCGGCGTCGGTGCCATGTTCTGCCTGCCGCTCGATCTCGAGGGCTCGTCGCGCGCGGCCGTCAACCTGTACGCCCAGGACGCGTCCGTGTTCACCGACGACTACCGGCGGGTGGCGCGCGCGTTCGCGGTGCAGGCGTCGCAGGCCCTGAAGCTGGCCGTGCGCATGGCCCGGCACGCAGCGACGGCGGAGGACCTCCGCTCCGTCCTGCAGTCGCGGACCGAGATCGACCTCGCCGTGGGGATCATCATGGGGCAGGACCGCTGCTCGCAGAAGGAGGCCTTCGACAAGCTGCGCCGGGCGTCCAACGCCCGCAACGTCAAGGTCCGCGCGCTCGCCGGTGGGATGGTCGCCGGCTTCAACGGCTCCCTCCCGCGAGCCCACTTCGACCCGGCCTGAGGGCATGCCGCCGATGCCGACGCCGGGTGCGGTGAGGGCCGTGCTGGTCGGGTTCGGCCACGGCGGGCGCGTCTTCCATGCCCCGCTCATCGCCCACGACGCCGGCCTCCACCTCGCCGCCGTCGTCACCCGCAGTCCGGACCGCCGGGCGGAGGCCCGCGCGGCCTACCCGGATGCCGTCGTCGTCGCCACGCTGGAGGAGGCGCTGCGCGCCGTACCGGACCTGGACCTGGCGGTGATCTCCACGCCCCCGGCCACGCACGCGGACCTCGCCGACGAGGTGCTCGGCCGAGGACTGCACGCGGTCGTGGACAAGCCTTTCGTGGTGCGCGCGGCGGACGGCGAGCGCCTGATCGGGACGGCACGGACGGCGGGGCGGCTACTCGTCCCGTTCCACAACCGGCGGTGGGACGGCGATTTCCTGACCGTGCGTTCGCTGGTCGCCTCGGGCGCGCTGGGCGGCGTGCTGAGGTTGGAGTCGGCGATGGAGTCCTGGAAGGGGCCCAGCACGAAGCGGTGGAAGCGGGACGCGGGAGCGGCGGTCGGCGGGGGTGTGCTGTACGACCTCGGACCGCACCTCGTCGACCAGGCGCTGGTGCTCCTCGGTCCGGCCGTCCCGGTCTTCGCGGAGCTGAAGGCGGATGGTGACGGCGCCGCGGAGGACTCGCTGTTCCTCGTCCTCGAGCACGAGGGCGGCGTCACGAGCCATCTCCACGCGGGGACGCGCGTGCCGCTGGCGCGTCCGCGGTTCCGCGTCACGGGTGCGGCTGCAGGCCTGACGATCACCGGCACCGACCCGCAGGAGGGACTGCTGGCGGCAGGTGTCCTCCCGGGGGAGCTTCCTCGCGCCGCGGCCGGCCGGGCGGGCACCCACGGCAGGGGGAGGCTGGGGCGCGCCGGGCGGACCGAGCCGCTGGCGATCGAGCCGGGCGCGTACCCGTCCTTCTACGCCGGCGTCGCCGCCGCGATCAGGGGCGAGGGTCCTCCGCCGGTGCGGGCGGAGGATGCCCTCGCGGTGGCGCGCATCATCGAGCAGGTCCATGCGTCCTTCCCGATCGGGAGAGGAAACCGCCAGGGCACCCTGCCCTGAGCCGTGGGGGCCGGTCCTGACGAGGGTCGACTAGACGAGTGCCGCCGGGTCCGCCGCGAGCTCGAGGCCGTGCGCCTGCGACACCGAGTGGTGTGCCACCTGGCCTGCGGCGACGTTGAGCCCGCGGGCGAGTGCGGGATCCGCCTCGAAGGCGCCCCGGACGCCCTTGTCCGCCAGGGCGACGGCGTAGCGGAGTGTCACGTTGGTCAGGGCGTAGGTGGAGGTGTTGGGGACCGCGCCCGGCATGTTGCCCACGCAGTAGAAGAGTGAGCCGTGCACGGTGAACGTGGGGTCCTCGTGCGTGGTGACGCGGGAGTCCTCGAAGCATCCGCCCTGGTCCACGGCGATGTCCACGAGGACGCTGCCGGGCTTCATGCGTGCCACGAGGGCGTTGGTCACGAGCTTGGGCGCACGGGCGCCGGGGATGAGGACCGACCCGATCACCAGATCCGCCTCCAGGACCGATTTCTCGATCTCCAGGGAGTTCGAGGCCACGGTCTTCACCCGGCCGGCGTAGAGCGCGTCGATCTCGCGCAGGCGTGCGATGTCGATGTCGAGGATGGTCACCTCGGCTCCGGTGCCGACGGCCATCGCCGTCGCGTTGGTGCCCGCGACGCCCGCTCCGAGGACGACGACCTTGGCGGGGCGGACGCCGGCGACCCCGCCGAGCAGCAGGCCGGGGCCTCCGGCCGGTGCGGTCATGACCTGGGCGCCCACCTGGACGGAGAGGCGGCCGGCGACCTCGGACATCGGCGCGAGCAGGGGCAGCGCACGCCCGTCCTGCACGGTCTCGTACGCGATGGCGGTCACGCCGGCGTCGAGCAGTGCACGGGTCAGTTCGGGCTCGGCGGCGAGGTGGAGGTAGGTGAAGAGGATGAGCTCGCTACGGAACCGGTGGTACTCGGAGGCCACCGGCTCCTTGACCTTCAGGACCATGTCCGCGCGCGCCCAGACGTCGTCCGCCGCGTCGACGAGCTCGGCGCCCGCGGCCTCGTACTCGGCGTCCGTGATGCTCGAGCCCATGCCCGCGCCCCGCTCCACGAGCACGGTGTGGCCGTGGGCCCGGAACTCGTGCACGCCGGAGGCGGTGATGGCCACACGGAACTCGTTGTTCTTCACTTCTTTGGGGACGCCGATGATCATGGGGTTCTCCAGGCTGCGATCGGGCGGACGGGGATGGTTCCAGAATAGGGACCACTCAGGCGGCATGACCGCCCCTTTCCGTCGGCCGCCCAGGATCCGTCGGCGGGCGAGTCGTCGGCGTCGGCTCCCGGCCGCGCGGCGACGGGCTTGTCGCTCATTGTGACCCAGGGCACTAGCAGATACCCGTTTCCGCCACCATCGACAGATGTCGAGTCCCCGAGCGGCAAGTGTCGTCCTTCGCGTTCTGCCCGCATAGGGTGGGAGGGTGCAGAACCAGGCCATCGACGAGGTCGTCGAGTCGATCGCGCAGTCGCTGGGACGGGGGGTGTCCCTCGAGGACCCCGACGGCGTCCTCCTCGCCTACAGCAGCCATCAGGCCACCGCCGACCGCGTCCGGGTCAACTTCCTGCTCAGCAAGAAGGTCCCCGCCGATGTCAGCGAGTGGCAGCTCCGCCACGGCATCGCCCAGGCGGTGCGCGCCGTCGCCGTCCCCGCCAACGAGGACCTCGGGATGCTGGCGCGCGTCTGCGTACCGCTGCTCGTCCGGGGTTTCCGCGTGGGCTACCTCTGGGTGCAGCAGCAGTCCAGAGAGGACCCCGCCGCCGGTATCCTGGCCGCCCTGCCCACGGTCCGTCCCCTGATCGACCGTCTGGCCGAGCTCCTCCTCGAGACGGACACGGCGTCCTCCGAGCGCCGGACGCAGCGCGAAGCCACCTTCCTTGCCGCGTGCCGTGGCGTCGCCGCCGCGGCCGACGAGCTGCGCGGCTGGCGCGAACTCGGAGGCGATGGCCCGTGGCGCCTGGCCGTGGCGCATGAACCCCGGCCCGCGCCCTCCGACGAAGGCGACCCGCACGAGGCCGCCCTCCTGCAGCGCACCCTTGCCCTTCAGGCGACGGTCGGGGTCGCCCCCGTGCTCTTCAGCGCCGGCGCCACCGGCTTCTCGGTGCTCCTGTGCGCACCCGCCGTCGGCCCTGCCGCGCTGCAGCAGGTCCTCGAGCGGTATCGGGGCGAGACCGCGAAGCGTGCGGGCCGCCCGGTCGGCCGGGTGGTGCTCGGGCTGAGCGAATCAGCAGCAGACCCCCGTGACCTGGCCGAGGCGTTCCATCAGGCGCGCCACGCCGTCCAGGCCGCCGCGGTGGACCCGCAGCTCGGCGACGTGTGCTCGTACGCGGACATCGGCGTGTACCAGTTCCTCGGGACCGTCGGGTGGCAGGCGCCGACGCAGGGCAGCATCCATTTCGCGGAGCTGAGCGAGGCCGACCGTGTGGATGAGCTGCTGCCCGTCCTCGAGCTGCTGTACGACAAGAACGGGTCCGTGCAGGACGTCGCGGCCCAGCTCCACCTGCACCGCAGCAGCGTCTACAACCGACTGTCGAGGATCCGGTCCGTGATCGGCGTCGACCCGCTCGCCGGGATGGTGCGGTTGGAACTGCATCTCGCCCTCAAGGCGCGCCGGTGGAGGTCCCGGCCCCGGTTCGAGCTCGCCTAGGGGCGGTCAGGTGTCGGCGCCCTGATGCGCGTCGGCGTCCGGCGAGGCTTCTCGGCGGCGCAGCTGGCTGCGGAGCCACTCCTCGACGTCGGACCTCCGGAGGCGCCGGTGCGAGCCGCGGTACTCGACCGGGAGCGTGCCGGCGTCCGTGAGCTTGCGGAGATAGCTGTGCGAGATGCCGGCGAGCTCTGCCGCCTGCGACGTGGTCAGCAGCTCGGCCACCGAGGTCACCTGGACGGCGTCACCGTCGGACAGGCGTGCGAGCAGGTCGACGACGGCGGCCTGTGCCTCGTTCGGCAGTCTGTGGGCGGTACCGTCCACGAAGACGGTCACGTCCGCGCTGTCGGTGAGTGCACGGCGGAGCGGCCCCGCCTGCTCGGGCGGGAGTGCCGCTGCGGATCGTGGAGCCCTGGCTGTCATGGGGCCATTGTGCCAGCAGGGAGTACCACTCCAGTAGGCAAGGCACGCCCGGTGCGGGACCCGCCCTTCCGCTATGAGTACTGCGGGTCTAGTGTGTGCGTATAAATACCCCCATCTACTTGCAACCAGCGTCGGCTGCAAGACCGAAAGGGTGCATCCCATGACAACTCTTGATCACGGGCGTAGCCTCCGCTTGGGCGGCTATCCCACCACGCTCGGTGAGAAGGGTGAGCTCCCCTTCTGCCCCACGTGCCGTACCGACGACTATCTGATCTTCGAGGAGTTCGTGCCCGCACGCCAGGCCGAACACTCCACCGATCTGCTTCCCGCCAGTACGAGCTACACCTGCTCCGAATGCGGCACCTTCAACGCCCACGCGGTTCCGCTGTCCTGGCGTCCGCCGCAGTGGTTCTGGTACAGCTGACCGCCTTCGCCCTCTCCTCCTCGACCCGCGCGGTAGTGCCGCTGAAACTCCTCCACCCCGGCCATTGACCTTGACGTTACGTCAATTCATAGGCTGGGAGTGTCCCGGCGCCGATCGCCGGGAGGAGGAGGACCAGGTGGACTACCCGATCAGCACCGTCGCCCGGCTGACCGGTACCACGAGCCGGACGCTGCGCCATTACGGCGATATCGGCCTGCTCGCACCATCCCGGGTAGGGATCAACGGCTACCGGTACTACGACGCGGCGGCGCTCGTGAGGCTCCAGCGCATCCTGCTGCTGAGGAACCTGGGGTTGTCCTTGCCGACCATCGCCGAGGTCATGGACGCCACCCGTGCGGAAGCGCCGGCCTCGGTGCTGCGGGCCCACCTCGAATTCCTCCGCGGCGAGCAGGAACGGCTCGACCGGCAGATCACGGCGGTCCTCACCACGGTGGAGGCCCTCGAACGAGGAGAAGAACCCATGCCAGAAGACATGTTCAACGGATTCGACCACACCCGCTACCGGGACGAGGTCGAGGAGCGGTGGGGGCGCGAGGCCTATGCCGAGGGCGACGCCTGGTGGCGCGGCAAGTCCCAGGAGGAGAAGGACGCCTTCGGGAGGGAGGTCACGGACCTCAACGCCGACTGGACGGACGCGGCATCGCGGGGCATCGCGCCGACGAGCCAGGAGGCGGTGGCCCTGGCAGGGCGCCACGTGGCCTGGCTCACCGGGATCCCGGGGACGCCGAGGAACGAGGACGGTTCCCTGCCCTCGGAGTACGTTCGAGGGCTCGGGGAGATGTACGTCGGTGATCCACGGTTCGCGGCGAACTACGGCGGACTCCAGGGCGCCGAATTCGTGCGGGCCGCCCTCGAGGAATGGCTGGTCCGCCAGGACTGACCTGCGTGCTACCAGAGGCCGACGGCGCGGTCCCGCCCTGCGCGTTTGGCTCTGTAGAGGTTCAGGTCGGCTTCGCGCAGGAGCGCGTCCGACGTCGAGCCTGCCCCACAGGCGGCAAAGCCGAGGCTTGCCGTGAGTCGCAGTCCGTGATGGACGTGCGGCCACTGGAGCCCGCGGACGGCGGCCAGCACCTGCTGCGCCACCTGTTCCTGGTCGGCGTGCTGGTGGAGCACCAGGAGGAACTCCTCGCCGCCGATCCGGGCTACATGCCGCACCCCGGGGCATGCCTCGAGGCAGGAGGCGACGGCGACCAGGACGTCGTCGCCCGCCGGGTGTCCGAAGCGGTCGTTGACCTGCTTGAAGTGGTCGAGGTCGAGGAGCGCCAGTGAACCGGTCGACGGTTCGCTCGTCTGCCAGGTGCGGATGACGTCGGGCAGCGAGTCCTCCACCCAGCGCCGGTTGCGCACCTTGGTGAGGGGATCGACCGCGACGGCGGCTTCCGCCTGCTCCGCCCGCGCGAGGGCCTCGGTGACGTTCTGTTCCGCGAAGAGGTGGTCCACCTGGGAGCGTCTTGCCTCGATCCACCGACCCCGCGCCGCCTGGTGGAACTGGCGGTGCAGCTCGTAGGCGAGACGGAAGTCCGCGCCGGATGCCGCGATGGCAGCGCGTTCCTCGAGGATCATGGATGCGACTTCCTCGAGTGCATGACGCGCCGTGATGCGCTCCGCCCTGTCGAGTGCGGAACGCGCGGCTGGGAGATCACCGACCCCGTGCTGCGCCTGCGCCAGCAGGAGCATCCGGATGGCGCGTGTCTCGGGCTGCAGATTCGCGGGATCGTCGTCCGCGGATCTCTCGAGCACATCGAGGGCTTCCCGGGGACGGTTTCCGGCGAGATGGCCGCGGGCGAGGACATCGGCCAGCTCGGACTCGAGACCGGGGGACGCGGCGAACGCGGATTCGACCCGCCGCATCCAGAAGCGCGCCTCCTCGGGCATCGCGTCATCGAGCGCGGCGTGGAACGCGTTGGACGCCAACTGGCCGATGAGCTCATGATCGTCCAGCTGCTCCGCGAGGCTGAGCGCCCTGCGGGACACATCGAAGCCGTGCTGCAGGAGGCCCGCACCCAGGAGGCCGAGGGCCTGGCGCGTCAGCAGCTTCGCCCGAAGGCGGGGCAGCTCGGAACCGTCGAGCAGGGAGACGGCGATCGTCGCCTGTTCGGCCCCCGATCCGGAGTGCCCGGCAATGAGGTCCATCATCGCGATCAGGGCATGGCAGCGACTGGCCAGCCGAGCGTCGCCCTGTTCGCGTGCCCATTCGAGGATCTCCTGCCCGCGCGTCCGCGCCCCGGGAGCGCCCTCCGTGCGGGCCAGCGCATCGAGGGCGGTCACCTCCGCCCAGAAGGCCACGTCGAGTCGGCCGAGGTCTTCGGCGGCACTGCGGATCTCGGTGGCTTCGCCCACCACACGGGGGAGGTCCGCGCTGATCTCCATCACTTCCAGCAGGGCGGTGAGGTCCCGTTCCTGTGCAAGGCGCAGGGAGCCGCCTTCGATCACGGCGTCGTCGTTGGTCATGCATTCTCCTGGTCGTCGAGGCAGCGCTGAAGAACCGACCTTGGAGGAGTGCTGAGACCTTGGCGTGCGCTGACGTGCCGGTGATGCCGGCGAGTCCAGTCTGCCGTGGCGAGACCGTTCACTCAAGGGTTACGGCCGCTGTCTTCGTAACGAAGTGCAACTATCTGGCTTCGTGGAGAACGTCCGGCACCGGACGTCGGCATCGCCTATGCTCCTGTGCTGAAGCAATCACCAGAGAGTTCTGCCCGGAGAGGGAGGGAGCTCCGGGCGACGCCGGGAGGACGGGTGACCACCGACAGCAGTGCGGACCAGCAGGGGCTGGTCGGCCGCGCGGCCGACGCCGTGGAGCAGGCGACGGACACGCGCGCTCTCGATGTCGTCGCGCGGCTCGGCTTCGCGGCGCTCGCGGTGGTGCACATCCTGATCGGTTTCATCGCGTTGCGCCTCGCCTTCGGAGGGAACGGCGAGGCCGAGCCGACCGGGGCACTGGAGGAAGTGGCCGAAGGGCACCTCGGTACCCCGGCCATGTGGATCTGCGCCGCGGGATGTGCGGGCCTCGCCCTGTGGCAGCTCAGTGAGGCCACCCTGCGGGCACGGCATCTGCCCACCGGCAAGCGCATCGGCAAGCACGTCTCGTCCGGCGCGCTCGCCGTCATCTACGGGTCGATGGCGGGGACCTTCGCGCGATTCGCCCTCGGGGACGGGCCCGACTCCTCCGAGTCGACGGTGGACTTCACGCGGACCCTCCTGGCCTCGGACATCGGGCTCTTCCTCGTGTTCGTCACCGCCGCGGTGCTTCTCGGCATCGGCGTGCACTTCGTGGTCAAGGGACTCCGCCGCGGGTTCCGGCCGGAGCTCCGGAAGTTCGAGGACACCCGCCGGGGACGCGTGATCGAGGCGTTCGGCGTCGTCGGGCATGTTGCCAAGGGGCTGGCGCTGCTCCTCGTGGGCGGGCTGTTCGTCCTCGCCGGCCTGCACCGCAATCCGCAGGAATCCACCGGGCTCGACGGCAGCCTCAAGGTGCTCCAGTACCACCCCATGGGCGTGTACGTGCTGACGATCATCGCAGTGGGGCTCGTCTGCTACGGCGTCTTCGCCGTCATCCGTGCCATGTTCGGCCGCATGTGAGCGGTGCGGGGCACGAGCAGAGAATCTGCCGCTCCTGCGGTCGCCGCATCGAGTGGCGGAAGAAGTGGGAGCGGAACTGGGAGTCGATCGCCTACTGCAGTGACTCCTGCCGTGCACGGAAGATACGGCCCATCGACGCCGCGCTCGAGGAGTGGCTCCTGGCACGCCTCGACGGCACACCGCGCGGTACGACGGTCGACCCGGCGGACGCCGCGACGGCCCTGGCCACCGGCGGCACGGGCCTTGCGGAACCCGCCCGCCGCGCGGCCCGTCGCCTCGTCGGTCGCGGACTCGCGGAGATGGTGCAGCGCGGCGCCGTCGTCGACCCGTCGACGGCACAGGGCCCGGTGGCCCTGCGGGCACCCCGCTGACGACTCCCGCTAGGCCAGTGCGCCGCGCAGCTCCTGGCAGAGCTCGCCGAGTGCCTGCGGGACGGCCCTGCTGATGCGGGGGAATGCCATGAAGCCATGGGGCATTCCGATATAGGTCGTGGTCCGCACGGCGGACCCCGCCGACTGGAGGGCCGCGGCGTAGCGGAGGCCGTCGTCGCGCAGCGGATCGTGTTCGGCCACCTGCACCAGGGCCGGCGGAAGCCCGGTCAGGTCATCGGCGAGCAGGGGCGACGCATAGGGGTGCCGCGGGTCCTGGTCCTTGAGGTAATGGCCGCGGAACGCCAGCATGTCGGCCTTCGTGAGGATCGGGGCGTTCGCGTTCTCGTCGATGGACGGGCTCGCCATGGTCATGTCGGTCGCGGGGTACACCAGCCCCTGGAACGCGATGGCGGGGCCTGACCGGTCCCGGGCCATGAGGGCGACGACGGCAGCCAGGTTCCCTCCCGCGCTGTCGCCCACGACGGCGACGCGGGACGTGTCGGCGCCGAGCTCGGCCCCGCGAGCGATCAGGTCGACGGTCGCCGCGTAGGCATCCTCCGCTGCGGCCGGCCACCGGTGACCGGGCGCCAGCCGGTAGTCGAGGGACGCGACGACGGCGTGCGCGTCCCGGGCGATGCTGCTCGCGAACCAGTCGTACGTGTCCAGGCTCCCCGAGGTCCAGCCTCCACCATGGATGAACACGACCAGCGGGGGAGTGTCGCCCGACGTGGGCGGATGATAGGTCCGGACCCGGATGGTCCCGTCGGCGCCGGCAGCCGTGGTGTTACGTACCTCCACGCCCCTGGCGAGCCCGCCGAGCAGGAGGTCGGTCAGCGGGTTGTGGCCGATCACCCGGCGCTGGTCCGCCAGGATCTGGTCCTCGGAGCGCCTGGTCACGGAGGCCAGGCCGATGAGCCGACCCAACAGCCTCGTCCGCAGGTCGATCCTCTTCATTCCCTCACCTTCCCGATCGTTCATGGACAGCACGGCAGACCGCTGGCAGGAGGTCCGTCGGTACCTCGTCCGTCCGGTCAGACGACCGACCAGCCGCCGTCGGAGGGCAGGATGGCGCCGTTGATGTTCACGCCGTCGTCGCTGAGCAGGAACGAGATCGTGGCCGCGAGGTGTGCCGGGTCGGCGATGCTGGGAATGTTGACGCGGGCACCCTCCAGCCGGGTGGATCCGTACGCCGAGGGCGTGCCCGGCATGGGGATGCCGGTGGCGACGCCCCCCGGGGCGACGGCGTTGATGCGCAGGCCTTCCTTCGCGTACATGAACGCGGCGCTGCGGGTGATGCCCACGACCGCGTGCTTCGACGCCGTGTAGGCGACGCCCGATGCGGAGCCGCGCAGGCCCGCCTCGGAGGCGACGTTGACGATCGAGCCGTGACCGGCGTCGAGCATGACCGGCAGGACCGCCCGCGTGAGGCGCATCAGTCCTTCCACGTTGACGGCGAACACCCGCGTCCACATCGCGTCGGACACCTCGTGCAGCGGGCTGAAGTCGTCGTTGATCCCCGCCACGTTGGCCAGGGCATCGATGCGGCCGTCCGCGCCGGAGATGATGCGTTCCACAGCCGCCGGGTCGGTGAGGTCGGCCGCGATCGGGACGACCTGGTGGCCCTCGAGGGTTGCAGCGAGATCCTCCACGCGGTCAGCGGCGATGTCGACGGCGAGCACACGACCGCCCTCCCGGGCCACCCGTGACGCGGTGGCGCGGCCGATCCCCGATCCGGCGCCCGTGACGATCACGGTACGTCCCTCGAAGCGTCCCGGGATGATGCGCTCCTGCCAGACGGAAGCATCCATCTCCGGGATCACGCCCCCGTTGACCTGCTTGACCAATCCGTCGACCGCTTCCTGCGGCAGGGCGCCCTGGCTCAGGGCGACCAACTGCTGCAGGGGCATGGAGCGAGCCGGCCCGAGGGCGGCCTCGTCAGTGCCGGCCTGCGCCAGGAAGCCCCGCAGAACCGGCCCGCCCTCGGGGTGGCCGAGCCACTGCTCGATCGTGCTGTGGGCGGTCAGGGTGGCAGGGGTCTGCGTCATTGCTGGTCCTTCCGACGGTCCGCGAGCAGGGGTACTCGTTTCAGCAGGCTACATTCAACACCGTTGAATGGCTAGCCCTGCCGCCGGGAAGGTCCCTTGGGCCCGTCGGCACGGAGGGGCCGGCCGGCGGCGCGAAGCCTGGAGCTAGTGTTGGAGCATGATCGAGGGCAGGGCCGAGACGCGCACGGCGATTCTCCGTGCCGCGCGCACCCTGTTCCTCGAGAAGGGCTACGCCGGCGCCTCGGTGCGATCGGTGGCGTCCGCCGCCGGTGTGGACGCCGCCCTCCCCATCCACTACTTCGGGACGAAGGAGGCCTTGTTCCTCGAGGCCATGCCGTCGATGCCCGACTACCAGCCCCTGCTCGAAGGGGATCCGGACAGCCTGGGCGAGCGCTTCGTCCGGTACGTGCTGGAGGAGGACGGGCACCTGCGGCCCCTCTATCTCACGCTCCTGCGTGCCAGTGACGCCGGAGCCGTGGGTGAGCAGCTGCGGCACCTCCACGAGACGACCTTCGTCGCTCCGCTCGAGGCCCGCCTGGTCGGTCCGGATGCGGACCTCCGTGCCCGGCTGGCCGCAGCACTGGTCGGCGGGCTGATGTACGCGCTGTGGGTCGTGGGGGACGAGCGGCTGCTCGCGGAGGGGGAGGACGTCATCATCCGTCGGTACGGAGCGCTCCTGCAGCAGCTGATCACGCCGCTGCCATAGGCCCTGCACGGCTGGGTAGGACGATGGTGCGCGTCGAGGTGTCCGCGCGTGTTGCTCGGTGGGTAGTTATGATTAGAGGCTTGAGCATCGGTTTCATCCCAGGAATGTCCCGGTGCTGGAAGGGAGAAGGACACGAGGTGGAGCGGCGCGTAAGTGCAGGCGCGGGAGAAGCAGTCGATCGCATCAAGGCTCATGCTCGGGGCATCTTCGAGGCAACGTCGTCGGCGTATTCGCTGATGGATCCCGAGTACGTGATCATCGACGTGAATCCGGCGTTCGCCGATCTGGTGGGGGTTTCCGCTGCCGATCTGGTCGGGCGCCAGGCTTTCGAGGTGTTCGCCGAGAGCCCGTCACAGTCCGGGCAGGAACCGGCCAGGGTGATGCGCGAATCACTCGAACGGGTGAAGAGGACCGGACAGAGGGACAGCCTGCTCCTGCACCGTTTCGACATCCCCGATCCTGCCCGCCCCGGCGCGTTCCTCGAGCGGTACTGGAGCCCGGTCAACAGCCCCGTCCTGGACGACGAGGGTCGAGTGGTCGCTCTTCTGCAGGAGGTGCACGACGTCACCGAGCACCGCGCGGACCTCGTCCGTCTTCTGGATTACCTCAGTGCTGATCCGGACGCATCCGACGCGGACCGGAATCAGCGCTTCACGGAGTACTCGGCGGCGACCATGGTGACCTCCGGGCTCTATCGCTCCGCGCGACAGGAGGTGGAGCAGCTGCAGGAAGCGATGAGCTCGCGGGCCGGCATCGAGCAGGCCAAGGGCATTCTCATGGCCCAGCATCACTGCACCAGCGAAGAAGCCTTCCTTCGGCTGCAGAAGATGTCCAACGACACGAACGTCCGGCTGAGGGATGTCGCAACCGCCATCATCTACCAGGCGAAAGCACCCCGCAGCGGCGGATGATCACCACGCACTCCCCGAGGCATTGCCTGGCGCTGCGTCAGCCGGCGACCTGCGCGAGCTGCAGGAGGTTTCCGACGGTGTCGTCGAGTACGGCCACGATGACGGGGCCCATGTCGGTCGGCGGTTGCGTGAACGTGACGCCGAGTGCGGAAAGCCTGTCGTACTCGGCCTGTACATCGGGAACTCCGAGGACGCAGAACGGTATGCCGTCAGCAGCGATCGCATCGGTGAAGGGCGCGGTCGCCGGGTGGCCCTTGGGCTCGAGGGAGATCTCAGTGGCGTCCGCACGGTCAGGGTCGATCACCGTGAGCCAGCGGTGCGCGCCCATGGGGATGTCCGCGGACACGACGAACCCCAGTTGCTGCGTGTAGAAGTCGAGGGCCCGCTGCTGGTCGTCGACGAAGATGCTCACTGCTTGGAGTTTCATGATTCTGCCTTCCGGGGTGGCCATCGATCGAGGATCACGGCCAGGGGTGAGGTATCGATGGTGTGGAACCGGTGGACACCGCTGCGCTCGGAGTGAACGAGCCCGGCCTCCTCGAGGACGTCGAGGTGCTGCGCCACCGCCTGGCGTGACGGAGTGAGGTCATGATTCAGGGCGAGGCCAGGGCGTCCCGGTGCACCTGTGCCACCGGCGCGAGCCGGGTGAGCTGGGTGACGTGCCTGGGCTCGAGTTCCCCGATGGAGCACACCCCGAGCAGGCGCATGGTGCGCTCGATCTCGTCGCGGAGGATCGCGATGGCCCTGTCCACGCCTTCGCGGCCGCCGGCCATCAGCCCGTACAGGTAGGCGCGGCCGATGAGGGTGAATTTCGCGCCCAGGGCCATGGCGGCGACGATGTCGGCTCCGTTCATGATGCCGGTATCGACCATGATCGTGGCGTCGGCGCCGACCTCGCGGACCACCTGCGGGAGCAGGTGGAACGGGATGGGGGCGCGGTCGAGCTGGCGGCCGCCGTGGTTGGACAGGATGATCCCGTCCACGCCCAGGTCCACGAGACGGACGGAGTCCTCGACGTTCTGCACGCCCTTGATCACGATCTTCCCTGGCCACAGGTCGCGGATGATGGCGAGATCGTCGTAGCTGATCGTCGGGTCCATCGCGGCGTTCAGCAGGTCTCCCACCGTTCCGCCGGTATCGGTCAGGGACGCGAACTCGAGTTTCGGAGTCGTGAGGAAGTCCACCCACCACCAGGGCCGCGGCACCGCATTGAGGATGGTGCCGATGGACAGTTGCGGCGGGATGGAGAATCCGTTGCGCTTGTCCCGGAGGCGGGCGCCGGCGACGGGCGTGTCGACGGTGAACATGAGGGTGTCGAAGCCGGCCTCGCCGGCGCGCCTGACGAGGTCGTAGGAGATCTCCCGCTGCCGCATCACATACAGCTGGAACCAGTTGCGCCCGGTCGGGTTGGCCGCCTTCACGCCCTCGATCGACGTCGTGCCGAGGGTCGAGAGGGTGAAGGGGATGCCGGCTGCGGCGGCTGCCCCGGCGCCGGCGGTCTCGCCCTCGGTCTGCATGAGCCGGGTGAAGCCGGTCGGGGCGATGCCGAAGGGCAGGGCGCTCGGCCCACCGAGGATCTGGACCGAGGTGTCGACGTGCTCGGCCGGCCGGAGGATCGAGGGGTGGAACTCGATGTCCTCGAACGCCTGCCGGGCGCGGGCCAGGGACAGCTCACCCTCGGCGGCGCCGTCGGTGTAGTCGAAGGCGGCCCTGGGGGTGCGGCGCTTGGCGATCGTGCGCAGGTCCGCGATGGTGAGCGCCGCCTCCAGGCGCCGCTTCTTCCCGTTGAGCTCGATCTTCTTGAACTGCATCAGCTCGAGCATCTCCGCGGGAACGGGGAGTTGGCGCTTGGTCATGGGGAAGTCCTTCCGATGGGGACGGATGTGAGGTCCGTGGTGCCGGGCGAGGCGAGAGAGCGTGGCTGGTAGTAGGCCGGCTCCCTTCCCGCCGCAACGAGACGTCTGAGCCGGCTGAGTCCGCCGTCGACGTGGCCGCTGGTCCGCGCTTGGACGAGAAGGTTGCCGAGCGCCGTCGCTTCGACCGGTCCTGCGATGACCGGCTTACCCGTAGCGTCGGCTGTCAACTGACACAGGAGCTGGTTCTGGGATCCGCCTCCTACGATGTGCACCACGTCCACTCGTGTGTCGGTGAGGCGCTCAGCGTCGGCGAGGGTTCGTGCGTATCCGGCTGCCAGGCTGTCGAGGATGCTCCGGACTATTGCTGCAGGCTCATCCGGCACACTCGTCCCGGTATTGGCGGCGGCTTGCTGGATGCGCCTCGGCATGTCGCCAGGAGCGATGAAGGAAGGGTCGTCGACGTCGACCTGTGGTCCACCCGCGGGCAGCGCGGCTGCGGCAGCAAGAAGGGAGTCGAGCGACTCATCGATCCCCTCCTCCGCCCATGTGCGTCGGCATTCGCTCAGGAGCCAGAGGCCGCCCACGTTGCGCAGGTAGCGGATGGTTCCGTCCACTCCCCGCTCGTTGGTGAAGTTCGCGGCCCGACTTGCCTCGGTGAGGACCGGGTGCCGTAGCTCCAGCCCCACGAGCGACCATGTTCCGGAGGAGATGTACGCAAAGTGCGGTGATTGGGCGGGTACCGCAGCCACGGCTGAGGCGGTGTCGTGGGACCCCACGGCAACGACCTTCGTCGATGCCGGTAGATTGGTGCGCTCGGCGATCTCGGGGAGCAGGGCACCGATAGGCTGACCAGCCTCTACCAGAGGCGGGAACAGGTCCTTCGGTAGCCCCAGGGCCTCATGGAATTCGGTAGCCCACTCTCCGGCGACAGCATCGAACAGGCCCGTGGTGGACGCATTCGTCGATTCGGTGCGGCGTTCACCGGTGAGCCGGTAGGCGATCAGGTCGGGGATCAGCAGGGCCTGAACGCCTTCCAGCGTCCGCTCGGCCGCCAACTGGTAGACCGTGTTGAAGGGCAGGAACTGCAGGCCCGTCGTGCTGTAGAGGCGTGCCTGGTCGACCTTTCGGTGCACCTGATCGATGGTCACTCGAGTGCGGTCGTCCCGGTAGCTGATGGGTTGAGCCACGAGCTCACCTGCCGCATCCACCAGACCGTAGTCGACTGCCCACGTGTCGATCCCGATACTGATGATCTGCTCGCCCTGCGCGGCTGCGACCGTTGCCGCCTCGGTGAGTCCGACCAGAACCTCCTCCAACAGCGCATCGAGGTCCCAGCGAAGATGCCCGTCGAGAGTGACGACGCCGTTGGGGAACCGATGCATGACCTCCATTTCGATTCGCCGGTCCGCTGAGGACTCCTGCGTCCCGTTGGCAGGGTCTGTCAGCCGTCCGAGGATCACGCGGCCGGAGGACGCCCCGATGTCGACGGCGGCGAACGCCTGCCTCTGGGCCCCGCTCGGATCGTCCGTCATGTCAGCGCAGGAAGGCGGCGGCGACGCCCGCATCCACGGGGATGTGCAGGCCCGTGGTGTGCGAGAGTTCGTCGGAGGTGAGGACGGCGACGGCGTTGGCGACGTTCTCCGGCAGCACCTCGCGCTTGAGGAGGGTCCGCTGCGCGTAGTACTCGCCGAGCTTCTCCTCCTCGACGCCGTAGACCGCTGCCCGCTTGGCGCCCCAGCCGCCGGCGAAGATGCCGGAGCCGCGGACCACGCCGTCGGGGTTGATGCCGTTGACGCGGACGCCGTGCCCGCCGAGCTCGGCGGCGAGGAGGCGGACCTGATGGGCCTGATCGGCCTTCGTGGCGCTGTAGGCGATGTTGTTGGGCCCGGCGAAGACCGAGTTCTTCGAGGAGATGTAGATGATGTCACCGCCCATGTCCTGCTCGATCAGCACCTTCGCGGCGGCCTGCGACATGAGGAAGGAGCCCTTCGCCATGACGTCGTGCTGCAGGTCCCAGTCCTTCTCCGTCGTCTCCAGGAGCGGCTTTGAGATGGACAGCCCGGCGTTGTTGACCACGAGGTCGAGACCCCCGAAGGCCAGGACGGCGGCCTTCACGGCCTGGAGCACCTGGGCCGCGTCGGTGACGTCCGCCTGGACGCCGATCGCGACATCCGGGCCGCCCAGTTCCGCCGCGACGGTGGAGGCACTGTCGATGTTCAGGTCCGCGATGACCACGCAGGCGCCCTCGGCGGCCAGGCGTGTGGCGATCGCCTTGCCGATGCCCGACGCCGCACCCGTCACCAGCGCGATGCGCCCCGCGTGGGACTTGGGCTTGGGCATGCGCGCGAGCTTGGCCTCCTCGAGGGCCCAGTACTCGATGCGGAACTTCTCGCTCTCCTCGATGGGGGAGTAGGTGGAGATGGCCTCGGCGCCACGCATGACGTTGATCGCGTTGAGGTAGAACTCACCGGCCACGCGGGCAGTCTGCTTGGTGGATCCGAAGGAGAACATGCCGACGCCGGGCACCAGCACGATCGCGGGGTCCGCACCGCGCATCGCGGGGGAGTCCGGGGTGGCGTGGCGCTGGTAGTACGCGGCGTAGTCCGCCCGGTACTCGGCGTGCAGCTCGCGCAGGCGCAGCAGGCAGCTCTCGACGTCGGCGCCGGCCGGGAGGTCGAGGACCAGCGGCTTGACCTTGGTGCGGAGGAAGTGGTCGGGGCAGCTCGTCCCGAGTGCGCCGAGGCGCGGGTGGTTCGCGGAGGCGAGGAAGTCCAGCACGCGGGGGTCGTCGGTGAAGTGGCCCACTTGGGCCCTGTCCGTGGAGGCGAGGCCCCGGATGGTCGGGGCCAGCGCAGCGGCCTTCGCCCGGCGTTCCTCCGCGGGCAGCGCGGCGTGGCCCTCGAGGGCGGCACCGAAGGGTTCCGTCCGCCCGTGCTCGGCGATGTAGCGTTCGGCGGTCTCGATGATCCACAGCGAGTTCGCCTCGGCCTCCTCGGAGGTGTCGCCCCAGGCCGTGATGCCGTGGCCGCCGAGGATTGTTCCGATGGCCTCGGGGTGGGCCTCCTTGATGGCCGCGATGTCGAGCCCGAGCTGGAAGCCGGGCCGGCGCCAGGGCACCCATACGACCTTCGGCCCGAAGATCGTCGCGGTCAGCGCCTCGCCGTCGGCGGCCGTCGCGACGGCGATACCCGAGTCGGGGTGCAGGTGATCCACGTGGGCGGCGTCGACGAGGCCGTGCATGGCCGTGTCGATGGACGGAGCGGCTCCGCCCTTGCCGTGCAGCGTGTAGTCGAAGGCCGCGACCATCTCGTCCTCGCGCTCCACACCGGGGTAGACGCCCTGGAGGGCCCGCATCCGGTCCAGCCGCAGCACCGCGAGCCCGGATTCCTGCAGCGTCCCGAGGTCGCCGCCCGAGCCCTTGACCCAGAGCAGCTCGACGTCCTCACCGGTCACCGGGTCCAGCCCGCTGCCCTTCGCCGAGGTGTTCCCGCCGGCATAGTTCGTGTTCCGCTTGTCGGCGCCCAATCGGTTGGAACGCCCGATGAGGTCCCTGACGGTCGGGTTCGTGGGACGGTCGGTGGAAGCGGTGGTGTGCCCTGTCGTCGTCGTCACTGTCATGCTCCCCATCCGGCCTGCAGGCCGCCCTGTCGTTCGGTGTTGATCCGGTCCTGGTAGCCGCTCGCCCGGTAGGCCGCCATCGGGTCTCCGGGCAGGCCCTTCGCCTCGCGCCACTGTGCCAGGGCGGGCCGGACGTCCGTGTAGAAGGCGTCCATCAGGACGGCGTTGGCCCCGAGGACGTCCCCGGACTCCTGCGCCGCGGTCAGCGCGGTGCGGTCGACGAGCAGCGCGCGCGCCGTCATCTCCTGCACGTTCAGCACGGAACGGATCTGGCCGGGGATCTTCTCCTCGAGGTTGTGGCACTGGTCGAGCATGAGCGCGATCCCGCTCGACGGGTCCAGACCGCCGCCGCGGACGACCTCGGCCATGATGCGGAAGAGCTGGAAGGGGTCCGCGGCGCCGACGATGAGGTCGTCGTCGGCGTAGAAGCGCGAGTTGAAGTCGAACGAGCCGAGTTTCCCGAGACGGATCAGCTGGGCCACGATGAACTCGATGTTGGTCCCCGGTGCATGGTGCCCGGTGTCGAGGCAGACGAGCGCCTTCTCGCCGAGCTGCAGGCAGTGGGCGTAGGAGGTGCCCCAGTCGGGCACGTCCGTGTGATAGAACGCCGGCTCGAAGAACTTGTACTCGAGCACGAGTCGCTGGTCCTCGCCGAGCCGGTCGTAGACCTTGCGCAGGGACTCCTGGAGCCAGTCCTGCCGGGAGCGCATGTCGGCCTGGCCGGGGTAGTTGGAGCCGTCGGCAAGCCAGATCTTCAGGTCCCGGGAGCCGGTGACGTTCATGACCTCGATGCACTCGTACATATGGTCGATGGCCTTGTTCCGCACGGCGGCGTCGCTGTGGGTCAGGCTGCCGAACTTGTAGTCGTCGTCCTGGAAGGTGTTGCTGTTGATGGTGCCCAGCCGCACGCCGTGGTCCGCGGCGTGGGAGGCGAGGACCCCGTAGTCGTCCACCTTGTCCCAGGGGATGTGGAGTGCCACGCTCGGGGCGAGGCCGGTCAGCCGATTGACCATGCCCGCGTCGGCGATCTTCTCCTCGACGGAGCGGGGGGTGCCGGGTGTCGCGAACACCTTGAAGCGTGTTCCGGAATTGCCGTAGGCCCAGGAGGGAACCTCGATGGCGAGCTGGTCCAGCTCCGCAGCGATGTCGTCGATGACAGTCATGTACTCTCTCCAGCGTTGAAGGGTGAGCGGCCGCCGGGTGCTCGGGGCACCGCCGGCGGCGGGAGTTCGGGTGTTGTCGCCTGCCCGGAACGGGCCGGGAAGGGGTATCAGGAATCGATGCGCCTTTGAATCGTTTCATTGGCACGTTTCAAAGTTATCCTTGCCTGAGACCGAGTGTCAACAGTCCTGCCGGCCGCCCGCGCCGGGGCCGGACGCGAGCTTCGAGGTAGCCATGGAGAGCCGAACCGTCAGCATCAAGGACGTCGCGGACCGCGCAGGAGTGGCGGTCGGCACCGTGTCCAACGTTCTGAACCATCCCGCGCGCGTCTCCGCCGCCACGCGGGAGCGCGTGCAGGAAGCGATCGACGACCTGGGGTTCGTCCGCAACGACGCCGCACGGCAACTGCGCGCGGGCCAGAGCCGCACCATCGGGCTGATCGTGCTCGATGTCGGCAATCCGTTCTTCTCCTCGCTGGCCCGCGCCGCGGAGGACTGCGCGGCCGAGAACGGCAGCACCGTGGTCCTCGGCGACAGTGGCCAGGATGCCGACCGTGAGGCCCGCTACATCGACGTCTTCGAGCAGCAGCGCGTCCAGGGCATGCTCATCTCGCCCGTCGGCGACGTCGGGCCGCGCGTCGAGGCCCTGCGCACGCGCGGCATGCCGGTGGTGCTGGTGGATCGGACGGATGCACAGCGACGCTGCAGCTCGGTGTCCGTGGACGACGTCGCCGGAGGGTACATGGCGGTGCGCCACCTCCTCGACGCAGGGCGGCGGCGCATCGTCTTCGTAGGGACCCGGGCCGATTACCGCCAGGTGGCGGACCGGCTGGCGGGAGCACGCCAGGCGGTCGAGGAATGCGACGGCGCCGTCCTCGAGGTCGTCGAGGCCGAAGCGATGACGGTCCTGGCGGGCCGCGAGGTCGGCGGCGAGATCGCGCAGCGCAGCAGGGCGGAACTGCCCGACGGGATCTTCTGCGCCAACGATCTCCTCGCGATCGGCGTGATGCAGGCCGTGCTGCTGATCCGCGGCCTGCGGATCCCGGAGGACATCGCCCTCATCGGCTACGACGACATCGACTTCTCGACCTCCGCGGTGGTGCCTCTGTCGAGTGTCCGGAAGCCGACCGCACTCATGGGGCGCACCGCCATCGAGCTCCTCCTCGAGGAGATCGAAAGGCCCGCATCACGACGACGGCAGGTCATCTTCGACCCGGAACTCGTCGAGCGCGGCAGCACCCAGGCGCCGGTCCACGCGGTCGGCTGACCGCTTCCGGTGCTCCTGCGCCCGAGGTAACAGGTCCGTCTCGGGCTGTTGACGGTGATGTGGCTCACGCCTACTATTCGATGTGAACCGTTGCTCTGAAACGATTCATTTGCCCTGAGGAGTCGCATTGACGCACTTTGCCGGTCGTGGCAGCGAGGCCATGGACCAGACCGACCCGGAGCGGACCTCGGTGCTGAGCCTCCGGGGAGCGCTGAAGACGTTCGGTCCGGTCGTCGCCCTCGCGGACGGCACCATCGACCTCTCAGCCGGCGAGATCCACGCGCTGGTGGGTGAGAACGGTGCGGGCAAGTCCACGCTCGTGAAGATCCTCGCCGGGGTGCACCAACCCGATGCGGGCGAGTTCCTCGTCGCGGGCCAGACCGTCAGCTTCCGCAACGTCGCCGACAGCAAGGCCGCGGGTATCTCGGTCATCTACCAGGAACCCACGCTGTTCCCCGACCTCACGGTGGCCGAGAACATCTTCATCGGACGCCAGCCGAAGGGCCGCTTCGGCCTGATCAGCCGCATCGAGATGCGTCGACGCGCCCGGGAGCTGTTCGATCAGCTCGGCGTCCCGATCGATCCGGACCGCGTGGCGGAAGGGCTCTCCATCGCCGATCAGCAGATCATCGAGATCGCCAAGGCCATCTCCCTCGACGCCCGCGTGCTGGTCATGGACGAACCCACGGCGGCGCTCAGCGGTGTCGAGGTGGACCGCCTCTTCGCCGTCGCGCGCCGCCTGCGGGACGCGGGCAGCGGCATCCTCTTCATCTCGCACCGCTTCGACGAGGTCTTCGGCCTCTGCGACCGCATCACGGTCATGCGCGACGGCACCTACATCGCCACGCATGAGACTGGTGCGACGTCCGTCGAGGCGATCGTCCGCGAGATGGTGGGCCGTGACATCGACGCCCTGTTCCCCAAGACCGAGACGGAAGCGGGCGACGTCGTCCTGCGGGTCAGTGGGCTGACCCGCCCGGGCGTGTTCCACGACATCGATTTCGAGGTGAGGGCCGGCGAGATCGTGGCCCTCTCGGGGCTGGTCGGCGCCGGGCGTACCGAGGTGGCCCGCGCGGTCTTCGGCATCGACCGCTACGAATCCGGCACCGTCACGATGGCCGGGCAGCCGCTGCGCCGCAAGGACCCCCGCGCCGCGATCGACGCAGGTATCGGCTTCGTGCCCGAGGACCGGCGCAAGCAGGGGCTCGTCATGGACCTCTCGGTGGAGCGCAACGCTACCCTCACGCTCCGGCACTCGCTCGCCCGGTTCGGCATCATCAGCGGCCGCGCCGAGCGCGAGGCCGCCGAGACCTGGGGGAAGCGCCTGCAGGTCAAGGCAGGCTCGCCCGAACACGCCGTCTCCACCCTGTCCGGCGGCAACCAGCAGAAGGTGGTCCTCGCGAAGTGGCTCGCCACGGACCCGAAGCTGCTCATCGTCGACGAGCCCACCCGCGGCATCGACGTCGGGACCAAGGCCGAGGTGCACCGCCTCATCTCCGAACTCGCCGGTCGCGGGATCGCGATCCTCATGATCTCCTCCGAGCTCCCAGAGGTGCTCGGCATGGCGGATCGCGTGCTGGTCATGCGGGAGGGCCGGATCACCGGCCGCCTCGACCGCGCCGAGGCCACGGCAGAGACCGTCATGCACGCCGCCACCGCATCCCTGGAGTCCTCGCGATGAGCCTCGACAGCAAGAGCGCGGCCCCCGCGCACCCCACCCCCGGGCACTCCCGTCCCTCGGCGCTCGCCTCCTTCCTCAGGCTCCGCGAACTCCCGGTGATCCTCGCCCTCGTCGTGCTCGTCGCCGTGACCGCGGCGCTCAACCCGCTGTTCCTCAGCGAGCAGGGCATCAAGGACCTGCTGCTGAACGCGACCATCCTGATGATCCTCGCCGTCGGCCAGACGCTCGTGATCATCACCCGGAACATCGATCTGTCCGTCGGTTCCATCCTCGGCCTCGTGGCCTTCGGCACCGGCAGCATCTTCGTGGCCGCCCCGAACCTGCCGATCATCGCGGTGTTCCTCCTCGGAATGCTCTTCGGTGCGGTCCTCGGGGCCCTGAACGGCCTGCTGATCACCATCGCGAAGGTCCCGGCCCTCGTCATCACGCTCGGCACGCTCTACATCTTCCGCGGCATCAACAACGCCTGGGCGGGCGGCACCCAGTACTTCGCCGGTGACCGCCCCGAGGCGTTCGGCAACCTCTCCGTGGACACCGTCCTCGGGTTCCCCGTGATCACGCTGATCGCCGTGGTCGTCGTCGGGATCGTCGCGGTGTACATGCTGGGCACGCGGCCGGGCCGCGATCTCTACGCCATCGGCTCCGACCCCGATGCGGCGCGCCTCTTCGGCATCCCGGTCACGCGCCGGGTACTGCTCGCCTTCGTGGTGAACGGCCTGCTCGCCGGCCTCGCCGGCGTGCTGTACGCCAGCCGCTTCAACTCGGTGGGGGCGACCACGGGCTCCGGCCTCGAGCTCGACGTCGTCGCCGCGGCGGTGGTGGGTGGTGTCGCGATCTTCGGTGGCAGCGGCACCGTGGTCGGGGCCGCGATCGGGGCACTCCTGCTGACCACAATCACCAGCGCACTGACGGCGCTGCGCGTGGACAAGTTCTGGCAGCAGGCCATCGTGGGCATCCTGATCCTCGCCGCCGTCGTCATCGACCGCCTCGCCAGCGTGCGGTCCGCCCGCAAGCTCCGGATCGCGGAGGCGCGCAATGTCTGACCGACTCGACGCCCAGCCAGGACCGGCGGCCGGCTCCGACGCCTCCGTCCAGCCCGCACGGGATCGGCCGGAGACCGGCTCTCCAAAGAAAGGCACGCGCATGGCCGCCCCAGGAACCAGGACCTCCGAGGAGAAGACGGCACGCCGGCCGGCTGCAGGGCGGGCCGACACCACCAAGGTGCTCGCCGTCCCCAAGGGCCGCACCGGTGCCGCGCGGATCCTGCTCGGACGCGACGCGATCATGATCTACGTGCTCGTCGTCGTCGTGCTCTACGCGAGCATCGTGATCCCGCGCTTCGCCTCGCCGGTCACGGTCGGTTTCCTGCTCCTGGACGTGATCCCCACGCTGCTCATCGCCCTGCCGATGACGCTCGTGATCATCTCGGGGGAGATCGATCTCTCGGTGGCCAGCATCGCAGGGCTCACCAGCGCACTCATGGGTGTGCTCTGGCAGGGTGGCATGCCGATCGCGCTGGTCCTCGTGATCTGCGTCCTCGCGGGCCTCGTGGCCGGCGCATTCAACGGGGTGCTCATCGCCTACCTCGGGTTGCCGTCACTCGCCGTCACCATCGGCACGCTCGCCCTGTTCCGGGGCCTCGCCCTCGTGGTGATTGGAGACAACGCGGTGGCGAACTTCCCGCCGGGGCTCACGTCCTTCGTCACCTCGAAGATCGGCGGCACGGGCATCCCCACCGTGATGGTGGGCGTGGTGGCGCTCATCATCGCGTTCGCCGTCGTGCTGCACTTCACGCCGTTCGGGCGCGGGCTCTTCGCCCTCGGCTACAGCAAGGAGGCCGCCACCTTCGTGGGGATCGACGTCGCCCGCTCGAAGTTCCTGCTCTACCTGGCCACCGGGATCGTGTCGGCGCTCGCCGGCATCTACTGGACGCTCCGGTATTCGAGCGCCCGGAGCGACAACGCGAGCGGACTCGAACTCGCGGTCATCGCCGCCGTGCTGCTGGGCGGCGTCTCGATCTTCGGCGGCAAGGGATCGATCCCCGGCGTCCTCGCGGGCGTGCTGCTGATCGGCACCATCAACTACGCCCTGAAGCTGGACCGCGTCTCCGAGGTGGTCCTCATCATCGTGACGGGTTCCCTGCTCATCCTCTCCGTGGTGGCACCGACCATCGGTGCCGCCGTCCAGCGGGCCCGCCATGCGAGGCAGGTCCGCGCAGCACCACTTCCTTAGGCCGTCCCCCTGAGGTCGAACCCGGCGTCTGGTCTCCAGCGCCCTTCGAAAGGAAAAACAATGAGGTTTATTCATTCCGGATCCACCCGGCGCCGGGCGGCGTTCGCGGCTCTCGCGACGAGCGCCGCGCTGGTCCTCAGTGCATGCGGTGGCGGTGCGGCCACCGACGGCGGCGGCGGCGCTGAAGGCGGCAGCGGGTCGGACGGCGAGCAGACGATCACGTTCATCCCCAAGCAGCTCAACAACCCCTACACCGACGTGGTGCTGGGCGGTGGCGAGGACGGTGCAACGGAGGCCGGCTTCGCCTCGTCCGAGGTGGTCGGCCCGCTCGACGCCAGTGCGTCCAGCCAGGTGTCCTTCATCAACGCGGAGACGCAGCGCGGCACCAACGTGATCGTGATCGCCGCCAACGACCCCGATGCCGTCGGCCCCGCCCTCGAGGAGGCCCGCACCGCGGGCTCCAAGATCGTCGCGTTCGACTCCGACACCAACCCCGACTACCGCGATCTCTTCGTCAGCCAGGTCAACGCCAAGGACGTGGCCCTGATCCAGCTCGAGCTCATCTCGAAGCAGATCGGAGGGGAGGGCGAGGTCGCGATCCTCTCGGCCACCGCCAACGCCACCAACCAGAACGAGTGGATCAAGTTCATGGAGGAGGAGCTCGCCTCCAACCCCGAGTACGCGAACATCGAGCTCGTCGCGAAGGTCTACGGCGACGACGACGACACCAAGTCCTTCCAGGAGGCCCAGGGCCTGCTGCAGGCCTACCCGAACCTGAAGGGCATCATCTCGCCCACCACGGTGGGCATCGCCGCGACGGCGCGGTACCTCTCCACGTCGGAGTACAAGGGCAAGGTGGCACTGACGGGGCTCGGGCTGCCCAACGAGATGCGGCCGTTCGTGGAGGACGGCACCGTCACCGAGTTCGCCCTCTGGGACCCGGCACAGCTCGGCTACGTGGCGGCCTTCGCCGGCAAGGCACTGGCCGACGGCTCGATCACCGGCGAGGTCGGCGACACCTTCGAAGCCGGCGAGCTCGGCGAGCGCGAGGTGACGGAGGGCGGGATCGTGCTGGTCGGTCCGCCCACCGTGTTCAGCGCGGAGAACATCGGCGACTACGACTTCTAGTCACCCGGGCGGGGCGCTCCTGGCGGGCGCCCCGCCCTCGCGTGTGATCCCCGTCCTGTTCCTCCTCCACTCCTCCTTCATTCCTCGTCCCGACCGCCCCAGGAGCAACCATGACCACCGACTCCCCGGTCTCGTCCGCGCCGCTCGCCCTACCCGGCCTGCTCGAACCGGTCCGCCGGCGTCCCACGCGCCTCGGACTCGTCTCGGGCGGCCTCGGTGCGTACTGGCCGCAGTTCCCCGACCTCCTGCCGCAGCTGCAGGAATCGGCGCGGTACGTCACCTCCCGCTTCGACGCGCTCGACGCCGACGTGACCGACGTCGGGTTCGTGTCGGACGCCCGCGAGGCGGCACGGGCCGCCGAGGAGCTCCGGCGGGCGGACTGCGACCTGATCGTCATCTTCCTCACCACCTACCTGACCTCCTCGATGGTCCTGCCGATCGCTCAGCGCTCGCAGACGCCGGTCCTCGTGATCGACCTGCAGCCCACCGAGGCCATGGACCACGCGAACTTCGACACCGGCAAGTGGCTCGCGTACTGCGGGCAGTGCCCCGTGCCCGAGGTCGCCAATGTGTTCAAGCGGGCGGGCATCCCGTTCCGCTCGGTCTCCGGGTACCTCACGCAGGAGTCCGCGTGGGAGCGCATCAACCAGTGGGTCCACGCCGCCGGTGTCCGCGGCAGGCTGCGGCACGCCCGCCACGGCCTCATGGGGCACGTCTACCCGGGCATGCTCGACGTCTCGACCGACCTCACCACTGTGTCGACGACGTTCGGCTCACACGTGGAGGTGGTCGAGTTCGACGACCTGCGCGAGTTCGTCGGCGAGGTGACGGACGAGCAGGTCCGCGAACGCATGGCGCTCGCCCGGACCCTGTTCACCGTGGACCGCTCCGTGGACGACGACGACTTCGCGTGGGGCGCGAAGGTCTCCGTGGGGCTCGACCGGCTCGTCACCGAGTTCGACCTCGACTCCCTCGCCTACTACCACCGCGGGCTCGCGGGGGAACAGCACGAACGCCTCGGTGCGGGCATGATCCTCGGCGCCTCGATCCTCACGGCCCGCGGTGTCCCGATGGCGGGCGAGTACGAGCTGCGGACCTCGATCGCGATGGTCGCCGCGCAGGCGATGGGGGCCGGCGGCTCCTTCACCGAGATCCAGGCCCTCAACTTCCTCGACAACGTGGTGGAGATGGGCCACGACGGTCCGGCCCACCTCGCCGTGAGCGCCGCCGACCCGCTGCTGCGGGGACTCGGGGTCTACCACGGCAAGCGCGGCTGGGGCGTCTCGGTGGAGTTCGACGTCCGCCACGGTCCCGTCACCACCTTCGGCATCGGCCAGGACCCGGACGGCTCCTACGTCTTCGTCACCTCGGAGGGCACCGTGGTGCCCGGCCCGCTGCTCGCCATCGGCAACACGACGTCGCGCGTGGACTTCGGGGGCGACCCCGGGTTGTGGGTGGACGAGTGGAGCCAGACGGGCATCGGTCACCACTGGGCCCTCTGCGCCGGCCACCGCGCAGCAGATGTCAGGGCCGCGGCGTCCCTCCTCGGCGTCGAGCACCGCCACGTGGCGCTCTGAGGCCCCGGAGATGGAGAGGAGAACCATGGAACGCGTGTGCTTCCAGCTGCAGGTCCGGCCCGAGCGCATCCCCGAGTACCGCGAACGACATGCGGCCATCTGGCCCGAGATGGCGCGGGCGCTCAAGGACACCGGGTGGACCAACTACTCGCTGTTCCTGCGCCCGGACGGCCTGCTGATCGGATACGTGGAGTGCGAGGATTTCGCCGCGGCCCAGGCCGCGATGGCAGACACGGAGGTCAATGCGCGGTGGCAGGCGGAGATGGCGCCGTTCTTCGTGGCCCTCGAGGGCCGTCCCGATGAGGGCATGCTCAGGCTCGACGAGGTCTTCCACCTCGAGGACCAGCTGTAGGGCGGGCATCCTCCGTCGGGGTGCTGCGTGCCGTCCGCAGCAGGGTGACGGCGAGCGTCCCCGCCACGGGCGTCCACAGCGCCCGTTCCAGGCGGGACCGTGACGCGAGGTTCATGGCGGTGCCGAGCATCATGAGGGCAGAGGCTCCCGAGAGGATCCGGCGCCTCGCCGTCGAGCCCGGACCCCTGCCCAGCGTGATGAGGGTGAGCGCGCCGTAGGCCAGGGAGGCCACGGCGCTCGATGCGCGGTACTTCGCCGGCAGCGCACCCCGGTGAGCGCCTCCGTACGCCGCTTCTCCCCACGGTGCGCCGAGGGCGAGGGCGGCCTGGAATGCTGCGACGACGGCGAGGAGAGCGGCCGCCAGGGTTGCCGGCCGCTGGTGGGTTGCCGGCGGGAGGTGAGTTCGGGTCATGGTCGGATCGTAGCGAGTCCGGCGGCCCCGAGGCCAGGGTCGGAGCCGCGGAGCAGGCCGGACGGCCGAGGCCCCGGCCCGGACGGCTGTCATGCGTCCGCCCGGCAGCAGCCGCTGATCATCGCTCTACTACTCCCTCTTGCTAGCTACCGGTACCCAGTGTTACTTTGTACCAGTATCAAGCAGCACTAGGTAGCGGGAGGGGCCCATGGGCAAGCAGGCGACGGAGATGCTGAAGGGCACCCTCGAAGGGATCGTCCTCGCCCTCCTGGCCGGCAGGGCGGCCTACGGCTATGAGATCACTGCGTGGCTGAGGGATCAGGGCTTCACGGACATCGCCGAGGGCACCATCTATGCACTCCTGATTCGCGCGGAACAGCGCGGACTCGTCGATGTCGAGAAGGTCCCCTCCGAGAAGGGGCCTCCGCGCAAGGTCTACTCCCTCAATGCGCGGGGGCAGGAATACCTCGACGAGTTCTGGAGGACCTGGAGCTTCCTCTCCGAACGGCTCGAACAGCTCCGCGAAGGAGGACGGTGACCATGTGGATCGAGAAGATCGTCGGGGATCTCGGCGACAAGAAGCGGTACCGGGAGTACAGGGAGCGCGTGCGGCAGTTGCCCGACGGCTACCGGGAGGCGGCCCTCGCGCTGGAGCGCTACCTGCTCCACCTCGGACCGAGCAGTGACGGCAACAGCCTCATCGCGATGGTCACCGACCTCGCGGACCTCTTCGAGCAGAGCGTCGCCGCAGGCACCCCGCTGCGCGACGTCGTCGGGACCGACCCCGTGGAGTTCGCCGAGGAGTTCATGCAGAACTACGGCGGCGGGAGCTGGATCCGGAAGGAACGGGACCGGCTCGCGAAGGCCATCGACCGCGCCGAGGCGGAGGAACGGGGATGACCGCCGAGGCTCCGGCGATCCGCGTGACGGCCCTCGCCAAGTCCTACAAGGACCTGCACGTCCTCCGCGGCGTCGACTTCGAGGTGGCCCGCGGCAGCATCTTCGCGCTGCTCGGCTCGAACGGCGCCGGCAAGAAGACCCTGGTGAGGATCCTGTCCACGCTGCTCGCCCCGGACACCGGGACGGCCGCCGTCAACGGCTTCGACGTCGCCGCCCAGGCGCCGGACGTCCGGGAATCCGTCAGCCTCACGGGGCAGTTCGCCGCCGTCGACGAGATCCTCAGCGGCCGCGAGAACCTCGTGCTCGTCGCGAGGCTACGGCACCTGGAGGATCCTCGGCAGATCGCCGAGGACCTGCTGCGGCGCTTCGCCCTCACCGACGCGGGGGACCGGAAGGCGGCCACCTACTCGGGCGGGATGCGCCGCCGCCTGGACATCGCCATGAGCCTCATCGGCCGCCCGCCGGTCGTCTTCCTCGACGAACCGACCACGGGCCTCGACCCGGAGGCCCGGCTGGAGGTGTGGCGTGCCGTCCGGGAACTGGCAGGGCAGGGCACCACCGTGCTGCTGACCACGCAGTACCTGGACGAGGCCGAGCAGCTCGCCGATCGCATCGCCATCCTTCACGAGGGCCGGATCATCGCGAACGGTACGCTCGCGGAGCTCCGGCAGGTCCTCCCGCCCGCCCGGGTGGAGTACGTAGAGAAGCAGCCGACCCTCGAGGACGTGTTCCTCGCGATCATCGGCACCACCCCGTCGGGCAGGGACGAGCAGGCCGGAGGGGGATCCCGATGAGCACCCACATGGTCCGCGATACCGCGGCGCTGACCGGCCGGTCGCTGCGCCACATCACCCGGAGCTTCGACACCATCGTCACGACGGCGGTCATGCCCGTCGCCATCATGGTCCTGTTCGTCGTCGTGTTCGGCGGGGCGATCGACACGGGCACGTCCTCCTACGTCAACTACATGCTGCCGGGCGTCCTGCTCATCACGGTCGCCTCCGGCGTGGCATACACGGCGTACCGGCTGTTCCTGGACCTGCAGAGCGGCATCTTCGAGCGCTTCCAGTCCATGCCCATCGCCCGGTCCAGCGTGCTGTGGGCGCACGTGCTGACCTCGCTCGTCGCGAACCTCGTCTCCCTCGCGATCGTCGTCGGCGTCGCCCTCCTCATGGGCTTCCGGACGACGGCGGGCCCCGGCGCCTGGCTGGGCGTGCTCGGCATGCTGGTGCTCTTCGCCCTCGCCCTGACCTGGATGGCGGTGATCGCGGGCCTGTCCGCGAAGACCGTGGACGGCGCGAGCGCGTTCTCCTACCCGCTGATCTTCCTCCCGTTCGTCAGCTCGGCCTTCGCCCCGACGGAGACCATGCCCGGCCCCGTCCGCTGGTTCGCCGAGAACCAGCCGGTCACGTCGATCGTGAACTCGATCAGGGACCTGTTCGCGGGCCGGCCGCTCGACGGCGACCTCTGGACGGCGCTCGCGTGGTGCGCCGCGCTCCTCGCCGCCGCCTACGCCGTCGCCATCGCGACGTACCGGCGGAGGACGAGCTAGTACCCGGCCGCTCTGCTTTGAGCAGAGCGGCCCCCACGCGGCCCTGCGCGCGGCTACAGTCAGGCTGCATGGGCGAGATCCTGTATTTTCCGTCACCTGCAACCCCCGGACGACGCCGGCAGGCCCCGCCGCGGACGGACCGCCCGGGCGAGGCCCCGGAGGACACCCGCCCGGGGCGCGAGCCCCTGCTGCGCGAGGCCTACGGCGACGTGCTGCGCGACCTCCGGCTCGACCGCGGCGAGCGGCTCACGGACGTCGCCGGCCGGGCGGCCATCTCGCCGCAGTACCTCTCCGAGATCGAACGGGGCCGCAAGGACGCCTCGTCGGAGATCCTCGCGGCCATCGCCCGCTCGCTCGGCGTGACGGTGCGGACCCTGAGTTCCCACGCGACCACCCGGATGGCCCGGGGCGGAGGGTCGCAGGTCCACCTCGCCGCCTGAGCCGGCCTGGATGGAACTGCTCGTCCCTACCCGGGCGGGTCCGTCTTGCGGTACTCCACCACGGTGTCGACCACCCCGTAGCCGACGGCCTGCCGGGCGTCGAGGACGAGGTTCCGGTCCGTGTCCCGCCGGATGTCCTCCACCGTCTTCCCGGTGTGCCGGGCGAGGAGTTCGTCGAGGAGCGCCGTGATCCGTTCCACCTCGTCGGCCTCGAGGATGAGGTCGGGGATGGTGCCCCTGCCCGTGTCGATCGTCGGCTGGTGCAGCACCACGCGTCCCCGCGGCAGGATGGAGCGCGCGCCGCGCTCACCCCCGGCGAGGAGCACCGCCGCGGTGAAGGTCGCCTGGCCGATGCAGGTGGTGCGGACCGGGGGCGTGACGTACTGCATCGCGTCGTACACGGCGAGCATGGCACTGATGGACCCGCCGGGCGAGTTGATGTACAGGTCGATCGGCAGCGACGCGCTCGCGGACTCCAGATGGAGCAGTTGCGCGATCAGCGCGTTGGCCACGCCGTCGTCCAGGGGTGTGCCGAGGTAGATGATGCGCTCGGTCAGCAGGCTGCTGTAGATGTCGAGGGTCTGCTGCGATCCGTTGCCGTGGCGCACCGTGACGTAGGGGATGGTGTAGCTGCTCATCGCACGCCGCCCAGGCTGACCGCGGGGCGCCGGCCCGGCCGGATGTCGTCCAGGTGGTCGATGATCCGGTCCACGAACCCGTACTCCCGCGCCTCGGCCGCCGTGAACCAGCGGTCGCGCAGCGAGTCGGCGGTGACGCGCCCGATCGGCTGACCGGTGTCCGCGGCGATGAGCCCGAGCACGGTGTCCCGCGTGTGCCGCAGGTCCTCCGCCTGGATGGCGATGTCCATCGCGGTGCCGCCGATACCGCCGGAGCCCTGATGCAGCAGCACGCGGGCGTGCGGCAGGGCGAACCGCTTGCCGTGCGTGCCGGCGCTGAGGAGGAACTGCCCGGCACTGAGGGCCAGGCCCAGGACCACGGTGGAGACGTCGTTCGGGATGAGGCGCATGATGTCGCGGATCGCGAGCATCGCGGGCACGGACCCGCCGGGGGAGTTGATCCACAGGCTGATGTCCCGCTGCGGGTCCTCGGCGGAGAGCAGCATCAGCTGCGTGCACAGCCGGTTGCCGCCCTCCTGGTCCAGTTCGGAGCCGAGCAGCAGGATCCGGTGGCTCATGAGCTGCTGGGTCAGGGTGTCGTCGAGGGATGTGGGTCTGCGTTCGTCGGTCATGACCCCACCCTCGTCCCGGCACCGTGGCCGGACAAGGGCGTGCTGCCGGAGGCAGATCTGCTGGGCGCTGCGCGGGACTGAGGCTCAGTGGCGTAGGTCCACCGCGGGCTGAGGGAGGGGTTCCCGTCGGATCAGTAGCTCCCCGGGGCTCCGCCGTCGGCCGTGGGGACGAAGGTGGCGGCCAGGGCCTCGGAGCCGCGGGCGAGGAGGGCGACGTCGGCGCCGACGAGGATGAACCGGGCGCCTGCGTCGAGGTAGTCCTGCGCCGCGGTCGGGTTGAACGCATTGACCCCGGCCGGTTTCCCGGCCTGCCGGGCTGCTGCGAGGCAGTGCTCGACGGCGGCGCGGACGTCCGGGTGTTCCTGCCGGCCGAGGAGTCCCATGGAGGCGGCGAGGTCGGAGGGTCCGACGAAGATCGCGTCGACGCCGTCGACCGCGAGGATGTCCTCCACGGCCTCGACGGCTGCGGTGGACTCGATCTGCACGGTCACGCTGATCGTCGACCCCGCGGAGGCCAGATAGTCCGGGACACGGTTCCAGCGGGCGGCCCTGGCGAGCGCCGACCCGACGCCGCGGACGCCGTCGGGCGGGTAGCGGGTCGCCGCGACGGCGGCCTCGGCGTCGGCCGCCGCGTGGACCATGGGGATCAGCAGGTTCTGCACGCCGAGGTCGAGGTACTGCTTGATGAGCACGGTGTCGTTGACGGGCGGCCGGACGAGCGTGTGGACGGGGTACCCGTGGACGGCCTGGAGCTGGGCGAGGATGGACTCGAGGCCGTTGGGGCTGTGTTCGGCGTCGACCAGCAGCCAGTCCAGCCCGGCACCGGCGCAGATCTCGGCCACCAGAGGGCTGCCCGAGCAGACCCACATGCCGGCGAACGGCCGGTCGGCCGCGGCCAGCGCGTCGGCGAACGGTGGGGCTAGATGAAGCGGCATGTGACGGCTCCCAGTGCTCCGTAGTCGGCGTGGACGGTGTCGCCCCGGTCCACCCACATGGGTCGGGTGAAGGACCCGGCGAGGATGATGTCGCCGGCTTTCAGCCCATCGCCGTGGGCGGCGATCTTGTTGGCGAGCCAGTGGACGCCGGCCGCGGGATGGCCGAGGACCCCGGCGGCCACGCCCGTCTCCTCCACCACCTGGTTCTTGTAGAGGATCGCGGCCACCCACCGCAGGTCGACGGCGTCCGGCCGCACCGGGCGTCCGCCCACCACCATGGCGCCCATCGCCGCGTTGTCGGAGATGGTGTCCACGATGGTCCGGCCCTGCATCTCAATGCGCGAGTCGAGGATCTCCAGCGCCGGCACCACGTAGTCGGTCGCGTTGAGGACGTCGAAGATCGTGCAGCCCGGTCCGGCGAGATCATCCTTGAGCACGAAGGCCAGTTCCACCTCGACCCGGGGCTTCGTGTAGCGCTCCCACTCCACCGAGCAGCCGGTCTCGAGGACCATGTCGTCGAAGATCGAACCGTAGTCGGGCTCGGTGATCCCCGTGGCGGCCTGCATCGCCCTGCTCGTGAGCCCGATCTTCCGGCCTACGAGCGTCCGTCCGGCGTCCTCGTTGTGCTGCCGCCAGACCCGCTGCACGGCGTAGGAATCCTCCACCGTCATGTCCGGGTACCGCGCGGTCAGCAACGGCACCGGGGTTCGGGTGCGGGCGGCGTCGAGCAGTTCGTCGGCAATCCGGCTGATGGTCAGTGGGTCGAGCATCGGTGTCCTCCTGCGGGTCTCAGAGCTGGGTGCCGAGCTTGAAGCCCTCGGCCGCGCCGTCGTCGTCCCTGCGCGTGTAGGAGAAGCCGTCGGCGCCGACGGTCACGGCCATCTCGCTCCTGTCCTCGCGGGCCACGACGGGCTGGGGGGTACCGTCGAGGTCGAGCACGAGGGAGGCCTCCGAGTACCAGGACGGCACGACGGCGTTGCCCCACCAGTCGCGGCGCTGGTTGTCGTGGACGTCCCACGTGATGGTCGGGTTGTCCGGGTCGCCCGTGTAGTAGTCCTGGCAGTAGATCTCGATGCGGTGCCCGTCCGGGTCGAGGATGTAGAGGTAGAAGGCGTTGGAGACGCCGTGGCGCCCGGGTCCGCGCTCGATGCGGTCGCTGATGCGCAGGGCGCCCATCTTGTCGCAGATCTGGATGATGTTGTGCTTCTCGTGGGTCGCGAACGCCACGTGGTGCATACGGGGACCATTGCCGCCGGTCAGGGCGGTGTCGTGCACGGTCTGCTTGCGGTGCATCCACACGGCGTAGGTGACACCGTCGGAGTCCTGGATGTCCTCGGAGACACGGAAGCCGAGGTCCTCCAGGTACGCACGCCCGCGCGGGACGTCGGGGGTGACCTGGTTGAAGTGGTCCAGGCGCACCAGTTCCCCGGCCGAGTAGAGGTCGTAGCGCTGGGTGAGGCGTTCGACGTGCTCGACGTCGTAAAAGAACTCGTAGGGGAAGCCCAGCGGATCCTCGACGCGCACGGAGTCGCCGACGCCCTTGGTGAAGCCGCCTGCGCGGCGTTCGGTGCGGCAGCCGAGTTCGCGGTAGTACGCCTCGGCGGCGTCGACCTCGGCGGGGGACTTCACGCGGTACGCGAAGGCGGCGACGGCGGCGACCGGTCCCTTCCGCAGCACGAGGTTGTGGTGGATGAACTCCTCGAGGGAACGCAGGTAGATCGCGTTCTCGTCCTCCTCGGTGACGTGCAGGCCCAGGACGCCCACGTAGAACTCCCGCGAGCGGGCGAGGTCGGTGACCACGATCTCCATGTACGCGCAGCGCACGATGTCCGGGGCGGGGACCGAGGGCGTGGGAATGGGCTGGGCCATGGTGGTTCTCTCTTCGTCGAGCGGGCGGGGTGTCAGCCTTCGTTGGCTGCGGAGTCTTCGATGCTGCCGAACTTCGGGGTGTGGACGGTGCCGAGCGTGATGTGCACGGCCTGCTGGTCGGTGTAGAAGTCGATGGAGCGGTAGCCGCCCTCGTGGCCCAGACCGGAGGCCTTGACCCCGCCGAAGGGGGTGCGGAGGTCGCGGACGTTGTGGCTGTTGAGCCACACCATGCCCGCCTCGACGCTCTGCGCGAAGGTGTGGGCGCGGGTGAGGTCGGTCGTCCATACGTAGGCCGCGAGTCCGTACCGTGTGTTGTTCGCGAGTTCCAGGGCCTCGGCGTCGGTGTCGAAGGGGGTGAGGGCGACGACGGGGCCGAAGATCTCCTCCTGGAAGATCCGGGCGTCGGGGGAGACGTCGGCGAAGACCGTCGGGGCGATGTAGTTGCCCTCCGGGAGGTGCTCCGGGCGTCCGCCGCCGGCGAGGAGCCGGCCCTCGGTCTTGCCGATCTCCACGTAGGAGGCGACCTTCTCGAAGTGCTCGGGGTGCACGAGCGCGCCCACCTCGGTCTTCGGGTCGTGCGGATCGCCGACCACGATGGCCTTTGCCCGCGCGGCGTACTTCTGGCAGAACTCGTCGTACACGGGGCGCTCGACGAGGATGCGGGAGCCGGCGGTGCAGCGTTCACCGTTGAGGGAGAACACCCCGAAGAGGGCCGAGTCGATCGCGGCGTCGATGTCCGCGTCGGCGAAGACGATGCAGGGTGACTTCCCGCCGAGCTCCATGGAGAGTCCCTTGAGATTGGCCGCGGCGTTCCGGAAGATCGTCTGGCCCGTGGTGGTCTCGCCCGTGAAGGAGATCAGCGGCACGTCCGGGTGCTTCACGAGGGCGTCGCCGGCCTCCTCGCCGAGTCCGTTGACGAGGTTGAACACGCCGTCGGGCAGGCCGGCGTCCTTGAAGATCTGCGCCCACAGGGAGGCGGAGAGGGGCGTGAACTCGGCGGGCTTCAGGACCACGGTGTTGCCCGTCGCCAGCGCGGGCGCGAGCTTCCAGGACTCCAGCATGAAGGGCGTGTTCCACGGCGTGATGAGCCCGGCGACGCCGATCGGCTTGCGGTTCACGTAGTTGATCTGCGAGCCCGGGACCTTCATGGCGTCGTCGAACTGCGCCACGATGAGATCCGCGAAGAAGCGGAAGTTCTCCGCGGCCCGCAGCGCCTGCCCCTTGGCCTGCGTGATGGGCAGCCCGGTGTCGAAGGTCTCGAGCTCGGCGAGCCGGGACTCCTGGGCCTCGACGGCGTCGGCGATCTTGTTGAGGATCCGTGCCCGTTCGCGGGGCTTCATGCGGGGCCAGGGCCCGTTCGTGAAGGCGTCGCGGGCCGCGGCGACCGCGGCGTCGACGTCCTCCTGCTGCCCGGCCGCTGCGGTGGCGTACGGGGTGTTGGACACGGGGTCGAGCACGTCGAAGGTGGCACCGTTCACGGAGTCGACGAAGCGCCCTGCGATGTAGTGGTGGATGGAGGAGGGCAGGCCCTCGGGGACGTACTGCTCGGTCACGGCGCCGGTCGTGGTCATCGGTGGGTCCTCACGGTGGTTCTGGGCGGAATCAGGGGCTGGGACGTCATGCGCGGGTGTCCTGGGCGTGCACCAGGTAGGCGTCGAGGGTGGCACTGCGGTGGGAGCGGGCCGCGCGTTCGATCGCGTCAGCGTCGGCCCCCTCCTCGATCAGGCGGAGCAGTCCCTCGTGTTCCGCCACGGAGTCGCGTGCGCGGCCGGGGACGAAGCGGAAGGTCGAGGACCGCAGCGATGCCAGGCGGTTCCAGCCGCGGTGGACGAGGTCGAGGATGTGCGGATTCGGGCAGTGCTCGAAGAGGATGGCATGGAAGTCCTGGTTGAGCCGTGTGAAGCGCACCGGGTCGAAGCGCTCCAGGCAGGCGCGCATCTCCTCGTTGACCGAGCGCGCGCGGGCCACGTCCCCCGCGCGGATGAAGGGGGCGGACAGGGCCGTCGCGGCGCCTTCGACGAGGCTCAGGGTCTGCATCGTGTAGAGGTACTCGGTGGGGTCGATCCCCGCGACCGTGGCGCCGACGTTGCGCTGGAAGGTCACCAGGCCCTCGGCTTCGAGGCGCCGGATCGCCTCCCGGACGGGCACCACGCTCACCCCGAGGTCCTGCGCGATCGCGGCGAGGACGAGGCGGTGCCCGGGTGGATAGGTGCCGTCGACGATCCGCGCCGTGACGGCGGCATAGGCCTGCTGCGACTTGCTGCCCTCCGCGCCCGCGTTGTGCGTGGTCCCGGTCACCTCAGTCATCGCGCTGCCCCGCCTCCCATTCCTCGTACCGCGCCCGCCAGGCGGCGTTCAGCGGGTACAGTCCGTCGACGCCGTGCCCCTCGGCGACCATCCGGGCGATGAACGTCTCCTCGCGCTCCTGCGCGATCGCGTCCTCGGCCAGTTCGACGGCGAGAGCCGGCGGGATCACGAGGATGCCGTCGGCGTCGGCGACGATGATGTCGCCCGGCTGGACGGTGGTGCCGCCGCAGGCGATGGTGATGTCGGTGTCCCACGGGATGTGGCGGCGCCCGAGCACGGCGGGGTGCGGGTTGGCGTAGTAGGTGGGCATGTCCATCGCGGCGACCGTCGCAAAGTCCCGGACACCGCCGTCCGTGATGATTGCCGCGGCGCCACGCACCTCGGCCCGGAGGGCGAGGATGTCCCCGATGGTGCCGGTGCCCTTCTCGCCGCGGGCCTCCATCACGAGGATCTCACCCTCGTTCACAGTGTCGATGGCCCGTTTCTGCGCGTTGTAGCCTCCGCCGTGCTGCTTGAACAGGTCCTCGCGGTTCGGCACGTAGCGCAGGGTACGGGCGAGCCCGACGACGCGCCGTCCCGGCCGCGTGGAGGTGAGTCCGTCGATGCTGACGTTGTCCAGGCCGCGTTTGCGGAGCTGGGAGGAGAGGGTGGCGGTGGAGACGCTCTCGAGTTTCACCTTCAGGTCCGGGGTGAGCGCGGTCGCCGGCTCGGGTGCCGGTAGTCCGGCCGCCTCGCGCGATCCGTAGGCCTCCTCACGCTGGACGTCGTCGACCCTCGGCCGGGCACCGAACTCGGCCAGCGGCGTCGTGCCCTCGCTCACGCGGGTGGTGAGGCGTCCGGTGGACAGGGCGCCGGCGCCGACCTCGACCTCGAGCACGTCTCCGGGGACGGCGACGGACGCTCCGGCCGGCGTGCCCGTGAGGATGATGTCGCCGGGTTCGAGGGTCAGCAGCTGCGACAGGTCGGCGATGAGCCGGGTGAACGGGAAGAGGAGATCGGCCGTCGTGTCGTCCTGGACGAGGGTGCCGTTGTGCCAGGTGCGGAGGGTGAGCGCGGCGGGGTCGAGGGAGTCCGCGGGCAGGAGGCCGGGACCTACGGGTGTGAAGCCGTCACCGCCCTTGGAACGCAGGTTCGAGCCTTTGTCGGCATAGCGGAGGTCGTAGACGCCGAGATCGTTGCTGGCGGTGACCCAGCCGATGTGGCTCCACGCCTCGCTGGGGGAGACCCTGCGGGCAGGGGTCCCGATGATGAGCGCGATCTCACCCTCGAACCCGAGCAGTTCGCAGCCGGCGGGGCGCTCGACGGCGGAGCCGGACAGTGCGAGGGACGACGACGGCTTCAGGAAGTACGAGGGCTGCTCGGGGGTACGGCCCCGTTGGGCGGCCCGGCTGGGGTAGTTGATGTGCACCGCGATGACCTTGCGGGCGGCGGCCAGAGTGCCCTCGTCGACCTGTTCCACCCGCGGCTCCTCGTCGAGTACGAAATCGTATACGAAGCCTAGGCAGGGGTGGGAGGGCCCGTCAAGGGTGCGGCGGAGTCCGGGACCTACACGAAGTGGAGCACAGTCAAGATGATGGAGATGATGCCGAAGATCGTGCAGATGATGCCGAGCACCTTCCCTGCTGTTGCGCGTGCACCGAGCCGCTCGGCCTTGTTCGCCTGCATGATGGCGAGAGGGCCGAGGATGATCCCGAAGAATGATCCCCCGCCGCGACTGTACCGTTCGATCTCTCCGCAAGTGTGAGGGCCGCACGCACGTCCCCCGGGGGAAGCTTGCGGAACGGCCATCGACGCCGACGCCGACGACGTCATCGGCGCCGGCGTCGGCCAGCTGCCCATCCGAGGACGTAGACCATGACGCGCAGAGCACACTGCTGGGTGTGACGGTCCTCGGGTACGACCACCAGCTCGTCGAGATCGAGGCCGTCGCAGCGGTGCTCGATCACGACACCTGGGATCCTTCCGTCGGCGGAGACCGGAGGTGCCGAGACGGGATCAGCGGGTGACGACCACGTGCTCGTTGGGCACGCAGTGCGTCATGGTGAGTCCTTCGACATCGCGCGGTCCGTTGTTGCCCAGGTTCTTCAGGCGATCCAGTTCGTCCTCCGAGAGGGTCTGGCTCGCGAGGGGCGGCAGGTCCTTGATTTCGTCGAGGCCGATACCCAGGCCTTCACCGACGCGGGCTCCGAGTTCGTCGTCCACCAGGTAGAAGTGCCAGACCATGCGTTCCTGCACCGCGCGCGCGGCCTGCCCGATCAGCGTGACGAAGTTGCCCACCAGGTCGTCCTTCTCCCACTGCTCGAGCAGCTGGTACCGCTGGCCCGCCTGCAGGTAGTCCTGGGTGAGCGGAATCCGCTTGCGCGTCAGGCGTCCGGAGATCTCCGGCCCCTGCTCGTCATGTGTGGGGTACTGGCCCTCACGGAGCCCGCCCGTGATGGAGGGCTCGTAGTTGACGTGGGGGTTCTGCCCCGGCGCGAGATCGGTCCCGAAGGACATCTGCCCGCCGCGCTGGTTCGTGTGCACGGGGGCGTTCTTCGCCGAGTTCACGGGCAACTGCAGGTAGTTGGGGCCCACCCGGTAGCGCTGGGTATCGCTGTAGCTGAAGGTGCGGCCCACCAGCATCTTGTCGTCGGAGAAATCCAGTCCGTCGACCAGGACGCCCGTGCCGAAGGAGATCTGCTCGTTCTCGTTGTGGTGGTCCGAGACGTTGCGGGTCAGTGTCATGGTGCCGACGAGCTTGGGCTCGAAGTCCTGCTCGGGCCACGTCTTGGTGTCGTCGAGCGGGTCGAAGTCGAGTTCCGGGTGATCGCCGTCGTCCATGAGTTGCACGTACAGGTCCCACTTGGGGTAGTCGCCGCGCTCGATGGCCTCATGCAGGTCCTTCGAGGCGTGGCCGAGGTCCGTGGCCTGGATGTTCGCGGCATCCTGCTCGGTCAGGCTCTTCACGCCTTGGCGCGGCTGCCACGTGTACTTGACCAGCTTGGTGTCGCCGTCCGCATTGACCCACTTGTAGGTGTTCACGCCGAAGCCCTGCATGTGGCGGTAATCGGCCGGGATCCCGCGGGGGCTGAAGAGGTTCACGAGCATGTGCATGGACTCGGGGGTCTGCGACATGAAGTCGAAGATGCGGGCCGGTTCCTGCCGGAAGGTGATGGGATCCGGCTTCAGCGAGTGGATGACGTCGGGGAACTTGATGGCATCGCGGATGAAGAAGACGGCGAGGTTGTTCCCCACGAGGTCCCAGTTGCCGTCCTCGGTGTAGAACTTGACGGCGAAGCCGCGCGGATCCCGGGCGGCCTCGGACGAGTCACGGCCGCCGATGACGGTCGAGAAGCGGATGGCGACATCGGTCTTCTTGCCCGGTTCGGAGAAGAGCTTCGCGCGGGTGTAACGGGCGATGGGCTCGTCGCCCCACATGCCAGTCGCCTCGAACTCACCGAAGGCGACGAATCCGCGGGCGTGCACGACACGCTCCGGGATGCGCTCGCGGTCGAAGTGGCTGATCTTCTCGAGGAACTGGTAGTTCTCCAGGGTGGCCGGACCGCGGGCGCCGACGGTCCGCGAGTTCTGGTTGTCGTAGACCTGGTGGCCCTGGCGGTTCGTCAGGACGGCGCGGTCGTCCCCTTCGGCAGGTGGCTGGTTGGCGACATCGGTCATGGGGGTGCTCCTCACGGCGGGCTCTCAAGGACGGTTCTTTTCGAGCAGTTCACAACAACGCTACGTCTGTGCATCCACCGGTGGCATCAATTTCCTGCCCGGACAAGACGTGCTAGAGCGGGTGATCCGTGGCCCGGGCTGGAGGCGATTCTCGATCGTCGAGGCGGGAGGATCCGGATGCGGGGTGGGCTCTGATCTGTCGGGAATCCGCGTCCAACGACGGGACATGCGGACCTCATAGTGTCGGTGGTGGGCGGGAACATGGGGTATGGACAGCAGCAAGGATGCTCCGTGTGAACCCGCCGGTCTCGGTGTTGCGTCGCGGGGCATCGCTGCGCCGTCCACCCGTGGCTGCGGTGCCGCCGCTGTCCCGTCGGGTTTCGTGAGGATCACCTCGGTGCGGGATCTGATCGGTGCGTTGGCGTCTCTTGCGCCTGGGTCCGGTGGTGCGGAGTCGATCGAGGAGATCAGGGCGTGTGAGGATCTGAAGTCCCTGGTCTCTGCCCGGCAGGCCCGGACCACGGTCGCCTTCGACCGGGCCGAGCGCACGGCCCAGGCGGCGGCCGGTGTGCCGGCCGCCGAGCGGGGCAAGGGGGTGGCGGCGCAGGTGGCATTGGCCCGGCGGGAGTCCCCGGCCCGGGGCGGGATGCTTGTGGGGTTTGCGCGGGCGCTGGTGACGGAGATGCCGCATACGCTCACGGCCCTGGAATCGGGACAGGTCAGTGAGTGGCGGGCAGCGCTGCTGGTGCGGGAGACCGCGTGCCTGTCGGCGGCGGATCGGTGCGCGGTCGATGAGGACCTCAGCGCTGAGACGGGGGTGTTCGAGGGGGCCGGGACCCGGCGGATCGTCGCTGCCGCGCGGGCGGCGGCGTATCGCAGGGATCCCCGCTCGGTCGTCGGGCGGGCGGCCCGTGCGGCGAGGGACCGGTGCGTGAGTCTGCGCCCGGCACCGGACACCATGACCTATCTGACGGCCCTGCTGCCGGTGACCGAGGGGGTGGCGGTGCATGCCGAGCTCACGCGGTACGCCGACACGTGCCGGGCTCAGGGCGATGAGCGGGGTCGGGGCCAGGTGATGGCCGATGCCCTGGTCGAGCGGGTCACCGGGGTACCGGGCGGGGTGTCGCGGGTCGAGGTGCAGCTGATCATGACCGACCGGGCCCTGTTCCAGGGCGACAGTGAGCCGGCCCGGGTGCCCGGATACGGGATCGTGCCCGCCGCATGGGCACGGACGATCCTGACCGAGCAGCCCAACGGGCACGCAGCCGGACTCCCGGCCGGAGTCTCTGCCGGAGCCGAGCCCGGATCGGGATCAGGACAGGAGCCGCGCTCCGTTCGGCGGGAGGACTCCCGACAGGGGTTCGAGGTGTGGCTCCGAAGGCTGTACACCGCTCCGGGCGCCGGAGACCTGGTTGCCGTCGATTCGAAGGCCCGGCTGTTCACGCCGGGGCAGCGTCGCTTCATTCGGGCCCGGGATGATTCGTGTCGGACGCCGTACTGTGATGCGCCGATCCGGCATTACGACCACATCGTGCCCTGGCACGATGACGGGCCCACGAGTCTGTCCAACGGGGCAGGGCTCTGCGAGGCGTGCAACCACACCAAGGAACTCCCCGGCTGGAAAGCCACCCCGGCCGCAGGGGCTGGACCCGGCGCCCGGCACACCATCGAGCTCCGCACCCCCACCGGTCACACCTACCGATCCACCGCACCATCCCTGCCCGGCAGTCACCACGAGAACCGGGAGCAACAAGGCGCTGGAACCGTTCGCCCGCGGGGCTCGACGCGCCACGAGCCGGACCATCAAGCGTCACCTGTTCCTCACCCTGCCAGCTACTCCCGACGGGTCGACCTCGTTTTCGCCTGATCCACCCCGCAGAGTGGGCGACGATCTCCTCGCGTCCGCGTCCGCGTGCGCGTATCTGGAACGGGTAGTGCCATACGGCATCCTCGGACCAGAGGCCGGCGTCGTCGATCCGCACCCTTGAGTCCTGCTCCTGCCCGGGCTAGCATCGGCGTCACGATAGTAGAACTCGGCGTTCGATTATCGAACGCAGTAGTTGTATGCAGCGGCACCACCACGACGAAGTGAGGACAGCCCGTGCAATTCCACCACCACGGTTACGTCTCGGGCGACCCCCGGATCCAGCCCGCAGCAGGTGTCGGTCTCGACCGTCCGCAGGAGCTCCCCGACGAGGTCGACGTCCTGATCATCGGCACCGGACCCGCCGGCATGATCACCGCCGCGCAGCTCTCGCAGTTCCCGGGCATCATCACGCGGATCGTGGAGCGCCGCCCGGGCAGGCTGCCCATCGGCCAGGCCGACGGCATCCAGGCCCGCAGCGTCGAGACGTTCCAGGCGTTCGGCTTCGCCCAGCGCATCACCGAGGAGGCCTACCGGATCGTCGAGATGGCCTTCTGGAAGCCGGACCCGGCCGATTCCTCCCGCATCATCCGCACGGCACGCCCCGAGGACGACGAGACCGGCATCAGCGAGTTCCCCCACCTGATCGTCAACCAGGCGCGCGTCCTCGACTACTTCGCCGAGTTCATGAAGAACTCGCCCACGCGGATGGAGCCCGATTACGGCTTCGAGTTCGCCGGACTCGAGGTCGACGACGCGCAGGAGTACCCCGTCGCAGTCACCCTCGTGCGTACCGCCGGAGATCACGAGGGCGAGGAGCGCACCGTCCGCGCCAGGTACGTGGTGGGGGCCGATGGCGCCCGCAGCAGGGTTCGCCAGGCCATCGGCTGCAGCCTCGCCGGTGACCAGGCCAACCACGCGTGGGGTGTCATGGACGCGGTCGCCGTCACCGATTTCCCCGACATCCGCCGCAAGTGCGCCATCCAGTCGGGGTCCGGCGGCAGCATCCTCCTCATCCCGCGGGAGGGCGGCCACCTGTTCCGCATGTACGTGGACCTCGGCGAAGTGGACCCGGCGACGAAGGGGACCATCCGCAGCACCACGATCGGGCAGATCATCGCGAAGGCCAACACGATCCTGAGCCCCTATACCCTCGACGTGAGGAACGTCGCCTGGCACAGCGTGTACGAGGTGGGCCACCGCCTCACCGACCGGTTCGACGACGTCCTGCCGGAACACCTGGGCACCCGGACACCGCGCGTCTTCATCACCGGCGACGCCTGCCATACCCACAGCGCCAAGGCCGGCCAGGGCATGAACGTCTCGATGCAGGACGGCTTCAACCTCGGCTGGAAGCTCGGCCACGTGCTCGAGGGGCGCAGCCCCGAGGCCCTGCTGGCCACGTACTCCGCCGAGCGCCAGGTTGTGGCGAAGGACCTCATCGAGTTCGACAGGGAGTGGTCGGCGCTCATGGCCCGGAAGCCCGAGGACTTCGCCGACCCGTCCGAACTCGAGGACTTCTACGTCAGCACCGCCGAGTTCCCCGCCGGCTTCCGGACCCAGTACGCACCGTCCCTGCTCGTCGCCGAGCCCGCGCACCAGGACCTGGCGGGCGGGTTCCCGATCGGCAAGCGCTTCAAGTCCGCGCCGGTGGTCAGGGTGTGCGACGGTGTCCCCCTGCACCTCGGCCATCATGCGACGGCCGACGGGCGCTGGCGCATCTACGTCTTCGCCGACCCCGCCGAGCCGGGGGAGGCGTCGGGCGTCGCGGACTTCGCCGCGTGGATCGGAAGGTCCCCGGCCTCGCCGCTCGCCGCGATGCCGGGCGGCGCCGACCGGGACGCCTGGTTCGACGTGAAGGTCATCTACCAGCAGGACCACACCGGGGTGGACATCGGGCGCGTGCCGCCGGAGTTCAAGCCCGCCACCGGGCCCTTCGGGCTCACCGACTACGAGAAGGTGTACGCCGCGGATCCCTCCGCCGACATCTTCGACCTGCGCGGCATCGCCCGGGCCGGGGCCGTCGTCGTCGTCCGCCCGGACCAGTACGTGGCGCACGTGCTGCCCCTGGCGGACACCACGGGCCTTGCTGCCTTCTTCGCCCCGCTGCTGGCGGGGTCCGGTCGGGCCGCCGGGCGGGCGTTCGCCTGATATGGGGACGGCGGAGGGAACGACGGCGGCGGCTCCCGCCTCCCAGACTCTCTCGCGCGGGCTCCGCACCCTGGAGATCCTCGCCGAGGCGCCGGAGGGGCGGACGACGGCGGAGATCGCCGAATCGCTGGGCGTCCACCGATCGATCGCCTACCGGATCCTGCGGACGCTCGAGGAGCACTCCCTGGTGGTTCGGGACGCGGGCGGGCGGTTCCAGCCCGGTCCCGGCCTCGCGAGCCTGGCCCGGGGAGTGGCGCCGAGGCTGCAGACGGCGGCCCTGCCGGTCCTCACGGCGGTCGCGGCCGAGCTGCAGATGACCGCCTTCATCGCCGTGTGGGACCGGAGCCACTGCGTCACCCTCGTGGCCGTGGAGCCGCCGCACGGCGAGGGGACGCTCGTGCAGCGGCCGGGCTCCCGTCACCGGTTCGACGCCGGAGCGCCGGGCATCGCCATCCAGTCCGCCCTGACCGAGGCGCGCTGGGAACGTCTCGCTCCGGGGGAGCCGTACCGGGAGGCGTCGAGGGCCGCGGCCGCCGCCGGGTACGCGGTGAGTCGGGACGAGGTCATCCCGGGCGTCGGCTCCGTGGCGGCCCCCATCGCCGTGCGCGGACAGTTGCCCGCAGCCCTCGCCGCCGTCTACCTCCGCAGCGACCGGCCCGTCGAGGAGATCGGCGCCCGCGTGGCCGAGGCGGCCCGCGCCGTCGGTTCCGTCCTCTGATGCCGGCCCGCGGCGTCACCCGTCCCCCGATCCACCCTGCGAAGGAGCAGCCATGACCACCCTTCCCCTCCGGGCCTCGGCCGCGGACCCCGCCACGCTCGACGCGGAGGAGACGTGGTCGCGCGACCACCTCGAATCGGTGCAGCTCGAGCGGCTGCGGGCCACGCTCGTGCACGCCTACGCGAACGTGCCCCTGTACCGGCGGAAGTTCGACGACGCCGGTGTGCACCCCGACGACCTCCGCGAGCTGACGGACCTGGCGAAGTTCCCCTTCACCACCAAGGAGGACCTGCGCAGCACCTACCCGTTCGGCATGTTCGCGGTGCCGCAGTCGCAGGTGGCGCGCGTCCACGCGTCATCGGGCACCACCGGCCAGCCGACCGTCGTCGGATACACCGCCGGTGACCTCGACCGGTGGGCGTCGCTGGTGGCCCGCTCGCTGCGCGCCTCCGGCGTGAAGGCCGGGTGGAAGGTCCACAACGCCTACGGGTACGGCCTGTTCACGGGTGGCCTCGGCGCGCACGCCGGCGCGGAACGCCTCGGCTGCACCGTCATCCCGATCTCCGGAGGCCAGACCGAGCGGCAGGTCCAGCTCATCCGGGACTTCGAGCCCGACGCCATCCTCGCCACGCCCACGTACCTGCTGACCATCCTCGACACCATGGCCGCGGCCGGTATCGACCCGTCCTCCACCACGCTGAAGACCGGCGTGCTCGGCGCTGAGCCGTGGACGGAAGGCATGCGGCAGGAACTCGAGGGGCGCATGGGCTTCGACGCGTGCGACATCTACGGCCTGTCCGAGGTGATGGGCCCAGGCGTCGCGGGCGAGTGCGTGGAGTCCAAGGACGGATTGCACGTCTGGGAGGACCACTTCCGCCCTGAGATCATCGACCCGTTCACGGAGAAGGTGCAGGGCGACGGTACGGCTGGCGAGCTCGTCTTCACGTCCCTGACGAAGGAGGCGCTGCCCATCATCCGGTACCGCACCCACGACCTCACGCGCCTGCTGCCCGGCACCGCCCGCCCCGGCATGCGCCGTATGAAGCGCATCACCGGGCGCAGCGACGACATGGTGATCGTGCGCGGCGTGAACCTCTTCCCCACGCAGGTGGAGGAGCTGGCACTGGGCATCCCGGCCCTCAGCCCGCACTTCCAGCTCGAACTGACCCGACCGGACGGGCAGCGGATGGACCAGCTGACCGTCCGGGTGGAGCCGCGGGAGGGTGTCAGCGCGGTCGACGCCGACGCGGCCGCCGAGAAGCTCCGGCACCTGATCAAGACGCACATCGGCTCCACGTGCGCCGTCGCCGTCGTGGAGCAGGGATCGCTGGTGCGCTCCAGCGGGAAGCTTCGGCGGATCTACGACCTGCGGCCCCGCGGCTGAGGTGCGGCGCAGCAGGTCGTCAGCGGTGCAGGTCCTCCAGGACGGCCAGCGCGGTGGCCGTCCCGTCCTCGGCCGCCATGGCACGGGCCGCGTCGCGTACGGCCGGGCGGTACTGATCGACCTGCCTGAGGGCGTCCGCAAGACGGGGTGACGTCAGTGCGCGCCGCCGGATCGGCGCGGGACCCAGACCGCTGTCGTGCAGCCTCGCGCCCCAGAAGGGCTGGTCCGCGATGAACGGCACCACCACCGAGACGGTGCCGGCCGCCGTCGCCGCCTGGACCGTCCCGATGCCCCCGTGGTGGACGGCCGCTGCGGCCCGCGGCAGGACGGCGTCGTGGGGTACCGACGTCGTGACCAGCACGTCGGCTCCGGCCACGTCGGGAGGTAGTGCCAGCCCGCCGAGGCCCGTGGCGAGCAGCGCGCGGGACCCGGTGGCGCGGATACCGTTGACCACCGCCCGTGCCCGGGCGAGCGGATCGCCGGCCACCATGGAGCCGAACCCCGCGTACACGAAACCGCCGGCCGAGATGAAGTCGGACACCTCGTGGGGGATCGCGGCCGGTGCCGCCGCACGCCACGGACCGGTCAGGTGGACGCCCGGCGGCCAGTCCGCGGGCCGCGGCAGGATCGCGGGACTGATGGGCATGAGTGTCGCCGAAGCCGGGGGACGAGCCGACCCCTGCCCGCCGACCAGCCTCGCCACGTCCGACAGGTCCTGTCGGAACATGGCCGCGCCACCGGCCGCGGCCTGGTAGGTGAGCCGGTTGAACGGGCCGAGGCTCCGCGTGACGGTCCCCGCCGCCGGGAACGCCGCCGTCGGCGTCATCGCGGGGACCAGCTCGACCCAGACGAACGGGATGCCGAGGCCGTCCGCGATCAGTGGAGCGGACAGGATCTTCGGGTGGGCGACGAGCACGTCCGGAACGGCGTCGAGTGCGGCCCGCGCAGATCCGACGAGGACCTGGCGCATGGCCGGCCGCACCACCGAGCGGTACGAGCGGAGCACCGCCGCGAGGGAGACGCCCTGCTGCTGGATCAGTCCCGAGTAGTCGACCCCGAGGCTCACCGCATCCAGCCCGGAGACGTCTACCCCTGAGTTGTCCGGAAGCACCAGACGCACGGCATGACCGGCGGCCTGCGCATGCCGCGCGAGGACTGCGAACGGCTCCGCATCTCCCCGGGATCCCGCGGTCACGAGCAGTATCCTCATGTCATCCCCTCCCGGACGGCCCGCCCGGGCGCTGCGGCCCCGGACGAACGACGATAGCCGCCGGGACGACCGGTGACCAGAGTGGCCGGATCGCCGGGACAGGGATACCAGGCCGACTGCGCCGGTGTCGGAGCGCCGGCCCGGGGCGGTGAGCCATCAGACTGTCCTGATGAGGTGGACGCGCGCGAAGGACTGGCTGATCGGTGCTCTGGGGATGCTCCTCCTCCTGGCGGTCGCGGTGGTGATCCTCTGGTGGGTGGTGAGCGACCCGGCCGACGGCGGCGACGCCGGGCCGGCGCCGTCATCGCCCGGTGCCGCGCCGGAGACGGAGGCTCCCGCGGATCTGCGCGCGGACGAGGTGTGGCTGGGTGATCTGACGCTGGACGCCGGCACGGTGGTGTCCGAGGGCTCCACGCTCCGCGACGTCCGGGCCGTCGGACAGGACGTGATCGCGGGGCCCGACGGGTTGGTTGCCGCCCGGCTCTCCGTGGACGCGACCGTGCCGTTCGACGTCGTGGCCGGCGAACTCGGCGGCGGCGCGGAAGTGCGGGCCGCCGACGGCGGCCAGGCGACCGTGGTCCGCACCGTCGAGACGCTCGGCCGCGACGTGCGCGTCACCGCCACGGGCACGGTCGAGGTCGAGGCGGGACGGCTCGTGATGGAGCCGCAGTCGATCGACGTCGGCGGGCCGGACTTCCTGTCCGGGCCCACCGCCGCCATCGTGCGGAGCCTCGTGACCATCGAGCACGAGATCGAGGGTCTGCCGGAGGGCCTGGTGCTCCGGGACGTCACCGTGGAGGGCGACGGTTTTCGGGCCGACCTCCAGGGCGACGACGTCAGACTCGGTCCGTGACCCCGCCTGCGGGTTCGACGTCGAGGACCCATGTCACGCCGAAGCGGTCGGTGAGCATCCCGAACCCCGGCGTCCAGGCCGAGGCGGCGAGCGGTTCGACGACCGTGGCGCCGTCGGCGAGGGCGTCCCAGTAGGCGGTGACCTCCTCGAGGGTCCCGGCCCGCACGGACTGGAAGAAGGTGCGGTCGGTGACGGTGGTCCCGTGCTCGCGGCGGGTGGTGCCCGCGGTCGCCGCCGGGTCGGCGTCCTGCCCCGGCACGTCGTACGCCATGACACGGAACCCGTCCTCGTTCTCGAGCTGCCCGAAGACCACCCTGTCGGATCCGGGCGCGTCCTGCGGCATCCCGAAGTCCCCGTAGGTGGCCAGATCGAGGCGGCCGCCGAACACGCCCTGGTAGAAGTGGAGGGCCGGGCGTGCGGTGCCGCGGAAGTTCAGGTGCGTGGTGGTCTTGATGCTCATGAGGTGTGCTCTTTCCCTGGTGATCGACCGGCAGGGATGCCGGCCGGGAACCACTATGGCGGGAGAAGAGGTCAGGTGCGGTCCTCTACTGCACGCATACTGATGGACATGACCGGAAGTTCCGCACGGCTGCTGGCGCTGCTCTCCGTCCTGCAGGCGCAGCGTGTCTGGCCCGGGAGTGTCCTCGCGGAGCGCCTGGGCGTGACGCCGCGGACGGTCCGCCGTGATGTCGACCGGCTGCGGGAGCTCGGCTACCGCATCCGCGCCATCAAGGGGCCCGACGGCGGCTACCGGATGGCGGCGGGATCGGACCTGCCACCCCTGCTGTTCGACGACGACCAGGCCGTCGCGGTCGCCGTCGCGCTGCAGAACGCGCCGGCCTCCGGCGTCGACCTCGACGTGGCGGCGAAGCGGGCGCTCGCCACGATCCGCCAAGTCATGCCCTCCCGGCTGCGGCACCGCATCGACGGCATCCGGTTCAGCGGAGCGGACACGCCAGGCGTCCGCGTGGATCCGGCCGTGCTCGAAGCGGTCACCGCCGCTGTCCGGGAGCACAGGACACTGCGGTTCGATGACCGCGAGGGCGAGCCGCGGCGGTGCCAGCCGCACGCGATCGTGGCCCGGAACGGCCGCTGGTACGTCATCGGGTGGGACCTCGACCGGGACGACTGGCGTGTCTACCGCCTCGACCGGATGTCCCCCCGCACCCCGGCCGGCGCAGTGTTCACGCCGCGAGACCTCCCGGCCGCCGACGCGAGTACGTATCTGTCCGCACGGCTCAAGGGCTCGGACACCGTCGATCAGTGGCCGTGCGTGGGTGAGGTCGTCATCGACCTGCCGTTGCGGGAGGTTGCGCCGTTCGCCGGCGACGGCATGGTCGAGGAGCTCACCGAGGGCTCCTGCCGGGTGAGCATCGGCTCCTGGTCGTGGGACGGGGTCCTCGCGTCCGTGGTCCGCTTCGGTGTGCCGTTCACCGTCGTGGGCCCCGAGGCGCTCCACGCGGCGGCGCGGGATCTCGGTGCCCGGCTCGAAGCGGCGGACCGGGGACGGGGTGGAGGGTGAGCTGCCGGAGCGACCGACGCCCGCCCGCCCTGCCCCGGCCCTGAGGGGCAGTCCCTGCAGCGAACCGACCGGGAGAGGCCGGCCGACGGCTGCCACACCCTCAGCCCAGCGGCGGGATGATCCTCGCGGCCGCGAGCTGGTCGAACAGCTCGCGGAACCGGTCCTCCGTGTCCAGGCAGTCGCTGAAGCCGTGCTGCCGGGCCTTGATGGTGGAGGTGACGTTGTCGAAGCCCGAGCGGAAGAGGAAATCGCCGAAGGCCCAGCCGGCCAGGTCCTCGAAGGGGGTAGGCACGAGGCCGTATTTCGTCACCATGCCCTGCCAGAGCTCCTCGTGGTGCGGCATCGCCTCGGCCAGTGGGACAGGCTGCGGCTCGGCGTAGTCCATCCCGAAGTGGCGGGCGAACACCGGCCACAGGTGCCGCCAGCGGATCTGGTCCCCGTTGGTGATGTTGTAGACCTCGCCGGCCGCGCGCGGCTCCGCTCCGGCCCAGACCGTGGCGCGGGCCAGCAGCGAGGCGTCGGTCACCTGGTACAGGGCGTCGTAGGCGGCATGGGTGCCGGGGAAGCGCAGCGGTTGGCCCAGCTCACGGCAGATGCTCGCGTAGACGGCGATGACCATGAGGATGTTCATGGGATTGCCGATGGCGTAGCCGACCACGCCCTCGGGACGCAGCATCGTGGCGTGGAAACCGCGCTCGGCGCCGGCGGCCCGGAGGATGTCCTCCTGGTCGTAGTAGAAGTTCGGCTGGATCAACCGCGCGTCGCGTTCCCTGGCGGGGGTGTTGAAGTAGCCCAGGTGCGCCCCGTAGGCCTTGCCGCCCTGGTAGAGGGTGACGTGGCGCAACGGTGCGCCGGCGTCGGCGAGGCCGTCCAGCGTGTTCGTCAGCAGGGCGGAGTTGACCTCGATCTGCTCGGCGGTGGTGTCCCGTTCGATGTACGCGGCGAACACCAGGTGCGTGGTGTCACGGGCGGCCTCGAGCCCGGCACGCGCTGCCTCCCGGTCGAGCAGGTCCACGGGCAGGTGATCCCACCCGGCGCCCGTGACGGGGCGTCGGCTCACCCCCCGCACCTGCGCGCCGCGCCGGGCGTACTCGTCCGCGGCGTGGCGGCCGATGACCCCGCCGGCTCCGGCGACCAGGACGGTCTTCGCCGCGTCGTCCGACGGCTGCGCGCCGGTGGTCGGGGTGGTCGGGGTGGTCTCGTGGGTCATGGGGCTCCTCGGGAGCGGTTCGTGGGCGCAGCCGGCAGCCGCTGCCGGCTCCTGGTCCGGCCACTATAACGTCGGGGCACGCCGCAGGGCCTTCGGCCGAGGGCACCCCGGCGTCGCGGGGACCCCCTTGACGGAGACGGTTCTCCGCCTCACTGTCCGCCGGTCGCCACCGCCACGATCTCCTGCATGTAGGGCGCCACGACCTGCTGCGAGATCTTGCAGTCGAGCAGCAGGACGCCGTCGTCGTCGGAGTCCAGCCAGCCCTCGACGGCGGTGAGGTCCTCGAGCGCGGCGATCGTGGCGGATCGGGCGCCGAAGGCCGCCGCGACGGCGGCGAAGTCCACCTCGTCGATCATCATGGGGCCGGAGTCGATGCCGCGGACGGCGTACTGGTGGATCTCTGCGCCGTAGGCGGCGTCGTTGAAGACCACGATGACGGCCCGACGTGCCGTTCTGATGAACGAGTCGAGGTCAGCGAGGGCCATGAGTGCGCCGCCGTCGCCCGTGCACAGGACCACGGTGGAGTCCGGCAGGGCGCGGGCGGCACCGACCGCGCTGGGGAAGCCGAGGCCGATGGTCTGGTACGCGGTGCCGACCATGATCAGCCGGTTCGGTGCGGGGACACGGAGGTAGCCGGGGGCCCAGCCGATGAAGTGGCCACCGTCCTGCACGATCGTGCGGTCGGTGGGCAGCATCCGGTCGAGCGCCCGGCACAGGCTCCTCGGGTCGAGGCGGCCGTCGGGGGCGGCGACGTCGCCGTCCTCGCGGGCATCGTGGGCGTTCAGGGCGGCATCGGCGGCCGTGTCGCTCCACCTCAGTGCTTCCTCGCGGGGGCCGACGGCGGCGAGGAGGGCCTCCGCGGTGAGCCGCGCATCGGCGTGGAGGAAGTCGGTGACCGCGGGCGAGGTGGGGCCGGCGGTGACGTCGGCCTGGATGACGCGGGCCTCGGGATGGAAGGAGTGGCCGAAGCGCATCGTGAACTGGTTGAGCCGCGCACCGAGCACCAGGACGACGTCGGCCTGCCCGATCAGCTGCGCCGTGCGCTCGGACGCCCAACCGCCGGCGATCCCGAGGGCGGCCGGATCGTCGCCGAAGAGTCCCGCGCCGAGGCCGGAGGTGGCGGCGAGGGCGCCGAGGTGGTCGGCGAGGCGTGCCGCTGCCTCGCCGGCACCGCTCAGCCAGGCGCCGCGGCCGGCCAGGATCAGGGGCCGCTCGGCGGTGGAGAGCAGGGCTGCAGCACGCTGGATGTCCGCCGCGGAGGGTTGCACGAGCGGAGCAGGGGCGGGTGTCGCGGCGGGGTCCTCGTCCGGAGCGTCGGCCGCGGCGAGGTCGTAGGGGATCGCGAGGACCACGGCCTCCCGATAGCGGAGGGCGTGCTCGATCGCCGCCGTCGTCGCCGCCCCGGGATGCGCGGCCGAGACCGTGAAGGTCGTCGCGCCGAGCCCTTTGGCCACGAGGCACTGGTCCACATCGAAGGGGCGCATGCCGGTGGTGGGGGCGTCACCGACCACGAGCACCAGGGGGATGTCCGCCTGCACGGCCTCGGCCAGCGGGGTCAGGGCGTTCGTGAATCCGGCCCCGTACGTGGTGGTGGCGACGGCGAGTCGGCCGCTGGCCCGATGGTAGGCGTCCGCTGCGGCGACCGCGCCTGCCTCGTGCCGCACGGCGGTGAAGTGGAGCGACGGCGCCGCCATGACGGCGTCGAGGAAGTGCGCGTTGCCGTTACCCATGACGCCGAAGACCTCGGTGGTGGCGGGCAGGAGCGCGGAGACGATTCGAGCGGAGACGGTGGGCATCGGGAAGTCCTTGCAGGCGAAGTCCCCGGTGGCTGTGGCACACGGTCGACCCGGAGGACTGGATGGGTGGGTTCCGTATGTGCCTCGGGCGATGCCCTTATTGCCTCTTTTTCAGGCACGGCGCCCTGGTGCGCCCGACGTCAGTCACTATAGCGGGCGCCGCGGGGAGGCGGCGGTGCCGCAGCGGCCGCCCGACGCCGCCCACCGTACCGCCTCCTCGGTGGGCGGCCGCGGGGATGCCCACCGGCCCGGTGCGGCCGGCCGGTGGGCATCCTTCGAACCTGCGAACGGTCAGGAGTGGCGCCCCACGCCGGAGCCGACGGCGTCCTTCCCCGCCTCCAGGGGCGCGCCCCTGGTCTCCTTCACCAGGGTGACGCCGATGAAGGAGATGACGCAGAGGCCCATGATGTAGAGGCCGATGGACCCGGACCACCCCGTCTGCGCGAGCAGGGCCTCGGCGATCAGCGGGGCGAAGGCGCCGCCGAGGATCGCGCCGAGGGCGTAGCCGATGCCGATGCCGGAGTAGCGGACGTTGGCGGGGAACATCTCGGCGTACATCGCGGACATGGGGCCGTAGGACAGCCCGAGGCCGATGGTGAGGACGAAGATGGCGATGCCGTAGGCCCAGATGCTGCGGGTGTCGATCAGCATGAACATCGGGATCATCCAGACGAAGATGAGGGCGTAGCCGATCTGGAAGGTGCGCACGCGGCCGATGCGGTCGGACAGGATGCCGCCGTAGAGCGTGAAGATGAGCCAGCCGAAGGACGCCAGGAGCGTCGCGAGGAGCACGGGTGCGGCCGGCATGCCGAGGGCCCGCTGGGCGTAGGAGGAGAGGAACGCGATCACGAGGTAGCCGGCGGCGTTGTTGCCGATGAAGATGACCGCCGCGAGGACGACCTGCTTCTTGTTGGTCTTCAGGAGGTTGCGCAGGGGAGTGGCGGTGTCGCGCTTGCGCTCGATCATGCGCTTGAATACTGGGCTCTCGGCGACGGCGGCGCGGATGAAGTAGCCGACGACGATCAGCACCACGCTGAGCAGGAACGGGATGCGCCAGCCCCAGGCGAGGAAGTCCTCCGGGGACATGGAGCTGCGCAGCAGGAACAGCACGAGGGTGGCGAGGATCATGCCGACCGGGACGCCGATCTGCGGGTACGCGCCCCAGAAGCCGCGCTTGTCCACGGGGGCGTGTTCGACGGCCATGAGCGCCGCGCCGCCCCACTCGCCACCGGCGGAGAAGCCCTGCAGGATGCGCAGGAGCATGAGCAGGATCGGAGCCCAGATGCCGATCTGGGCGTAGGTGGGCAGGAGCCCGATCAGGGCGGTGGCGGATCCCATCAGGATCAGGGTGAACACCAGCATCTTCTTCCGGCCGACCTTGTCGCCGAGCCGACCGGCGATCACGGCGCCGAGGGGCCGGAAGAAGAAGCTGATGCCGATCGTGGCCCATGAGACGAGTTGGGCGAGGCCCGGGCTCTCACCCTCGAGTGGCCCGAAGTACAGTGCCGCGAAGACGATGCCGGCGGCCTGGGCGAAGATGAAGAAGTCGTACCACTCGATCGTGGTGCCGACCATCGTGCCGGCGAGGACCTTCCGGTCCGCGGCGCTCATGCCGTCCCGGGACTCGGCGTCCGGACGCTCTGACGCTAGTGCCATGAAAAACTCCCTTGTTTTTGCAGTGCGTGGCTACTCGTGTGCCCTACTCCCAGGGGGGGGACGCCGCAGTCCTCGCCGCCGGGCACAAAATCGTATACGAATGCTAGGCTGCGCGCGGGTGGAGGGTCAAGGGTTCCGGAGCCCTTCGTAGGTCCTTTTGGTCGTAGTGTTCCCACGATGCCTCGAATGTCCGTTGGATAACCCGCGACGATCCTCAGTAGTGTTTGGGCATGGCCACCTTCCTCAGAAACAGCCGCGCGGCAGCGCTTCCCGCCAAGCTCTCACGATCCTGGTTGCTGGCCTCTGCGGCTTCCGAGGACACGTTCATCCCCGCCCTCACGTCCGAGGCCGACTCCGTGGTGTTCGACATGGAGGACGCCGTCCCCGCGGCGGGCAAGTCCGAGGCACGTGAGCGCGTGGTCGAGGCCCTGTCCACCGGCATGACGGCGTGGGTGCGGGTCAACGGCATCGAGACGGAGTACTGGGCCGACGACCTCGCGGCCCTGTCCAAGGCGCCCGGTCTGCGCGGCGTCATGCTGGCCATGACGGAGAAACCCGAGCAGGTGACGCACACGGCCATGCGCCTGCAGGCAGGCACGCCCGTGCTCGCGCTGATCGAATCGGCGCTCGGCATCGAGAACGCGACGGCGATCGCCAGCGCGCCGGGCACGTTCCGGCTCGCGTTCGGTGTCGGCGATTTCCGGCGCGACACCGGAGCCTCGGATGATCCGATGGCGCTCGCCTATGCCCGTTCGAAGCTCGTGGTCGCTTCGCGCGTGGGGCAGCTTCCCGGCCCGATCGACGGTCCCACCGTCGGCGCCCTCGGCGATGAGCTGCTCGAGGCGTGCAAGGTCACGGCGTCCATGGGCATGACCGGCAAGCTGTGCCTCCTGACCGACGCCACCGACACCATCAACCGGGGCCTGTCGCCGAGCGAGTCGGAGATCAACTGGGCCGCCGAGCTCCTGCGCGAACACGCCGCCGGTGCCGTGGTGGGTGACGGCTCCTACCTGCCGCGGCTGGCGCGGGCGCAGAAGATCTCCTCGCTCGCGGATTCGTACGGACTCTGGAACGCCTAGTCCCCGCAGGCAGCGGGCTCAGTAGGCGAGGGCCCGCTGCTCGGCGCCGCTGATGCCCGACGTGCCACCGCAGTTGGTGCAGACCTGGAGACGGGTCTTCTTGAGGGTGATGAGCGGGATGAAGAACACCGAGAGCTTCGTCCTGCGCTGGATGACCTGCTGCGGTGCGTGCCGGCCGCAGTAGCGGCAGTCGGCGGATCGGGTGAACTGCAGGTGCTCACGCGTGGTGAGGCCGAAGAGGAAGAACATCCTGCCACCGTATCCAGTCCGGCCGCTGCCCGCGCCTCCCTCTGGCGTCCTCCGCCGGGCTTGCAATCCGGGGCCGGGAATGCCGTGCGGTACGCGGCGTCCGGGCGGCACCCGGACAACAGTCGGGAAAAATCCTGCATTCGTGCATCCAACCCGCCCTGCTTCCCGGTAATACAGGTGTCAGCAAAAAGCGCCCCGTCAGGGGACGACACAAAGGAGTTGTCATGCGAAGAAGCCTGTACACCGTCGGAGCCGTGCTGGTCGTAGGAGCGGCGGCTGTTGCCGCCCCGGCGACGGCCGCCGAGTCGTCCGATGCATCGCTGTCCGTGCTGCACGGAGTCCCCGACCTCACGGTCGACGTCTACGTCAACGGAGCCCTCACCCTCGACAATTTCACGCCGGGTACGCTCGCGGGTCCGCTCTCGCTGCCCGCCGGCGACTACCAGCTGGCCATCACCGCGGCGGACGCGACCGATGCGAGCGCTCCGGTGATCGGCCCCGTGGACGTCACCCTGGCCGCCGGTGGCAACTACACCGCCACGGCCAACCTCGACGCCGCGGGAACCCCGACGGCCAACTTCTACACCAATGACGTCTCCGCGGTCGAGGCCGGCAAGTCGCGCCTGACCGTGCGCCACGTGGCCGCCGCGCCGGCCGTCGACGTCCTCGCGGGCGGCACGCCGATCGTGCCGAACCTCAGCAACCCGGGCGAGGCGACGCTGACCACGGATCCCGGCACGGTCTCCGCGGCGGTCGCGGCGGCGGGTACCACCGAGCCCGTGATCGGCCCGGCGGACCTGACACTCGGCGAGGGCACCTCGACCATCGTCTACGCGTGGGGAAGCCTCGAGGCGGGCAACCTCGCGCTGGCCACCCAGGTCATCGAGGGCTTGCACTCGTCGCCGGGCGCCGTCCCGGGCGGACAGTCCGGCCTGGCCGCCGGGACGGACGACACCGGCGCGGCGGTCGGGATCGGCGCGGGCCTGCTCGCGCTGCTCGGCGGCGCGGTCGCCGTGAGCCGGAGGCGCGCAGCCCGGGCATGACGGAGCGCGGGGTGCGCGGACGCCGTCGGGCTCCGCGCACCCCGCCCTACCCGTCCCCGGAGCCGCGAGAACCAGGAACCAGGACGAACAAGTGCACCCACCCCGCCCAGTACGCCGCCCCGCAGCCCGCCTGACTGCGCTCACGATCGCGACCGCCGCCGTCATCAGCGGTTGCTCCCTGCCGTCGGCCGAGCCGGAAGCGCCCGTCGCGCCCATCCTCGCTCCCACCCCGCCTCCGCAGGGCGTACCGGGCACCCCGGATCCGGGGAACCGGGGGGATGCGGTTGCGGGCACCGGGATCCCCTCCGGAATCCCCTCCGCCATCCCCGTGCAGCCGGCGGACGCCGCCCTCCGGCCGGCACCACCTCCTCCCGTGTCCCTGGACGTCCCGGGTACCGACATCTCCGTCCGCGTGGTCGAGGTGGGGATCGCCGAGAACGACGCCATGGAGATCCCGGACAGCTTCTGGGAGGCGGGGTGGTACCGGTACGGCCCGGCGCCCGGCGCCGATGCGGGCAACGCCGTGATCGCCGCCCACGTGGACAGCCAGACGGAGGTGATGCCCTTCGCCCAGCTGAAGGAGGTGGACCCCGGTACCGTGATCACGGTGGGCCTCGCGGACGGCCGGACGCTTCAGTACAGCGTCGATGACGTCCGGAACGTCCCGAAGGCAACGCTCGACGGATCGGAGGTCTTCCGGCGCGATGGACCCCATCAGCTCAAGATCATCACGTGCGGAGGCCGATGGCTGCTGGACAAGGGCGACTACGAGGATAATGTTGTCCTCACAGCCTCACCGCTCTGAACGCACGGCCCGCGCGGTCGGCCTGCCCCGCATCCCCCGCCTCACGGGATCTTCCCGGCGGGGCGCGGAAGTGCAGGTGTGCCGCGTGGTCCTGGCGCGGTGCTGGGCCCGGCACCGCGGTGAAGGAGTAGGGCGTGACACCTCCGAGCACCGAGTGGACGAGACAACTCGACGCGGAGTTCTCTGCCGGCGACGAGGACGCCCTGACCGTCGCATACCGGCGTCTCGCGCCCCTCGTGTTCACGGTCGCGCTGCGGTCCATGGGTGATCGCGCGGTGGCCGCGGACATCACCCAGGACGTGTTCGTGCGGGCCTGGCGTTTCCGGGACAGCTTCGACCCCCAGTCGGGCACCGTTCCCGGCTGGGTCCTCGGGATCAGCAGGAACGTCATCCTGGACACGCTGGCGGCCAGGAGCAGGCAGAATCAGATGGTGGCCCGTTCCGGTGCGATCGCCGAACCGGAGAGCCCCAGGCAGCACGCGCGGGAGGTGGATGCTGTGACGGACCGGGTGGTCCTCGATGCGGAGCTCGACCTGCTGGGCGAACCCCAGCAGTCCATCCTTCGTCTCGCCTTCTACGAAGACCTCACACACCAGCAGATAGCACAACGGCTCGATCTGCCGCTGGGAACCGTCAAGAGTCACATCCGAAGGAGCCTCGCGCATCTGCGCAGTCGATTGGGGGCCTGGAATGCGACACCTTGATCCGGACAGCATCGGTATCGCTGCGCTGGACGAACCGCTGGACCAGTGGTCACGCGAGCACCTCGACGCGTGCAGCGCATGCGGCGACGAGGTCGCGGCCCTGCGGGAGGTCGTCGTCCTCGCCCGGTCCGGAGGCCCCGGGCGGCTCGAGCAGCCCGACCCGGCGGTCTGGGATGCCGTGGCGCGGGAGCTCGGCCTCGCGGGTACGACGACGACGGCCCGCCTGCATCCGGTCGTCACCGTTGAGCCCTCCGGCAGCCACGTCGCCCCTGCGCGGCAGGGCGCAGCAGCACCGGACCCGGCGCCCGGCGCGACCCCGTTGCGCCCCACACGCTCCGGGCGCAATCGGACCGTTCCCGCCTGGTGGCTGGCCGCGGCCGCCGTCGTCGGGATCGCCTTCGGGGGAGGCGTGCTGTGGGCCGCGCAGTCCCCGGACGGCAGGGAGCGCACCCTGGCGAGCACGGAGCTGGCTCCGCTGCCCGATTTCAGTGGGTCCGGGGAGGCCGTCCTCACCGAGACCGGCGAAGGCCTGCGGCGCCTCGACGTCACCGTCTCGGGTACCGCGCCCGCCGGCTTCCGCGAGGTGTGGCTCCTGGCACCGGATGCCACGCGGATGTACAGCATCGGGATCCTGGACGGCGACCACGGAACGTTCGACGTGCCCGATGTCATCGACCTGCGGCAGTTCCCCGTGGTCGATGTCTCCGACGAACCGCTGGACGGCAACCCGGAGCACTCGGGGGTCAGCGTGGTGCGGGGCTCCATCGACGCCTCGGCCACCTAGGCGGGCCGCTGCCCGGGCCCGAAGCATGACCCGGCAGGGCCTGCCAGGAGGTCAGGGACGGCGGAAGCGGTTCACCATCGGGCAGTCGAACGGGTCGCGGGCGGCGAGGCCCACACGGTTGAGGTAGGACACCACGGCGCCATACGACGCCGCGACGCCCACCTCGGTGTACGGCACGCGCAGGCGCTCGCAGTGCTCGCGGACGATCACGGCGGCGCGGCGCAGGTGCGGGCGGGGCATGTCCGGGAAGAGGTGGTGCTCGATCTGGAAGTTGAGCCCGCCGAACGCGTTGTTGACGAAGGATCCGCCGCGGATGTTGCGCGAGGTCAGCACCTGCTTCTGGAAGAAGTCGAGCGTGCTGTCCTTCGGCACCACGGGCATGCCCTTGTGGTTGGGCGCGAAGCTCGCCCCCATGTAGATTCCGAAGACGGCCAGCTGAACGCCGAGGAACGCGAACGCCATGCCCACGGGCAGGAACCAGAAGAGGACGCCGAGGTACGCGCCGAAGCGGGCGCCCAGCAGTGCGAGCTCGACCCATCGACCCTTGATGGTGCGGCGGGCGAAGAGTGTGCTGATCGAGCGGGCATGGAGGTTGATGCCCTCCATGGTGAGCAGCGGGAAGAAGAGGTAGCCCTGGCGGCGCGTGATCCAGGCCTGGACGCCCCTGGCCTTCGCCGCGTCCTCCTCGAGGAACGAGATGGTGTCCACCTCGATGTCCGGGTCCTTGCCGCGGGTGTTGGGGTCGTTGTGGTGGCGCGTGTGCTTGTCCATCCACCACGCGTAGCTGATGCCGACCACCCCGGCGGCGAGGATTCGTCCGGACCAGTCGTTGGCCCCGCGGGTCCTGAAGATCTGGCGGTGGGAGGCCTCGTGGGCGAGGAACGCGACCTGCGTGAGCACGACGCCGAGCACGGCGGCGACGAGGAGCTGGAACCAGGTGTCCCCGAGGAGCGCGAACCCGGTCCACGCCGCGCCCATCACGAGGACGAGGATCGCGAACACCGAGACGTAGAACCGGCGACGACGCGTCAGGAGGCCTTCCTTGCGGACCTGCTTCAGCAGCACGGAGTAGGAGGCGACGACGTCGTTCGGCCTGGAGATGCGGACGGTGCGCGGGGTGGCGGTAACGCTCATGGGGGTCCCTGGGGTCGCGGTCGGCTTCCCAGCCCGGGGGTGGGGTGCTAACCCGCAGATTTCCCCACTCTATGTCAGTACCCTGAGCAACAGCTGTGCAGAAGTAACAGTCAGGTCACGGAGCCGCGGTGGCCGGGGTGTAGTGTCCCGGCCATTCCTCGAGCGGGATGCGCGTGATGGCGCGGATAGTCCCGGCGGTTCCCCATTCGTTCCTGCCGAGCCGCGAGAGCGGCTTGAGGGCTCCGATCGCGGGGAGCGCGCCGTCGAGCACCTCGTCCGACACCACCGCGTGCACCACTTCCCCGAAGACCAGCGTGCAGTCGCCCATGTCCTGGATCCGGTGCAGCCTGCATTCGAGGGCGACGGGGGACTCGAGGACGCGCGGCGGGCGCACGGTCGCGCTCGGCTCCCGCGTGAGGCCGGCCGCGTCGAACTCGCTGACCTCCGGCGGGAAGGCGGTGCCGGTCGCGTTGACCGCCTCGAAGAGATGCTCCGGCGTGAAGGCGACCACGAACTCGCCCGTCGCCTCGATGTTGCGCACGGAATCCTTGCGGCCCACGGAGGTGAACTGGACGATCGGCGGGTTGACCGAGGCGATGGTGAAGAACGAGTGGGGCGCGAGGTTGTCGACGCCGTCCGCGGACGTCGACGAGATCCAAGCGATGGGACGCGGGACCACGACGGAGGTCAGGAACCTGTAGAACGCACGGCTGTTTGCGGGGTCGGGAACCACGTCCTTACGCACGGGTACCGCCCCCGTGCTGCGCCGAGAGCACATCGCGGAGGCTGACGGGTGGCCGCCCGGTGAGGCGCTCGACGTCGGGCGAGACCTCGGCCATCTCGCCCTGCGCGATGGCCGTGTAGGTGCTGACCCACGCCTCCACCTGCCATCGCGGTGCGCCGTGGTGGGCCCGCGACGCCATCGCCTCCTCGTGGGTCTGGTCCTCGAAGCGCACCGTCGCGGGGGTCACCTCGCTGATGGTGGCCGCCGCCTCGGCCAGGGTGAAGGCCTCCGGCCCGGTCAGGTGGTAGGTCCTCCCCACGTGCTCGTCCGGTGCCCGCAGGACGGCCGCGGCGGAGCGGGCGACGTCGGCCTGCGCGACGGCGGAGAGCCGGCCGTCACCCGCGGGGCCGCGGATGACGCCGTCCTCCGCGAGCGCCGGCACGAAGTCGAGGTAGAGGTTGTCGCGCAGGAACGTCCAGGCGAGGCCGGACCGGCGGATGTGCTCCTCGGTGTACCAGTGGTCGCGGCCGAGGAGGAACGCGGCCTCGGGTGCGGCGCCGAGGAACGAGGTGTAGACGATGTGCCGGACGCCCGCCGCCTGTGCGGCGTCGACGAACGTGCGGTGGCTCGCGAGGCGGTCCGGCGCCTCGGCGGCGGACACCATGAACAGGACGTCCACGCCGGCGAGGGCCTCCCGTGCCGCCCCGGCGTCCCCGTACGAGGCCTGCCGGACCACGGACTCGGGGAGGTGCTGCGCCCGGTCGATCGATCGCACCGGCAGGACGAGCGGCACCTCCTCGGCGGCGAGGATCCTGGCGACGCTGCCGCCCACGACGCCGGTCGACCCTGTGACTGCGATGCTGTGTTCCATGTCCGTGTCAGCCACGGGGGTGCGCAGATTATTTCCACCCCTCCAGGCGCAGCGTTCACCGGGCGTTGGCCCCGCCGTCGTCCCCGGGTCGCCCGGCGGGGCTAGGCTCCCTCGAATGGCTGGACGGTTCGTGGCGATCGGCGATTCCTTCACCGAGGGGGTCGGCGACTGGAACGCCCGCTTCCCGAACGGGGTGCGGGGATGGGCGGACCGCGTGGCGAAGCAGCTCGGCCGGCAGGACCCGGACTGGGAGTACGCCAACCTCGCCATCCGCAGCAAGCGTCTGCACCACGTCCGCGACGAACAGGTGGAACGGGCGCTGGCCCTCGAACCCACGCTCGTGAGCCTCTACGCCGGCGGCAACGACATCCTCGAACTGCGCACCGACATGGGAGCCCTCATGCGGGAGTACGAGAGGATCGTCGCTCGCCTCGCGGACGCCGGGGCGCAGCCCCTGCTCTTCACCGGCTTCGACATCCCGCTGAGCCCCGTCTTCGAGCCCATGAAGCGCCGCAACTGGCTGTTCAACGACCACGTGCGGCGCATCGCCCGCACCTACGACGCCGTCCTGGTGGACTACTGGTGCTTCGAGGAGTACTCGGACCCGGGGCTGTGGGACGCGGACCGGCTGCACATGTCGCCGGCCGGGCACCGGAACCTCGCCGCCCACGTGCTGCGCATCCTCGGCGTGGAGCATTCCCTGACACCCCGCCTGCCCGAGCGTGAAGGCTATGCGGGGTTCATGGCGGGGTTCCGCCGGGAGACGGCCTGGCTGGGGGAGTGGGTGGTCCCGATGTTCGGGCGGCGCCTGCGCAACATCACCCTCGGGGACGACCTGCAGCCTCGGTGGCCGGAGCCCGTCCGCCCGGCCGACGGCCTGAAGCGCCTGGCACGCGAACGCCTGGCGGCCTCGGCCTGATACCCGCCCGGCGGCTAGACTGGGCGCACCATGGACTCCATACGCAAGCTCCGCACCCCGATCGTCTGGCTCCTGATCGTCGCGATGGTCCTCTCCGTCGGCGCCGGGTTCTTCTCCGTCGTCTTCTGACCGCACAGGGCCGCCCCTGCCGCCCCTAGACGGCTTCGCCGCGCCACGCCACCCTTTCCCGATCCGCCCCGGCGGAGCGCCCGGGCTTTCCCGCGCCCGGGGTAATAAGTAGGCTTAGCTTTACCGGCGCCGCCGATCATCCACCCGTGTGTCCGCTGCGGCTGCGAGCCGCAGCGGACACACCCTCTGTACAGGGAGAACACGCATGACCTCCGAGAGCGCAGCAGGATCGACCGACCAGTACACCTTCCAGAACCCCGTGACCAGGTTCGAGAGCATCACGCCGCCGACCGACCAGATCGAGGAGCACGGGCTCGAAGCGGACATGGAGGTCCAGGCCGACCGCGGCGAGACCTCCTATCGTGGGACGGGCCGGCTCACGGGCCGCAAGGCGCTCGTCACCGGTGCGGATTCCGGCATCGGTGCAGCCGTCGCCATCGCCTTCGCGCGGGAGGGCGCCGACGTCGCCATCTCCTATCTCCCCGAGGAGGAGGAGGACGCCCAGGTGGTTAGGAAGCTCATCGAGGCCGAGGGCCGGACCGCCGCCTGCCTGCCGGGCGATCTCAGGGACCCCGCGTACTGCATCTCGCTCGTGCAGCAGTCCGTGGATGCCCTGGGCGGCCTGGACATCCTCGTCAACAACGCCGGCAAGCAGCAGGCCGTGGAAGCGTTCGAGGACCTGACCGACGAGCAGCTCGACGACACCTACAAGACGAACATCTACTCGTTCTTCCGCGTGACGAAGGAGGCGCTCAAGCACCTCCAGCCCGGATCGGCCGTCATCAACACCACGTCCATCCAGGCGTACCAGCCGTCGCCCACCCTCGTGGACTATGCGAGCACCAAGGCCGCGATCAACAACTTCACCAAGGGCCTCGCGCAGCAGCTCGCACCCAAGGGGATCCGCGTCAACGCCGTGGCGCCGGGTCCCATCTGGACCCCGCTGCAGCCCTCGGGCGGCCAGCCCGCTGAGGACCTGCCGGAGTTCGGCAAGGACACCCCGCTGGGCCGCGCCGGCCAGCCCACCGAGCTGGCCCCCGCGTACGTGTTCCTGGCGTCCTCGGAGTCGAGCTACGTGCTCGGCGAGACCCTCAACGTCAACGGCGGGATGCCCTCGCCCTGAGCCGCAGTAGTGCCCGACACCACGACAGCCCCGGACTCCTGCGAGTCCGGGGCTGTCGTGTCCTGCGGGTCTGCTGCTGCCCGGTGTTCCTGACCGGCGCCCTTACCCGGCGCTGTCGAGGGCGTCGAAGTCCGTGCGGTCGATCTTCCGGTGGTAGCGCATGCCGGCGAGTCCGCCGAGGATCGCGCCGAGGAGTGCCACGGCGGCCACCACGAGGAGGCCGATCAGGCCGGGTCCCGTGAGGTCCTGGGCGGACGGCACGCCGAGCCCCTGGAAGCGCTCGGTGACGTTGGCCTGGTTGCCGACGATGACGCCGACGATGGTCAGCACGACGGCGATGATGAGGGCCCAGAGCCAGACCGCCACGCCCTGCTTGACGCCGCTGAAGCGGGCCATCCGCCCGGCGACGTACCCGCCGGCGAAGTAGGAGACCAGCAGGATCACGCCGAGGAGGACGGCAGCCGTGATGCCCGTGGTCTGCGCCTCTCCCGAGCCACTCGCCACGTCCGCCACCGACAGATTGGCTCCGGCGCCGAAGAGTGCGGCCAGCGCGCCGACGAGTGCGGAGAGGAGCACGAACAACCCGGTGGCGGTAAGCCAGCCGAAGAACGCCGATCCGAACTTCATGCCCCCGAAGTGTTCCTTCTCGCGCTGGTGGAGGACTTTGCGGTCCTCCAGGCTGGGGACACCCGTACCCGCGACGGCTGCGCGCGGCACGTCGCGGCCCCGGGCCTCGTCGCGGGACCCGGTGTGTGGCTTGCTGGCGGTCACGGGGACCACCTTCGTGTGTTCCTGTGTCCTTGGTTCGGGATCGCGCGTGGGCGAGGCGTCCCTGGACGCGGAGATCGGAGCCTGCGCCTGCTGGCGCGTCGGGGTGTCCGACGTGTCCGAGTACATGCCGGGCACATAGTCACCGCTGGTGTCGTCGTCGGCGGAGTAGCCGCCCGGCACGTAGTCGCCCTGGCCGCCGCCGGTGCTCGTGGCGCCGGTGGGCGTGCTCCCGGCCGCGCCGGTGTCGGCGTGTCCCACGCTGCTCGCCCCGGTGCCCGAGCGGCCGGTGTCCATCGATTCGGTGGGATCGGCGCCATCGCCCGCTTTCCTGCCGTCGCCGTCGTTGTTCCCTGTTGCCGAGGTGCTCATCGGTCCTCCTGGTGTTCCGGGCCCGCAGGCTCGCTAAGGTGGCTTACTATTCCCTCCAGTATTCCACGCGGGGCCGCGCCGGGCGTGCCCCGGGACACGCGTCGTGTGGCGGAATGCGAGACTGGGGCCATGGAGCTACAGGTGTTCATGACAGTGGTGTGCGGTGCGCTCATCGCCGTCGGTATCGCAGGAGTGGTGGTCCCGGTGCTGCCGGGAAGCGTCCTGATCATCGTGTCGTTGCTCGTCTGGGCGCTCACCGTGACCAGCGCGGAGGGGTGGGTGGTCTTCGCGCTCGGCACCACCCTCGCCGGCGCGGGCCTCGCTTCCGGACTGGTCCTCACGGGACGCACGCTGAAGCAGCGAAGCATCCCGGGCCGGTCCGTGACCATCGGTGTGCTCGCCGGGATCGCCGGGATGTTCCTGATCCCCGTCGTCGGCCTGTTCGTCGGCTTCGCGCTCGGCCTGTTCGCGAGCGAGTACGTACGGCAGCGGGAGGCCCGAGCCGCGCTGACCTCGAGCCTGCACGCCCTGAAGGCGACGGGTCTCGGGATCCTCGCGGAGCTGGCGCTGGCGTGCCTCGCAGGCACCACCTGGGTCATCGGCGTCTGGGTCTACTTCGCGACGCCCTGAGCCGTTGCGGAGCCCTAGGACTTGCCCGCGATGGACAGGGCCGCCACGATCAGCGCGAGGTGGCTCAGCCCCTGCGGGACGTTGCCCATGAACGAGTTGTCCGACGGCTCGATCATCTCGGACATGATGCCGACGTCGTTCGCGAGGGGCAGCAGCTCCTCCATGAGGTCGACGGCCTCGTCGCGGCGGCCCACGGACACGAGCGCCGCCACCATCCAGTAGGCACAGGCCACGAAGGTGGCCTCCTCCTCCTGCATGCCGCTGTAGCGGTAGAGGAGAGGACCGGCGCCGAGCTCCTCGCGCAGGGCATCGATGGTCGAGGACATGCGAGGCCCGGTGTCGAACCCGCTCATCGCATGCAGCAGGATCGAGGCGTCCAGTTCTGTGGAGCCCGGGTACCAGATGTAGCTCCGGCGCTCCTCGGACCAGCCGTGCTCGTGCACCCAGTCGCGGATGCGGTCCCGCTCGGCGGCCCATCGCTCCACCGGCCCCTGCAGCTGTCCGCGCTCGGCGAGCAGGACGGCGCAGCGGAGCGCGTTCCAGCACCCGAGCTTCGACGTGACGTAGTGGCGTTCCTCGGGCAGCTCCCACATGCCGGCGTCGCGCCGCCGCCAGATGTCGCACGTCAGGTCCGCGAGGTCGGCGAGCTGCCGCATGGTCGCAGGGTCCAGCACGTGGCCGGCCTGCACGTACTGCCAGACGATGTCGAACACGTCGCCGAAAACACCCAGCTGGAGCTGGCCCGCCGCAGGATTCCCGTCCACCACGGGCCCGATGTTGCGCCAGCCGGTGAGCTCGGGACGGGATGTCCCTTCGGGGGTCCCGCCGTTCAGCCGGGTGAACACCTCGAGGTCCGACCCCTGGGTCCGCAGGTTCTTGAGCATCCACGACACCGCGGCGTGGACTTCCTCGCGGAGCCCTGCCCGCGTGAGGGAGTGCAGCGTGTACGCGGTGTCCCGCACCCATGCATAGCGGTAGTCCCAGTTCTTGCCGCCCGCGACGCTCTCCGGGAGGGAGGTCGTGGCGGCCGCCGCGATCGATCCGGACGGGCTGTGCAGCAGCAGCTTCAGCGTGAGCGCGCTGCGCAGGACGGCGTGGCGGTAGTCGCCGTCGTAGGCGAACTCGTCGGACCACGACTGCCAGTTGCGGATGGTGCGGTCCACGCCGTCGTCGATGGTCCGGGGGTCCTGCAGGGGGAGCGGCTCGCCGTGCGTCGAGATGACGGCCACGAGGTGGCGGGACCCCGCCGACGTGGTGAACGCGCCGTCAACCGACTGTCCCTGCGGCGGGATCGGTCCATGATTGAGCCCGCGGATGCCGAGCCCGACGGCGTCGATCCGCAGCACCGGGTCATCCGGCCCGTTGTCGAGCCACGGCGATGCGGAACCGAAGCACGTGCCGGGCATGATCGACCACGCCATGTCCACGGATCCGGTGAGGCCGTCGACACGGCGGGCGAGTTCCCCCCACGGCAGCCTCCCTGCGACGCCCGTGTTGAGGGAATCCGTCACGCGGACACTGCCGGAGGCCGTGGTGTACGTCGTCTCGAGCACGTTCGTGCCGTCCACGTAGCGCCGCTCCACGGAGAACCCGTCGGTAGGAGCGAGGGACATGAAGCCCTCGTCCACATCCAGCAGCCGCGCGAAGGCCGGCGTCGAGTCGAGGTCCGGCGTCGGGTACCAGTCGATGGAACCGTCGAGCGCCACCAGGGCGACGGTCCGGCCGTCACCGATCGCAGCGTAGGAACGGATGTCGGCGAAGCCGTCCTCGTCCCTGAACTCGGTGGTCATCGGGCCCTGTCCCCGGTGCCGGGGTCTGCTACCTGCCGTACTTGCTGTTGTAGTGGGTCTTGTTGGCGCGGGGCGGCTGCCCGGAACGGTTCCTGTTCATCAGACGGGCTGCGATGACAGGGACCAAAGCCCAGAGGATCTTCTTCAGCATGATGCGTCCTTACGGTCGGGCCGGCGGCAGTCACTGCCGGACATATTCATCATCCTACTTACTGTTCCTGGCCGTCCCGTCCCTCGCGGACGAAGGCCCTCAGCGCGCGCAGCTGCGTCGTCCGTGCTATCGGGTTGAGGTACATCATGTGGCCGGCCTCGTGGTAGTGGTGCGTGAAGCGGGCACGGGCGGCGTCGTCGAGGTCCATGTGGGCCCATACGTACTCGGCCGCGAAGTGGGGTGTGGCGCCGTCGTGGTAGCCGTAGTCGACGTGCACGCGGAGGGCGGGGTTGTGGACGAGGAGCCGCTCGAGGACTCCCGAGACGTCCACGGGCGCACCCTCGAAGGTGCGGTAGCTCCATGGCTGCACGCGGGCGGTGAGGATCTCGTAGGGGAGATCGTTCTCGTACCCGAGCTCGGCGCGGACATAGTGGTTCATGGCTGCGGAGTACGGTCCCGTGATGGCCCTGATGCTCGGATCGTCGGTGGAGTCCGAGGACTGCAGGTGCTCGGGCCGTGCGGCGAACCGCCCGTCGATGCGCCCGACGGCGAGTCCTTCCGCGCGCAGGAGCTCCGCGGCGAACTCGTGGTACGCCCAGCGGAGATCGGTGCGGCGGATGAATGCCTCGTCCAGTGTGGTGATGGCGTGCAGCCGCGCGACGGCGTCCGCCCGCTCCCGGGGAGTCAGCCGGTTGCCCTGCGTCAGGGCGTAACCGAAGTCCCGCGCCGCGTACTCCTCCGCCTCGCGGACCACCTCGGCGAGCTCCCGGTCACCGTGGCGGCCGTGGTAGTGCGCGATCGCCGCGTAGGTGGGCAGGTGCAGGGCGTAGGGGAGATCGCTGCCGGGGAAGAAGCGAAGGGTGGACATGTTGAGGACCGTCGAGATGAGCCCGAGCCCGTTGACCGCCATCCCGTACGCGTCGAAAAGGCGCCCGGCCACCGCGACGGCGCGTAGCGTCCCGTAGGACTCCCCGACGATGTACTTGGGGGAGAGCCAGCGGTTGTTGCGCGTTGTCCAGAGGCGGATGACCTCCGCCACCAGGTCCCTGTCCTGGACGAAGGCGTGGAACTCGTCGGTCTTCTCGCCCTCCACCACACGGGAGTACCCGGTGCTGACGGGATCGATCATCACCAGGTCGCTGGACTCGAGCAGCGACTCGGGGTTGTCGACGAGCCCGAACGGTGCGGTGGTCATGGCCCCCACGTCACCGGAATCGACGAGGCGGGGGCCGAGAAGCCCCAGGTGCAGCCACACCGAGGCCGACCCCGGGCCGCCGTTGAAGGCGAAGGTCACGGGACGGCCCGGCTCGGCGTCCTGCTTCGTGTAGGCGACGATGAAGATCTCGGCCTTCGGCTTGAAGCCGTCGGACCTGCCGTCCTTCGTCTCCTCGCGCCGGAGGACCAGCCGCCCGGTGGTGGTCGTGTACTCCAGGCCGGACGGGGAGGTGTGGTGACGGACGGCGAAGTCGTCCGACGCGTCCTTCACCGGGTCCTTCCCGGCGTCCTTCGGGGCATCCTCGGGCGTGTCCTTCATCTCATCGGCCATGGCACGAGACTACCGGCGGTTCACCGGGGCAACGGCTTACGTATCGGCGGGTGTCGCTGCTTCCCGGCGGTCCGACGGCGCCACGCCCACGGCGCCCGTATCCCGGTCCCACACGCGGTTCTGCTGGGGCCGTGCGAAGAACAGGGCTGCGGCGAAGCCGATGACGATGACGATCGCGGGCAGGTAGAGCGACTGGCCCATCGACAGGGCGTACCCGGCCTTCGCCTCGTCCGGCAGGGCTGCGGACGGGGTGGCGCTCATCCCGCCGCCATCGAGGTTGGCCGTCAGGCGTGACTGCATCATGGCCGCGATGGCGGCGCTGCCGAGGACCGCGCCCATCTGGCGCGTGGTGTTGTAGACGCCGGAGCCTGCCCCGGCGAGCGACGGGGCGAGGTTGCGGGTAGCCGTCAGCGACACCGGTGCCCAGATGCCGGCGCTGGAGAGGCCGAGCAGCGAGACCGGCAGCAGGAGCTGCCAGATCGGGACGTCGGGGGTGAGGATGGAGCCCAGCCAGAACAGGGACACCGACAGGCCGGCGAACCCGGCGATCGCGATGTACTTCGGGTTGCTGCGCTGCACGTACCTGCCGACGAACGGAGCGAGGACGCCAGAGATGACGGCCATGGGGGTCAGCAGGAGCGCGGCCTGGGTCGGTGAGAGCCCGCGGACGGTCTGCGCGTAGAGCATCAGAGGCAGCGTCATGGTGGTGATCGCGAAGCCCATGGCGGTGATCGAGATGTTGGCGAGCGAGAAGTTGCGGTCGCGGAAGAGCTTCAGCGGCACCAGCGGCTCACCGCGGTTGACCTTCTGCCACACCACGAAGGCCACGAGCAGCACGAGGCCGGTGATGATCAGCGACCACACGGACAGGGGCCCGGCGATGATGCCCCAGTCGTAGCTCTCAGCCTCCTGGATGCCGAACACCAGGCAGAACAGGCCGGCCGCGCTGAGGAACACGCCGAGCATGTCGAAGCGGTGCGACGTCGTCGGCAGGGTGGGGACGAGGCGGGAGGCGAGGATGAACCCCACGACGCCGACCGGCACGTTGATGAAGAAGATCCACTCCCACCCGGCGGTGTCGACGAGCACGCCGCCGAGGACCGGTCCCACGAGGGTGGCGATGCCGGCGACGGATCCCCACAGGCCCATCGCGGCGCCGCGGCGCTCGGGCGGGAAGATGCGGGTGATGACGGACATGGTCTGCGGCGTCATGAGCGCGGCGCCCAGGCCCTGCAGGACGCGGGCGACGATGAGCGCCTCCACCGTGCCGGACAGGCCGCACCAGGCGCTGGAGAGGGTGAAGACCACGAGGCCGACCAGGTAGACGCGCTTCGGCCCGAACCGGTCGCCGAGCCGCCCTGCCACGAGCAGCGGCACGGCGTAGGCCAGCAGATACGCACTGGTCACCCAGATCACGCTGTCGATGCCGGCCCCGAGGCCCTCCATGATGGCGGGGGTGGCGACCGAGACGATCGTCGAATCGACGAGGATCATGAAGAAGCCGATGACGAGCGACCACAGCGCCGGCCAGGGCCTCACGTCGTCGTTCCGGGGCAGGGCAGCGGCTGCCTTGGAGGGGTCGGTGGACATGGGGAAAGACTACGCCGGGCTCCTGACGCTCCCGGTCCGGAGGTCCGCACCGGATCGCTTTGGGCCAAGCGGGCTCCCGCAGGTACAGTGTTGGTGTTCGGAAGTGGTGTACGGGGCTTTAGCTCAGTTGGTAGAGCGTTTCGTTCGCAATGAAAAGGTCAGGGGTTCGATTCCCCTAAGCTCCACGGTTTCCGGAAGAAGAAGCGAGGCCCCCGTCGCCGGGGCCTCGCTTCTTCGTTGTCGGAGGGATCAGGACTGGTACTGACCCGCCTTCAAGGACTGGTCGACGCCGGCCTGCTGCGGGGCCTGGCCGAGCGGGTGGCGGGCGGCGTCGCGGCCGAGGTAGCGCGCGTCCCCGTACGAGAGGACGAAGTACACGATGGTGCTGAAGAAGAAGAGCAGCACAGCCGTGCCTACACCCTTGCCGAAGACCTTCGCCGTGTTGATGGACAGCAGGACGGCGAGCACGATGTTCGCGACGGGGATGAACGCGAGGAGGACCAGCCACGGCGAGAGGCCGGAGATCCTCAGCAGGACGATGATGTTGTAGAGCGGGACGAAGGCGGCCCACTTGGGTTCCCCGGCCTTCCTGAACATTCCCATCAGGGCGAAGCCCATAATCAGGAAGCCGATCACGAAGACGAGGAGGCTGCCCGCCATGGCGCCCGCGGCGGCCGCGGGGTCGGTGGTGGTGGTCGTGCTGGTCATTGCGGGGAGCATCCCGGAGGCAAGCACGCTTGTAAGTGTCATGATGCGAACAGTACCGCTGTTTAATGAATTCGGGACGAACCGCGCGGACCGGGACGCGTTCCCTACTCCTCGGGGGCCTTGCGCACCCATGGCCGCGCCGCGAGGATCCGCGCGAGGGGACTGAGCCAGGACATCACCACGAGGAGGGTGAAGGTGCTGCTCAGGGAGGAGCCGAGGCTCGTTGCAGGGAACAGCTGGTGCAGGCCCACGAGGATCGCGGTGACGAGCAGCAGCTTCTTGACGCCGCCGAGCACGTGCGACGGCACGGGCCGCGGCCAGGGCGTGAAGTCGACCGTCGTGGTGTCCTGGTCCTGTGCGTGCATGCCGTCCTCCTCCGCTGTGCCCGGCACCATTATCCCTCCGCTCGTCCCCCACTGTCAGGTCAGGGGCTGTGGATCCCGGAGCCGGGTCACGGCTTCACCCCTGGGCGGCCAGGACTGCCCAGCCCCGTGCGGGCAGTCGGATCCGGCCCGCCGCGGCGTCCACCGCGGCTTGCCCCGCGAGGACCGAGCCGGCGGCGACGTCCAGGGATCGGGGTTCGTGCGCGAGGTTGAGCGCCACGACGAGCGCGTCGGTGGTGTCAGTGGTGTCGGAGACGCGGTAGACGAGGGCGTCGTTGGACAGGTGCAGCACCTCCGTGGTGGCGCGGTGCAGCCACGGGTGGCGCCGTCGGACGCCGATGAGCTCCTGGTGCACCTCGTACGCGGGCCGTCCCACCCCGGAGAGCTCCCCGGGCCCGGCCGGGAAGAGCGGCCGCACGTCGTCGTCGCCCCCGGCCCGGTCCTCCTTGACGCCGCGGTAGCCCTGCTCGTCCCCGTAGTAGACGGACGGGGTGCCGCCGACCGTCAGCAGGACGACGACGGCGTGCGCCAGCAGGCCGGGATCGGCGAGCCTGCTCGCGATCCGCGTGACGTCGTGGTTCCCGATGAAGGTGAGCGGGGCGAAGGATTCCAAAAGCGTAGTGTGCCGTTCGAGTGCGGCGGCGAGCTCGAAGAGGTTGGCGTCGTTCAGCGAGCTCCACACCGCCTTCCACAGCTCGTACTGGGTCACGGAATCGAGCCCGCCGTCGCGGACCGCCGCGGCGTAGTCGCCGTGGATGTACTCGCCCACGAAGTAGGCGTCGGGGTACGAGGCACGCACCCGTGCCGTCACGGCGGCCCAGAACGGCGACGGCACGGCGTAGGCGGCATCGAGACGCCAGCCGTCGGCGCCCCGGCCGAGCCAGTACTCCATGACGTCGACGACGAAGTCCGCCACGGCGGGCTCTTCGTGGTTGAGCGCCACCAGATGGTGATGGCCCTCGAAGTCGCGGTACGCCGGTTCGGCGCCGGCGCCCGCACCCGGGGGCCACTCCAGCGAGAACCAGGGCGCCGTAGCGGCACCGGGCCCGTGCGCCAGCACGTCCTGGAACGGGCCGAACGAGCGCCCGGCGTGGTTGAAGACGCCGTCGAGCAGGACGCGCAGCCCGCGCCGGTGCGCCTCCGCGACGAGCGTGTCGAAATCCGCGAGGGTCCCGAGGCGGGGGTCGATCCGGAAGTAGTCCGTGGTGTCGTACCCGTGTGTCTCCGAGGCGAAGACGGGGCCCAGGGCGAGCCCGGACGCCCCGAGGTCCACCGCGTAGTCCAGCCACGGCACCAGTGCCATCAGCCGGTGGGTGTCGGCCGGGTCGGGGGTGGCGGTCTTCTCGGCACCGGTGAAACCCAGGGGATACACCTGCCACCAGAGGGCGTGCTCCACCCATCGGGGTTCGTTCATGACGATGCTGCCCTTCCCTCGCACGGGGCCCGTTGCGGGCACGAGACCGGCCCGCGGGGGCCTGCGTGCCGTCTAGCCTACGTCGGCGAGCAGGTGACCGCCTGCAGCGAGCTGCTGGACGTCGGCCGGACGGAGCTGCGCTGCCTCGGCGATGTCGATGATCGCCGCGCCGGCGTCGGCGGCCTGCAGCACCGCGGACTCCAGCACGTCCGTCCGCTGGTCGAGCTGCCACTGGAGGTATTCGACATCCGCTGCAGCCGCGGCGACGCGGAGCAGGACGGGGGAGAGGGGGTGGGCGAGTTCCTTCGGCTCCTCGGGGGAGAGCTGGAACCCGCACGCGCAGGCCCAGACGAGTTCGACGTCGAACCCGGAGGCCGGCTGCGGTACCAGGCCGTACGACGATCCCCGGTAGGAGGTCTCGCGCAGTGTCATCGGTTCGCCGCAGTGGAGGGGTGACCCGATGGCGACATCTCCGGCGCCGATAGCATCACTGATGGTCTGCGTCATGGCTGTCTCACCTTTCGATCAGAAACAGGAACCACACCTGATTAGTTCGGTAAACTAGTTATATGCGGACTGAGCTTCCTCTGTCCACTCCGGATCGGGGCGCCGGATCCCTGGTCGGGACGGGCCCTACCCGCAGGGCTACGCACTGCGCCCAGGCGAGCCGGACGGGGCCGTGCGCCGCAGGCCTCGCCCGGCCTCCCGGTAGACCTGGGCGCAGAACACGCCGAGCAGCAGGACGTGCACGGCGTCCCCGCCGTAGTACATGAGCTGCGCCGCCTGCTCCGCGCCGGCCGGCCAGGAGCCGGAGCCCGCTGCGGCATAGAGGTGTTTCGCCACCACGGCGTGCACCGCGATGGTCCCGGCGATCGCGCCACCCCTGACCCATGCCGCGGCTCGGTGCGGATTCGGGTCCACGCCCACGACGGCGTAGGCGAAGAGGGCGCCCGCCGCCACGAAGTGGACGTGCAGCAGGGGGCCGATCACGGGGTGATGGAGCAGGGCGAGAGCATCGGCATCCCAGTACAGGGCCATGGGCACCGTGACGATCAGCGCGGCGACCACCGGATGGGCGGCCAGCCGCAGAGGTGCCGACCGCGCGAGCCGCGTGAAGCGCCGTCCGGTCCGTGCCGGTACGGACCGGAGCAGGAGGGTCCCGGGTGCGCCGAGGACCAGCAGCAGGGGTACGAGCATCCCGAGAAGGAGGTGGACCGCCGTATGCGCGGTGAAACTGCTCTCGGCCGCCCGGGAGAGGGGGCCGGCGCCGGCGGCGAGGCCCAGTCCGCAGCCGGCCAGCCAGACGGCGTTCCGCCGGGCCGGCCAGTCGATGCGTCCGCGCAGGGCGGCCGCGCGCCCGGCGAGCAGGTAGGCGACGGCGAGCCCGAGCCACACGAGCACGACGGCGGTGTCCAGCGCGAAGGCGCCGAGAGTGTCCGCGGCCGCCGCGGCGCCCGGGTGGTGGGGGACCTCAGCCATCGCCGGCGCGGACACCCCGGCGTTCGGCCCTCCGGACGGCGAGGAGCAGGAGTACCCCCGCGACCAGGATCACGACGGCCGCGCCGTTCCACGCAAGGTCGTAGGGGAGGAGGTCCACCCCGTAGCGGATCTGGTGGAGGTCGAGGAGCTTGTGCTGCACCAGGCCGTCGTACAGCTGGAACGCACCGATACCCATCAGGATCCCTGCCAGCCACCGCCGGGTGGAGAGGGCGCCGCGCCGTCTCAGGTCCGCGAAGAGGAAGAGCGAGGCCACCGTGGCGAACCAGCTGAAGGCGTGGAACACGCCGTCGGACACGAGCCCCGCGGCCTGCGTGGAGCGGTCGTAGAAGTGGTGCCAGTGGAGGAGCTGGTGGAACACGGCCTCGTCGACGAAGGCGATGATGCCGCACCCGAAGAGGACCCCCACCAGCACGTTGCGCCGCCGGAGCGGGGCGCCGTGCTGCTCGGCAGGGGCCGGTGGTCTGGTGGACGAAGCGATGGGGTTCCCCGTCGTCGGAGGGTGGGACGCTCCCAGCCTGCCAGCGGTGCGCCCACGCCGTCCACCTCTTTCGCGGGGCGGGCACCGGTTCCGCGGCGCGTGCCGGGAGGTATGAGGAGCATCACGACGAAGAGCCCGAGAACCGGCATCCGCACCGGATCCAGCCGCTAGACTCGATTGCTGCACGAGCCCCAGAGGCACCGGACCCCCACCAAGAACGGCATCGGCATGGCAACGGACTACGACGCACCGCGCAACAACGACGAGGACAAGGAAGCGGAATCGCTCGAGGTGCTCCAGGCCAACCGCGGCGGCGCAGGAGCGCAGTCGGCGTCGGTCGACATCGAGGACGGCGACACCGCCGAGGGCATCGACCTGCCGGGCGCAGACCTCTCCGGCGAGGAGCTCCTCATCCAGGTGGTCCCGCCGCAGGAGGACGAATTCACCTGCGCCTCGTGCTTCCTGGTCCGGCACCGCAGCCAGATCGCGCTCGAGAAGAACGGCCGGCAGTACTGCACGGACTGCGAGGGCTAGGACGCCTTCTCGCCGTACCACCAGTGGGCCGAATCCCCCGGCTGACCGGGGTTCAACGGCACGACGACGCCGCTGCGGCGCGGGTGCGTGAGGACCATCCGGATCGCAGCGAGCAGGGCCGCGGGGATCGAGACCAGGACGACGACGGCGAGCGCGTACGTCACGAGGACGGCGTGCACCGGTGACTGGTGGAGGGCGCCGATCAGCGCCGCGCTGCCGAGCCAGAGCCACAGCCAGAACAGGCCGATCACGTACAGCAGTGATCGCGCGCGTCGATAACGCAACGGATAGTGCATCCGCTTACGCTCCATATTCGTCTCCCCGGACTTGGACGGGCCCGCCCCCAGGCAGTACCACTGGATGAATGATAGCGCCCTGACCAGGCATTCGGTGTGTCCGGGTGGTGTGCGACGTCAGCGGGGGAGAGCGGCGCCGGGGCGGTCCGCACTGCCCGCCGCACTGCCCGCCGCACTGCCCGCCGCACTGCCCAGGATCCGCACATGGTCGGGGGTCAGGTCGCCGATGCGGTTCACGCCGAGGAGCTGCAGGGTGCGGGCGGTCTGCGTGCCGAGGATCTCGATGGTGCGGTCCACTCCGGCGCGGCCGCCTGCCATGAGCCCGTACAGGTAGGCGCGGCCGATCAGGGTGAAATCCGCGCCGAGCGCCAGGGCCGCGACGATGTCCCCGCCGCTCATGATGCCCGTGTCGAGGATGATGTCCGTCCTGCCCTTGAGCTCCGCCGCCACCCGCGGCAGCAGGTGCAGGGGGACGGGAGCCCGGTCGAGCTGCCGTCCGCCGTGGTTGGACAGCACGATGCCGTCGGCGCCGTGGTCCACGGCCTTCTTCGCGTCGTCGAGCGTCTGGATGCCCTTGACAACGAGGTTGCCCTTCCACACGCCCCGCAGCCAGTCGAGGTCGTCGAAAGTGAGGGTGGGGTCGAACATCGAGTTGATGAGATCCGCGACGGTGCCCGAGTAGCGTGAGAGCGACGCGAACGAGAGCGGCTCGCGCGTGAGGAAGTCGAACCACCACGCAGGCCGGTACGAGGCGTCCAGGACGGTCTTCAGCGTGAGGGCCGGAGGGATGGTCATCCCGTTGCGGACGTCCCGCAGGCGGGCGCCGGCGACTGCTGTGTCCACGGTGACCATGAGCGTGTCGTTCCCGGCGGCGGCCGCACGGCCGATGAGCTCCATGGAGCGGTCCCGGTCCGTCCACAGGTACAGCTGGAACCAGTTGCGCCCGCCCGGTGCGGCCTGCGCCACGTCCTCGATGGACGCGGTGCCCATGGTGGACAGGGTGTAGGGGATTCCCGCGGCCGCGGCGGCCTGCGATCCGGCGTACTCGCCCTCCGACTGCATCATGCGTGTGAAGCCGGTGGGTGCGATCCCGAAGGGCAGCGCGGAATCCCTGCCGAGGACCGGCGTCACCGTGCTGACGGTCCGGACGTCGCGGAGGATACCCGGCCGGAACTCGAGGTCGAGGAACGCGTCGCGGGCACGGCCGAGGGAGATCTCCGCCTCGGCAGCGCCGTCGGTGTAGTCGAAGGGCGCCGTGGGCGTGCGCCGTTTCGCGAGGTCGCGGAGGTCCCAGACAGTGTTCGCCCGGCGGAGCCGCGCGGCGGCGCCGAACTCCGGCCGCTTGAACTGCATGAGCGGGGCGAGGTCCGCGACCTTCGGGATCCGGCGCCTGAGGGCCGGGGGGACAGCGGGGCCGGAGGATTGCTGCATGATGTGCCTTTGATCGTCGTCGGACCGTGCCGGGCCACCCGTGCGGTGCGCGGACGGACTCCACTGCACTGCCCGGTTGATCCCAGATCCTACGGCCTGTGGTCGCGAACGTGCTGTCGACGCCGTCCTGCAGCGAGTGCGGGATCCCCGCCAGAGGACCTCCGTCACGGTGCGCCCTGTTCCCGGACCGGCCGGGACGCCTAGACTTCAGGGACTGGTCGAGCAGGAGGCCATGGACCCGTCCGACGTGGAGCCACCATGGAGCACATCCCGGAGATACTCGAACCGCTCGCCAGGCGACACGGCGCACTGCACTCCCTCGAGACGCGGGAACAGTACGGCACCCTCGTCGAGGAGCTCGAACGGCGAGAGCGGAAGGCCTCGGGTCACGCGGGCGGGGACGAAGCCCGCGAGAAGTTCCGTGACAACGCCCTGTTCTCCCGCTTCGAGCTCCACCGCGACGGCGCCATGGCCGGCTACGTGCAGTACGAGCTGCGCGGCGGGCAGGTGCTGCTGCTGCACGCCGTCGTGGACCCGCGGTTCCGGCACGCCGGTCTCGAACCCGCGCTGATGCGGGCCGTGTTCCTCGATGCGCACCGCCGGAGGCTCGCCGTGCTGCCCTGCTGCGCCGAGGCACAGGAGTTCCTGGCCGAGCATCCGCAGTTCCTCTCACTCATCCCCGCCCGGCAGCGGCGCCGGTTCCGGCTGCTCATGGCCTCCCGCGTCATGGCAACGGGACAGGACGCCCGGTGACGTCGACCGAGGTGCTGTCCGAGGCCTACGGGCGCCTGCCGGACCTGGTGCGCACCGCCGTCGACGGCCTCGATGCCGACCAGCTGGCACTCCGTCCGGGCGGATCGGCGAACTCGATCGGCTGGCTCGTCTGGCATCTCACGCGCGTGGAGGACAGCCACTTCGCCGAGGCCTTCGGCCACGACGAGCTGTGGCTCGCGGACGGCTTCGCCGAGCGGTGGGGGCTGTCCCTGGAATCCGCCGACACCGGGTACGGCCACTCGTCGGATCAGGTGGACGCCGTCCGGGTCGGGTCCGTGCAGCAGCTGCTGGACTACTTCGACGCCGTCCACGCCCTGGCCGAGGACCTGGTGGCAGGGCTCGACGACGAGGACCTCGCCCGCGTGGTCGACGAACGCTGGGATCCGCCCGTGACCCTGCTCGTCCGGCTCGTGAGCGTGGTCGACGACGCCGTGCAGCACGCCGGGCAGGCCGCCTACGCACGGGGCATCATCCTCGCCTAGGCCAGGCCCGTCTGCCGTAGCGTGATGTTGAGCCGGCCCTCGAAGCCGATCCCCGCCGGCGCCGTGCCCGGCAGGATCCTCTGCACCCCGTGGTAGGCGAACCGCGACGGACCGCCGAACACGAACAGGTCGCCCGAGGCGAGCTCGAGGTCCTGCCAGGGGCGGTTCCGGTTCTCCGTGTTGCCGAACCGGAAGATGCACGAGGAGCCGAGGCTGAGCGAGACCACGGGCGCGTCCGTGCGCTCCTCCCGGTCCTGGTGCATACCCATCCTCGCGGCGTCGTCGTAGTAGTTGACCAGCGCGGCGTCGGGCTCGTAGTCCGCCCCCGCTTCCGGGCCGCACGCGGCGGCGACCGCATCCCGTCCGAGGGAGCGGAGTGCGTCCGGGAACGGGGCCACGGGGCCACCGTCGACGTCGTCGGCCGTCCGGCTGTAGCGGTAGGGGAGCCAGTGCCACCCCAGGCTCACGCTCTTCACGGACATCACGCCGCCGTTCGGCATCGTCACGGCGCGCATGGGGACCGGTCCGCTCGCCCAGGTGCGGCACAGGCGCACGAGGTCGCGCTGGTGGTCGGGGTCGAGCCAGTCGGGCAGGTGCACGGCGCCGGGCGCCAACTCCCGGCGCGGACGGGGGATCAGGGCGTCGGTCGGTTCGCTCACCGTCCCATTGTGCGCCGGGGGCCGCGGTTGAGCTCCGCTACGGCGTTGACGCAGGGTCACGGCGTACCCGCGCCGTTCGTTGAAGCATTCTTCGGTCTCAGTGCAGGGCAGTGTCGAGGTTGCAGCGGAAGACTCGTTCGGGAAGAGCGCGGGCCCTGCTGGAAGGACCTGCGCCGAACCATGTGAATGCCACTGCTCCCGGGAGCGGTCCGGCACCAGGTCTCAGGAGACGACGCAGCCATGACCATGACACTCGACGCGCCCCGAAGGCAGGACTCCGCAGCGGTACCGGGGGAGGAGCAGACGTCCCGCCGAGCGATCGTACGGCTGGACCGCATCGTCGGCGTGGTGATCGCCGGCATCGTGACCGCCGCCGCCGGGCTCCTGTGGCTCGCCGTCGCGGCCAAAGGGCCGGACACGACGATCGCGGAGTCGAACGACGCGGTCATCGGCATCTGGCGCGTCCTCTACAACGCGGACGCCCCGGACGTGAGCACCATCCTCACGGCCATCGCGCTCGCGCTGCTCGCCGCCGCGGGTCTCGCGCTCGTGGAACGGCACATCGCGACGAAGGCACGCCGGTCCATGAACCCGGGCCGCCGGCCCCTGGCACCGAAGGTGATCATGGCCGCCAACCGTGGCCAGTTCGCCGGCGAGGTGACCGTCACGGTACTCATCCCCGCGCACAACGAGGAGGCGTCGCTCCCGCAGACCATCGCGTCCCTCAAGAGCCAGTCCCACCGCCCCGAGCGCATCATCGTGGTCGCCGACAACTGCACCGATGCCACCGTGCGGCTGGCCCTCGAGGCCGGTGTCGAGGTCATCGAGTCGGTGGGCAACACGAAGAAGAAGGCGGGCGCGCTCAACCAGGCGCTGAGGGGGGTCCTGCCTGAGCAGGGCGACAACGACGTGGTCATGATCATGGACGCCGACACCCAACTCGACGACGGCTTCCTCGCCAACGCGGTGGTGCGTTTCGCCCAGGACCGCGCCCTGGTGGCGGTGGGTGGCCTCTTCTACGGTGAGGGCGGCCACGGCCTGATCGGCCAGTTCCAGCGCAACGAGTACATCCGCTACTCCCGCCAGATGCGCCGGCGCCGGGGCCGGGTGTTCGTGCTCACCGGTACGGCATCGCTCTTCCGGCCCGTGGCACTGCGCACCATCGCCGACCACCGCGGCAGGACCCTCCCGGGGCGGCACGGGGACGTGTACGACACCGCCGCGCTGACCGAGGACAACGAGCTGACGATCGCCCTGAAATCCCTCGGAGGCCTCATGATCTCGCCTCAGGACTGCACCGTGGTGACCGAACTCATGCCCTCCTGGGGCACGCTGTGGAACCAGCGCCTGCGCTGGCAGCGGGGCGCGCTCGAGAACATCGGCGCCTACGGCGTCACGGCCCCCACCATGCGCTACTGGGCGCAGCAGCTGGGTATCGGCTACGGCGTGATCGCCCTCAGCGCCTACCTGGCACTCATCATCCTCACCATCGTGTCCCTCGAGACATGGATCTGGTTCCCGTTCTGGCTGGGGCTGGGCCTGCTGTTCACCCTCGAGCGGCTCGTCACGGTGTGGAAGGGAGGCTGGAAGGCCCGCATCCTGGCCCTCACGCTGTTCCCCGAGCTGTTCTTCGACATGTTCCTCAACCTCGTCTACGTCAAGGGCGTCATCGATCTCTCCTCCGGTCGCCAGGCCAACTGGAAGCACCTCACCCACGCCGCTCCGGCGTCACGACTCTCGTCCCAGGAGGCCTAGGCCATGATCAGCAGCGCAGCAGGACCGGTCATCCGCACCGGCATCGTCCTCCCCGAGGCCGTGCTCCACACCAGCGTGTTCGCCATCCTGGCGGCCTTCGTCGCGATCAACACGGTCATCTACGCCTCATTGGCGCTGGCCAACGTCCTGCCCAAGATCTACCCCACGGACTGGGTGACCAACCGCAACCGACGGACCGAGACACGGAGCATCTACCCCGAAGCGGATGCCTGAGGCCACGGCTGCGGCGAGCACCGGAGAGCCCGAGGCGTGACCGCGCAGGAGACCCGGCCGCTGCTCTGAACGTCAGTGCAGGGGCCGCTTCTCCCCGCCCTCGATCGGGGCGTCGACGACGTTGGCGGCCACCGGCCGGGGGCAGGTGCCGTACGGGGTGAAGGCGCTCGGGTAGTTGATGGTCCTGTTGAGATCGAGGACCACGGACCCGTCGGGGCGGGGGCGGCGCAGGGAGACCTTGCGCCAGGCCGCCGTCGACGTGCCGTTGGTGGCGTCGTGGAACGTGACGGCGAGCGCTCCCGTCTCGTCCTGCGATGCCCGGAGCCGGTGCTCGCGGGGATCTCCGGGGAGTGTGAAGACGACGTCACCGACGGACGTGTGCGTCCCGGGCACGTCGGGATGTGACGTGGAGATCCGCTCGTGCCGCGGCTCCGGGAACGGTTCGAACCGTCCCTCGACCACGAGGTCGGGCCGGTAGTCGAAGACGGGGGTCCCGCTGAAGTCCGCCAGGGTGGGTGCCTCGGCGTCCCTGGTCCGGATGGCGTAGCGGCCGGCGCGGCGTGCCAGTTCCACCACCACGCGGTGCCCGTCCGGCCCGCCGTAGGCCACCCACATGAGCGAGTCCTCGTCGTCGAGCGCGGCGGTGATGGTGCCGTCCACGAGGCGGCCGGTCGCCAGGTCGGTCAGGCCGTCGGACGGCCGTGCCGTCAGGGTCGCGGTGCCGCCGGCTGCGGACCAGAGGCCCGGCACCGTCCCGACGTCGGCGGGCTGGTCCGGGAGCCAGTGGAAGGACGTCAGGGACAGCCAGCCGTGCCTCTCCGCGAGTGCGGCGTCGCGTGCTGCGCGGAAGCGGATCCAGCGGTCTTCGGCGGTCTGGGTGGGGCTCATGCATCGTCTCCTGGTAGGGGTGCTGCACGGGCTAGAACCCCTACCATCCGTCCCGCATTCCCCGTGCGGGGATGCCTGCGTCGGGACCTGCGCCGTACCAAGCCCGCGGTGAAGCCGTCCAGCCCGGCCGGTCCGGTCGGTGCGCGTGTACCCCCGGGGCGCTGTCTGGAACCATGAAGGACCGGCGGAACCGAGGAACCGAGGACCCGAGATGACCGAGATGACCGAGATGACCGACGAACCCACGCAGGGAGCGACCGGGACTGCTGCCGATACTGCCACCGCCCGATCAGCGGACGAGGCGACCGGCGGATCGACCGACGATCCGGGGGATGGAACGACCGATGATGCGGCAGCGCTCGGCGTCGAGCCGACGGACGCGCTGACCGACGAGCCGACGGACGCTCCTGCCGACAGGACCGGCACGGCAGGCACCGACGGCGCGGGCGTCGGGGCACCGCCCGACATCCCGGTGCCCACGCCGCACGCGGAGGGCGAGGACCATGTGCTCCTGCCGCACCCGGACCAGCCGACATGGCGCGAGGACTACCCGTACGACAGGCGGATGACCGAACGCGAGTACCAGCAGGCCAAGCGCGCCCTGCAGATCGAGCTGCTCAAGATGCAGGGGTGGGTCAAGAAGAACCAGGCCAAGGTGGCGGTGCTGTTCGAGGGGCGTGATGCCGCAGGCAAGGGTGGGACCATCAAGCGTTTCACGGAGAACCTGAACCCCCGAGGCGCACGCATCATCGCGCTCGACAAGCCGAGCGAGAAGGAACAGACACAGTGGTACTTCCAGCGCTACGTGTCGGTGCTCCCCTCGGGCGGCGAGATCGTCCTGTTCGACCGGTCCTGGTACAACCGGGCCGGCGTGGAGCGCGTCATGGGGTTCTGCACCCCCACGGAGTACCTCGAGTTCATGCGGCAGGCCCCCGAGCTCGAGCGCATGCTCGTCCGTTCCGACACGCATCTGATCAAGTTCTGGTTCTCGGTGTCCCGGGCGGAACAGCGTCGCCGCTTCGCCCAGCGCCACACCGACCCCGTGCGCCGCTGGAAGCTGAGCCCCATGGACCTGCAGTCCCTCGACAAATGGGACGACTACACGGCGGCCAAGGAGGCCATGTTCTTTTACACGAACACGGCCGATGCCCCATGGACCGTCATCAAGAGCAACGACAAGAAAAGGGCCCGCATCGAGGCGCTGCGCTACGTCCTGTCCGTCCTCGACTACGACGAGAAGGACCACGACGTCCTCGGCACGCCGGATCCGCTGATCGTCGGCACGGGGCCGCACTCGCGCCTGTTCGAGGCCGACGAGCAGTCCACGCGCCTGTTCCCCAGGCTCTGACTGCTCCGGCGGCTCCGGCGGCTCCGGCGGCTCCGCCCGGCGCGGCGCCGGGGCAGGATCAGCTGCTGTAGGTGGACGTCGCACCCAGCCCGACGGCGAGGATCACGAAGAAAATGATCCCCGCGAGGATCGCCAGTGCGTAGAGGATGGTGGTGATCCAGCCGAGCACCTTTCCCACCGTCGCGGGCACGCCGAGCCGTTCGGCCTTCCGTGCCTGCCAGATCGCGAGCGGCCCGAGGACGATGCCCGCCACGAACAGCCCCACGATCCCGAGGATCAGGGAGAGCTGCGCGGCCTTCTCGCCCTCCATCGATGCGTAGGAGGGCTGGTAGGACCGGTAGGGCCCTGTCTGGTAGTCGCCCGCCTGGTATCCACCCGCCTGGTATCCACCTGTCTGGTAGTCGCCCGCCGTCGAGGACTGCTGGTACGGCTGCTGGTACGGCTGCGTGGGCTGGTAGGGCCGGCTGCCGTAGGCGCCGCCGTCGGACGGGCCGTCGGACGGGCCGTCGGACTGGTTCTCGGAGCCCCCTGTGGAGGGGCGCTCGCCGGGATACGGATCCTGGGACATCGTGGTTCTCCTGGTTCAGCTGGGCGGGGGCCCCGAAGCAGCCGCTCCGGGGCACCATCATCTCCTGTTCCGGGCGTCGGCGCACCCCGGCCGGCGCGACCTGCCACGCCCTGCCGGCGACCTCCAGGCGAACTACACAGTGACCCGCTGCTCCGTGCGGAGGCGGGAGTGACGGTAGCCGTACGCGAAATAGATGACGAAACCCACCACGAGCCAGCCGGCGAAGAACACCCACGTGATGGTGGCCAGGTTGAACATCAGGTACAGGCACAGTGCGGCCGACGCGATCGGGATGACCTTGCCGAAGGGGACGCGGAACGCGGGCGTGAGGTCCGGGCGCCTGCTGCGCAGCACGATGATCCCGAGGCTCACCGTGATGAACGCGGTCAGGGTGCCGATATTGATCATCTCGGCGAGTACCTCCACCTGGGTGAACCCGGCCAGGAGCGCGACCACGACGCCGCAGAGGACCTGCGTGCGCGCCGGCGTCGCGTGCTTGTCCGAGGTGCGGCTCAGCCCGCGGGGCAGGAGGCCGTCACGGCTCAGGGCGAAGATCACGCGGGCGAGGCCCATGAGCAGCACCATGATGACGGTGGTCAGGCCGATCAGGCTGCCGAGGGAGATGATGCCGGCCGCCCAGTCGGCGCCGACGAGCTGGAAGGCGGTCGCGAGCGACGGCGACCCCGAGGCCCCGAGCTCCGTATACGACACCATGCCGGTGACCACGAGGGTCACCAGGATGTAGAGGACGCTCACCACGGCGAGCCCGGCGAAGATGCCGCGCGGGAGGGTGCGGCTCGGGTTCTTGACCTCCTCCGCGGAAGTGGCGACGACGTCGAACCCGATGAAGGCGAAGAACACGAGTGCCGCACCCGAGATGATCCCGGTGAAACCGAAGGCGGCGGGGGAGGCGCCGCTCAGGAAGGAGAGGAAGGGCTGGTCGGCCCAGCCGGCTCCGCTGTCCGCCGCGGGCTGGGAGGCGGGGATGAACGGCGTGTAGTTCTCGGGACGGACGTAGAAGAACCCGACCACGATCACGAACAGCACGATCGCGATCTTGATGACGGTGAAGACGCTGTTGACCCGGGCCGAGAGCTTGGTGCCGTAGATCAGCACGGCGGTGAACACCGCGACGATCAGCAGCGGCCCCCACGTCAGGTCGAGGCCCAGGAGGCTGATCTCGGCGGGGACGTCGAGGTCCAGGGCGGTGAAGAGATCGCTGAGGTAGACGCCCCAGAACTTCGCGATGACGGCGGCCGCCATCAGCAGTTCGAGGATCAGGTTCCAGCCGATGATCCAGGCGAGCAGCTCGCCCATGGTGGCGTAGGTGAACACGTAGGCACTGCCGGCCACCGGGATCGCGGTGGCGAACTCGGCGTAGCACATGATCGCGAGGGCGCACGTGATGGCCGCCAGCACGAAGGAGATGGTCACGGCCGGGCCGGCATTGAAGGCGGCGGCCTGTGCGCCCACTGAGAAGATCCCCGCCCCGACGGCGACGGCGACGCCCATGATCATGAGGTCCCAGGTGGTGAGGGAACGCTTGAGACCGTGCCCCTTCTCATCGGAGTCCTTGAGCGACTGTTCGACGGACTTGGTCCGGAAGAGGTCCATGGAGGTGCTGGTCCTTAGCTGGGTAGGCATGGGTGGGGGACCGGTGATGCGTCGCCGGTCCCTGTCGAGGATAGGGACACGGCGGGGCCCGCCGCACCTTCGTTACGGTGCGGCGGCACGTTCCCTTCTGCGTCCGGAGCGGTCAGGCCTCCCGCTTCGACAGAGCGTGGCGAGGGCTGTCAGGGTTCATGAGCGAGTGCTTGCGGCCGTAGAAGAAGTAGATGAGCAGGCCGATCACGAGCCAGATGCCGAACCGCACCCACGTCTCCCAGTGCAGTTGCAGCATCAGGAACAGGGACGAGAGGACGCCGAAGGCGGGCACGATCGGCATGAGCGGCAGTTTGAAGGTGCGCGGGACCTCGGGCCGGGTGCGGCGCAGCACGATCACCGCGATGCAGACGACGACGAACGCCGCGAGGATGCCGATGTTGGTGAGGTCCGCGACGGCCCGGATGGGGAACACCCCGGCGAGCAGGGCCGAGGCGATACCGGCGATCCAGGTGACCCGCTGCGGGGTGCCGTGGCGGTCCGTCGTGGAGAACCAGGCCGGCAGCAGGCCGTCGCGGCTCATCGAGAACCAGACGCGGGTCACGCCGAGGAGGAAGGTCAGCATGACGGTCAGGATCGAGATCACGGCGAAGGCCGAGATGACGGTCGCGACGACGGGAAGGCCCACGGACTGGAAGGCCGAGGCGAAGCCTGCCGTCGGGCTGATGTCCTCGTAGTTCTGCATGCCCGTGAGCACGAGGGTCGCCAGCACGTAGAGGGTCATCGCGATCGCCAGGGACAGGAGGATGGCTTTCGGCATGTGCTTCTTGCCGTCCGTCGCCTCCTCGGCCGCGGTGCTCATGGCGTCGTAGCCGAAGACCGCGAAGAACACGGTGGCGGCACCCGTGAACACGGCGCCGAAGCCCGACGGGAGGAACGGCGAGTAGTTCTCCGCGTTGACGTAGAAGAAGCCGAGGCCCACGATCCCGAGGATGAGCAGGATCTTGAGGCCCACGGCGATGAGCTCGAACCGGCCGAAGGTCTTGGTTCCGCGGCTGAGGATGAACGTGATGATCAGGCACACCACGATCGCCGGCACGTTGACCAGGCCGCCCTCGATGGTGTCCGGGGTGCCCTGCATCCAGGTGGGGACGGTGATGCCGATCCCGGACATGAACTCGGTGAAGTACCCCGAGATGCCGATCGCGACGACCGCCACGATCGCGATGTACTCGAGCAGGAGGTCCCAGCCGATGAACCAGCCGATGATCTCGCCCAGGGCCACGTAGCCGTAGGTGTAGGCGGAGCCGGCACGCGGGATCATCCCCGCGAACTCCGCGTAGGACAGCGCGGCGGCGGCGCTCGCGAGGCCGGCGATGAGGAACGAGATCAGCACGGCCGGGCCCACCGGCTCGCCGTCCTCCCCGCCGTTGGCCACGAGGCCGGCGAGGGTGAAGATGCCCACGCCGATGATGCCGCCCACGCCGATCGCGGTCAGCTGCCACAGTCCGAGGCTCTTGAACAGGCCGGTGCGGCCCGTCTCGTCCTCGACGTAGTCGATGGGCTTGCGCCGCATCACCGACCGGGTGGCCTGTACGCCTGAGGTCTTCGACATCATCGTCCTTTCCGGGGAGGGGATGCGCTGTCCTCCCAGCAAGTATGAAGCCGGCTGCCGATCAGCGGAACCCGATTCTCAGGGTCGGACCGGGCGTTCGCGACGCAGTGCGTCCAGGACGAGATCCAGGTATCGTTCGAACCCGGTCGGCTGCTCGGCCGGGTCGGCGGACTCGGCGGACTCGGCAGGCCCTGGCGGTCCGGGGGCGAGCGAACCGAGCATGCGGATGAGCGCCACCAGGTCCTGTCCCGTGAGATCCGTCCGCGCGGCGCCGTCGTCCCTGAGCCGGCGCGCCAGTTCCTCGGCGGCGGGCGTGATGCGCAGGCGGAGCAGGGCTAGCCCGGCCGAGATGAAGCGGTGGTCGTGCAGGAGTTCCCGCAGCCCCCGGTCCTCCACCTGCATGCGGGCGGCGGCTCCGACGAAGAGCCGCGCGGCCGCCCACGGGTCGTCGAGCCGGAGCGCGGCCGCGGCGGCGGCGTCGACGTCCACGATGCGCTGCTCCAGGATCGCCTCGATCAGCGTGCGACGGTCCGGGAACCTGCGGTACACCGTGCCGACCCCCACACCGGCCGCCCGGGCGATGTCCTCGAAGCTGCAGTCCGCACCGTGCTCGGCGAACATCTGCCGTGCCGCCGCGAGGACCACCTCACGGTTGCGCCGGGCGTCCCGCCGCAGGGGTCGCCCGGAGGCCTCTGCTCCGGCGGTGGCCTCAGGTGGCTGCGGCACGCGGGGCCGCCCGGTGCAGCCGGAAGGTCAGGAAGAGCCGGTGGACGGTGATGACGACGGCGAGCCAGGCGATCCCGAGGGTCCATGCCACCAGGACATCGGTGAGCCAGTGGTGGCCGAGGTAGACGCGGCTGAGCCCCATGGTCACCGCGAACAGGATGGCGAGCGCGACCGTGAGCCCACGGGTGCGCTTGCGGTGCTGCCGCAGCACGAGCAGGTACGCGACGACACCGGCGATGACGAGGGCGTTCAGCGAATGCCCGCTCGGGAACGACGGCGACGACTCGTAGGGCGGGACGGCGAGCTCGATCGGAGGGCGCAGCCGGCCGATGGCGTCCTTGCCCGCGACGGTCATCAGCAGGGACCCGAAGGCGGCCGCCGGCAGGAGGATCACGGGGGACCACGATCTGCGGCTCACCGCGAGGAGCACCATGATCGACACGGCGAGGATGGGCATGCCGATCGGCCCGCCGATGTTCGTGTAGCCCGTGATGAAGGCGTTGAGCCAGTCCTGGCGCAGCGAGACGGCGAGGTCCAGCGCCGGGCGGTCGAGGGCGGCGACGCCGTCCGACTCCACGACCGCCTCGTACACCTCGGCCGAGACGGCCGTCAGGGCGGCGGCGATCCCCCCGCCGATCCCGATGAGCAGCAGCAGGGCCCCGTGCGGTCCCGCCCAGCGGGCGAGCGGTCGGACGAACCGCACGAGGAGGCGGCCGATCGGCGACTCCCAACGGGTGAGGTCCCGTGGTCCTACGTACTGGTCCTGGTGGGCTGGCATCCATCGACTCTATGCCGCCGGCCCGCGCGGCAGCACACCCTCGACGCAGCGGGAGGCGGTTTGCGCCGATCGCACACGCGTGTCCTCCCCGGCCACTAGGCTGACGGCATGACCGAGCCAGGCCTCATCCGCGACCTCGTGCGCGGCGTCCCCGTGTTCCCCGACGACATGCCGCCCTTCGACCCGCAGGCGGCGCCGGACTCCCCGGTGGACCTGTTCGTCGAGTGGCTGACCCGCGCCGTCGAGGACGGCATCGCGGCGCCGCACGCGGTGACACTCTCCACCGTGGGCGACGACGGCCTGCCCGACGCACGCGTGGTGATCCTCAAGGACCTTACCCGGTCCGGCTGGCAGGTGGCCTCCAGCGCGGACAGCCCCAAGGGGCGGCAGCTGACGGCGCACCCCTCCGCCGCGCTCTCGTTCTTCTGGCCTGCAGCGGGCCGGCAGGTGCGGATCCGAGGGGCGGTCTCGATCGGCACCACCGAGGAGAACGACGCCGATTTCCAGCGCCGGCACCCCGTGGCCCGGGCCCTCGTGCTGGCAGGGTCGCAGAGCTCGGTGCTGCGCAGCAGGGACGAGCTCGACGCCGCCGTCGCGGACCAGGTGGCGCGCATCGAGGCCACGGACGGCCTCGCGTCGACCACGTGGACGGTCTTCACCGTGGCGCCGGACGCCGTCGAGTTCTGGCAGGCGGACCAGGAACGGCGCCACACCCGCCTGTTGTACACGCGGTTCGGCGAGGGCTGGCGCCGGGAGATGCTCTGGCCGTAGGCGTCCCGGGCGACCCGGGCGCCGTCAGGCGGCCTCGTCGACCACCGGCTCCCCGACGCGGACGCGCAGCGCGTGCACGAAGTCGAGCTTCGCGATGACGGCGGGCGGCAGGACGAACGGGTACAGGTCGTTGGCGCCCATGCTGCGGTTGACCTGGTTCAGGGCCACCGAGAGCGGGATCCAGGTCTCGCGGACCACCTCGCCGAAGTCCTCGGAGCTGTTCGGTCCGGGGCCTTCGGCGAGCCCGTACTGCAGGGCCGTGTCCACGGTGTCGCAGATGTGCAGGTAGTGGGCGAACGTCTCGGCGAAGTCCTCGTAGGGATGCATGGTGGCGTACGTCGAGATGTGCTCCCGGCGCCAGTCCTCGGGCGCGCCCTCCGCGTAGTGGCGCTTGAGAGCGTCCTGGTAGCTGGCGCGGTCGTCGCCGAAGATGCTGCGGGCCCGTTCCGTCAGGGCCGGATCGGAGAAGACGAGCGTGCCCTCGAAGTAGTGGCCGGTCTCGTGGCGGAAGTGCCCCAGCATGGTGCGGTAGGGCTCCTCGAGCTTGGCCCGCATCTTCTCGCGGTGCGAGTCGACGGTCTCCGCCAGATCGATGGTGATCAGGCCGTTCTGGTGCCCGATGATCACCTTCTCCTCGACGCTGGAGAGCAGGTCGAAGGCGAGCCCGCGCGCGGGGTTCTGGTTGCGGTCCTCGATCGGCAGGCCGAGCACGTCCAGCTCGTAGACGAGGTGCCGCTTGGACCGCTCGGCATCGAGGAACTGCGCCAGCCCGGTGGTGTCGTGGTCGTCCGGGCGGCTGCGGGTGAGGTTGCAGCTGAAGCATTCGTCGCCCTCCTCCCGCACCAGCCACGTGCACCCCGAGAGTGTGAGGTTGACGCAGCGGCGCAGGGACAGGCCCTCGAGGTCCCGGTACACGCCGTCGTCGTCCAGCGGCGCGATGACGCGCTCGCCGCGGTGGAACCCGAGCTGCGTGCCGCAGGCGAGGCAGCGGGAGTTCTCGAAGAACAGGGGCGCCGAGCAGACGGCGCAGGTGAAGCGTTGCATGGGTTCCTGGTTCTGTGTGGTGTCTGTGTGGTGTCGGGGTGGTGTCGGGGGACGGCGGGCGGTCAGCCGAAGAACACGATACGGATCAGCGCCGCGGTGCCGATGACGAGGATGGTGGCGCGCAGTGCGAGGGGGGAGAGCCGCCGGCCCACCCGGGCGCCGAGGAATCCGCCGAGGGTGGCCCCGACGGCGATGATGAGCACCAGCGCCCAGTTGATCGAGCTCCACGCGAACACCATGAACGTGACAGCCGCGACGCCGTTGACGGCGGTGGTCAGGACGTTCTTGATGGCGTTGATGCGCTGGAGGCTCTCGATGGTGACCATGCTCATCAGGCCGACGATGAGGATGCCCTGCGCCGCCCCGAAGTAGCCGCCGTAGACCCCGAGGACGCCGATGCCGGCGAGCAGGATCAGCGAACGGCGCCGGGAGGGCGCAGCATCAGCGGCGGCGTCGCCCGCCTTCGCGGCGGCCGCGCGCTGCACGCGCGGCGCCAGCGCGACCATGGCGAGGCCGATGATGATGAGGACGGGCACGATCGCCTGGAAGGCCGCCGCCGGGAGCACGAGCAGCAGCAGTGCGCCGCCCAGCCCGCCGAGCACCGACAGCGGCAGCAGCTTCAGGAGGAGCCGCCTGTTGGCGGCGATCTCCCGGCGGTACCCCCACGAGCCGGACAGCCCGCCGCCCACGAGGCCGATGTTGTTCGAGATGTTGGCGACGATCGGCGGGTAGCCGAAGAGCAGGAGGGTCGGGAAGGTCACGAGCGTCCCGGAGCCCACCACGACGTTGATCATGCCTGCCCAGAAACCGGCGGCGAGGATCACAGCGATCTCGAGCAAGCGGGGGTCCTCTCACGTCCGGGGAGGGCGCGCAGCGCTCCGGCGGAAGGGGCGCCCCCGGCAAGGATATGCCCGAACGGCCTCGGGTCGGGACCGGTCGCGTCAGTGCCCGAACTCGTCCGAGTCCACGATCTCCGCGTCGCCGGTGTCCAGGGTGTAGAGGCGGGCGAGTTCTGCGCCCGAGAGCTCGAAGTCGAAGATGTCGAGGTTCTCCGCCAGGCGCCGGGGATCGGAGGACTTCGGGATGGCGACCATGCCCTGCTGCACGTGCCAGCGCAGCACCACCTGCGCCGGCGTCCGGCCGTGCGCCTCGGCGATCGCCACCAGTCCGGGCTCGTCGAGGAGTCCGCCGCCCTGGCCCAGAGGGCTCCAGGATTCGGTCACGATGCCGTGCTCGTTGTGGAAGGCGCGTTCCTCGATGCGGGGCCGCTGGGGGTCCAGCTGGATCTGGTTCACGTCGGGGACGATCCCGGCATCGATGACCTGCTGGAGGTGTGCAGGCTTGTAGTTGGAGGTACCCACGGCGCGGACGAGCCCTTCCTCCAGCAGCGCGGCGATGCCCTGCACGGCCTCCACGTGGCGGCCCTGGCCCGGGTTGGGCCAGTGCACGAGCAGGAGGTCGATGTAGTCGAGGCCCAGTAGCGCGGTGCTCGCCTCGAAGGCGCGCCGGGCGCCGTCCCTGCCGTGGTGTTCGCGGTTGAACTTGGTGGTGACGAACAGTTCCTCGCGGGGCACGCCGGAGCGGCGGATCCCCTCGCCCACGCCCTTCTCGTTGCGGTAGTTCTCGGCGGTGTCGATCAGCCGGTAGCCGGTCCCGATCGCTCGATCCACGGTGTCCGCTGCGCCGGCGTCGTCCAGCGGCCAGGTTCCGAGTCCGAGGAGGGGGAGATGGGCGCCGCTGCGCAGCTGGACGGTGGGGGCCGTTGCCATGGGGGAACTCCTGCTCGGGGGACGGTGTCCGCACCAGCCTTTCCCGTCGGCACCTGCGGCGTCAACCGATCAGGCCCTGTATCTCCGTCATGGAGATATATTCTTGGCGTGTCCCCAGGGCGCCGAGCGCCGGAAAGAGGCATGCCATGCTGCACCGCGTCCCCGCCGTGTGCGCCGCCGTCGCGCTCATCGCCACGCCCCTGTGGCTCTTTGCCACGAACCCCGCGGTAGCGAGGTCGCACCCGCTGCTGCCCTTGCTCCTGATCGCGGCGCTCGTCGTCGGACTCGGCGTGGCGGCGCTGACGCTCCGGGCAGCGAGGAAGCCTCCGCCGGCCCGACGGCGCCCGGTACGGGCGGGGCTCGGCGCGCTGGCGGCCATCGGACTCATGGCGGCACTCGCATGGCTCGAGCCCTTCGCCGTGACGGGTGGACAGGGCGCTGCGGTGGACCTGTCAGCGGTGGCCGGCTCCCCGGTCGGGGTGGAACTCGTCGAGGACGCCACGTCCATCACGCTGACGCCCTCCGAAGGGTCCTCGCGCGGTCTCGTCTTCTATCCCGGGGCGCGCGTCGAGGCTCTCGCCTACGTGCCGCTCCTGGCTCGTGTGGCGCAGGAGGGGACCACGGTCGTCCTCCTGAAGGAGCCGCTCGGCATCGCCCTGCTCCAGACGGGGCAGGCGCGCTCCGCTCTGGACGCGCATCCGGAGATCACCGAGTGGGCTGTGGGCGGCCATTCCCTCGGCGGCGTCTCGGCCTCCGTCGTCGCGGCCGGGAACGACGACGTGGACCGGCTGCTGCTCTGGGCGTCCTACCCACTCGACGACCTGTCCGGCAGCGGCCTGGACGTCCTGTCCGTCAGCGGGTCGCAGGACGGTCTCACGACCCCGTCCGACATCGATGCCTCGCGGCGGCTGCTGCCGGCCGACGCCCGCTTCGAGGAGATCAGCGGGGGAGTGCATGCCTTCTTCGGCGACTACGGGGACCAGCCCGGCGACGGGGTCGCCACGACGGACCGGCGGACGGCGCAGGACGAGATCGTCGCGGTGACGAACGAGTTCCTCGGGGACTAGCCGACGAGGCCTCGGTGGTGGAGATCCGGCCGGGCGGCGCGGGCCTCGGTCGTGCCGCTGTAGGTGGCCCGGGGTGGACGGCCGGCGGTGCCGCTCGCGAGCAGATCGTCGATCAGTTCGTTGACGGCGCCCGCGATGCAGTCGCGTTCCCCGCGCGTCAGCGGGATGAGCCCGTGGAGGTAGGCGTCGACCTCCAGTTCGTCGAAGAAGCCGCCGGAGTCGAGGTAGGGCAGGTACACCTCGCCGAGGGGCAGGGAGGATGGCGTCAAGGCGACGTGATCGCGGCATCAGGATCCGTTCAAGCCGAAGGGCCGGGAAGCGCTTCGGCGGAGATATAGTAAGGCTACTTAATTTCCCATCGGGAAAGAATGCGCCTATAGTTTCGGGAAGGGCCTAGCAGCGGGCCATTGAACCACCATCGTGGAGCTGACCATGGAAACAACCTCTTTCGTCGATTACCGTCCCCAGTCCGCGCAGCCGACCGACGTGGACCAGGCGGGGTGGGGTGCCATTCCCCGGATCTCGCCCAGCCCCCTCGCTCGCACCGAGGACGCGGAATTCCCCGAGGACCTGTCTGTCGCCTCGACACGCCAGCTGCGCGTCCTGTGCAACCAGACCTACCGCCTGATCGATCGGGATTTCCCGCCGATGGAGGCAGTGCACCACTACGAACTGCTGGTCGAGGAGATCGAGCGGCGCGAGGTGAAGGCGGAGGTCCGTTCCGCTCCCGTGAGGACCCGCAGCGGATTCCGCGACAACTCCCTGTTCGCCCGCTTCGAGCTGTTCAGCGACGGCACGATGGTCGGGCACGTCAAGTACGAGATGAAGGGTTCGCACGCGGTCCTGATCCAGTCCGTCGTGGACCCGCGCTTCGACGCCGTCGACGTCGAGCCGGCCCTCATCCGCCAGGTCCTGCTCAACGCCCACAAGCGCCGCATCGCCGTGGTCCCCTACTGCCCGCGCGTCCGCGAGTTCCTCACGGAGTTCCCGCAGTACCGTGCGCTTCTTCCGGTGGACCAGCGCAGGCGACTCGAAGCGACACTGCGCGTAGCGGAGGCCCACTAGCCGGCACCTGGCGGCGCCGTCGGGAATCGCCGTCCTGCAGGGGCCGCCGCCGGTCCGACCGGTGGCGGCCCCTGCCGGCAGGTGCGGAGCGGTCAGGGGCGCACGAGCATCTTGCCGGTGTTCGCGCCGTTCATCATGTCCAGAAAGGCGTGGACGGCGTTCCCGATGCCGTCGACGACCGTCTCGTCGAACACCACGCTCCCGTCGGCGAGCCACCCCGTCATCTTCTCCGCGAACTCGCCCTGCAGGTCCTGGTGCTGGCCGACGATGAATCCCTCGAGCTTCAGGGAGTTCTTCACGAGGTTGGCCAGATTGTCGGGGCCCGGGGTGCGCTCCGTGGCGTTGTACTGGGAGATGGCGCCGCAGAGTGCGGCACGGCCGCCGCGATTGAGGCGGTCCAGGGCCGCCTCGAGGTGATCCCCGCCCACGTTGTCGAAGTAGACGTCGATGCCGTCGGGTGTGACGCTCCGCAGCTGCTTCCGGACGGGAGCGTCCTTGTAGTTGAATGCGTCGTCGTACCCGTACTTCTCCTTGAGGAGTGCCACCTTCTCGTCCGACCCGGCCGAGCCGATGACCCGTGATGCGCCGAGCTTGCGGGCCACCTGCCCCGCGATGGAGCCGACGGCACCGGCTGCTCCGGAGATGAAGACGATCTCCCCCTCCTTCAGCCCGGCCACGCGCTTCAGTCCTGCGTAAGCGGTGAGCCCGGTCATGCCGGCGGCGCCGAGGAAGACCGACAGGGGCAGGTCCGTCTCCGGGAGGGCGGAGAAGTGGTCGGCGGGTCCCTGCGCGAGGTCGCGCCAGCCGAAGCTGTGGAGGACCGCGCTGCCCACGGGAAGCGCGTCGGAGGTCGACTCCACGACCCTGCCCACCGCACCTCCCGTCATGGTCTCGCCCAGCTCGAACGGCGGGATGTAGGACTTGGAGTCGCTCATCCGGCCACGCATGTAGGGGTCGACGGACACGTACTCGTTGCGGACGCGCACCTCGTTGGTCCCGAGCGCGGCGAGTTCCACCTCCACCGTGGCGAAGTCCTCGACGGTGGGAACGCCGACGGGGCGCGAGACGAGCTGGATCTGGGTGCTGGTGGTCATGACTGCTCCTGGTGCTGGATCGATTCCTCGTGGATTGTGTCCTGCCCACCACAACGGTTGAAACGGAGGGGATATTCCGTTTCGACCGCCGAGGATCCGTCGACGGCCATGTTACCAATGAGTAACATAGCGGCATGCACCTGATCTTCCGCACGATGCTGCAACTGTTCGTCTCCGGCAGGCGACCCGCCCTCGGTATCTGGGATTCCGGCAGCATCCCCTTGCGCGTCCTCCTGACGGACATCGACATCGCGATGCACATGAACAACGGCATGTACTTCTCGGTGTTCGACCTCGGGCGTTTCGACCTCATGGTCCGCAGTGGTGTCTGGCGGATGATGCGTGCCCGCCGGTGGAGTCCCGTCGCGGCGGGAGAGACGATCAGCTTCCGCAAGTCGCTCCAGCTCGGCCAGCGGTACTCCGTCGAGACCCGCATTCTCGGCCTCGACGAGCGCGCCATATACTTCGAGCAGCGTGCCGTGTCCGACGGCGAGATCTACGCCCGCGCCGTGATCGCCACGCGGCTCGTCTCCGATGAAGGCCCGGTCGGCAATGAGGACATCATCTCGGCCTTTGGTGCGCCGCCCGAGGGTCTCGTGCTGCCCGAGTGGATCCATGAGTGGCGCCTCAACAACACGCTTCCGAGTACGCGCAGGCCCGCACCGCATTCCTGGTGAGCGCGCACCCTTGTCTCGACCGCGCTTTGTCAACTAATGTTGACGCATGGAGGTGGAGCGCATGAAGACACTCGTCGGCTCGATGGACGGGAAGGGGCCCGCGGAATCGCTGCGGGCGATCGCCGAGCTGCACCGGGAGGTGGGCAGGGCGGAGGCCGGCCTCGTGCGCGGTGCGCGCCAGGCCGGACTGTCGTGGGAGGCCATCGCCCAGAGCCTGGGCGTGAGCAAGCAGGCGGTGCACCGCAAGTACGGCAAGCGGTAGGAGCGCCGGGACACGACAGGGGGAGCGGCCCGCCTCCCCCTGTCCTGTCGTGTCCTGTGCCGGCCGCGTTTTACCGGGCAGTCTTCGTCGTCCGGCCGCGCATCAGGTGCTGGATCCCGTAGAGGGCGAGCCCGAGGGCCAGGAGGATCCCGGCGCGGAGCCAGATCTCGCCGGTCTGCTGTGTGAGCAGCAGGAGGCAGGACGCGATCGCGAGGTACGGGAAGATGGCCGGGATGCGGAAGTGCCGGTGGTCCACCGTGTCCTTCCGCAGCACGATCACTGCGATGTTGGTGCTGAGGAACACGAACAGCAGGAGCAGGACGACCGTCTGCGAGAGCGACTCGAGCCCGCCCGTGAGCGTCAGCGCCATGGCCACGAGGGTGGTGGCGATGATCGCGACCCAGGGGGTGCGGCGGTTGGGGAGCACGCGGGCGAACACCGATGGGAACAGCCCCTGCTCCGCCATCCCGTAGGTCAGGCGGCTGGACATGATCATGGTGAGCAGGGCGCCGTTTGCGACGGCGATGAGGGCCACAAGGCTGAAGAGCCAGGGAGGGATCCCCGCGCCGGTCGCCGCGACGACGTCGAGCAGGGGTGAGCTCGAGCCGGCGAGCTGCTCGGGGGCGAGCGCCGCGGAGGACGCGAGGCCGATCAGGAGGTACACCACGCCGGCCGTCAGGAGGGCGCCGAAGAGGGCACGGGGGTAGACGCGGCTCACGTCCTTGACCTCCTCGGCGACGTTCGCCGACACCTCGAAGCCGACGAAGGAGTAGTAGGCGATCAGGGCTGCGGACAGCGTCGCCGACGCCGCGCCCACACCGGGCGGGAACTCGGTGACGCGGGAGATGTCGCCGTTGCCGCCGCCCACGAAGATTCCGACGACGACGATGACCAGTACCAGGCCGGACACCTCGATGACGGTCATGACCACGTTGCTGCGGACCGATTCCTTGATGCCGCGCATGTTCAGCAGGGCCAGCAGGACGAGGAACACCAGGGCCGCGGGCACGGCCGGGACGTCGATGAAGGTGGTGAGGTACCCGCCGGCGAAGGCCTGGGCGAGACCCGCCGCGCTCGTCACGCCGGCGGCGAGCATGCAGAACCCGACGAGGAACGAGATGAGCGGCTTCCCGAACGCGCGTTCGGCGAAGACGGCGGCACCACCGGCCTTCGGGTACTTCGTGACGAGTTCGGCGTACGAGCCGGCGGTCAGCAGGGCCAGGGCCAGGGCCACCAGGAGGGGAACCCAGATGGCACCGCCCACCTGCTCGGAGATCACGCCGACGAGCGCGTAGACGCCCGCGCCCAGGACGTCGCCGAGGATGAAGAGGTACAGCAGCGGCCCCGAGATGCCGCGCTTCAATCTGGTGTCGGGAACCTGCTCAGTGGTGGCCATAGGGGTCATTCTATGGCGAGAACACTAAGCCTGCTGGCTATTCGGGTCCGGCCCCTACCACTCGGCGCGCCAGGAACGCCACCTGCCGCGGAAGAGTGTCCGGCAGGTGTGATCCAAAGCATACTTGCCTGTATCAACCATGGCCGGGATCGGCCGATCATGCTATGGAGAGGGCATCGATGAGCTGGCTGGACCGCGAGAACACCATCGCACCACCGGGATACAACCGCTGGCTCATCCCGCCGGCAGCGCTCGCCGTCCACCTGTGCATCGGTCAGGCGTATGCCACCAGCGTGTACAAGACCGCGCTGACGGCCCACTTCGACGCCACCCTCACCCAGATCGGTATCATCTTCTCGATCGCGATCGTGATGCTCGGCCTGTCCGCGGCCGTGCTCGGTACCTGGGTGGACCGCAACGGCCCCCGCAAGGCGATGGCCGCCTCCGCCGTGTTCTGGACCTCGGGCTTCCTCGTGGGCGCGCTCGGCATCTTCACCGGCCAGTTGTGGCTCGTCTACATCGGGTACGGCTTCATCGGCGGGATCGGCCTCGGCATCGGCTACATCTCGCCGGTGTCCACGCTGATCAAGTGGTTCCCCGACCGCCCCGGCCTCGCCACCGGCATGGCCATCATGGGCTTCGGTGGCGGCGCCCTCATCGCCAGCCCGCTGTCCACGCAGCTGCTGCGCGTGTACGACCCGGACTCCGGGGCCGAGGGCTGGGTGGCCAGCGGCGACGCCGTCGGGAAGCTGTTCCTCACGCTCGCCGCGGTCTACTTCGTCTACATGATGTTCGGCGCCCTCACCATCAAGGTGCCGGCCGACGGCTGGAAGCCCGAGGGCTTCGACCCCTCGCAGCTGAAGTCCAAACCGCTGGTCACCACCGACAACGTGTCCGCCGCCAATGCGATCAGGACCCGCCAGTTCTGGCTCGTCTGGATCGTCCTGTTCTGCAACGTCACGGCCGGCATCGGCATCCTCGAGCAGGCGTCCCCGATGATCCAGGACTTCTTCCGCGGCGCGGACGGCACCACGGCGGTGACCGTCGCCATCGCCGGCGGGTTCGTGGGCCTGCTCTCGATCGGCAACATGGGCGGGCGCTTCGTGTGGTCCACGACGTCGGACATCATCGGGCGCAAGCGCATCTACATGGTGTACCTCGGCGGGGGCGCCGCTCTCTACCTGGTACTGGCGCTGGCCGGATCCTCGACGACGCTCCTGTTCGTCGTCCTGGCCTTCGTGATCATCTCCTTCTACGGCGGCGGGTTCGCCACCGTCCCCGCCTACCTGCGCGACCTGTTCGGGACGTACCAGGTCGGCGCGATCCACGGCCGGCTGCTCACCGCGTGGTCTGCCGCCGGCATCGCGGGGCCACTGATCGTCAATGCGTTCCTCGACGCCCAGGGCACGCCGGGCGAGCTGACCGCCGGCGCCTACCAGCCCGCGCTGCTCACCATGGTGGGACTGCTGATCGTCGGCTTCATCGCCAACCTGCTCATCAAGCCCGTCGACCCCCGCTTCCACGAGCCGGTCAAGGGCGCACAGCGCGAATCCGTGAAGGAGGCCTGACATGACCGGAGTACGCATCGCCGCCGCCTGGGCACTTGTAGGAGTGCCCCTCGCCTACGGTATCTTCCAGACCCTGACCCGCGTCGCGGCCCTGTTCGGCGGCTGAGCCGGCCGGGCCGGGCCGGGACGGACGGGAGCGCCGAGGGGAAGGGAGACATATGGCTATTGACCATAGCCATATGGGGATACATACTAGCTTCATGACTCCCTCCCCTTCCGCCTCCGCCCCTGCGACCCTGTATCTCGCCCGCCCTGACGGGCGCGTCGCGTACGACCTCCAGGGCTCCGGCCCGCTCGTCGTCCTCGTGCCCGGGATGGGGGAACTGCGCTCGTCGTACCGCTTCCTGGCGCCGGTGCTCGTCGCTGCCGGTTACTCGGTCGCCAGCAGCGATCTCCGCGGTCACGGTGACAGCGATACCACCTTCTCCGCCTACGGTGACGTCGAGACGGCAGGCGACATCCGGGCGCTGATCGCCCACCTCGGCGGGTCGGCAGTCGTCGTCGGCAACTCCATGGCCGCCGGAGCGGCGGTCATCGTCGCCGCCGACCATCCCGACCTGATCGACGGACTGGTGCTGGTCGGCCCGTTCGTGCGGAACCCGCCGACCAATGCCGTCGTCCGCGGGATGTTCCGCGCCATGATGGCCCCGGCGTGGATCGCGACCGTATGGAAGGCCTACATGCCCACCCTCTACGCCGGCCGCAAGCCCGATGACTTCCAGGAGTACCGGAAGGCGGTCGTGGCGAGCCTCAGGCGCAAGCCCTACGGCAGGGCGTTCTCGTTCACCACCCGGCAGACCGACCACGATCCCGTCGAGGCCAAGCTCGGTGCGGTGACCGCCCGGACGATGGTGATCATGGGTGAGAAGGACCCCGACTTCAGGGACCCCGCTGCCGAGGCCCGCTTCGTCGGTGACGCCCTTCGGGCGGAGGTCGTCATGGTCGCCGATGCCGGCCACTACCCCCAGGCCCAGCAGCCCGACGTGACTGCGGACGCCGTCCTGCGCTTCCTCAGGACCGTGCAGCATGCCTAGGGCCGGTCTCTCCCGCGACCGGGTGGTGGAGGAAGCCGAGCTGATGGTCGACGAGGTGGGCCTCCACCGGTTGACGCTCGCGGCCCTGGCCGGACGGCTCGGAATCCGCCAGCCCTCGCTCTACAAGCACCTCGACTCGATCGCGGGACTGCATCGCGACATCTCGGTCCGCGCGAAGCGCGACCTCGGCGAGGTCCTGGCCCGCGCCGCGGTCGGCCGCTCCGGCGCGGCCGCCATCCACGCCATGTCCCAGGCCTACCGGGACTGGGCGCGGGAGCACCCCGCCCGCTACGAATCCTCGCAGCGGCCGCCCTCACCGGGCGACCTCGAGGACGAGGCCGTGTCGCTCGCAGGTATCCAGGTCATCGCCGACGTCCTCTCCGGGTACGACCTGGCGGGCGACGACGCCGTGGACGCGATCCGGGCCTTCCGCTCCTCCCTGCACGGCTTCGTCCTCCTCGAGACCACGGGATCGTTCGCCATGAGCGCGGACATCGACCGCAGTTTCGAACGCCTCGTCCACGGTTTCACCGTCGCCCTCACGCAGTGGACCGACCCGACCGGCCCGGAAGCCGCCCCGACACCCGATCGGCGAGGAACGGCTACCCCATGAGCGAAGGAGACCACCCGGGCCCGCACCCCACGAGCACGCAGCAGATGGACGCGGTCGAGCGGGGCGAGCTCCCCCCACTGGACCGGGTACGCGACGACGTCTGGGCCCTGGCCCAACCCATGCCCGGCGGCCACCTCGCCTACTCCTTCACCTATCTGCTGCGGGGCACGGACGGCGGTGTCCACGTCGTCGACCCCGGCTGGGATTCCGACGACAACTGGAGCCGCCTCACCACGGCCCTCGCGGAGATCGCCCCCGCCGCGCCCGGGAACGGCACATCCGGGGCCGACGCCGTCACCGGCATCACGGGCACGCACCTCCATCCGGACCACGTGGGCATGGCCGCCCGCCTGCGGGCCGCATCCGGCGCGCCGCTCGCGATGCACGCGCTGGAGCGCCGGGCGCTCGAGCGGCGCAGCGTCCGCCGCGTCGATACCGCCGCGCACCTCGGACGCCTGGCGGACTGGGGTGTACCGGAGGAGCGCCGCGGGGAGCTGGCCCAGGACGTGGACCGGTCGCCCGAGGGGCTGGTGCTCGCCGTCGACCGGGAGTTCGACGACGGGGACCTCCTGCCCGTTCCCGGCTTCCGGGTCACAGTGATGTCCACCCCCGGCCATACCGCCGGGCACCTCTGCCTGCGTGACGACGACCGCGGTCTCCTCTTCACCGGCGACCACGTGCTGCCGACCGTGTTCCCCGGCCTCGGACTCGGGGGAGCGACGCCGTCGAACCCGCTGGCCGACTACCTCGCGTCCGTGGAGCGGATCCTGCCCTATGGCCGGTACGAGGCGGCGCCCGGGCACGGCTACCGGTTCACGGGCCTCCGCCGGCGGGCCATCCGGTGCGCCGGGCACCAGCTGGCGCGTGCCCGGGAGGTGGCCGCCGTCATCGAGGAGGAGCCGACCGTGTGGGGCATCGCCTCGCGCCTGACCTGGACCGCGGGCTGGGACGGTCTGCACGGGTTCCAGCTGCTCTCCGCGCTGTCCCAGACCGAGATGCACCGGGATTTCGTCCGGCGGCACGGGCTGCCCTGAGCCTCGACATCTTCGAACTTTTCCGGCCAGGACCTCCCTGAGTGCCTCCGGCATCTATACGCTTCCTCCATGGACGCAGCAGCAGATACGGACGGGGTGGACTTCGACCGCGCCATCGAGGTGCTGGAGGAGCAGACGAGCGTGCTGTGGCGCCGCGAACGGACCACGTCCCACGCGCTCGCCAAGAACGTGCACCCGGAGATGGAGCCGGCAGCCTACGGCGTCCTGACCCTGCTGCAGCGGGAGGGGTCGCTCCGAGCCACCGACATCGCCACGAGCATCGGGGTGGGCAAGCCGTCGGTGAGCCGCCAGCTCGGCGCGCTGGAGCGGCTCGGCCTGGTCAGCCGCCAGCTCGACCCGTCGGACGCCCGCTCGCAGCGTGTCCTGCTGACCGCCCGGGGGCAGCAGCAGCTGGCCGCCGCCCAGGCTGGCCGCCGCACGGCCTTCACCGCGCTGATGCGCAGCTGGGACAGGGGCGACGTCGAGACGCTCGGACTGCTGATCGCCCGGCTGAACAGCGCCTACAAGAAGGACACCTGGTAGTGGATCAGCCCTCGGTCCACCCCGCCCCTTCGCGGAAGACCCCCACGCGCTGCCCCGAGCGGGCATCGAGGGAGTCGGCGGGATCATCGAACAGTTCACCGGCGTCCGCCTTGCTGTGCCGGAGGAGCTGCTCGGCCTCGGCCCGCGCGTCCTCGACCGTTCCGGCGGCGATCCGGCTGCGTGCGGGCAGTGTGTCGAGATGCACCACCCGCTCGGCGGTCTCACCCAGCGGGATCGTGACGCCGTCACCATCGTCGTCGAGCGGCACGTCCGCCCCGCCGCTCTCCGCAGGGACGACGTACTCCAGGAAATAGGCCATGTCCCACGGTCGCACCGGGGTCCGTGCCGCTGCCAGCCGGACCCCCGGGCGCGCGCAGGCTTGCCGGACCCTCCCCGGACTGGTATCCGCGGCGGGCACGGGGTCCGGCCGGTGCCGTCAAATCGGCGGAGGCGGTGCGGGGCGGATGCACCGGCTGCTCCCGCGTGCCTAGATTGGAGCCATGGCAGATACGACGCAGCATGAAGAAGACGCCCCGGTGGCGTCCACACCCCTCGAGCAACTCGCCGAAGCCCACCGGGTGGGCACCACCTTCAAGGGGTGGGACGGCCGGCCTGCGCGCGTCACGCCGGAGACGCTCGTCACCGTCCTCGCCGCGCTCGGCGTCGACGCCTCGTCCGACGCCGCGATCGGGCAGGCGCTGACGGACGTCGAGGACGGCCCGTGGCGCTCGGTGCTCCCCACCGTCGTCGTGGTGCGTCGGAGCGATATCGACCCGGTGGTCCTGCACTTGCCGGTGGGCGCCGAGGTGGAGTTCTGGGCCGTCGACGAGGACGGGGTCCACTACACCGGCACCGTCGGCGACGCGACAGGGGGCCGGACGGTCGACGGGCAGGCTCTCGAACAGCGGCAGGGCACACTGCCGCACGCCCTGCCGCTCGGCTGGCACACCGTCCATGCAAGGGTGGACGGGCGGGAGACCTCCTCCACCTTCGTGGTCACGCCGGACCGGCTGAGCACGACGGCGGCGCTCAGGAAGCACCGCACGTGGGGCCTCATGGCGCAGCTCTACTCCGTCCGCTCCGCCGAGTCGTGGGGCATCGGGGACCTCTCCGACCTCGGGCGGCTGGCCCAGGCCGCAGCCGCACACGGCGGCGGTTTCGTCCTGGTCAACCCCCTGCATGCCGCCGAGCCCGTGCCTCCCGTGGAACCGTCCCCGTACCTGCCCACGACGCGGCGCTACTTCCATCCCCTCTACCTGCGTATCGAGGACATCCCCGAGTACGCGAGGCTCGACGACGCCGCCCGGGCGAGGATCAGCGCCCTCGCCGCCGGATTCGCCGCGGCGAACACCGCCACGGACCTGCTCGACCGCGACTCCTCCTACACCGCGAAGCTCGAGGCACTGGAACTCGTCTTCGCCCACCCGCGCCCCGAGCAGCGCCAGCACGATTTCGACGCGTACCGCGCACACCAGGGGCAGGGCCTTGCCGACTTCGCCCTCTGGTCCGCGCTCGCCGAGACCTACCCTCCGGGCGCGCCGGAGTGGGACGACGTCGGCCGGCCGGGGTCGGCGAGCGCGCGGGAGTACGCGGAGCGCCACGCCGCCCGGATCGAGTTCCACGAGTGGCTGCAGTGGCTCCTCGACGAGCAGCTGCAGGAGGCCCAGCTCGAGGCCACGGGTGCGGGGATGCGGATCGGCGTGGTGCACGACCTCGCCGTGGGCGTCCATCCGAGCGGCGCCGACGCGTGGTCGCTGCAGGACGTGCTCGCGTCGGGCATCAGCGTGGGTGCGCCGCCGGACATGTTCAACCAGCACGGTCAGGACTGGAGCCAGCCGCCGTGGCACCCCGAGCGCCTCGCAGCGTCCGGGTACGCGGCGTTCCGCGACATGCTCCGCAACATCCTCCGCCACGCGGGCGGCATCCGGGTGGACCACATCCTGGGCCTGTTCCGTCTCTGGTGGATCCCGCAGGGCGCGGCGCCGGGCGCCGGAGCGTACGTCTACTACGACCACAGGGCGCTGATCGGCATCCTGGTACTGGAGGCCGAGCGGGCCGGGGCGGTCGTGGTGGGCGAGGACCTCGGCGTCTTCGAGCCCGGCGTGCAGGAGTACCTCGGCGAGCGGGGCGTCTTCGGCACCTCGATCCTCTGGTTCGAGCAGGACGAGGACGGCCCCCGGCCGCCCGAGGCCTACCGCGAGGGCTGCCTGACCACGGTGACGGTGCACGATCTCCCGCCGAGCGCGGGCTACCTCGCCGGCGAGCACGTGGCGCTGCGCGAGAAGCTCGGGCTGCTCAGCCGCCCCGTGGCGGAGGAACAGGCCGAGGACCGCGCCGTCCAGGAGAAGTTCCTCGCGCTCCTGCGGCAGCGCGGCCTCCTGGAGGGCGCGTCACCGGACGTCCGGCAGACCGTCGAGGCGCTCCATGCCTTCATAGCGCAGACCCCCTCGGTGCTGCTGGGCGTGGCACTCGCCGACGCGGTCGGTGAACGCCGCACCCAGAACCAGCCGGGCACCAACGACGAGTACCCCAACTGGCGCATCCCCCTCGCCGACGCCGACGGCAAGGCGGTCCTCGTCGAGGACCTCGCCGGGAACGAGCGGTTCGCCTCGCTCGTCGCGTCGCTGGGTGTCCCGGCGGACGGGGAAGTCGCAGAGCCAGTCCCCTGATGGCAAGCACAATCTGATGCCGCGGGCCGTCCGCGCCGCATGATCGGATGGAGGGATGGACAAACTGGGAACGTACGACGTCGTCATCGTGGGTGGAGGGGTGTCCGGACTGAGTGCCGCACTCGTCCTCGGGCGGGCCAGGCGGAGTGTTCTGGTGGTCGATGCGGGAACGCCGCGCAACGCTCCGGCCGGGGCTGCCTACGGATTCATCACGCGGGACGGGGCGGCACCCGATCAACTCGTCGCGCTGGGACGGCAGGACCTCGCGCCGTACGGTGTGGAGTTCCTCGAGGGCACCGCCGAGGGAGCCCGGAAGGTCCGGGAGGCGTGGTCCGTCACCACCTCGGACGGCGCGTCGGCCGAGGGGCGGCACCTCGTGCTCGCCACGGGGCTGCGTGACGTCCTCCCCGAGGTCCCGGGCGCACGGGAGGCGTGGGGCCGCGGCCTGCTGCAGTGTCCGTACTGCCACGGCTGGGAGGTCAGGGACCAGCCTCTCGGTGTCCTGGGATCCTCGTCGAGCTCGCTCCACCAGGCGTTGCTGGTGCGGCAGTGGTCCGAGGACGTCACCTTCTTCCCCCACACCCTCGACCCCCTGACGGAGGACGACGAGCGGCGCCTGCGTTCTCGCGGTGTGAGGATCGCCGAGGGGCGCGTCGAGGCCCTCGTCCTGGCGGACGGGGACGACGGCGCGCCACGGGCCCTGCGCGGCGTCCGTCTGGAGGACGGTTCCGTACACCCCTGTTCGGCGGTCTTCTGCGAGCCCGGCTCCGACACCGGTCTACCGCTGATCGACGCACTGGGGTGCGCCCTGCGCGACGACGGCTGCGTGGTCACCGACGACATCGGGCGCACCTCGGTGGAGGGGGTCTGGGCCGTCGGCAACGCGGCTGACCCGGCCGCGCAGCTGGCGCCCGCCGCGGGCGACGCCTACCGGACCGCCGTCGCCGTCAACGCCCTGCTCGTCGAGGCCGACTGCGCCGCGTGCCTCGACGCGGAGGAAGCGGTGAGCGAGGGCGTCTGACACGCGTCGGCGTCGGACCTGCATCGGTGTCGGACATGCATCAGCGTCTGACACGCGTCGGCATCGGACCTGCATCGGTGTCGGACATGCATCAGGGGAGGTCCGCGCGAGCGGGCCTCCCCTGATGTGCGGAGGTACTACCCCTTCAGGTCGGGGCGTGTGTCCCCGTCCTGCGCCTCGAACGGGGTGTCCTCGACGTGTCGCGGGTCACCACCGCTCGGGCCGGTGGTTCCCGCAGTACCCGGAGTCCCTGCAGCACCTGCCGTTCCGGTGTCCATGACGGTGACCACCGGGGGGATGTCGAGGGGGAGGTCCCCACTCGCGCCGATGTCCTTGCCCGGGGCGCCCGGATCCTTCGCGCCGTCCCCGGAGTCCGAACCGCCCTTCTTCAGCACGCCCTTGAGGGAGTCCTGGACAGCGGGTGCCTTGCTCTTGAGGGTGTCGGTGGTCGACGACACCTTCTCCTGCACCTTCGGGTCGTTCCACAGCTTCTGCGCCTTCGACCGGAGCTGCTCGTAACTCTCCCGGCCGGCCCGCGTGCCGAGGACGTAACCGGCAGCCATGCCCGCCGCGAATACGAGTTTGTTCTTCATGCCCTTCTCCCTTCGGTGGATTGCATTGCCTTCGAATCTAGACCACAGCAGGGACGGGAGCGAGGGGAGTTTTCCGCATCGGGCGGCTCCCGGCGCAGGTCAGGACGAGAGGCGCTCCGAGTCGGCGTTCCCGGCGGGGAGGGCTGCGGACCCGGACTGCTCGTCGCGCCGGTCCAGCTCCTCGGTGAGTTCCTCGTGCCGGAACTCGGTCTCCGGCGCGGTGTCGCCGTCGTGGGCGTACTCGTGGTCGAGTTCGCGGTGGATCCTGCTGTTCAGGACCTCGGCCTCGGGGAGGTCGAGTGCGGTGAGGTCTTCCGGGAAGTCCTCGGAGGGCGACAGTCTGGTGGTCATGGTGGCCTGTTCGGTGATTCGGAGTGGATGGTGGAACCGGGCCTGCTGGTGGACCACGCGCGCCGGGCAGTCCGGGCACGGGATCACAGTAGCCGCCGGTCGCAGGGAACGGAAGTCACGGCATCGTCGGTCGGCGGCGGCGGATGTGTCCGTGGCGGGAGTTAGTCTTCCTACCGGCAGAGCACCGACCGGAGGAGGCGCCATGCCCGAGGGTGACAGCGTCTTCCGCCTCGCCGTGCGCCTGCGGCGGTCGCTCGATGGCCGGCCCCTCCGGCGCGGGGACCTGCGCGTCCCCGCGCATGCCACCGACGCCCTGGACGGACAGCGGGTGACACAGCACGTCACGCACGGAAAGCACCTGCTGACCAGGTTCGACGGCGGGCTCACCCTGCACACGCACCTGCGAATGCAGGGTTCCTGGACCGTCACGGGACCGGGCAGGAGGCTCCCGCACCGGCTGCTGCCGGAGGCACGCGTGATCCTCGAGGTCGCCGACGGACCGACGGCGTACGGGCTGAACCTCCCCGTCGTCGACCTGCTGCCCACGCGCGCCGAGCACGACGTCGTCGGGCACCTCGGGCCGGACCCGCTACGGGACGACTGGTCCGCGGGTGAGGCGGTCCGGCGGCTCCGCTGCTCCCCGGGCGAACGCGTGGCCGCGGCCCTGCTGGACCAGCGCAATGTCGCCGGTTTCGGCAATCTCTGGGCGAACGAACTCTGCTTTCTGCGCGGCCTCCATCCCGACACGGCCATCGCCGACGTCGACGTCCCGGCCCTCGTGGCCCTCGGCTCCCGCTGCCTCCGCTTCTCCGCCACGCGGCCCGGCGCCCACCAGGTCACCACGGGGAACACACGCAGGGGCGAGCAGCACTGGGTGGCCGGCCGGGCCGGGAGGCCGTGCCTGCGGTGCGGGACCACCGTGCTCGTGCGGGCCGAGGTGCCCGGTGACCCAGGCCGTCGTCGCACCTGGTGGTGTCCGCGCTGCCAGCCGTCCTCCGGCTGACGGCGTCGCGGGTGGGGGCGCAGGCGAGGCGCGGGTGGGGCGCGGGTGCTGCGGGCGGGATCCGGCAGTGACGCCTGCCTGCTGGGCATTTGCTGTGAAGTGGACCACAATTGGTCCTGCCGCAGGTTTGAGGCTCCTGTGGCGGTTGTGTCGAGGGGAACAGATGAAGCAGAGAACGGCATTCACGGAGACCATCGCATCGCAGGTCGAGGAATTCACGCCGACGTTCGAGGCGCAGGTCGGGCCGGAGCTGGCCGCGGTGTTCGCCCGCGAGCAGGAGGACCTGCGCCGGGCGGGCACGCCGCAGGGAATCGCCCGAGCGGGTGACCGGCTTCCCGATACCCACCTGTACGACGCGGAAGGGCACCGGACCGGGCTGGGGGAGGTGCTCGGGGCGGCGGCGGCGATCCTCATCTTCTACCGCGGCTCGTGGTGCCCCTACTGCAGTATCGCCCTGAAGACCTACCAGCGGGAGCTGCAGCCCGTCGTCGAGGCCTTCGGCACACGGCTCGTCGCTATCAGCCCGCAGGCGCCCCACCACTCGGTGAGGGCCGCCCGCGAGGCGGGGCTGTACCTCACGATGTACTCGGACAGGGGCAATGCCCTGGCCGCCCAGCTGGGCATCGTCACGGTGCCGAGCCGTGAGTCGATCCGCGCGAGGGCGGCCCTCGGCATCGACGTGGCCGATTCCAACATGGACCGCACCGCGGCGATCCCGTTCCCCACGGTGGTCGTCGCCGACGCCACCGGCACGATCCGTCTCATCGACGTGCGGGTCGACTACACCGCGCGGACCGAGGCGTGCGACATCATCGACGCGCTCGTGGCGCTGTAGTCCTTCACGGGCCCGGGCGGTTCAGTACACGCGGGCTGGTCATCAGGGCGCGGACGTCGTCCGCCGTATTGTGCTCGGTGAGGAAGTCCGTCTACGTCATGTACCAGCTCCACAGGGGCTGCGCCTCCAGGATCGACGGCGTCGGAAGGACACCCACCTCGCCCAGTGCCACCGGCCGTCCCTCGGCGAGCGCGACGAGCTCGTCGTAGCTCTCCTGCCCGTACATGTTCTCGTACACGTCGAACGCGAGGATGTCGACGACGTCGTGGCCCGGGTAGCAGTCGGCGTACGGAGCCACGTTCTCGCGGCGCGCATTCGCGTTCCACACCCAGAGGAGGTTGGTGAGCCCGTGCAGCTCGGTCAACCGGGTGTACAGCTGACGGTAGAGCGCCTCGTAACCCCCGGTACCCGGGCGTGTGCCCCACCAGAACCACTCACCGTTCATCTCGTGGTACGGCCGCCAGAGGACGGGGATCGCCGCATCGCGCAACTGCGCGAGGAACCCGGCGACCACGTCGACCTGCGCCTTCCAGCGTTCGTGGGTCGCCGTGCCGGGAGTGAGGAGATCCTGCCAGTCCTGGCCGGAGAGCCTCCCGTTGCAGATGCTGTCCTCGAACGTGACCGGCTCGTCCTCGGTGGGTCGGACCGCATGCCACATGAGGGTGATGACCGACCCTGCGGCGTGCTGGCGCTTCGCCTCGTCGATGATGCCCTGGCGGAAGCCGACCCCGTCCATGGTGCCGTCCGCGGCGAAGCCGAAGTCCTGTCCCCAGACCGCCGGGTAGGCGCCGGCGATCGACGCCGCCTGGTCGCTGTAGTCGGACATCTCGCGCGGCGTGTTGTGCTGCCCGGAGAGCGTCCTGCTGCCCTGCAGGGCGTAGATCCGCTCGAGCAGCCGTGCGGCTTCGGGTGAGGTGTGGGATGTGACGGGCAGGCGGGATGGCATGGTCTTCTCCTCGGAGGAAGGCGTTGATCCGGTGGTCCCGTCCGCCGGTCAGGCGAACGAGACGGAGCGGAGGGTGCGCGGCGACAATCGGTCCTGCAGCACCAGCGTCGCAGCGCCGAGGGCCGCGGCGTCGTTGCCGTTCACGGACAGGCGGACCTCCACGGGGTGGATCGCCCGCGCCATCGCCCGGCGAGCCAGGGCGTCGCTGATGATGTCCACATAGAACCCACCGGCCGTCGAGAAGGCGCTTCCCGCGAGGACGATGAGTTGGAGATCGAGGAGGTTCACCATTGAGATCACCGCACTCGCCACGTACTCGGCGGAATCCTGCATCAGGCGCAGCGCCGTCGCGTCCCCGTTCGTCGCGGCCGTCCCCACGGCGGCGAAGTCCTCCGAGATCACGCCCGTCAGGGGGATGGCGAGCTCCCCCCGCGCCGCGGCGTCGGCGGCCTGCGCCACGACGATCCTCGGGCTCGCGTACAGCTCCAGGCACCCGATGTTGCCGCAGGGGCACTGGAGTCCACGGGCGTCGACCGTCACGTGGCCGATCTCGCCGACGTTGGAACTGACGCCCTGGTAGATGGTGCCGTCCATGACGATGCCGGAGCCGATGCCCGAGCCCATGTAGACGGAGGCGTAGCTCGAGTACCCCTCCGTGGCGCCGAGCCAGTACTCGCCGATGGCCGCCGCCGTGGCGTCGTTGTCGAACTCGCAGTGGAAGCCCGTGGTGGACGTCAGCGCTCGGCGGATGGGGAAGTCGCTCCAGGTCTCGAGGGACGGTGCGTTGCGGACCGTGCCCGTGGCGCGATCGAGGGGCCCGGGCGTCGCGATGCCCATGCCCACGATGCTGCCGCGGTTGACGCCCGACTCGACGATCAGCGCCTCGATGTCCCTCGTCATCCGGCTGACCACGGTCAGGGGGGAGGTGTCGCCCGGGCCGTCGACGCGTCGCCGGCCCACCACATGGCCGCGGAGGTCCGCGATGATGTAGGTGATGTAGTCCTGACCGATATGGACGCCGACGCCGAGGCGCGAGGCCGGATTGAGTTCGAGGAACATCCGGGGCTTGCCGCCCGTCGATTCGCCGCGGCCGGATTCGAGGATGATGTCCTCGGTCAGCAGAGTGCGCACGAGAGTGGAGATGGTGGCCTGGGTCAGGCCCGTCTTCTCGGCGAGTTCCACGCGACTGATCGGTCCGCTTGAGCGAATGAGGTCGATGACCTTCCCTCGGGAAGACTCGCGGCGGCGGGTCTTTTCGATCACGGTCAATGGTAGCCCCGAGGGTGGAGCAGTTGAAGGGGCAACCTTCTCTCCGGGGGGATTCCGGGGCCCGGCCGTCATGCCGCGTCCACGGCCCGGCGCCAGGCCGCCGCGATCTCCCGGTGGCCCTGCGCCGTGGGATGGACGCCGTCGTCGGCGAGACCGGCGGCCCCCGTGCGCTGCGCCAGATCGTTGAGGATGCCGTCCACGGGGACGATCACCGCGCCGAACTCCTCGGCGAGCAGGTGCACGGCGTCGATCCGCGGATCGAGGTCCTCGCGCCAGGAGACCTGGTCCTGATGCACCGGTAGCACGAATGGTTCCAGCAGGACGATCCGCACATCGGGGGCGAGAGTGCCGAGCAGGCGGCGGTAGCGGTTTGTGAAGGCACCGAGATCGGAGGCGATCCCGCTGTCGAAACGGCGCCAGGTGTCGTTGATGCCGATCATCACGGACACGGCGTCGGGCCGTGTGGCGAGTACATCCGTCTCCCAGCGCCGCTCGAGGTCTTCGAGCCGGTCGCCGCCGACACCCGCGTTGAGGACCCGGCACCCCGACAGCGACCCGGACGACGCGAGCTCGCGGACGTACCCGAAACCCAGGTGGTCCGGGTCCTCGCGTCGGCCGCAGTCCGTGACGCTGTCACCGGCGAAAACAAGGCACCCTTCGAGGTTCACGGCGCATCCTTCCATTGGTCACTATATTTAGTAGATTAACTTAGTACAGGTAGATACCGCGGCGATAGGGACCCATGCCACTTCCGGAACCGACCATCAGACATCTCCAGGCAGGAGGCGTCAGCGTCGTCCTCGGCTGCCCGGTGGACCGCCTCCCCGAGGTGCTGTACTGGGGTGCCGCCCTCGGCGACCTGGGGCCGGAGGATCTCGCGGTCGTCGCCGCCCTCGGGGAACCCCTCCTCGAGAACACGACCGACCTCCCGGTCCGGCTGGGCGTCCTGCCCGAGCACGGCGCCGGCTGGATGGGGACGCCCGGGCTGTCCGGGCACCGGGGCGGGCAGGACTGGTCACCCCTCTTCACAGCCGTGCAGCACGACGTCGAGGGCAACCGGCTGCTGGTCCACGCCGAGGATCCGCTCACCCGGCTCGCCCTGGACTACACCCTGGAACTCCTGGCTTCCGGCCTGCTCCGGGCACGCGCCACGATCACCAACCGCGCTCCGGAGGACTACGAGCTGCAGGACCTCGTCGTCGTCCTCCCTCTCGCCCCCGAGGCCCACGAGATCCTCGATCTCGCGGGACGCTGGGCCAAGGAGCGCGTGCCGCAACGCCACCGCGTCACGGTGGGCACGTACCGGCGCGAGGTGCGGCGGGGCCGTACGGGCGCTGATTCACCGACCGTGCTGAGCGCGGGTGTCCCCGGCTTCGGTTTCCGGGACGGCGAGAACTGGGGAGTGCACGTCGCCTGGAGCGGCAACCACCAGTCCTTCGTGGAGCGGATGACGAGCGGGCGGACCGTTATCGGGGGCGGAGAACTCCTCCTGCCCGGCGAGGTGGTCCTCGCCGAGGGGGAGACCTACGCCTCGCCCTGGCTGTACGCCTCCTACGGCCGGGGGCTGGACGACCAGGCCGCGCGATTCCACCGGTGGCTGCGCTCGCGGCCGCAACACCCGGCGTCCGACCGCCCCGTCACGCTCAACGTCTGGGAAGCCGTGTACTTCGACCACCGCCTCGAGCCGCTGCTCGAACTGGCGGAGCGCGCCGCCCGCGTGGGTGTGGAGCGCTACGTGCTCGACGACGGCTGGTTCCGGGGGCGCCGCGATGATTCCGCCGGGCTGGGTGACTGGTTCGAGGATCCGGAGGTGTGGCCCGAGGGCCTGCACCCGCTCGTGGACCGGGTGCGGGCGCTCGGCATGCAGTTCGGGCTCTGGTTCGAACCCGAGATGGTGAACCCCGACTCCGACCTGGCCCGGAACCACCCGGACTGGATCCTCCGGGTCAACGGCCGCCTGCCGCTCGAAGCCCGGAGGCAGCAGGTCCTCGACCTCACCGTCCCGGAGGCGTCCGCCTATCTCCTCGACCGCATCTCGGCTCTCGTCACCGACTACGGCCTGGAGTACCTCAAGTGGGACCACAACCGGGATCTCGTCGACGCCGGATCGGCCGCCACCGGGCGCCCCCGGGTCCACGGCCAGACCCACGCCGTCTACGCGCTCCTCGACGAGCTGCGCCGCCGGCATCCCGGACTCGAGATCGAATCCTGTTCCTCCGGCGGCGCCCGCGTGGACCTCGGCATCCTCGAGCGGACGGACAGGGTGTGGGCCAGCGACTGCATCGACCCGCTCGAGCGGCAGCAGATCCTCCGGTGGACCGCGCAGCTGCTCCCTGCCGAGCTCGTCGGCAGCCACATCGGCAGCGCCGTCTCCCACACCACGGGCCGGGCCTCCTCCCTGGACTTCCGGGCCATCACGGCCATGTTCGGGCACTTCGGCATCGAGTGGGACATCAACGGGCTCGACGACGGCGAACTCGCCGCCGTCGCCGGCTGGGTGGCTCTCCACAAGCGCTTCCGGTCACTGCTCCACTCCGGCACGACGGTGCGCGGTGATACCGCGCTCCGCGAGGTCGCGGTCACGGGGGTCGTCGCTGCGGACGCCTCGGAGGCCCTCTTCTCCCTCTCGCTGCTCGCCCGTCCGTCCACCTGGCCGCCCGGGCTCGTGAAGCTCCCGGGCCTCGACCCCGACGCCCGTTACGCCATCACGCAGGTCGGCGGTCCCGGGCCGTCCGGGCAGCCCTTCACGGCACCCGCCTGGCAGGGCGGGGACCTGGTGGTCAACGGCCGCGTCCTCGGGTCGATGGGCCTCCAGGTGCCCCTGCTGCACCCCGAACAGGCCGTGCTCGTGCACCTCCGGGTGCTGCGCTGAGGCACCTGCGGCTCGCCGGGACGCCCGGCCGGAGATCCCCGGGTGCAAGGATGGAAGGCCCCGACACCCCGCGAGGAGCGACGCCCCGATGCACCTGATTCTTGACCGCGTGCCCTACGACACCCCCGATGCCACAGCGCTGCGCGACGCCCAGCAGGCCGAGCTGCACGTGCGCTACGGCAGCGAGGACCACGAGCCCGGCGAGCCGCCCACGGCGGACAACGTGCCGTTCTTCCTCGTCGCGCGGACCGCGGACGGGACCGCAGTGGGCTGTGGCGGGCTGCGGCCGCTCGGGGCCGGGGGCCTCGAGATCAAGCGCATGTTCGTGCTGCCGGCCCTCCGCGGCCAGGGCGTCGCGACGGCGATCCTGCGGCGCATCGAGGAGGAGGCGCGGACCCTGGGGTGCCCGGAGCTGCTCCTCGAGACCGGAACGGAACAGCCGGACGCGATGCGCTTCTACGAGCGCGAGGGCTACCGCCGCATCGACAACTTCGGCCACTACGCCGGCGAGGCGCACTCGGTCTGCTACGCGCGCACCCTCGCCTGACCGTCTCCGACCGCGGTCGCCCGGCACGACCGCGCCCGGCACGACCGCGCCCGTCCGGCCCGCCTGGCGGTTCCCGGTCCGGCTCAGGACGTGATGTCACCCATCGTGGCGCCGAGGGACGCCAGGAGCGGATCGGCATCGGTGAAGAGCAGGAAGTCCCGTGCACCGGAACCCATCCCGATCCGGCGTCCGGCGATGCGCTCGTCGGCGTAGACGGGCAGGTCGCTGCTGCTGCCGAGGGGCGTGATGGCGCCCGGTGCGTAGCCCGTGATCTCGAGGGCCGCCTCGGGCTCCACGAGGGACGCCCGGTTGGCGCCGAGCAGGGCACGCAGCTTGGACCAGTCCAGGCGCCGCGTGCCGGGGATCAGGACGAACACCGCGGCGCCACCGACCTTGGCCACCATCGTCTTCACGCCGTCGTCGCGTGTGAGGCCCTGGGCGGCGGCCGCGTCGTCGAAGGTGCCGGTGTCGTCCCTGTGCACGAGGGTGACGGCGAGTCCGCGCGCCTCGGCGTCACGTTCGGCGGGCAGCGGGCGTCCGGGGTGGTCCATGGTGCCCATCGTAGGGGCGGTCGAGCGTGTCCGGCACGCCCGACCGCCCGGGCGCGCTACTTCGCGATGATGTCGTCGACGTAGATGGTGCCCCTGGTGACGCCCGCATCGCCCTGGCCCAGGTACAGGCTGAACTGCGTGACCTTCGCGAGCTTCGCCGCGTCGAGCACGGCGCCCGCGTGGGCGGTGTCCCAGGAGGCCGGTTCGAACGCCGAGAACGGGGCCGAGACCTGCAGCGGCGCGGTGCCGGTCAGCGGCACGTTGTACTCGAAGTAGACGCCGTCCGCCACGACCTGAAGCGTGGCACCCGTCCCCGAACCGTCGGGCAGCATCCACGCGCCGAGCGAGGTGAGGCCGGACCAGTCCTGGTCCACCGTCTTGCCGATGCCGGTGTAGTTCTGCGACGCGAAGTCGTAGCTGTAGGACAGGCCGTAGTTTCCCGAGGCCTTCCTGTCGGCGGAGTGCGCGATCGTGTTGACGCCGGCGCTCGTGTAGGCCTCGTCGAGGGTCACGTCGTCGCCGGAGTAGGCCTCGAAGGTGTCCACGACGCCGCGCACGGCGGCCGGCGCAGGGCCGAGGAGCAGGAGGGCCTCATCGGTGAAGGTGGCCTTCGAGCCGCGGCCGTTGCCCTCCGTCACGGTGGCCGTCACGGTGGCGGTGCGGGCCTCCGTATTGCCGTCGGGGATCGTGTAGGTGCCGGACCAGTAGCCCTGCGCGTCGAGGGTCAGGGGCTGCGCGGGGCCGCCGTCCACCGAGTAGGTGGCGTTCACCTTCTTCACGCCCTGCGCGCTGACGCGGATGGTCGTCGTCGGACCCGTGACTCGCTGGCGGTCGGTCGGCGTGACGATGTGCACGGTCGCCTCCTGTGCGGCGGGCAGCGTGCGGCGGGTGAACACGTTCTTCAGGTCGCCCGCGAAGTAGCTGGCGCGATCCGCGTGGAACGCGCGGAAGTCCGGCATCAGTTCGTGCTCGGGGGTGGACCCGAACGCCGGGTACGGCAGGAAGAACTGCTCGAGCCCGAAGTTCGCCCAGGTCTGCGCGTATGCGATCCTCGCCGAATCGGGGTTGCTGCGCAGCGCGTTCAGGATGCTCGTGTACCACTGCAGGTCCGGGTTCTGGCCGTTGGGCTTGAGGGCTCCGCTCATGCCGAACTCGGTGAGCGCGGAGATCTTGCCCTTCTCGTCCGCCATGCGCGAGATCATCGCGGTGTCGGCCACGAGGGAATCGAGCCACTGCTGGCTGCCGTTCGTGCCGTCGTAGAGGTCGTAGCCGAGCACGTCCACGAAGTCGTCGCCCGGGTAGGTCTTGAGGTAGGTCTCCGGTGTGCCGCCGAAGGAACCGTTCGGGGAGTAGGCGTAGAGGAAGTTGTGCACACCCCTGACATCGCGCAGGTACTCCACGGTGTAGCGGAAGATCTCCTTGTACTCGGCGCTGGTGGTGTGGCCGGCACCCCACCAGAACCAGCCGCCGTTGTTCTCGTGCCACGGCCGGAAGATGATCGGGATGTGCTTGCCGGACTCGTTCACGGACTCCTCGGCGACGTCCGCGAAGGCGTCGAGGTACTCGAGGAACGCAGCATTGTCCGGACCGCCGGGCAGGATCTGGCGGACGGCGTTGCCGCCGGTGTCGTTGTAGCGGCCGCCCGTCGCGAAGTTGGGGAAGTGCGCGCTGATCGTATTGATGCCGCCGAGGGCGTCGGCCTTCCGGATGCCGTCGACGAGTTCGTCCACGTTCCGGTCGAGGGAGGCACCGGGGATTCCGGGGCGCTCGTCACCGGTGAGGATCAGCGAGTCCCAGCCGAAGATCGCCGGGTAGTCGCCCACGCCGTTCTTCACGTCCGAGGCCAGCCCCGCGGGTGCGGGGTCGGTGACGGCGTAGTCGGTGGTGTGCTGGTGGCCGAAGAGGATGCCGGTGCCGCGCACCGACTGCAGGTAGGCGAAGAGGGAGCGCGTCTCGTGCGTGGCGTCGCCGTCCACGAGGTCGACGGCGACGGGAGGTCCGGCGCGCTGCACCTCGGGTGACGGCGGTGCCGCGGCGGCCGGCCCGGCGGAGACGAGAGCGGCGGCGAGGGCGCCGACGGCGGCGAGCGTGGTCAGCGCTCTCCCGGGCGGGGTGGAGGGGGTGTCACGACGGAGCAATGCGGTTCTCCTTTGAAGGCATTCCGGATGGAGTCCATCCTGAGACGTAAGTCACAGACTTACTTGACTTAGATAATAAAGTGGCCTAAGAAAGTAGTCAACGGTTCGCCCTCGGGTGGTGGAACCGGCCGGCGGCACCGCAGCCGCCCACAGATGAAAGGTACAAAGATGTCCTCAACACTCTCGGGTTCCCGGCGACTGGGCCTGGCTGCCGCCTCGCTGCTCAGCGTCGCAACCCTCGCCCTCACCGGCTGCGCCGGCGGCGGGGGAGCGTCCAACGAAGGCGCCGGCTCGGACTCCACCTCCGTCACGGTCTTCAACGGAGCCACCGGAACCATCTCCGAGAACTTCAACCCGTTCTCGTCCACCGCGCTCCAGCCCACCCTCGGCGTGATCTTCGAGCCGCTCTTCTGGTACAACGCGGCGTCCGACGAGGCGCCCACCCCGCTGCTCGCCGAATCGTTCGAATGGAACGAGGACGGCACGCAGCTCACCATCAAGACCCGTGAGGGCGTCAAGTGGTCCGACGGCGAACCGTTCACCGCGAAGGACGTGGCCTTCACCTTCAACCTCGTGAACGAGACCCCCGAGCTGAACACCACGGGCCTCGCGGCGACCGCCGAGGCCACGGACGACACCACCGCGGTGCTCACCTTCACCGAGAACTCGTTCATGCAGGAGCCGAGCGTGCTCGGCAACCGCGGCATCGTCCCCGAGCACATCTGGAAGGACGTCGCGGATCCGATCACGGAGACCAACCCGAACCCCGTCGGCACCGGCCCCTTCAAGGTCAAGGACTTCACCGCGCAGAGCTACCTCCTCGAGAAGAACGACGTCTACTGGGAGGAAGGCAAGCCGGCGATCGACGAGGTCCGCTACATCTCGCTCGAAAGCGCCGATGCCGCCACCGGTGCGCTCCTGGCCGGCGAGGTGGACTGGATGAGCTCCTTCCTGCCCGGTCTCGAGCAGATTCTCTCCGACAACGAGAACCTCTCCTACGTCAACACACCCGCGCTGACGGCCTCGATCTTCACCTGCTCCAACGAGGAGCTGGGCTGCAAGGGGCCGCAGACCGATCCCGCGGTGCGCCAGGCCATCTACCAGGGCATCGACCGTGAGCAGCTCAATGCGCTGGCCGGCGGCGGATTCGCTGAAACCGCGTCGCCCACCCTGGTGCTGCCGGAGCGCGACGCGGCCTGGATCGCTGACCCCGAGAACACCGAGACACCCGCCAACGCGAACGTCGAGGAGGCCAAGAAGGTCCTCGAGGACGCGGGCTGGGTCGAGGGTAGCGACGGCATCCGTGAGAAGGACGGCGAGCGGCTCTCCCTCGGCATCCAGACGGTCACGGGCTACAGCGACTTCATCTCGCTGAACGACGCCATGTCCCAGCAACTCCGCGAGGTCGGCATCGAACTCAAGCCGACGCAGATCACCTACAACGAGTGGATCAACAACCTCAACATCGGCTCGTACCAGCTGACGCTCGAGTCCATCGGGCTCCAGCCGTCGAACAACCCGTACTACGCCTACGAGAAGTGGTACAACTCCGCGAACACGACGCCGGTCGGCGAGTCCGCGCTGAACAACAACACCGCGCGCTACAGCAACCCCAAGGTCGACGAGGCACTGGCCGTCGCACGGTCGACCAATGACGAGGCCGTGCAGAAGGAGCAGTACGGCATCATCCAGGACGAGATCGTCAGGGACATGCCCTACATCCCGATCTACGTGAACTCGCTCCTGACGGAGTTCAACACGGAGCGCGCCACCGGGTGGCCCACGAACGAGGACCCGTACGCCCTCGCAGCGACGTGGAAGGCCTGGGACAACGGCATCGTGCTGAAGAACATCACACCTTCCGAGTAACCAGTCCTCCACCCCGTGCCACGGACGGGAGGGATCATCCTCGTGGTGATCCCTCCCGTCCGTGGCCGGGCCTCGACCTGCCGTGGAAAGTCGATTCCCATGAAATACATCCTTCAGAAGCTCGGGTTCTACCTGATTGCGTTCTGGGCCGCACTGACGGTCAATTTCTTCCTTCCACGGCTCCTCCCGGGAAACCCCGTGGACATCATGCTGGCGAAGCTCGCCCAGCGCGGGCCGGTGACGCCGGAAGCGCGGGAAGCGGTCGAACTTCTCCTCGGTACCAATACGGACGCACCGTTGATCGTGCAGTACTGGCAGTACCTCGGGAAGCTCTTCACCCTCGACCTCGGAACCTCCGTCGCCTTCTTCCCTGCATCGGTGACGGACATCATCGGGCAGACCCTGCCATGGACCATCGGCCTCATCGGGATCGCCACGATCATCTCCTTCGTCCTCGGTGTGACGCTCGGCATGCTCGCCGGATGGAAGCGGGGCTCGTGGCTGGACAACCTCATCCCGGTCACCACCATGCTGCAGTCGGTGCCCTACTTCTGGCTCGCGCTGATCCTCCTCTTCGTCCTGGGTGGTATGTGGGGCCTGTTCCCGCTGAACGGCGGCTACAACGTCTACGAGGTGAGCCCGGGCTGGAACTGGCCCTTCATCGGCAGCGTCATCTACTACGGCACTCTCCCTGCACTGACGATCGTCATCTCCTCGGTGGGCGGCTGGATGCTCGGTATGCGCAACATGATGGTGTCCACCCTCTCCGACGACTACATCCTGACGGCGGAAGCCAAGGGACTTCGGCCCAGCCGGATCATGACCACCTACGCCGCGCGCAACGCCGTCCTGCCGTCGGTCGCGGGCTTCGCCATCTCGCTCGGGTTCGTGGTGGCCGGTTCCATCGTCACGGAGGCGGTCTTCTCCTACCCCGGCATCGGCTCGGCGCTCCTCAACGCGGTGGGCAGTAATGATTACTCCCTCATGCAGGGTCTCTTCCTCGTGATCACACTGTCCGTCCTCGGCGCGAACCTGATCGTCGACCTCCTCTACTCGTTCATCGATCCCCGCACCCGGGCCCGAAGCTAGGACTCGCCATGACCGCCACCACCCAGGACCCGGGAATCGCTGCGGCGAGTGCCCGCTCCACCCGGCCCAAACGCGCATTCCCGCCCCTCACACCGAAGCTCGTCATCGGGCTCGTCATCGCCGGCAGCATCACCCTCTTCGGGATCCTCGGTCCGTTCTTCGTCGGTGACCCGTCGACGGTCGACAACGTGGGCCTCGCCGGTCCCGCCGACGGATTCATCCTCGGCACCACGCAGACAGGTCAGGACGTCTTCGCGCAGCTCGCCTATGCCACCCGTGGATCCCTCACGGTCGGCCTGATCGTCGGCGTCCTGACCCTCTTCCTGTCCGCCTTCTTCGGCATCATCGGTGCGTACTTCGGCGGGTGGCTCGACGAGTCCTTCTCGCTCTTCAGCAACGTCATGCTCGTCATCCCCGGGCTGCCGCTGGTCATCATCATCTCCAGCTACGTTCCCGAGAAGAGCATCCTGCTCGTCGCCGTGGTCCTCGCGATCACCGGCTGGGCAGGCTCCGCCCGGGTCCTGCGCGGCTTCACCCTCAGCGTGCGCAACCGCGACTACGTGGCCGCCGCCCGTGTGTCCGGCGAGCGGTCCTGGCGCATCCTGGGCGTCGAGATCCTCCCGAACCTGATCCCCCTGCTCGCCTCGCAGATGGTGTTCGCCATCATCTTCGCGATCCTCGGTGAAGCAGGACTCTCCTTCCTCGGGCTCGGGGCGTCGGACTCCTTCACCTGGGGCACCATGCTCTACTTCGCCCAGAACGGGCTCGCCCTGCGGCTCGGGGCCTGGTGGTGGTTCGTACCACCGGGACTGTTGATCGCCCTGTTCGGCGCGGCGCTGGCCCTCATCAACTTCTCCATCGACGAGATCATCAATCCCAAGCTGCGCTCCCAGACCCGTGCCACCCGGCGCTCCTGGAAGCTCTCCAAGTCCGAACTGCGCACCGCCACGAAGGAGGATGTCCTGTGAGCAGCAGCACCAACCAGGGAGCCCACTCCGTCAGCATCACGGACCTCGGCGCACTCGACACCGCGGACGAGGGCCGGCCCGGACGCGAGCAGCGCAGCGGCCGGGCCGCGGAGGCGCGCGAACACCCGGTCCTGACCATCGACGACTTCAGTGTCGAGTACAAGGGCGAACGCGTGGTCAAGGCCGTGAAGAACGTGAGCCTCACCCTCGGCCGCGGGGAGATCCTCGGCCTCGCGGGGGAGAGCGGCTGCGGCAAATCCACCCTCGCCTACGGCATCAACCGGCTCCTGAAGCCGCCGGCCGTCATCACCGGCGGCAGCGCCCATTTCCACTCGCGCGAAGGCTACGTGATCGACCTCAATGAACTCAGCGGCGAGGAGCTCCGCGCTTTCCGTTGGGACAAGATCGCAATGGTCTTCCAGGGCGCCATGAATTCGCTCAACCCGGTCATCACCATCCAGAGCCAGATCGAGGACATCTTCTCCACCCACCGGCCGGACATGTCGAAGAAGGAGCGCCGCGCGAAATGCGGGGACCTCCTCGAACGCGTGGGCGTGGACCGGAGCCGGCTTCGCTCCTACCCGCATGAACTCTCGGGCGGCATGCGCCAGCGCGTCATGATCGCCATGGCCATGGCACTGGACCCGCAGGTCATGATCATGGACGAACCCACCACGGCCCTCGACGTCGTGGTACAGCGTGACATCCTGCGCGAGATCACCCGGTTGCGGGCCGACCTCGGTTTCGCGGTCGTCTTCATCACGCACGACCTCCCGCTCCTGCTGGAGATCAGCGACCGCATCGCGGTGATGCGCGAGGGGGAGATCGTCGAACTCGGTGACGCCGTCGAGCTGTATACCAACCCGCAGCACGAGTACACCAAGAAACTCCTCGCGTCCTTCCCCAGCCTGACCGGAGCACGCGGCGATTTCATCCGCGGTGGATCGCGGACCCAGAACGGAGACCAGGCATGAGCTCGCTGGAAGTCAAGGACCTCGTCAAGGAGTACAGGCTGCGCAACGGGCGCCACTCCAGCACCCTGAAGGCGGTGAACAACGTCAGCTTCTCGATCGACAGCGGGCGCACCGTGGCCCTCGTGGGGCAGAGCGGCAGCGGCAAGTCCACCCTGGCGAAGCTGCTCATGCAGCTCGAGAGGCCCACGTCCGGCAGCATCCTGCTCGACGGAGCCCCCGTCAGCCGACGCGGCGCGGGCCTGCGGCAGTACCGCAGCGACGTGCAGATGGTGTTCCAGGACCCGTTCGCCTCGCTGAACCCGTACCACACCATCGCCCACCACATCGGGCGCCCGCTCATCCTGCACGGCAAGGCCAAGGGCCGCGACGAGGTGATGGCCGGCGTCACCAAGCTGCTCGAACGCGTGCGGCTCGACCCGGACATGGCGCAGCGCAAACCGCACGAACTCTCCGGCGGGCAGCGCCAGCGCATCGCCATCGCCCGCGCGCTCGCCCCCGAACCGAAGATCCTCGTCGCGGACGAACCCGTCTCGATGCTCGACGTCTCGATCCGCCTCGGCGTCCTGAACCTCCTCGCCGACCTGCAGCGCGAGGAGAACCTCGGGGTCTTCTACATCACCCACGACCTCGCCACGGCACGCCACTTCTCGGACGACATCCTCGTCATGTTCAAGGGCGAGATCGTGGAGCGCGGCCCGGCCGACGACGTGATCCTGAACCCGCAGCACGAGTACACGCAGTTGCTCGCCGAGGCCGCGCCGAACCCGGAGAAGCGCCTCAGCGCCTGATCCCCGCAGGTCCCCGAACCACCGGCAGCCCCCGCGGCGCCGCAGACCCACCACTGGAGTATGTGCATGAACCACACGACCACCGCCCCGCAGACCCTCGACCTGGGCGGCACCTGGCACCTCGCCTGGACCACCGGACCGGACGACTCGCCGTCGTACGCCACGGGGGGCGCGGCCATCCCCGCCACCGTGCCCGGACAGGTCCACACCGACCTGCTGGCCGCCGGGCTGCTGGAGGATCCGGACGTCGGCCTGCGCGAGGCGGACCAGATGTGGATCGGGCACTCGCAGTGGACCTACTCGCGGACCTTCACGTGGGACGGCACGTCCGAGGAGCGGACCGAGCTCGTCGCCGACGGCCTCGACACCTTCGCGACCGTGCGCCTGAACGGGCACGACGTCGCCGTCACGGCGGACCAGCACATCGGGTACCGCTGGGACGTCGCCCACCTGCTCGCCCGCGGCGAGAACCTCCTCGAGATCACGTTCGGCTCCGCCTGGGACGCGGCCCACGAGTGCGAGGTCCAGCTCGGCGGCGAACTGCCGCGCCCCTACGACGAGCCCTACCCCTACGTGCGCAAGAGCGCCTGCAACTTCGGCTGGGACTGGGGGCCGCACTACGTCACGGCCGGGATCTGGCAGCCGATCCGCCTCGAGTCCTGGTCGCGCGGGCGCATCGTCTCGATCCGGCCCGACACCGCGCTCCACGAAGGACCCGGCGGCACGACGGCGACCGTCGGCGTCAGCGTCGGTATCGAGCGTCCCGACCCGGCGTCGGCGCTGACCCTGACTGCGGTCCTCACCGCACCGGACGGCTCCGAGGCCGCGCGGTTGAGCGTCCCCGCCGACGCCGACGACGTCGTGCTCGCACTCGACGTCGCCGATCCCGAGCTGTGGTGGCCCGTGGGGCTCGGCGCCCAGCCGCTCTACGGCCTGTCCGTGGTCCTCCACGACGACAGCGAGGACGACGCACTGTCCGCCGGCACGCGCCGCATCGGCCTGCGCACCGTGACGGTGCAGGAGGAGCCCGACGCGATCGGCACGACCTGGGCCCTGGCGGTCAACGGCCGCCGCGTCCGCGTCCGCGGCTACAACTGGATCCCGGACGACCCCTTCATCGCCGAGGTCACCGACGAGCGGCTCGGGCAGCGCCTCGACCAGGCGGTCGACGGCGGCGCGAACCTCCTGCGCGTCTGGGGTGGCGGCTACTTCTCGACCGAGGAGTTCATGGCCGGCTGCGACGAACGCGGCCTCATGGTCTGGCACGACTTCCTGTTCGCGTGCGCGGCCTACGACGAGTCCGACGCCATGATCGAGGCCGTGACCACCGAGGCCGAGCAGGCGGTGGCCCGCCTGTCCTCGCACCCGAGCCTCGTGATCTGGTGCGGCGGCAACGAGTGCGTGTGGGGCATGTACGACTGGGGCTGGCCCGAGGTCCTCGACGGACGCCCGTACGGCGCCGCCTTCTACACGGAGGTCCTCCCGGGCGTCATCGACCGTCTCGACCCCTCCCGCCCCTACGTGCCCAACAGCCCGTGGTCCGGGTCCCTGGACAAGCACCCGAACGACCGCGACGCGGGGCCCGTGCACATCTGGGAGGTCTGGAACAACGTGGACTACGTCCACTACCGCGACGTCGACCCGCCCTTCGTCTCCGAGATGGGCTGGTGCGCACCCCCGGCCTGGTCCACCCTGCAGCGCGTCGTGACCGAGGGGGACCTCGTCCCGGAGAACCCGCAGGTGGCCCACCACATGCGGGCCGCCGACGGCATGGAGAAGCTCGCCCGGGGCCTCGAGCCCTACTTCGGCGCTCCCGAGGCGGCCGAGGACTGGCACTACCTGACCCAGATGGTGCAGGCCCGCTCGCAGGCCGCCGGCGCCGAGTGGCTGCGGACGCGCGAGCGCTGCGCGGGCGTGGTCATCTGGCAGCTCAACGACTGCTGGCCCGTGCTCAGCTGGTCCGCCGTGGACGGCGACGGCATCGAGAAGCCCGTCTGGTACGCGCTGCGCCGCTCCTTCGCCGACCACCTGCTGGCGATCGTCCCCGTCACGGCCGGCGGGACGGACGACCCCACGGGCCCGGACGGGCTCGAAGTGGTGCTGGTCAACGACGGCCTGTCCGCCTGGGTGGCCGACGTCGTCGTGCGCCGCCTCGCGCTGGACGGGACGGAGCTCGCCCGCGAGACCCTTCCGCTCACCGCCGCGGCGGACGGGACGGTGCGCGCACCCCTCCCCGAGGGCCTCGCCGCCGTCAGCGACTCCGAGTTCCTCGTGGCCGACGCGGACGGGCTGCGTTCCACGTGGTTCTTCGTACCCGACGCCGCGCTCGCACCCACGGCACCGCGCTTCACTGCGGAGGCCTCGGCCGACGGCGGCACCGTGCGCGTCAGCGTGCATGCGGAGACGCTCCTGCGCGACCTCTGCGTCTTCGCGGACCGCCTCGCCGACCTGCTCGGCGTGAGTGCCCCGGAACTAGCGGTGGACGACATGATGCTCACCGTGCTGCCCGGGGAGACCGCGGTCTTCACGATCAGCCGGCGCGACGGCGGTCCGCTCGACGCGCCCGCCGATCTCTCGGCCGCCACGCTGTTCCCCGTGGTCCGGTGCATCGGCGACCGCCCGTCCCTCGTGCCTGCCGGTCCGGGCGGGGCCGCAGGGGACGCGACGCGATGATCGCCGGCATCGAGACCGGCGGCACCAAGGTGATCTGCGCGGTCGCCGACCCGCAGGATCCCGGCGTCCTCGTGGACCAGGCGCGGATCGACACGACCTCCCCGGCGGAGACCCTGGCGGCGGTGCGGGACTTCCTCGCCCCGCACGCAGCCGACGGCCGGTTCGACGCGGTGGGCATCGCGTCCTTCGGGCCGGTCGAGGTCGACGCCGCGGCTGCCCGCTTCGGCTGGATCACCTCCACCCCGAAGCCCGGGTGGCGGAACACCGACCTCGTCGCGGGCCTCGACCTCGCCCCCGGGACCCCGGTCCGTCTCGTGACGGACGTGACGGGCGCGGCACTCGGCGAGCACCGGTTCGGTGCGGGCCGCGGCGTCAGCGACCTCGTCTACGTGACGGTGGGCACCGGCGTCGGCGCCGGGATCGTGGTCAACGGCGTGCCCTTCACCCTCCGCAGCCACCCCGAACTCGGGCACCTGATCATCCGGCGGCACGCGGACGACTCCTTCGCGGGCGTCTGCCCGTTCCACGGGGACTGCCTCGAAGGGCTCGCCTCCGGGCCCTCGGTCACGGCCCGGTGGGGGAGGCCGGGCACCGACCTCGGGTCCCTGCACCAGGACGCCGTCGCCCTGTCCGCCTACTACATCGCACAACTGCTCGCGACGGTCACGTACGCGGTGGCCCCGCAGCGGATCGTCGTCGGCGGCGGGGTGCTGAAGACGGCGGGACTGCTCGACGCCGTGCGGGAGCAGCTCGCGCTGCTCGTCGGCGGGGCGCTGGCCGAGCACCCGCTCATGGATCCGGGCAGCGGGTACATCGTCCGGCCCGCACTGGGCGACGAGTCCGGGGTCCGCGGCGCCCTGTCGCTCGCCGGCGACGCCCTGCCCCTCGGCGCGGTGCTGGCGACGGCCGGCTAGCGCCCGGAGCCGCGTGCTCAGGCCGCGGCGGTGCTGGACCTCACCACGAGTTCGCTGACGGGCATGGAACGGGTCTGGATGCTGCCGGCGTCGAGCAGGGCGAGCAGCAGTTCCGCCGCCACCCGTCCCTGCATCCCCGGGTTGCGGGACAACGCCGTGACGGCGGGCGACGCGAGCTGGCAGTGGAGCGAATCGTCCCAGCTGACGATCGCAACGTCCCCCGGGCAGCGCAGCCCGAGCTCGCGGAGGGCGAGGAGCCCGCCCATGGACATGAGGTCGTTCCCGAAGACCATCGCGGTCGGCCGGTCCGCGGGCGCGTGCAGGAGGGATACGACGGCGTCGTGCCCGGCCTCGAGCGCATAGTTCGCTTCGTACGGGACCACGTCGATGCCGTGCTCGGACGCGCACTCCGCCACGCCGCGGATCCGCTCCTCCTCGTGCAGGAACGTGCGGGGACCGGAGACGTGGGCGATCCGCCGGTGCCCGCGGTCGTGGAGGTGGCGGACGATCGTGGCGGCGTCCATGGCGTGGTCCGTCGTCGTCCCGGAGAACGCGGGCGGCGCCGCCGACTCCGGTGCGCCGTGCAGCACGAACGGCAGGCCCAGCCGGTCCAGGAGGGCGGGACGGGGATCGTCGTGCAGGTGGTCGAACACCAGGACGCCGTCCACCTTCCGCTCGCCCGCCCAGCGCTCGTAGGTGGCGCGCTCCTGCGCCGGGTCCTTCCCCACCATCCGCAGCATCAGGGCCATGTCCCCTTCGGCGAGGGCGGTCTCGATGCCCGCGAGCATCGCCATGTAGTACGGCTCGGTGCCGATCAGGACGGGATCGGCGGACAGCACCATCCCCACGGCCCCCGCCCGCGACCGGGAGAGGGCGCGCGCGGACGAGCTCGGGTACCACTCGAGTTCCTCCGCGAGGTCCAGGACGCGGCGCCGGGTCAGCTCGCTGACGCCCGGCTGGCCGTTGAGGGCGTAGGACACGGATGCCTTCGAAATGCCCAGCCTCTTCGCCAGACCCGCAATGGTTTCCTTGGCCATGGCTTACACAATAGCCCCAGGAATTGCTTGACCCGTCCCGGCATATCCCCTAGGTTCATGTAGTACCTGAACCGGTTCAGTAATCCCATTTTCTCAGCGAGGAGAATTCTCCGTGACGTATTCACTCCAGCTCTACACACTGCGGACGGCACTGGGGGAGGACCTGCCGGGCACCATCAAGCGCGTGGCCGCACTCGGCTACACCGCCGTCGAGCCCTACAACTTCGTGGCCACCGCCGACGAGCTCGCGGCCGCACTCTCGGAGAGCGGACTCGCCGCCCCGTCCGGCCACGCGCCGCTCCTCCGCGCCGACCAGGACGAGATCTTCGAGGCGGCCCGCAAGCTGGGCATCGGCACCGTGATCGACCCCCACGTGGAACGCTCCCACTGGACCACGGACGAGGACATCAGGGCCACCGCCGAGGCCCTGAACGCCGCGGCGAAGAAGGGTGCCGAGTACGGCATCACCGTCGGCTACCACAACCACGAGTTCGAGCTCGAGGAGCGCATCGACGGCACCTCCGCGCTGGAGGTGCTCGCCGGCTACCTCGATCCCGCCGTGGTCCTCGAGGTGGACACCTACTGGGCCGCCGTGGGCGGTGAGGACCCCGTGGAACTGCTCCGCCGCCTCGGTGACCGCGTGCGCTTCGTCCACATCAAGGACGGCCCGCTCACCAAGAACGACAAGGAGCAGGTGGCCGTCGGATCCGGGAAGATGCGCGTCTGGGACGTGCTCGACGCCGTTCCCGGCCTGGAGGCCGCCGTCGTCGAACTCGACGATTTCGAGGGCGACATCTTCACCGCCGTCACCGACAGCCTCGCGTACCTGAACGAGGGAAGGAAATGAGCGCCCCCATGAACACCGAGCGCACGGGCCCCGTCGGCGTCGCCGTCATCGGCGCCGGGGTCATCAGCAAGGAATACCTGACCAACCTGACCAGCTTCCCGGACGTGAAGGTGCACATCGTCGCCGACATGTTCGAGGAGGTCGCGGCCGCCCGCGCCGCCGAGTTCGGCGTCCCGGCCTCCGGCGGTGTCCAGGACGCCCTGGACCACCCCGACGTCGAGATCGTGGTCAACCTGACCATCCCCGCCGCGCATGTCGAGGTGGCGACCGCCGCCGTCAACGCCGGCAAGCACGTGTGGAGCGAGAAGCCCTTCTCGCTGGACCGCGAGAGCGGCATCGGCCTGCTGAAGACCGCCGACGCCGCCGGTGTGCGCCTCGGCTGCGCCCCCGACACCTTCCTGGGTGCGGGCCTGCAGACCGCGCTGCGGCTCGTGGCGCGCGGCGACATCGGGGTCCCCCTGACGGCGCTGACCCTGATGCAGTCCCCGGGCCCCGAGTCCTGGCACCCGAACCCCGCCTTCCTCTTCCAGGAGGGGGCCGGTCCGCTGTTCGACATCGGCCCCTACTACCTGACCACCCTCGTGCAGACCTTCGGCGCCATCACGAAGGTGGCCGGGTTCGGCTCGAAGTCCCGCGAGACCCGGACCATCGGATCGGGCCCGAAGGCCGGCGAGGTCTTCGACGTCACCGTCCCCTCGCACGTCAGCGCGATCGCCCAGTTCGCGAACGGCGAGTCCTCGCAGAGCATCTTCAGCTTCGACTCACCGCTCAAGCGGGCCGGATTCGTCGAGGTCACCGGCACGGAGGGGACGCTCGCGTTCCCCGACCCGAACAACTTCACCGGCGACCTCACGCTCACGCGCCGGGGGAGTGACGAGCCGGAGACCATCCCCGCGATCGGTGCGACGTCAACGCGCGGCAGCGGCGTGCTCGAGATGGCACGCGCCCTGCGCGAGGGCCGTCCGCACCGCGCCCAGGGCGAGACGGCCTACCACGTGCTCGACGCCATGGTCTCGATCTCCGAGAGCGTCGAGACGGGGGAGTTCGTGTCGCTCTCCAGCTCGGCGACCGCCGCCGAGCCGCTCCCCGAGGACTGGGACCCGTACGCTTCCACCCTCTCCTGATCGCGGCGGGCGCCACGGAGTTGCTCCGTGGCGCCCGCCGTCCAGGCCCGACGGCGGCCACCCTGCCGTCCCCACCCCACGAACGGAAGAACGCCCCATGACTTTTGTGCCTGTTGAGACTCGTTATGCTTCGAT